>NZ_CP016761.1:675910-1351820 GCF_001642935.1 Fictibacillus arsenicus
CGGAAGTGCACAGCCAACCCTTCTTTTTAAACAAGTGATTAACGAGATGCCTTCACAACAGGGTTTAGCGTTTAAAAAGCCTGATGGAGTGAAGGATTTAGAACCTCCGATCGAAATGATAGTGATTGGTGATCTTTCTGCAGATTTTGGTATGGGTGACTATGGTATGCCATCAGTCAAGCTAAAATGGACACCTTCTAAGGACAAGCGTCTTCAATATAAAATATATGCTGTAAATGATGGGGAATCCACAAAATTGGAAACGGTAAAAGGAAAGGGAGAATATGTTGCTTCAGGCAAGCATTTGTTCACACTGCCTGACTTTTATGTCGTTCCATATAACCCTCTTACAAAAGAAGAGGGACACCCTTCAAATACAGTTTCGATCTCATTTTTTCCGAGCTTTGGTGATGATGACGATGATAAAAAAGAGAGCCGCGGAAATAATGGAAAGAAGAAAGACAAGAAGAAAAAGAAGAATGATGATTGAGTTAAGGGAGATGGCTTTTGTGCCATCTTCTTTTTTTGCAGTTTTTATTAAGGGGACGTTTGTCGAAAGTTGACGGAAATCGTTTTTAATTAAAATACCGTGCGATTCTATCACGCTAACGTGCGATTTTTAAAAATAATGTACGATTAATGAAAATAACGTGCGATTAAGCTTACTACGTATTAATCAGGGACCGTGTGATGCTCATAAACTGTTAAACGAACAAAAAAGATGGGTACGAAGCCCATCTTTCACACTGTATTTTCATTTAATTCGCAAATGGACTTTTCACATCTAGTGTAAATGGAACATTTGCACCGGAATACAGACCTACATAGATATAAGATGTACCACCAGGGACAATTCCTGTCTCATTCGCCCCCGCTGTTGCGATGCTGCCGATCAGATTGAATGATGAATCATAGAAATAAACATCAAGATCATGTGCCCCATCATCAGGACCTGTGACAGATAAGTTATGCAATCCATCACGATATTGTTCAGGAAGACTTACTACATATCCATCTACACCTTGTGATGCCGGTTCAGGGTTTTGGGTCGAAACGAATTCGTTCTGTGTTACACTTCCTGTCGCGTCCAAGTCAGCTAAGCTTCCGATTCCTGTTGCCGGGTTGCCTGCCTGGATTACCCCTTCACTTTTAAATGGTTCTGTAACAACAGGAGGCAATGCCTTAACTTTTGATGACCGTTCTGCAAAAACTTGAACTTCGGCAACCTGAACATGGCCGAGAGAATTATCTTGAGCATTATTAGCAATGAACTTAATAAAGTTTGCTTTTACCGGTTCAGCCAAATCGAACGTTTTATAATGCAGGTCAGGTGTTGCAGGACGAGGCTTTCCAGCGTTGAATGCACCGTCTTTAACAGCAGTCCAGTTTTCACCGTCAAGCGATGTTTGGACGGTAAAGTCTTTTAATGCTGAAAAACGTGCTTTTGCAATGTCTTTAAATGCACTTACTTGGACACTTGAAACGGTGGCTGGTTTGTCTCCTGCAAGATCTACAACAAACTCAGATCCCGTAAAACCTTCTTCTTTTGTTTGTGAAGCATACACGGTGGCTTCTGTATCATCCAGAGCATTTTTCACAGGATGTGTTTCTGTTTCATCAGATACCGATACTACTTCAGCTCCGTTTGCTGCAGAAGCAAGGTTAGGTGATAGTTTCACATCTAATGACTCAATCTCACCAGCTGTAATAGCTACATTTTTAAATGTTGTTGAACCGAAGCCGCGAGCCTGAATGGTAATGTCATAGGTTCCCGAGACGATAGGCATGCTGAACCCGCCTGTATCACTTGATAAAGCTACAGGACTAGTACGGGCTTCATATTGTCCAATAATAATCTTTGCATCTTTTACTGGTTTTTTTGTTGAAGAATTTATAATCTTTCCGGCAAGCATACCATTTTGTCCTGAAACAGGGTGGTCATACGATGGTACGGGATCAGTATCATCACCAGATAAAGATTTAGCTGAAGCTCCAAGACCTCTTTGGGCAAAAGCTTTCCATAAAAGATCATAATGATCTCCGCCGTATCTGTCTTGGTCAGCTGCAAGGATGGCTGTTCGCATATCATCCATTGACGGATCAGGAGCAGAGATTGGCATTGCATCCATGACGATATGTTCTGCGACAGATTCACCTTCTTCTTTTCCTAGCTCAGCTATTAAACTTTCTCTAACATGCCAAAGAATAGCCGCCCAAATCTCACCATCAGCGTGGACTTCAGGACCAACGATATCAAACCCAACGTCACCAAACTGTAGAGGAGCGTCATCGAGTGCCCAGCTTCGGATCCCACGTTCCTGATTCCCCGTTACATATGCCCCGACAACAGGGTTTTTTTGTAGACCCTTTTTAACAAGATAGTGCATGCCGAACCAGTCCCCCCAAGCTTCACCCATGGATCCTGCTTGATGGCTGTTCAGAGATTCGCCTCCTGCTACATAACGGTTGGAGAGAGCATGGCTGTATTCGTGATATATAATTCCGGCATCAAAATCACCGTCTGTATATTCGCCTTCAAAAGCCCCTTTAATCGGCTCCCATAAAAACATACCGCTCCACGCAGGAATACCATCGGGAAGTGTAAGCATATAGGCGTTGTCACGGCCCGTATATGTCGGTTCTCCTCCTGATGTTGCGCCTGCTTGAACAAGACCGAGGATAGGGTCACCTTCCATACCGCCTTTTCCGAAATTCGCCGCTTGAAGATTACCTGCAGATTCTGTCCATCCCAGCTTATAAAAATAATCGTGAAACAAGTTGTGATGATAGAACAAATTCGTTGCTGCACTGTTTACATCTTCTGCATAAGATGGGGGAACGGTTTGTCCTTCAGTTTTGTTCCAGGCGTTTTTAAACGGATATTTAAATTGCCCGAGGGGGTTTACTGGTCTGACAAGCCCAGCTCCTTCTGGGACGAGGAAATTACTCCAGTTTGCATACGTGTCCGCATTATTTCCAAGTGTTGTAACGCCAGCATCATTTGCAGGCAGCAGCCATCCTTGCGGAGAAGCTTCTGGGTCACCTTTTAAGGATTTCACAACCTGTGTGCCGCCTGTCGGGGAACCGGGATAATTTTCAAAAATTAAGCCTTCAGGATCAAGGTTTTGAACAAGTGATCGTTCAAAAAGAGTTTTACCTGTTACTCCGTCAACAACAACTTCTTTACCTTTGTTCAGTTTTTCAATAAAAAGTACACGGTAGGCAGGTCTTACACCATCGGATGTGACAAACGCTGATTTTTTAACGCGCTGAACAGTTGGAAGGGTATCGCCGCCAGCATATTCTTCCCAGCCTTTATTTGACCCGTTTAAAACAGGCGTATAATTTAATTCAGGAAGATGTTCCTTAACTACAGACAGAAGTGCATCTTTGCTTGAGAGTGTATGTGCTTCATCCATTTCTGACGCATTTGAAGCATTTGATGCAACAGAAAGAATACGTCCATCTTTATTGACAGAAATTATGATCCGTCCGCCGTTTGCGGATTCAATCCCAGAGAAAGTTTGCTGAAAAACAACCGTTTGAAGACCGCTGCCAGGAATAGAATGGTTCTTTATAACTGAAAGGGAGTCTGCTTGATTGGAAGAGAGTCCGAACATTTGTGAATTCTCTTTGAGCCAGTTTCGAGCAATAGTCTCACTGTTATAACTGGATGGAGGAGTTAAGTATCCTTTGTTTTTTGAGATAAAAGAAGGTGTGCCAAAAGTTGAATTCCAGGAGATTTTTGTTCCGGTGCCTGTTTCTTGAATAAATGAATTTGCTGCTTCTATTTGTGAATGATCAGGAAGTACTGCAGATAAATTTTTACGGATATCAAAATTCTCGTGATTATGTTCGTTGGTCAGTTCATTTGATGAAAGAGCATTCACGGGGAGATCACTGGCTGGGAATAACTGTGATAAAAGTAAAGCAGAACATACGGCTGAGCCGGTAATTGTTTTTTTGTTGATAGACATTGTACACACCCCTTAACGGAATTTTCTGACTTTTATTACAGTCATTAAACAATTGTCCTCAAAATGAGTCAATGGAATTCCTGAAAGATAGTGCTTTATCTTAAAATTTTTAGCCTGAAGTAATAGTGCTGGCATACAACTAAGGTAATAGAGGAAGAGGATAGACAGCGGGTGTGAGATTTTGTGAAAGGGTCTTTTCTAAAAGTTTGTTGCTTTCGTATGTCCAATCTCTTCATTTGACAAGTTGATTGGAGTTCAAGGTGCGAGACTCCTGCGTGCCAGCCACCTGAATATACTTCTTGCAAGGCATGCGACGAGGAACATCCTTCGTCGAATTTGCTTGTAGACGTAGGAGCACATAAGCTCCTTTGAATGTGAGACTCCTAAATGCGCATAGCGTCGAGAAGGCTCACCGCACGCCCCGCGGAAAGCGAAGCAACCTGGAGCGGAAATCAACTACTTACAAGAGCAACAAAGTTTGCGAAAACAACCTTGTGAAAAGAGCTGAATTTTTTAATTATGCCTAGTTCACAGGTTAAGAGGTTCCTTTATCAAGGATAAACCACCGGGTGACAATGGCAATTTGCCAAAATGATGACAATTGAGCTTTCAGCCTATACTTTTATTATGAATTCCCTTACAATGTGTATGGATATTGACGTTTAAAGGTTTTAAGTTTCAGCAGCTAGGAGATAACAATAGTGCTGCAGCTTTTGGTCTTGATAGAAAGGTGTGTACGTTTTGACAATGAATGAAGAGTTTTTAAAGGCGTGTCGTAAGGAGAAAAATTCACATATTCCTGTATGGTACATGAGACAGGCGGGCCGTTCTCAGCCTGAGTACCGTAAATTGAAGGAGAAGTATTCACTGTTTGATATCACTCACAGACCTGAGATGTGCGCAGGCGTTACAAAGCTGCCGGTTGATCAGCACGGTGTTGATGCAGCGATTCTTTACAAAGATATTATGTCGCCAGTTCCTGCAATCGGGGTAGATGTAGAGATCAAGCCAGGTGTTGGACCTGTTATTGATAATCCTGTAAGAACACGCGAGGCTGTTGAAAGACTTGGAACGATCAACCCTGAGAAGGATGTTCCATATGTACTTGAAACGATTAAAATTTTGCGTCAGCAATTGGAAGTTCCCCTCATAACTTTTGCAGGTGCTCCATTTACGCTTGCAAGCTATATGGTTGAAGGGGGTCCTTCACGTGATTACCATAAAACAAAGCAGCTTATGTTCTCTGATCCAGAGAGCTGGTTCATGCTGATGGACAAGCTTGGAGACATGACGATCGCTTATGCAAAAGCTCAGATTAAAGCCGGAGCTCAAGCTTTTCAAATTTTTGATTCTTGGGTGGGAGCTTTAAATCAACAGGATTACGCAAAGTATATTATGCCTGTTATGGAGCGAATCTTCTCAGAACTTCGCAGAGAAGGTGTTCCATTGATCCTTTACGGAACAGGCGCACGGCATCTCGTGATGGAGTGGAACGAACTTCCTATCGATGTTATTGGACTTGACTGGAGATTGTCACCAAGAGAAGCGCGTCAGATGGGTGTTACGAAGGCGCTGCAAGGAAACTTGGATCCTTCACTTCTGCTTGCTCCTTGGGAAGTTATCGAAGCAAGAACGAAAGAAATTTTGGATGAAGGTATGGAAGAGCCAGGATTTATCTTTAATGTAGGTAAAGGTATTTTCCCTGAGGTCAACATCGCAACATTGAAACAATTAACCACCTTTGTCCATGAATACACGTCTAAAAAACTAGGGTGATTAAAGTGACAAAGAAGAAAACCGGAATACTCGTAATGGCATATGGAACCCCAAGAAGCCTGGATGAAGTTGAGAGCTATTACACACACATTAGACGAGGCCGCAAACCTTCCCCTGAACAGCTTCAGGAACTGACGGAAAGATACGAGCAGATCGGCGGAATATCTCCATTAGCAAAAATTACGGAAGATCAGGCACAAAAACTAGAAGAAGAAATGAATCGCCGTTATCCAGACCAGGAGTTTAAAAGCTACCTAGGTTTGAAGCATATCGATCCTTTCATTGAAGATGCTGTTCAGCAGATGAAAGAAAATGGTATCGAGGAGGCTGTAACTCTTGTACTTGCTCCGCATTATTCTACGTTCAGTGTTAAATCTTACAACGGACGTGCAGTAGAAGAGTCAGCGAAAATCGGCGGTCCTGATTTTGTTACAATTGACAGCTGGTATGACGAGCCTAAGTATATTCAATACTGGGCAGAAGGAATTAAACGAACGTTTAATAACATTCCTGAAGGCGAACATGACAAAACGGTTGTTATCTTTTCTGCACACAGTCTTCCAGAGAAAATTTTACAAATGGGAGATCCCTACCCGGTTCAATTGCAGGAAACAGCTGATTTGATCGCGAAAGAAGCCAGCGTTCCCCATTATACAATCGGATGGCAAAGTGCAGGAAATACGCCGGAGCCATGGATTGGACCAGATGTTCAGGATCTTACACGTGACCTTTACAATGAACAAGGCTACAAGCATTTCATCTATTGCCCTGTAGGATTTGTTGCAGATCACTTAGAGGTTCTGTATGACAATGACTATGAGTGCAAAGTAGTAACGGACGAATTAGGCGTTAACTATTACCGACCTGAAATGCCAAATGCAAAACC
Source organism: Fictibacillus arsenicus (assembly GCF_001642935.1). Lineage (NCBI taxonomy): Bacteria > Bacillati > Bacillota > Bacilli > Caryophanales > Fictibacillaceae > Fictibacillus > Fictibacillus arsenicus. Next base: position 682,550 of record NZ_CP016761.1, read on the forward strand.
TGAATTTATTGACTGTCTGGCAACAACAGTTGAAAAAGCACTAGCAAAAGAAAGAATGTGAATCAGATGAGCGAGCGAAAGCACGTGATCATTTTAGGCGGCGGCATTACAGGTTTAGCCGCTGCCTTTTATGTGCAAAAGTATGCAAAAGAAACAGGGAAGCTTGTAACATTTACATTGCTTGAAAGCAGCAGCAGGCTTGGCGGAAAGATTGAAACGATCAAGGAAAATGGATTTGTAATCGAGCGGGGGCCGGATTCCTATCTGGCTCGAAAAACGGTAATGACCGAACTGGCTAAAGAGGTTGGTCTTGAAAAAGAACTGGTTTCCAATGAAACAGGACAAGCTTATATTTTGCATAATATGAGATTGCATCCTATTCCGGAGGGAGCGGTAATGGGTGTTCCGACAAAAGTAATGCCGTTTGTATTCACTCCGCTCTTTTCAATTTTTGGAAAAACGAGAGCAGTTTTTGACCTTGTCCTTCCTAAGCGTTCAGATTCTAGTAAAGATATATCGGTGGGGCACTTTTTTAGAAGACGTCTTGGTGATGAAGTAGTAGACCGTCTGATCGAACCATTGCTGTCAGGAATCTATGCTGGTAAGATCGATCAATTAAGCTTGCAGTCTACTTTTCCTCAATTTGTTGAAACAGAAAAAAAGCATAGAAGTTTAATTGTTGGCATGAAAAAATCACAGCCAAAGCTTGTGAAAACTCAGAAAACGGAAAAGAAAAAAGGCGCATTCTTAACATTTAAAAACGGGCTGTCCTCTTTTGTATCAGCTCTTAAAGCATCTCTCCCTGAAGAACATATAAAAACAGGTGTGAAAGCTGAATCTGTAGAGCGTTTAGAAGACGGGACTTACTCTGTTAAAATGGAAGATGGGTCAATTTTAGCTGCTGACCACGTGATCGTAACCACGCCTTATGCAGTCACGAAAAAATTATTTAACGAAAAGCTGTTTCCGGCAGATTTTCATAAAACGAAACCTACATCTGTTGCAACAGTTGCGATGGAATTTAATGAAGATGAAGTATCATTTTCATTAGATGGTACCGGATTTGTTATCGCAAAAAGCGAGAAAACTTCTATCACAGCATGTACTTGGACAAGCCGCAAATGGCCGCATACGACACCTAAAGGTAAGGTACTTCTAAGATGCTATGTTGGCCGGGCTGATGACCAGGGAATCGTTCATGAGTCAGATGAAGTGATTTTGAACAAAGTTTTGGATGATCTTAAAAAGATAATGGGTGTAGTTGAAAAGCCTGAAAAATATTATGTTTCCCGTATGATCGATTCGATGCCGCAGTACGAAGTGGGGCATAAAGAATACGTGAAACAGCTTAGAGGGACATTTGAAAAAGAGCTCCCAGGTGTACTTCTTGCAGGTGCTCCGTATGATGGTGTGGGACTTCCGGATTGTGTGAATTCAGCAAAAAGAGCTGTTGAATCTCTTTTTACCAAATAAAAGAACAAATTCTATAATCTTTGTTAAACGGCAAATGGATAAGTTTGTCGTTTTTCTTATTTTCTTGTAGAATGATTCTGCTATACTGAAGAAAGAAAAAAGGGAAGGGGGAGCATCATGCAAGCATTTATTGAACCATTATTCGTTAATATTGCAATCGTTTTCTCGTTTACTCACCTCTTGAATATGTTCTTCCCTCTTCACCCAGGTGTAATACCAAGCTTGAAAAACAAGGTTATTTTTGGGGTAATAAGCGGAATAGGCGCTCTCGTTTGTATGATGTTCCCGATTGAAACGCTTAAAGATTCTTTTTTTGACCTCAGAAATGTACCTATTATGATAGTGACCCTTTATGCTGGCTGGCTGCCCGGAGCCATCTGTTCTTTGTTTGTTATAGTTGCAAGAAGCGGTATGGGCGGGGACTTTGCATGGCTCGGTGTCGTATTAACTTTGCTAGCTTATGTGGTTGCATTAATTTATCAAGGATTCTTTGACGAAGATAAACGCAGGTGGGTTTCAGCGATCTATATAGCTGTTATCTATACTTTATTTTATATCTTGTTCATCCACTCGTATCTGGAATTTTTAACAATCGATTTTTATCTTGTTTATTTTTCAAGTTTTCTTATCGCTTTCTTTTCTTGTATTTTTCTTATCGAGAGGCTTGTTAAGATCAATATGCAATTAAAAGAAACGGTTTATCTGGATAAATTAGCGGTTGCTGGCCAAATGGCAGCAGCGATCGCACATGAAGTCAGAAATCCGATGACAACCATCCGAGGTATGATTCAGTTTTTGGGAAGTACAACAAGTGATGAAAAATTGAAAGAGCATTCCCCGTTACTAATTGAGGAGCTGGACCGGACGAATAAAATCATTACAGATTACTTATCAATGGTGAAACCCGATATTCCCAAACTGGAAAGTATCGATGTCGAAACCATTTTAATTGATGTAGTTTCAATTACCGCTCCGTATGGATCAATACACAATGTGGAAGTGTCTTTAAGAGAGATTGGATCATACTTGATCTGTACAGACGAACCGAAACTCAAACAAGGACTCATAAACATTATTAAGAACGGAATTGAAGCAATTGATCATGCAGGTACTATCAATATCTATAAATATAAAGTTACCAAAAAATATATAACTATTGCGATTGAGGATAATGGAAAAGGAATGACTGAAAAAGAGCTTGAGCAGATTGGTCTTCCGTTTTATACAACGAAAGCAAAAGGGACAGGTTTAGGTATGATGGTAACCTTTAAACTGATTAAAGATATGAGCGGGAAACTCCGCTATGAAAGTGAGTTGAATGAAGGTACTAGAGTGCTTTTAACTCTGCCGTTAAGTACGAATTCTGATCAGCTGCAAAAAGAGGTGGTAATGTAATGGATCGGAGACAAAGCATATTAGAAGCAGCTGAACGTTCCTTTTCAATGTTTGGCTATAAGGCGAGTACGGTTGACCAGATCGCGAAAATTGCGAATGTAGGCAAAGGGACCATCTACACTTTTTTCGCAAATAAAGAAGAGCTGTTTTCTGAGATTATTACGAACCTAGTAAAAGAAACAAAGATTGCAGCTTCAAAGGCGATTAAAGAAGACCGGCCATTTTATGAAAATCTGCATTATGCCTTATATGAAGTGATTGAGTTCCGAAAAACGCATCAATTAGCTGTAAAACTTTCACAGGAAGTAAAAGAAATGAATACATCACCTGTAACGGATGCCCTGCAAAGAATCGAAAAAGCGGTACTGAGTTTTGTTCAAAGGGAACTGGATAAAGCGATTGAAAAAGGTGAAATCAAGGACTGTCCTACAGATATCGTGGCATTTATGATGGTCAAACTGTACCTGGCTCTTATTTTTGATTGGGAAAGGGATAATCCCGCGATCCAAAAAGAAAAGATGCTCGAAGTTCTTGAAATGTTCGTTATGGATGGGCTTCGAAAAGAAGTATGATGTTGCAGAAATAAATAAAACGTGATAGATTTATTTGTGACCAGAATTCGATTTTGGTCATTTTCAGAAGAAAGAAGGCTGAACGAGGTCTTTTTTTTATAGCAAATTGACCGAATGACTAAAATGGTCAACCGGTATTTAATAAGGAGTGAAATCATTTGTTAAAGAGTATAGGTGCTCAGTTTAAAGCGGTATTTTCGAACAAGAAGATAGCGATACCAGTCTTTGCGGTTCTTTTTATACCCGTGCTGTATACCGGAATGTTCTTATGGGCGTTTTGGGATCCATATGACCAGATGGAGGATCTGCCGGTTGCAGTCGTTAACCTTGATGAAGGTTATGAATATAACGGAGACAACCTTGATGTAGGGGATGAGTTTGTAAGAAAGCTGAAAGAAAAGCCGCAGTTTGAGTGGAAGTTCGTCGGCGAGAATGAAGCTAGGCAAGGGCTTGAAAATAATGATTATTACATGATGATCGAGATCCCTGAGAATTTTTCCGAGAAAGCGACATCGTTATCAGGAAATGAAAAAGATAAGCCGGAACTCATCTACACACCAAATGCCGGTTTCAACTTTCTTGCTGCGCAAATCGGAGGTACAGCTGTTGATAAGATGAAGGAAAGTCTCTCAAATGAGCTGACAAAAACGTATGCTGAAGTGATGTTTGGTCAGGTTGAGCAGCTTGCTGGAGGTTTGGAACAAGCGGCTGATGGATCAAATCAAGTGACAGTCGGCTTAAAAAAGGCGTCTTCTGGAAGTGGTGAGCTTGCAGCGGGAATGACTGAAAAAACTCCTCAGATTAAAGAATTAGAAAGCGGGGCAGCTTTATTTAATTCTAAAATGACGGAGTTTGAGAGCGGCATGGATCAATTGCTTGCTGCACATAAAAAGTTAGCTGCTGGTACAGGAGAGCTCAACACAGGAGCACAATCATTAAAAAGCGGACTCAGTCAAGCGACAGCGGGTTCTGAGAAGATTAAGGAAGGAAGTTTTGCTTTAAAAGGCGGAGCTGAAAAGCTTTCAGCGGGTGCTGGCAGTTTAGCAAGTTCTGTGAACGAATGGAACGCAGGAGCTCAAAAGGCTGCTGCAGGTTCAAAACAGGTTGAACAACAGATCAACAACTTAATTCAAAATCAAAGCAGCATGTCTGATGAAGAAATAGCATCTGCATTAAAACAACTTGCCGCTATTAGCGGTGGTGTGAATAATGGGCTGGACGGCTTAACGGCTGCATCCGGCAAAATTGCAGGGGGAGCCAATGAACTATCAGCTGGTGCCAAAAAATTAAGCGATTCACAAACCGCTGTGGCACAAGGGGCAGAACAGCTGCATAATGGACAGTCGAAATTGGAGGATGGCGTTGACCAGCTTGCGAGAGGCCAGGCTAGAGTAAACGCAGGAACGGAAACATTTCAATCCAAACTAGGTGAAGCGGCGGCTGGCTCACAACAATTACTTGCAGCTAGCGGCAAGATTGTAGATGGAACGGCAACTGTATCTTCAGGCTGGCAAGAGGTAACAGGTCATGTAAACGAAATTCATGAGGGGGAACAAAAACTCCTTGAAGGCAGCGGGCAATTATCTTCTAAATTGAGTGAAGCAACAGACAAAACAGGCGAGCTTGATCCAGATAGTGAAATGTTTGAACGAATCGCCAACCCTGTTTCGGTAAAAACAAAAAGCTTCTCTGATGTACCGAACTACGGGACTGGTTTTGCTCCTTATTTCTTATCGTTAGGTTTATTTGTCGGTGCATTATTGATGTCGATTGTGTTCCCATTGCGTGATAAAGCAGGAGAACCGCGTTCAGGTTTTGGATGGTTTGCGAGCAAGTTTTCATTTTTAGCTGCAGTTGGTGTTGTTCAAGCATTGATTGCTGATGCAGTGCTGCTATTCGGTTTGAATATCGAAGTAAGCGATCTGTCTGCGTTTATCGGACTTAGCGTAATCACAAGTCTTACGTTTTTAGCACTTGTTCAATTGCTCGTAACCGTTTTAGGGGATCCTGGACGATTTGCTGCGATTATTATTTTGATTCTTCAGCTGACTACGAGTGCAGGTACATTCCCGCTGGAACTTATCCCAGACGGACTGCAAATCTTCAACACATGGCTTCCGATGACTTACTCTGTATCAGGCTTTAAAGCAGTAATCTCAAGCGGAGACATGAACAGTTTTATTTTCAACGTATGGGTATTAGCAGGATTTATGGTTCTATGCATGGTGGGAACATGGGCTTATTTTTCAGCTCATATTAGAAAAAAGAATAGACAAACAGATGAGCTTGCAGCTTAGGTTTGTAAGAAAAACACTTGGAGACGTAAATCCAAGTGTTTTTTTGTACGAATACATGTGTAGGTAGGTTGTTAGGAATGGGAAGGACATTAGGATTTAAACGGTTATTTAAATGGAGTGATTTCTGTCCACAATTAGGCCTTCTGCAAAGAAAAACTGAATGATCGTCTCTAGTTTTAAAAGTTTCATTGAAATTATGTAAGAGAATAAGGGTTGTATCTTTGGAAAAAAGGTTTGGTTGAAGAAGTAAAACCTTGTTTTGAGCGCAGGTGGGAAAAGTTGAGCGGTCAGGAACTTTTTTGAGCGGAACTAGTACTGATTTGAGCGTAACTCAGACATTTTGAGCGAAAAACGAGAATTTTGAGCGAACGTGTAATAAATAAAAGAACACGTACCGTAAAACCTAGGAAATGGGTTTTATTGGAAGTCTGATTGAAGTGCAAGGTCGAGAATCACGCGGACACACCGCACCACTCGCAGAAAGTGAGCAGCCTGGAAAGGAAATCAACCACTTCCAATTTGCAGCGAATTTTTACGAACAGCCTTAAAAAAGTGGTTTTTAAGCAAGCAAGCAAGGGAAAGATAATAATTGGACATTCTAATGGATGCAGCTTATTTTACGTAAAGGAGAGAACCGCACTTGATTACTTTCAAAAACGTAGGGAAAACGTTCCCTGACGGTTTTGAGGCTTTGAAGAACATTGACTTTCAGGTAAAACAAGGGGAGTTAGTCGCGTTAATCGGGCCTAGTGGTTGTGGTAAAACAACAACCATGCGAATGATAAACCGTTTGATAGAACCATCAAAGGGAACAATTTTAATTGATGATGAGGACATTGCAAACCAAAACCCCGTTGAGCTGAGAAGGAATATCGGATACGTGATTCAGCAGATCGGACTTCTGCCTCACATGACGATTGAAGACAATATTTCTCTCGTTCCGCGCTTAAAAGGCTGGGAGAAAGAAAAATATGATGGCAGAGTAGATGAATTGCTTGATTTAGTAGGTTTAGATCCTAAAACCTTCAGAAAACGCTATCCTTCTGAGCTAAGCGGCGGTCAGCAGCAGCGTATAGGAGTTATTCGTGCCCTGGCAGCCGAGCCTCCTATCATCTTGATGGATGAACCGTTCTCAGCACTTGATCCTATCAGCAGAGAACAGCTTCAAGATGAACTTGTTAAATTGCAGGATACGATTAAGAAAACGATCGTATTTGTAACGCATGATATGGATGAAGCGATTAAGATTGCAGACCGGATCGCAATTTTAAATAAAGGGGAAATCATTCAGTTCGATACGCCTGAACGAATTCTTCGTCATCCTGCTAATGATTTTGTTAAAGGGTTTATTGGAGAGAACAGGCTCTCTTCAGAGGCTGCCATGCCTGAAGCGATTGATCTGATGAGAAAGCACCCTATTACATCGAAACATTCGAGAGGGCTTGCTGAAGCTTTGAAAATGATGAAACGTTATGGGGTAGACAGCCTTCTTATTACCGACCAGCAAAATAAGCTGCTTGGCATTATTACACTTGAAAGCATCGAAAGACATTATGCGGAAGAAGATAAGACAGTTGGAGATCTAATGGAGAAAGAAATTACCACGCTCACACCAGATGCATCGTATACAGAAGTGGCAGAAATTTTTGCGACCAATCATGTAAACATGATTCCTGTATTAGAAGATGGGAAACTTTTAGGAATCATCACGCGTGCGACAATGATGAGGGGACTTGCTGGATTAAACATCACCGCACAAAAACCTCTTGAAGGGGGTAAGGGTGATGAATAATTTACTTGAAACTCTAGTTAACCGGTGGCCTGAAATTTTAATAGGATTGCAGCAGCATTTATTCTTATCTCTTGTTTCAATTCTAATTGCTACTGTCATTGCAATTCCGCTTGGGATTTTTATTTCTAGACAAAAAAGAGTTGCAGAACCAATTATTGGGATAACAGCTATTTTTCAAACGATACCGAGTTTGGCTTTGTTTGGATTCTTGCTCCCTGTCTTTGGGATCGGAAGCACTACGGCTATCATCGCACTGACGGTTTATGCCCTATTGCCGATTTTACGCAATACTTACACAGGTATTACGGGAGTAGACAAATCAGTCGTTGAAGCAGGTAAAGGAATGGGAATGACCAATTCTCAAATTTTAAGAATGATCGAACTGCCATTAGCACTGCCTATCATTATGGCAGGTCTGAGAACCGCAACAGTTTTAACCATTGGTGTGGCTACGTTAGCAGCATTCATTGGTGCAGGCGGACTTGGAGATCTGATCTACCGCGGTCTATCGACAACACGTAACGAACTTGTTTTAGCAGGAGCCATTCCAGCGGCATTATTAGCAATCCTTTTTGATTTTATATTGCGCAGAATTGAAATGGCTACAGAGCCTAAAACATCAGCAAAAAAGCGTGGTTCGTGGAAACTTCCGCTATTTATCGGTATTCCTATTGCAGCTCTCGTTCTATTCTTTGCATTGCGCGGAGGCGGAGACGAAGATGCCATTGTAATTACAGGTAAGAAATGGACAGAGCAATATATACTTCCATACATCATTTCAGAATATATAAAAGATAAAACGGATTATCCCGTAACCGTTAAAGAAGCGATTGGGGAGACGCCTATCTTAACAGAAGCAATTAAAAAGGGCGACATTGATATGTATGTTGAGTACACCGGAACAGGGTATTTAACCATCTTAAAAGAAAAGTATGATCCAGGCATGAGTCCTGAAGAAATCTACGACACTGTTAAAAAAGGCTATGCGAAAAAATATAACCTGAAGTGGACAAAGCCATTAGGATTTGAGAACACCTATGCATTAGCTTTAAATCCTGACAAAGCAAAACAAATAAATGTAAAGACGATCTCAGAATTAGCACCTATTTCAAATGAAGTATCTTTTGGCGGACCAACAGAGTTTTTTGAACGTGAAGACGGATACAAACCGTTTGTAAAAACGTATGGCTTAAACTTTAAAGTGAAAAGAAGCCTCGATCCGAACTTAATGTATACTGCAGTAAAAGAAGGAAAAGTAGACGCGGTTCCAGCGTTTACAACGGACGGAAGGATTGTCCGCTTTAATTTAGAGACATTAAAAGATGACAAGAAGTTCTTCCCGCCTTATTTCGCTGCACCGATCGTTAGAGAGGATACATTGAAAGAATATCCGAAGCTTGAAGGCGTGTTAAATGAACTTGAAGGAAAGATTACTGAGAAAGAAATAGCTGAAATGAACGCGAAGGTTGACTTGGATAAAGAAGATCCGCGGAAAGTAGCTAAAGATTTCTTAGAGAGTAAAGGTTTAATTAACTAAATAATGAAGATGAAAAACTGGATTCCTGTTGGGATCCAGTTTTTTGTTAAGGAAAATTCAGGACTGGTGTGAGGGGTGTTTTTAAATATGACCAGCGCCTAGTTTGTCAAAAAGTCTATAAATGGTGAATTACAGCTTATAATATTTTTTTACGGTTTAGAAAAATGTTTTACGGCTTATAAATGTTCAATTACAGTCTATAAACTTCATTTTATACCAACGCAGGTATTCAACAGCGAATCTCTAGAATTCAAAAAAAACCAGCTCCCATAATGCAGAAAGCTGGTTTCACCTCGATTTTTTATAACACCTTACTTAAAAACAGCTTCGTACGTTCATGCTGAGGGTCTCCAAACAATTCAGAAGGAACATTTTCCTCAACAATGTACCCGCCGTCCATGAAAATCACTCGGTCGCCAACTTCGCGAGCAAAGCCCATTTCGTGAGTCACAACGATCATCGTCATTCCTTCCCGTGCGAGATCCTTCATTACTTCTAAAACTTCACCGACCATTTCTGGATCAAGTGCGGAAGTTGGTTCATCAAAAAGCATGATTTTTGGGTCCATTGCCAGTGCGCGTGCAATCGCGACACGCTGTTTTTGCCCTCCGCTCAATTGGGAAGGATAGGCGTTCGCTTTATCCTGCAAACCTACCTTTGCGAGCAGTTTCAATGCTTTGTCCCTAGCTTCTTCTTTGTTTGCATTCCTTACTTTGAGTGGAGCAAGTGTAACGTTCTCTAGTACTGTTTTATGCGGAAAGAGGTTGAACTGCTGGAATACCATGCCAACATCTTCCCTTATCTTATTAATGTTTGTTTTGGGATCAGTAATATCTGCTCCATCTACTAAAACTTGACCGCCTGTAATTTCCTCCAGCTTATTGATGCAGCGGAGAAAGGTACTCTTTCCTGAGCCAGAGGGACCGATTACACATACTACTTCTTGTGGTTTTATTTCAGCGTTGATGTCCTTGAGTACTTCGAGATCGCCGAAGGACTTTTTTAAGTTTTTTACTTTAATCATTGTCCGGCTCCTTTCATGTAACTAATCGTTTATGTATTTTATCATAAGTTCGTTTGTTTCGATTAAACTCCTGCTTTAAATCAAATCTTTAAATACAAAACTTTCTGAAAAAAGGCATTGACCTGCAGTTAATAGTTGAACTATACTCTGAATATGAAAACGATTTCATGATTTCGATTCCAGAAAGTTCTAAAGAGGAGAATCTGATGGCAACCATTCAAGATGTGGCGAAATTGGCAGGGCTGTCCCGCACAACTGTTTCAAGGGTGATCAACCAGCATCCGTATGTAACAGAAGAAAAAAAGCGGCTTGTGTCAAATGCTATGCAAGAACTCAACTATGTTCCGAATTCATCAGCAAGAAGATTGCGAAGACAGCAAACAGAAACGATTGCCGTCTATGTTCCTCGCATCACGAATCCCTTTTTCAGTCATTTAGTTGAAGTGATGGAAAAAGAGGCTGCCAAAAAAGGCTATCAGCTGATTTTGTGTCAAACACGTTATAAAAAGGAACAAGAGCGCAACTTTTTGGAGCTTTTAAAAACAAAACAGGTAGATGGTTTGATTCTGACGTCAATCGAAAATGACTGGAGTAAGATTGAACCATATTTGGCTTACGGTCCTATTGTTGTATGCAACGAATACTCTGACTCGGCACAAGTTCCCCTTGTTTTTTTAGACCAGATCAAAGGCGGCTATATAGGAACGAAGCACTTGATCGAACAGGGATATACAAAGCTTGGGTATTGTACGGGTGACCATAAGAGTTCAAGAGTGGCGCATGACAGAAGAATCGGATTTTTGAAGGCACTGAATGAAGCTGGGCTTCAGATGAAGGATGAATGGTATTTCGGTGGTGCTTACAGTGTGCAAGACGGTAAAAGGACGTTCGAGGCCCTGAAGAAACTGTCAGATCCGCCACAAGCCCTTTTTACTGGAAGTGATGAGGTAGCTGCAGGAATTGTTAAGGCTGCATCAGATGCGGGGTGGAAGGTGCCTGAAGATCTAGCCGTTATTGGATTTGATAATCAGCCTCTGGCAGAACTCATGGAATTGACTACTATTGAGCAGCCGATTGAGACAATTGCACGGCAGGCGATGGAATTAATGATTGAATCAATTAAATCAAAGAGGACATCGGTTAGAAAAGAAGTCATTTTGCCTTTAAAACTGATTCAACGTTGTTCCACATAACAAAATGAAATCGTTTACAAAACAGGAGAGTAGGGGGATAAAACATGAAAAAGCTTAAGAAGATTTCAAAAGTGATTTCGACTTCGCTTGCGCTTTCACTTGTGCTTGCAGCTTGCTCAGACAAAGAGGAAGGCAGCAGCAATTCTGGCGGCGGGGATAAAGACGAAAAAGTAAAAATCGTTTATGCGCGTGGTAAGGATGATACACAAGGGACTACAGCAATGGTGGAAGCTTTTGAAAAAAAATACCCTAACATTGATGTAGAGTTTAAAGAAATGCCTGCAGATACTGGAAAACAGCATGATGCTTACGTAACTGCATTTAATGCAAATTCCGATGAGATCGATGTTATTGACCTGGATGTTATCTGGCCTGCTGAATTCGCACAAGCTGGATTCTTGATGCCGCTTGATCGTTTTATCGAAAAAGATGGTGTTGACGTAGGAGCCTATAACGAAGGTGCGATCAGCGCTGCCAAGTTTAAGGGCAAGCAGTGGGCACTTCCTAAGTTCATTGATGCAGGAATGCTTTTCTACCGTACAGATCTAGTTCCAGAAGGTGAAGTTCCAAAAACGTGGGACGAGCTTTTAGCGAAAGCGAAAGAAACAAAAGGTCAAGGCGGAACACAGTTCGGTTACTTGATGCAAGCGAAGCAGTATGAAGGACTTGTATGTAACGCTGTTGAATTCATCGCTTCTTACGGCGGAGAAATCATCGACGAAAATGGTGAAGTAAAAGTAGATTCTCCAGAAGCGATCAAAGGGATCTCTAAGCTAGTAGAGATCGTAAACTCTGATGTTGTACCGCAAAACATCACAACATTTGCTGAGCCAGAATCTCATACAGCATTCATCAACGGTCAAGCTGGTTTGATTCGTAACTGGCCATATCAATATGCGTTAGCAAACGATGAGTCGCAATCTAAAATCGCAGGTAAAGTAGCAGCTGCTCCACTTCCAGCTGGAGATGCAGGATCTGCGGCAACACTTGGCGGATGGATGGCTGGTATTAACAAGAACACGAAGCATCCTGAAGAAGCATGGAAGTTCTTAAGCTTTATGGCTGGTGAAGAAGGACAGAAGATCGACGCGATCAAAGGCGGACATGCACCAACGATTCTTTCTCTTTACGAAGATGAAGAAATTCTAAAAGCAAACCCTTACTACAAGGATGAAGGATTTGTAAAAGCTCTTGAAGCTGCGGTATCTCGTCCGGTAGCACCGAACTACCCTGAGATTTCTGACATCATCCAAGTTCAGGTATCTCAAGCTATCGCTAAAAAGATTACACCTGAAGAAGCTGCAAAGAATATGCAAAAAGAAATTTCAGAGAAACTTGAAAAATAATCAATAATTTTGGAAATAGGGGCTGGCCTTCTGTGGTGAAGGCTCCCCTTTCTCTATAGCTGGTATCGATTCCATAAGAGTGAAATGGATGGACGTTTCAACGCCCGTCCGTCGATTGCATTCGAAAAGCAAGGAGCTGACCCTTTTGAAACCTAACTTAATGCCTAATAACCCAAAACCTATTGAGGCAAAGACGAAATCAAAGAGCAAAAAGAAGCTGTCTGAACGTTCAATCGGCTATCTGCTTATTGCCCCTGCCATGATTCTTATTTTTGTCATTGCGATTTGGCCGGTTTTTCAATCTTTTTACTACAGCATGTTTGACTTAAGGCTGAACAACCCAGGGAAATCTGAAGCTCATACTTCATACAGTGTGAATCTCCATACTTACCTGGATAACTATCCTTTTTTAATGAATTCTCTTGATGAAGAAATAGGAGAGGCTTCTGGAAAAACAAAAGAAGAACTAGAGGCGATTCAGGCTAATCTTGAAAAAATAGATTCAGAATTAAAGAAAGACGGTGAGCTGAAGGATCAATATGATCAGGTTGATGAAAAGCTGATGGTCATGAAGCCTGTCAGTGAGGATCTTGCAGTTGCAGAGTTAGATAAAGAAGTAGCTCTTGATCTTGAAAAGACAGTAGACGAAACGACAGTTCAAGTACGGGAACTGAAGGATGAACTGAAAAATCCAGATGATGTGATCGGATTATCCTCATCGTTAAGCGACTCTGTCATCACACCGAACTTTATCGGGCTTAAACATTATAAAGAGAATCTATCTGACGGACGTATGTGGAAGGCGATCTCAAATACTACGGTCTTTACTGTAATCTCTGTTTTCGCTGAGCTTGTAATTGGCCTAGCAATTGCGATCCTGATTAACAAGGCGTTCTTCGGAAGAGGGCTTGTCCGTGCGACAATCCTCATACCATGGGCGATTCCGACAGCTGTTTCGGCGTTCATGTGGAAATACTTATACGATGGTCAAAACGGGATCGTAGCGAAAGCATTTGAAAGTGTTGGTCTTTTTGACCGAATGACAGATCTATTAACAAGCAGCAATGGTGCGATGTTCTCGGTAATTTTTGCGGATGTTTGGAAAACAACACCTTATATGGCATTGCTCTTGTTGGCTGGATTACAGACGATTCCGAGTTCTCTGTATGAAGCAGCAGCCATTGATGGAGCGAGTAAGTGGAAGCAATTTTTGAAAATCACATTGCCTTTATTAAAATCTAGCATTCTTGTAGCATTATTGTTCCGTACACTGGATGCGTTCCGTGTGTTTGATTTGATCTACGTTTTAACAGGCGGAGGCCCAGCAAACTCTACTGAAACAATCTCAATACTTGCTTATAAAGTTATGTTTGCACAAACCAATTTCGGTGAAGGTTCGGCGTTGTCCGTCATTGTGTTTATCTGTGTGGCGATCATCTCGATGATCTATATTAAGTTTTTAGGTCGAGATCTTTTAAATGATAAGTAAAAAACGGAAAACATAAGGAGTGAATAGGAAATGAACAAAAAAGCGGGTCCAATGTTTTACGTATTTCTAACATTGTTTGTCTTCCTTGTCATGTTTCCGTTTTTATGGGTACTGGCAAGTTCAATTAAACCGGTTGCCGAGCTGTTTGGCGATCGTGCGTTCATACCGTTTACGGATAATATGACTCTTGAAAATTACGAATCTGTATTTGTGAACTATCCCTTTTTAAAATATCTGTGGAACAGCTTGGTGGTTTCAACGATTACAACGGTCTATGCCGTACTTGTTGCGAGCTTTGCGGCTTATGCGATCGCACGCTTAAAGTTTAAAGGAAAAACATTTATCTTAGGTTTGGTGCTTTCGGTATCGATGTTTCCGCAGATCGCAACGATCTCGCCTATCTATATTGTATTGAAGAACCTTGGATTGACGAACAGTTATCTTGGTTTGATCATTCCTTATACGACTTTTACCTTGCCGCTTTCAATCTGGCTGCTTGTAACTTTCTTCCGTAAGATACCGTTTGATTTAGAAGAAGCGGCGAAGATCGACGGAGCGTCCTTGATGCAAACCTATTGGAGAGTTATCCTGCCGCTTGCAATCCCAGGGATTTTCACAACAGCGATCCTTGTGTTCATCTCGGCATGGAACGAGTTCCTGTTTGCGTTAACGATCAACACAGATGATGCTTATAAAACCGTTCCTGTAGGTATCGCGATGTTTGAAGGACAATTCACGATTCCGTGGGGTGAAGTTACGGCTGCAACAGTTATCGTAACAGTGCCTCTTGTAATAATGGTTCTAGCGTTCCAGCGTAAGATTGTATCTGGTCTGACATCTGGTGCGGTAAAAGAATAGAAGTCTTATTTTTGGAATCCCTGCAGCTTAAATTAGCTGCAGGGATTTTTGTTTCACTTTTAAAAATCATAACTTGGTAAGCGGATGATGATCGACGCAGCGGAACAAGTTTATGAACAAAGTATAAGGGCAACTAAGGCTGACCGAAAGGCTTGGCGTCAATCAAGTTTTCTTTATGTATTTTTTGAAAACACGTACATAGAAATAGGAGAGATAATATGTAAGGAAGGAGGAAGTATTGTGCACGATCATGAGATTGAACAAATGAAATGGATGGGCAGAAACGTACATGTTCACCAATATTCTACGCAGACTTCAGTTAATGATGGGCATTCGCATACTGTCCAAGGGACGACAAGTCCAGTCAAAAACACAATGGGGCATGTTCATAACTATGAAGGAACAACCACCTTTGATGACGGGCATGTTCATCGTTTCTCTGGAACCACCGGACCTCCCATCTATTCTGCGGATGGAACACATTATCATATGCTAACAGGAACAACTACTTTTAATGATGGGCATACACATCAATATACAGGTTGGACTGGGAAAAATGTTTCTGGTTGATAATTAAATTTTTTTAAAAGGCTGTTTTTGTAAACTTAGTAGCTTTTGTAAGAGGTTAATTTCCGCTACAGAACTCGCTTTCCGCAGGGTGTGCGGTGAGCCCACTCGTCGCCCAGCGACATTGAGTGGTCTCGCCTGTCCCACTCATCCTGCAGGACAAGGAAGGCTGCGACAGCGTTATATCGCACGAAGAAAATGTGATTTTCATTTTCGAGGAGTCTCGTCCTTTCGCTCCAATTAACTATTCAATGAAGAATTTAAAAAACTCTCAGTTGCAACAATTTTTTAGAAAAGAGCGTAATAAACACCGATTCTTTACGGTGTTTTTTATTTTGTAAAATGGAAGACTAAACTTGATTCTGATACTCTGAAGATATCCAAATAAAATCGGAGGAATTTTACATGAAACTTACTGTTTTAGGCTACTGGGGCGGATATCCTGGTGCAGGGGAAGCAACATCAGGCTATCTTTTACAAAGTGAAGGTTTTAACCTTCTTGTGGATTGCGGAAGCGGCGTGCTTTCCCAGTTGCAAAAGTACATAAAACCAGAAGAGTTGGATGCAGTGGTTATTTCTCATTATCATGCTGACCATGTGGCGGATATTGGAGTACTTCAATATAGCAGGCTCATTCAGTCTTTTTTGCAAGAAGGGATTAAGACGCTTCCGATCTATGGCCATAACGAAGATGAAGCTGGATTGCTTTCTTTGACTCATCTTCAGCATACAAAAGGAATCGCTTATGATCCTTCTGGTGAATTAAAAGTGGGTCCGTTTACGATTACATTTCAGCTGACGAAGCATGCAGCCGTTTGTTATGCGATGCGTATAACAGATGGGAAAGATACGATAGTCTATACAGCGGATACTGCACTTATTCCTGAACTGGTACCTTTCAGCCATAATGCTGATCTTCTTATTGCTGAATGCAACTTTTATAAGGGAATGGATGGAAGCGGTCCTGGTCATATGACTTCTGAAGATTGCGGTAAGCTTGCTCATCAATCAGAAGCCCGACAGCTGCTGCTCACACATCTTCCTCATTTTGGTCAGTTATCACAGCTTGTCACAGAGGCAAAAGAGGTGTATAACAATAAAGTGGAGCTTGCCTCATCCGGCTGGACGTGGGGAGCTTAAAGATAGGGACTGAAAGAGGAGAAAACTATGCTTTTTATTGATAATGAAAATATTACAGACCCAAGAGTGAATTTGGCGATAGAAGAATTCGCTTTGAAGCATTTGGACATCAATGAAACGTATTTGCTTTTTTATATAAATGAACCATCCATCATCATCGGCAAGAACCAGAATACGGTTGAAGAGATAAACGCAGAGTACGTGCGTGATCAGGGGATTCATGTAGTACGCCGTTTATCTGGAGGCGGAGCTGTGTATCACGACCTTGGTAACTTGAACTTCAGCTTCATCACAAAGGATGATGGAAACTCTTTTCATGATTTTAAAAAGTTCACTGATCCAGTAGTAAAAGCCTTGAAAAAGCTTGGTGTGAACGCTGAATTAAGCGGACGGAACGATATCTTGGCTGAAGGCAAGAAGATATCGGGCAATGCGCAGTTCTCAACAAAAGGGCGTATGTTCAGCCATGGAACTTTATTGTTTGATTCTGAGATTGAAAATGTAGTATCAGCTTTAAACGTCCGCATGGACAAGATTGAATCTAAAGGGATCAAGTCCATCCGAAGCCGTGTTACGAATATTCGTGAGCACTTGAATGAAGACATGACAATGAAAGAATTTAAAGAAATACTTCTTACTTACTTGTTTGAAGAGTTCGATTCGATTCCAAAATACGAGTTAACAGAAAGTGACTGGGCTGAGATCCGCAAAATCTCCAGAGAGCGTTATGCGAACTGGGATTGGAACTACGGTAAGTCGCCAAAGTTTAACGTTGAATTATCTAATCGTTTTGCAGCAGGCTCAATTGATATCCGCCTTCACATCGTAAAAGGAATTATCCAAGAAAGTAAGATTTTTGGAGACTTCTTCGGTGTAGGAGATGTATCAGATATCGAGAATAAGCTGAACGGTGTGCGTTACGATCGCGAAGAAATTGAAAAAGTTCTGGAAGATATCGATTTGAAACACTATTTTGGTAATGTTTCCCGTCAGGAATTTCTGGATCTTCTGTATTAATAGATAAATTGATGGAAAACCGCCTTCTTGTGAGGGCGGTTTTTTGTAATTTGGAGCCGATGAAGCATGTCGGTAGTGGAAATTAGGCACTAAATTTGTTTTATCAGCAAAAATTTCATTTTATCAGCGAATATCAAATTTTATCAGCAAAAAAATAAATATATCAGCGAATTTGGAAATATATCAATAATTAGCCTTATTGGCTTGCATGTCCAGCACCCAAATCTATTTGACAGAAAATTAATATAAATGATAAGCTTAAATCAAATTACATTACACTAATATTCAATAACGCTATAAAAACGTCATATTTTTTTATTTCTAAATGTAATCGCTTACATAATCGTAAAAGGAGATGAACAATGAATGATTCTTCATCCTAATGTGGAGTGCATGAATGGAGATGAGAAACAAGAGTTTCAGCTTCACCGTTTAAAGCAGACAGTACAAACAGTTTACGAAAATGTGCCCTTTTACAAAAATGCATTTGACGAAAAAGAAATTCATCCATCATCAATAAACTCACTGGAAGATTTGCAAAAGCTCCCGTTCACTGTAAAAAAGAATCTCCGTGATCACTATCCATTCGGACTTTTTGCGGTTCCGCAAGACCATCTAGTCCGGCTTCACGCATCCTCTGGTACAAGCGGGAAACCTACCGTTGTCGGTTATACAGAAGGTGACATTGAAAGATGGAGTGACATGGTAGCGCGGTCTATAGCAATAGCGGGCGGTGAGCCGGGCAATGTCCTGCACAACGCTTATGGATATGGACTTTTTACTGGCGGACTAGGTCTTCATAACGGATCAGAACGGCTGGGGATGGTTACGGTTCCTGTATCTGGAGGTAACACAGAGCGTCAGATTTTACTTATTGAAGATTTCAAACCGCAAGTGATTTGCGGAACACCATCCTACATTTTAACCATTGCGGAAAAGATGGAAGAGCTCGGAAAAGATCCAAGAGAAACTTCACTTCAATACGGTATATTTGGTGCGGAGCCTTGGTCGGAAGAGATGCGGGCAACGCTCGAAGAAAAGCTCGGAATCAAGGCTATGGATATTTACGGGCTCAGCGAAGTGATGGGGCCTGGAGTAGCGATGGAGTGTCACGAAGCACAGAACGGATTGCATATTATGGATGACCACTTTATAGCTGAAATTATTAATCCGGATACGCTCGAACCAATGCCGGACGGAGAATATGGGGAACTTGTTTTTACGAGCTTAACGAAAGAAGCTTTTCCGATCATCCGCTATCGTACAGGTGATATCGCTTCGCTTGACCGTACACCTTGCAGCTGTGGCAGGACTTCGGTCCGGATGAGCAGGGTGAAGGGGCGGATCGACGATATGATCATTGTCAGAGGGGTTAATGTTTTCCCTTCAGAGATCGAGAATTGCCTGCTTGCCAATGAGGATATCGTCCCTCATTACCAGGTGCATATACAGACAGAAGGATTCAGGGAGCACATCGAACTTCATGTGGAGATGAGTGAAAAACTTTATGCAATAACGAACGGTGATGAAGCACATTCCGCAACAGAGCTGCTTAAACAAACCATCTCTAAAAAAATTAAAGATACTTGCCTTGTAACAATGAAGATAAAAGTGTTTCCGCCAAAAACTATTCCGCGTTCAGAAGGAAAGGCGATCAGAGTTGTGAGGCACTCTCAGAAAAAAATGGGTGTTTAACCATTGTTTAAAAGTATGACGTTATTTTATAATTACGGTAATAAAACGTAATACAACAGGAGGGAATAACATGACAGTTGGTGTGAGCTTTAATCAACTTAGTGAAGAAGAAAAGATGCAGCATTTCTTAGATCGTATCAATGCTGGCGAAAAGATTGAACCCGATGACTGGATGCCCGATGATTATCGTCTGCAGCTGATTCGTTTGATTTCAATGCATGGGATTTCGGAAATTATGGGAGCGCTTCCAGAGAAAGAATGGGTACCTAAAGCACCTTCCTTGCACCGCAAGCTTGCAATCATGGCTAAGGTACAGGACGAAATGGGTCATGGCCAATTGCTGCTTCGTGTAGCAGAAGACTTGATGGCTCCGCTAGGAAAGACACGCCATGATATCATGGAAGACCTTTTTTCAGGGAAACTGAAGTTCCATAACGTTTTCCATATGGATGCTCCTACTTGGGGAGACGCTGGAATCATTGCATGGCTTGTAGATGGAGCTGCAATCATCTCTCAAAGTATGATGCTTGATTCTTCTTATGGTCCGTACGCTCGAGCGCTAAAGCGTATTTGTGCAGAAGAAGTATTCCACGCACAGCATGGAGAGAGCATTATTTTAGCGATGGCAGAAGGTTCTCCTGAACAGCGCCAGATGCTGCAGGATGCTCTTAACCGCTGGTGGGAATCACTTATCATGTTCTTCGGACCGAAATCGGCTAAAGAAACGGGCAACTCTAATGCGGATAAGAACATTATGTACAAAATCCGTACAAAAACGAATGAAGATCTAAGGCAAGAATTCTTTATAAAATACATTCCGCGTATTTGGTCGCTCGGACTAACGATTCCGGATGATACGATCCGTTTTGATGAAGAAACACAAATGTGGATCTATAAGGATGCTGATTGGAGCAAGTTTAAGCAGATCGTTTCCGGAAACGGGCCACAATCTCAAAATCGCTTAGACCTTCGCCGCCGCTCATACAAAAATAACGAGTGGGTACGCGAGGCATTGGCTGCTAAAAAAGCGATCTAACAGCGGAAGGGAGAGACAACCAACGTGAACGAAACGAAAAATGAGTTTTACAACGTATATGAAGTATTTAGCAAAAAAACAGATAAATCACCGTTTCAGCACAGCTTCAGCCTTTTAGCTCCTAACGCTGATATGGCACTCATCATGGCAAAAGAGAACTTTTTCAGAAGAGAGACGGTTGCTGACATCTGGGTTGTAAAAAGAGAGAACATCCGCGGTCTGAATCAGGATGAGAGAGAGATGCTCAAAAGGCTTGATAAGGAGTATAGAGAAACAAAAGGATACGGTTATTTAAAGAAGAAATGGCGTGACTACAACCAGGAGCAGTTTACAGAACAGCACATCCTTGGCGGAAGGGGAGACAATTAATGACACAGGAAACATTGAAGCCACAAGAGAAAGCCGCATTGATCGAGCTTCTCTATCAGATGGGAGACGATGATTTTATTCTTTCGTTCCGTGGATCTGAATGGCTCGGACTTGCGCCGCATATTGAAGAGGATGTTGCGTTCTCATCCATCTCTCAGGACATGATGGGTCATGCAAACCTTTACTATCGTCTATTAGAGGATCTTGGAGAAGGGGAAGCAGATAGAATTGCTCATTTGCGTACACCTGATCAATTCCGCAATGCCATCATTTTAGAAGAAGTGAACGGACCTGGCACGTATTTAAAAGAACCTGATTATGACTGGGCATTTGCTGTAGTCCGCAATTACTTTTATGCGGTGCATAAACAGATTCGTTTAGATTCGCTTCGCCATTCTTCTTATGAGCCATTAGCTGAGGCAGCAAGAAAAATCATGACCGAACAATACTATCACCTCATGCACTGGGAAGTTTGGTTTAAGCAGCTGATGACGAGTACAGATGAAGCGATCGAGCGTATGAACGCAGCTATTGAAAAAGTCTGGAAGGATTTCGGCGGTGTTCTTACACTTGTTCCTTCATACGCAGAGATCGTGAAAGCGAACTTGATCGATGATGAAGCAGTCATGAAAAAACGCTGGACGAACAAGATGGAAGCAGTGTTTAAAGAAGTGGGAGCAGAATATCCTGGCGAGCCTCGAATGGAAAGAGGCAACGGGAGAAACGGTGTTCACACAGATGATTTAAAACAAGCATTATCTACACTTTCAGAAGTGTATGCTACAAATCCTGCAACTGGCTGGTAAGACGATCTAGAAAGGAGATGAACCACGTGTCCGAAATAAAAAACAGCATGACCGATACCGTTATGGACGCGCTTGGGGATGTTAAAGATCCTGAAATCGCCTCCGTCAGCATATTGGACCTGGGTATGATACACGAAGTAGAAGTGACAGATGGAAATGTGAAAGTTTCCGTACTGCCTACCTTTTCGGGGTGTCCTGCCTTGCATATCATCGAAAGAGATATTAAAAAAGCCTTAGAAACAGTAGAAGGAATTGAATCGGCAGAAGTGAATTTTGTATTTACACCCTCATGGACAACAGACCGAATCACACCAGAGGGACGTGAGAGATTAAAAGAATTCGGAATCTCTCCGCCGCCGGCGAACCATGTAATGGGTGAGCCATGGGAGATCGACTGTCCATATTGCGGGTCAACCTATGTGACGATGGAAAACATTTTTGGTCCGACAGCATGCCGAAGCATCCTGTATTGCAAGTCGTGCAAAAACCCGTTTGAAGCAATGAAACCAGTTGCTGATATGGGGTAGCCACAAAAAAATATGAGGTTAAAAATAGGGAGGAAACACACATGGTAAAATTAATCGCACTTTACAAAACACCGGAAAACATTGATCAATTCGACGAGCACTATTTTGGACATCATACAGAGATTACAAAAAAGATTCCTGGACTTCGCAAAATGGAAGTAACTAAGATTGTTGGTTCTCCAATGGGGAAAAGCGAGTACCATATTCTTTGTGAAATGTACTACGATGATCATGACGCACTAAAAGCAGCGATGAAGTCAGACGAAGGTAAAGCTTCTGGTAAAGACTTAATGAGCTTTGCAGCAGAACTTGTAACGCTCATGATCGGTGAGGAAATCAATGAGTAATTACGAAACAATCATAACCTCAGTTGAAGATGGGATTGCCTTAATTCAATTAAACAGGCCGCGTGTTCTAAACGCGATCAACCGGCCGATGGTTACGGAGCTTTTAGATGCTTTTGAAGGATTTGACCGTAATGATGAGGTGAAAGCAATTGTTTTAACAGGTAACCAGCGTGCATTTGCTGCTGGTGCAGACATTGATGAAATGAAAGAAGACGACAGCGTTTCTCTTGAACTATTAAACCAGTTCAAAGAATGGGATCGTCTCGCAACGATAAAGAAACCGATTATCGGTGCTGTTAACGGCTATTGTTTCGGCGGGGGGTTTGAGCTTGCTCTTTGTGCAGATATTCTTTTTGCGGCAGAGAACGCACAGTTCGGATTCCCTGAAATCAAACTTGGGGTAATGCCAGGTGCTGGAGGAACAGTAAAGCTCACTAAGCTTATGGGACAGAAGAAAGCACTGGAATGGCTGTGGCTCGGTGATCCGATGACAGCAGATGAAGCGCTCCAATATGGAGTGATCAACCGCGTTATCGCACCTGAACTTGTTTTAGAAGAAGCGAAAAAGTATGCAAGAATTGTAGCTTCAAGAGCTCCATTATCGACTCGTTTAATTAAAGAAACCGTCTATAAATCTATCGATTATTCAACATATGAAGGCATGCAGTTTGAAAGAAAAAACTTTTACCTATTATTCTCATCGCAGGACCAAAAAGAAGGCATGAAAGCATTTGTTGAAAAACGTCCTGCAGAGTTTAAAGGGAAGTAGGGGGATAACCATGTTTGAAACGATTAGCTACGAAACAAGAGGAAAGACAGCATGGATTACACTGAACCGTCCGGATAAACTAAATGCTTTTACATCACTCATGCATAAGGAAATGGTGTCGGCGGTTAAAGAGGCGAACAAAGACAGCAAGGTAAGAGCAGTAGTCATTACTGGAGCTGGGCGTGCATTCTGTTCCGGACAGGACTTAACTGGTTCGACAGATTCTACGGATTATGGTGAAGTTCTCCGCAAAGGGTATAACCCGATGGTGCAAGCACTTGTGGCGATGGAAAAGCCAGTGATCGCAGCGGTAAACGGTGTGGCAGCAGGTGCAGGGATGAGCTTGGCATTGGCGTGCGATTTCCGTATCGCGAGCGAGAAAGCGAGTTTTATTGAGGCGTTCATTCACGTGGGCTTAGTTCCAGACTCAGGGAACCTATACTTCTTGCCGCGTTTAGTCGGGCATGCGAAAGCGATGGAGCTTGCAGTACTCGGTGAAAAGATTACAGCACAGCAAGCTAAAGAGTTCGGTCTCGTTACAAAAACAGTGAGCGAAGAAGAGTTCATGCTTGAAGTTGAAACGTTCGCGGAAAAATTGGCAAACATGCCTACGAAAGCAATCGGGCTTATTAAACGTTATTTAAATAAAACCTGGGAAAGCGATCTGAACGAAGTGCTCGAATATGAAGCACAAGCACAGAAGATCGCAGGAGAGTCTGAAGATCATCAAGAAGGACTGCATGCATTTTTAGAAAAGAGAAAACCTGCATTCACAGGAAAATAGACATCTAAGAAAAGGGAGTGGAGAGTATGAGTACAGCAAAAATGGAAGTTAAAGCAGTGAAGCGTGATCAATACGATATGATTATTGGCGGTCAAAGTACGGCCGGTTCGGAAGGGGAGTATTTTGTTACGTAC
The DNA here is from genome assembly GCF_001642935.1 of Fictibacillus arsenicus. Classification (NCBI taxonomy): domain Bacteria; kingdom Bacillati; phylum Bacillota; class Bacilli; order Caryophanales; family Fictibacillaceae; genus Fictibacillus; species Fictibacillus arsenicus. Next base: position 706,717 of record NZ_CP016761.1, read on the forward strand.
AACCCAGCGACTGGTGAACCGTTAGCGAAGGTAGCTAAAGCGACGAAGGCTGATGTTGACCGTGCAGTACAAGCCGCACGAACTGCATTCGAAACAGGTAAATGGAAGCGCTCTCCTGTAAATAAGCGTTCACGCACGATGAACAAAATCGCGAGCATCATGCGTTCTCGTTTCAATGAACTTGTTGAGCTTGAAATCCTTAACAGCGGGAAATCGTTAAGCGCTGCACAAGGACAAGTAATGCAGGCAATCGAAGACTTCGAATTCTATGCAGGTGCAATCGTAAGCCATCGCGGTGCAGTGAACCCGATGCCAGGGCCGTTTATGAACTATACGTTAAAAGAGCCTCTTGGTGTTTGTGCACAGATCATTCCTTGGAACTATCCGATGATGATGGCAGCGTGGAAGATTGCTCCGGCTATCGCAACAGGATGCTCTGTGATCTTAAAGCCTGCGAGCTTAACACCATTAACAGCGATTGTTATGACAGAGATCTGCCACGAAGCTGGAGTTCCTGAAGGTGTTGTAAACATCATTACAGGTGATGGAGCTACTGTTGGTTCGTACCTTGCTGAGCATGAAGGTGTTGATAAAGTCGCGTTCACAGGTGAAACAGGAACAGGAAAAGACATCATGGCGAAAGCATCACAGACGATTAAACGTGTGACGCTTGAGCTTGGCGGAAAATCCCCTAACCTTGTTTTTGAAGATACAGATATCGATGCTGCTGTAGATGGCTCATTGTTCGGTATTTTCTATAACACGGGTCAATCATGTGAAGCACGCTCTCGTCTTTACATTCAGGAAAGTGTTTATGAAGCATTTATGGAAAAGTTCGTTGAAAAAGCGAAGAAACTTGTTCTTGGAAATCCGCTAGATCAAGGAACGCATGTTGGTGCGATCATCTCTGAGCGCCAGCTTGAAGTAATCGACGGTTATGTGAAATCTGCTGAAGAAGAAGGAGCAACCATTGCTTTAGGAGGCGGCCGTGCTAAAGTGGATGGTTTTGAAAATGGCCACTGGTACTTGCCGACGATCATTACGGATGTAAACGAAGAAATGAAAGTGGTTAAGGAAGAAATCTTTGGTCCTGTTGTCGTTGTATCCACATTTAAGGATGAAAAAGAAGCGGTTCGTTTAGCAAATAATACAGACTTCGGTTTAGCTGCTGCGATCTGGACTAAGGATCATGCAAAAGCAACTCGTGTAGCGGGCATGATTCAAGCTGGAACGATCATGATCAATTCTCCGTTCTCAGCATTCCCAGGTACGCCGTTCGGGGGCTACAAGCAATCTGGATTCGGCCGCGAGCTTTGTATTGAAACGCTAGACCTTTATACAGAAACAAAGAGTGTAGTGTCATATACAGGATCTCGTCCATTGAATCCTTTTAATCTGTAAAACTTATAGTTTAAGCTTTGTTGCTCATGGGAGTAGTTGATTTCCGTTTCAGGATGCTCGCTTTCCGCGGGGCGTGCGGTGAGCCTCCTGCCGCTTTGCGCCGTTAGGAGTCTCCACCTGACCGCTCGTCCCGCAGGAGTCTCGCACCTTGCGCTCCAATCAACTTGCAACGAAGATCCAATAGCAACAACCTTATAGAAAAGTGTCATACAAAACAAAAGCGGGCATTCGTGCTCGCTTTTTACACACAAAAGTTAAACACTTGTTTAAAAAGAAAGGCAGGAGAGACCATGTTGCAAAATGCAGTAGTCATCGGATCTGGTGTAATGGGGAGAGGAATTGCTTACGTTTGTGCGGTTGGAGGATTTGATGTTCAGCTTGTTGATGTAAAGCAAGATCAGCTGGAAAACGCAAAAAAAGAAATCGATTCTATTTTTTCAAAAGCGGTATCTCGCGGAAAGCTGTCACAAGAAGATGCAAGCGCAGCTCAAGGAAGACTTTCTTATACTGTGCATCTAACAGCAGCTGCCAGCGGTGCAGACATAGTAATTGAAGCTGTTCCAGAAAATATAGAGATCAAGCGTGCTGTTTTTGAAGAATTAGACCATTCGGCACCAAGTCATTGCGTGCTTGCTACAAATACGTCGACGATGAGCCCTACAGAAATTGGGTCATTTACTAAGCGGCCAGAAAAAGTAATTGCGATGCATTTCTTTAACCCTGTGCATAGAATGCCGCTTGTAGAAATCGTGCGCGGCCATGAAACGGATGACGAAACGGTTGAGCTTGCAAAAGAAGCTGCTGTAAAAATGGGCAAGGAAACGGTTACGGTAAACGAGTTTCCTGGTTTCGTAACGAGCCGTATCTCTGCCATGATCGGTAACGAAGCGTTTTACATGCTTCAAGAAGGTGTGGGTACACCTGAAGATATCGATAAAGCTATTAAGCTAGGATTGAACTTCCCGATGGGACCTTTCGAACTTGGTGACCTGGTAGGACTCGACACACGATTGAATAACTTAAACTATCTTCATAAAACATTAGGTGAAAAATACCGCCCTGCTCCTCTTCTTGTCAAGTATGTCAAAGCAGGAAGACTTGGACGTAAATCAGGCAAAGGGGTTTATGATTACACCAATGAAGGCAGCGGGGTGAAGAAGTAATGAAAGAGGTTGTTATTGTTGACGCTGTCCGAACACCGATCGGCCGCTATAAAGGTGTTCTAAAGTCAGTAAGACCGGACGATCTTGGTGCAGTCGTTATTTCAGCTCTATTAGAAAGAAATTCAGCATTGCCTCCATCGGACATTGAAGAAGTTATTTTTGGGAATGCAAACGGAGCTGGTGAAGACAATCGAAACGTAGCCCGTATGTCTGCGCTTTTGGCAGGACTGCCTGTTGAGGTTGGCGGAACAACGATCAATCGCCTTTGCGGATCAGGAATGGATGCGGTAATCTATGCTGCGCGTGCCATCATGGCAGGTGAAGGCGATGTATTTATTGCTGGAGGAACAGAGAGCATGACGAGGGCACCTTTAGTTATGGGTAAACCGGAAGTCGAATATCCGCGCGGCGATATGAAGATGTTCGATACGACGATCGGCTGGCGTTTTGTTAATCCGCTTATGCATGAAAAATTCGGAACAGATTCTATGCCTGAAACGGCAGAGAATGTAGCGAAGAAATATGACATCTCAAGAGAAGCACAAGATCAGTTCGCATTCAGTTCTCAGCAAAAAGCTAAAAAAGCGATGGAACAAGACCGATTTAAAGATGAGATCGTACCCGTGAGATTAGTTGACCGAAAAGGAAATGAAACGTGGGTGACAGAAGATGAGCATCCTCGTCCAGAAACTTCACTGGAGAAGCTCGGGACACTTAAACCGTTGTTTAAAGACGGAACTGTGACGGCAGGAAACGCTTCAGGGGTAAATGATGGAGCATCCGCACTTTTATTAATGAGCCGTGAAAAAGCGGATGAGCTAGGTCTTAAACCGTTAGCAAGGTATGTATCTTCAGGTGTGGCTGGATTAGAACCTGCGATCATGGGTGTTGGACCGATCGAAGCATCACGTAAAGCATTAAAACGTGCAGGCTTATCTGTGACTGATTTGGACTTGATCGAATTGAATGAGGCATTTGCTTCACAATCATTGGCATGCATGTACGAACTTGGACTAGATTCAGAAAAAGTAAACGTAAACGGCGGTGCCATTGCATTCGGTCATCCGCTTGGAGCAAGCGGTGCAAGGATTTTGACGACGCTGATCCATGAAATGAAAAAGCAAGGTTCGCGCTACGGTCTTGCGACAATGTGTATTGGTGTAGGGCAGGGAATCGCTTCTGTTGTTGAAGCCATTAATGAGTAGGAGGATTATCCGATGAGTGCCATTTTATATGAAGTAAAAGACCATGTTGCCTATGTAACATTGAACCGTCCTGAGGTATTGAACTGTTTTAACTATGCAACGCTAAAAGAACTAGAAGAGACAGTCGAAGACATTCATCACAACAATGACGTCCGTGTTGTTATTTTTACAGGAGCAGGAGAGAAAGCATTCAGTGCAGGGGCTGATTTAAAAGAGCGCCGTACACTGACAGAATCTGAAGTTCGACGCAACGTACGTAAGATCCGTGATGTGTTTTCTGCGGTAGAAGCTTTGCCTCAGCCTACAATCTGTGCGATCAACGGCCACGCGTTTGGCGGAGGATTTGAGCTTGCGCTAGCTTGTGATCTTCGCGTTTCTGTAAGAGAAGCTTCCATGGGGTTAACAGAACTTAGCTGGGCAATCATTCCAGGAGCTGGTGGAACGCAGCGCTTGCCAAGACTGATCGGTCAGGCAAAAGCGATGGAGCTAATTTTAACAGCGAAAAAGATGATGGCAGAAGAGGCATTTTCTTATGGTATCTTAAACCAGGTAACATCCAGAGAAGAATTGAAGGCTGTCTGTGAGAACTATGCGTCGCTTATTATGAAGAATGGACCTGTTGCGGTACAGCAAGCAAAATATGCGATCAAATATGGAAGCGAAGTTGATCTTCAGACAGGCTTGGCTATCGAGGCTAAAGCGTATGAAGTGACGATTCCTACAAAAGACCGAATGGAAGCACTTGTTGCTTTTGGAGAAAAAAGACCACCTGTATTCAAAGGAGAGTAACTTGTTTTCGCTCATATTGTTCTGGTAGGATTATACAGACAATTACAGGTACAAATGAGGTTAAATACAATGCAAAACAGTTTAAACACACGTTCCATGATTTTTACCCTTTATGGGGATTATATAAGGCATTATGGAAGTGAAATATGGATCGGCAGCCTGATTCGTCTTTTAGAAGAGTTTGGCCATAATGAACAAGCTGTAAGGGCAGCTATTTCAAGAATGAACAAACAGGGATGGATCGCTGCCAGAAAGCAAGGAAACAAAAGTTATTATTACTTAACCGAACGCGGTAAAAAGCGGATGGATGAGGCTGCAAAAAGAATATTTAAAGTGCAGCAGGAACCATGGAACGGGGAATGGCTGATGTTCACCTACACCATTCCTGAAGAAAAAAGAAGCATTAGGGATGAACTTCGTAAAGAGCTTGTATGGAGCGGCTTCGGGCTCCTCGCAAACAGCTTTTGGATTTCGCCTCATCAGTCTTCTGAACAGGTTCAGTTGATGATCGATAAATATCAGATCGAAGACTACGTTCATTCATTTACGGCCGTTTATAATGGTCCTAATGAGAATGAAAAGCTCGTTTCTGAGTGCTGGGATCTCAATGATATCAACACGAAATACAATGAGTTTATCGTGACTTATTCACAAAAATATGTGATCGATAAGAACAAGATCGAAAAAGGCGAAATGACGGACGGGGAATGCTTTGTTGAACGGACGAAGCTTGTTCATGAATACCGGAAGTTCCTTTTTATCGATCCAGGTTTGCCACAGGAACTTCTGCCTGCTGAATGGCTCGGCGATCATGCGGCATCTTTGTTCAGTGATTATTATCGCGCACTTGCAGGACCTGCAAGCCGTTTCTTTGAAAGTATCTATTCAGATGGAAATGCCCTAAAAAAGAATTCGGAATTTGATGCACTGAATCATCCGTTGATTCAGGAGAATCGGTCTTAGTAAATTCATTTTCAAAAGAGTAATTGCCTACAAAACTTTTAAAAGTCATCATTGATAAGTTGATTGGAGCGCAAGGTGCGAGACTCCTGCGGGATCAGTGGGACAGGTGAGACTCCTAAGGGCGCAAAGCGCCTTGGAGGCTCACCGCACACCCCGCGGAAAGCGAGTACCTGGAGCGGAAATCAACCACTTTCAATAGCAACAAAGGTTAACTAAAAAGCACTTTCGCATCTATGAACGAAAGTGCTTGCTAGTGGACTACTTTTTAAGTTCAGCGGCAAATTGCTTTCCTTTTTCGTAATACGTGTCGATTGTAAGCTGGATTAGCTTTAAGTCCTCATCGTTCAGTTCACGGATGACTTTGCCGGGTGAACCCATAACCATGACCCGCGGCGGAATTTTTTTGCCTGGGGGAATCAATGTGTTTGCACCGATAAAGGCTTGTTCACCGATTTCGACACCATCGAGGATCGTGGAGCCCATGCCTACGAGCGCACCTTTTTTTATCGTACATCCATGGAGGATGACGTTATGCCCGATTGAAACTTCATCTTCAAGAACAAGCGGGTATCCTTCATAAAGGTGAAGTGTACAGTTATCTTGAACGTTTGTTTTTTTACCGATTGAGATAGGACCTTCATCACCGCGAAGGACGCTGTTAAACCAGATGCTTGCCCCTTCACCGATTGTTACGTCACCAATGACGTGAGCACCTGGAGCTATAAAAGCGCTTTCATGAACTTCTGGCGTTTTTCCGTTAAATGAATATTTCATATGAGCCTCCCTGGAAATAGGTTGATAGGTTCAGTATAACAAAGGAACAAAAGGGAGGTGGAAAATTTGAATCCGGTTTGTGAAAAGTTAAATATCGAGTTCCCAATTATTCAAGGCGGGATGGGAAATGTGAGCAATGCTGAACTTGCTTCAGCTATCTCGAACGCTGGGGGATTAGGGACGATCGGTGCCGGAACAATGCCGGCAGATGAGGTTGAAAAGCTGATTGTTGCAACAAAAGGGATGACAGAGCGCCCATTTGCTGTTAATGTACCTTTAACTGTAGCATCAGACGTAAAGGAAATTCTTAAGCTTCTCATAAAACACAACGTTCAAGTCGTTTCCCTTTCAGCAGGCAATCCAGCGCCTTACATACCGAAATTAAAGGAACACGGAATTAAAGTGATTACGGTGATCGCTTCAGTCTATCATGCGAAAAAAGCAGAAGCAGCAGGTGCAGATCTGCTGGTTGCAGAAGGTTATGAAGCGGCAGGGTTAAACTCGCCGTATGAAACGACAACGATGGTTCTGCTTCCGCAAGTCAGCAGAAGTGTTTCCATTCCTGTCATAGCAGCAGGAGGAATAGCTGATGGAAGCGGGTTAGCAGCAGCTTTTGCTCTTGGTGCTCAAGGTGTACAGATGGGAACTCGTTTTATTGCGACAAAAGAAGCTCCGTTTCATGAAGTCTATAAGACATCTCTCTTGCAGGCCGATGATACGAAAACGATGATCGTCGGACGTTCAATAGGAAAGATCCGGAGAATTTACGATACGCCTTATGCCCAGAAGCTGATACAGCTTGAAAAAAACGGCGTTACATCAGAAGAGTTTCTTGAACATACAACGGAAGACCGTCATATTTTAGGGGCAGTAAAAGGTGATCTTGAGAATGGTTTTATTAACAGCGGGCAGGTTGCGGGTGCGATTACAGACATTCCAACCGTGAAAGAACTGCTTGAAACTATGATGAAAGAAGCGAAAGAAACAGTTAGTTTATTAAACAAACGTTTAATATAGGCTAGTTGTATTTGTAATAGAGGGGGAAGTTTAGATTATGAATCAGCAAGATCAGTGGACGTCGAAGTTAGCCTTTATTTTAGCAGCAGCAGGATCCGCAATCGGACTCGGAGCAATTTGGAAGTTTCCTTATGTAGTCGGGACAAGCGGTGGAGGAGCGTTTTTCCTTATCTTTTTATTGTTTACTTTTTTAGTAGGTTTTCCGCTTTTAATGGCTGAATTTGTAATCGGCCGCGGAGCGCAGAAAGAAGCTGTCTCTGCTTACCGAACACTTGCGCCTGGATCTGCATGGCCATGGCTTGGACGCATGGGTGTAGCAACTGCATTTATTCTATTATCCTTTTACAGTGTAATCGGCGGATGGATCGTCCTTTATCTAGGTAAGAGTTTTTCAGGTGATTTTTTCAAAAATGATTTTGGGGCAATGTTCGGAGAGTCGATCTCAAGCCCTTGGCCGGTACTGATTTCACAGTTTATCTTTATGATCATAACTATCTATGTCGTTAGCCGCGGAATCAAAAACGGTATCGAGAAAGCAAACCAGATTATGATGCCTGCTCTTTTCGTTTTGTTTGTTGTGCTGATTGTGCGTTCATTGACTTTGGACAATGCGATGGAAGGTGTAAAATTCTTCTTGCTTCCTGACTTTTCAGAGATCGGCGGAGACGATATTCTATTCGCGCTTGGCCAGTCATTCTTCTCTTTAAGTGTCGGTATTTCAGTAATGGTAACGTACAGCTCGTATTTAGGTAAGAATGAAAGCTTAACGAAATCAGCTACAACCATCGTTTTGCTTAACGTATTAATTTCATTGCTTGCTGGATTGGCAATCTTCCCAGGAGTATTCTCGCTAGGACTTGAGCCTGCAGAAGGACCGGGATTATTGTTCGTAGTACTGCCGGCAGTGTTTGATCAGATCGTATTTGGACAATTTTTCTTTATCATTTTCTTAGCTCTTTTCTTGTTCGCAACATTAACATCAGCGTTCTCTATGCTTGAAATCATTGTTGCATCGATCACAAAAGGGACTTTAACGAACCGTGCAAAATGGTCTTGGATCATCGGATTGCTTATCTTTGCTGCAGGTATTCCTTCAGCGCTATCAATGGGTGTGCTGTCTGATGTGACTCTGTTCGGCAAGACGATCTTTGATCTATTAGACTACTTGGTTAGTAATATCTTGCTTCCGCTTGGTGCTCTATTTATCGCACTATTCGTTGGATATCGATATCCAAAGGATCTATTGCTTCAAGAGTTTAAAGCAGGGTCATCCGTTACGGTTAAAGGATTTGCATTATGGCTCATGTTAGTCCGTTATATTGTTCCAGTTATTATTTTCATTGTTTTCCTTAACACGCTTGGCGTATTTAAAATGATCACAGGCTGATCTAATTGACGCAGACCATATTTGGTTCTGCGTCTTTTTTATGCTTATAATAGAGCAGAGTACTAAAGTGAAAGGATGATTTTTAAGATGCTACAAAATAAAGTTGCTGTTATAACAGGCGCTACCCGCGGATGCGGTAAGGCCATTGCAGAAAAATTAGGAACTCTTGGTGCAAAATTAACGTTAGTAGGTTCATCTGAGGGTATTTATGAAACAGCGGACGAACTGAAAAATAGAGGTTATGATGTTCTTGCAGTAAAAGCTGACGTATCAAATGAAACAGATGTAGCTGATCTTTTTAAACAAACGTTTGATCATTTCGGAAAAATAGATATTTTGGTAAACAACGCAGGTGTTGGACAGTTTAAATTGGCCGAGGAGCACTCTTTAGCAGACTTTCAAAAGATGTTTGAAGTAAACGTTCAAGGTGTTTTCCTTTGCAGCACAGCAGTAGTTCCGCACATGAAAGAGCGCAAGGAAGGAACGATCATTACGATTTCTTCTGATGTTGGACGAAGAACAATTGCAAACGGTTCTGTATACACCGCTACAAAATATGCTGTACAAGGTTTCTCTGGTTCGCTAGCTCAAGAGCTTCGCGAGTTTGGTGTACGAGTAGGTACGGTAAATCCAGGGGCAATTGATACGTATTTTGCAGATAGTGAACCGGGCCTTGATTTTAAAGAAGACTGGCTGAAGGTGACAGACATCGCAGAAGCAGTTGCATATATGGCAAGTGCACCAAAGCATATGGTCGTTGACGAGATCATGCTTCATCCACTTTCACAGGAATATCCAAACGTATAAAAAGGAGGCTGTTCCCATGGACTTGAATCAAAAATTGATTTCAATTGATCGTTCTGAGGCTGTAGTCCTGCGTGATTTGTTAGGTAAAGATAAGACATTCGTGGCTTTAGTCAGACACCTTGGCTGACCGTTCTGTCAGCATTTCCTTGCGCAGTTGCGCAAGTCATTCGATGAGTTTGAAGCGCGTTCGGTTAAGGTAGTCATTGTTTCACCTGCCGATCGGGAACAGATTGAAAAGTTTTTAGAAGTTCATGGTCCGTACCCTTTTAACATTTATGGAGATCCACAAATGAATGTATATAAGGAGATGGGAAATCACCGGTTCTCTACTTTGAAGAGCCTGGCCTATGTAGGCGCTGGGATTTTGAGCGGTAAAGCGAAGATAAGCGACATTATTCCGAAAGAAGAGAAGAAAAGAAAGCTTTTCTTTAGTGCAGTCAAGAATCAGGACGTAAATGTTCAAGGAAGTTCATGGCTGTTTGACCGCGACGGTGAAGTCTTGTGGAAGCACATGGATGATTCACCGAAAGATCATGCACGAGTGAAGGAGATTTTGAAGCAGGTCAGCGAAAACAAATAAGGTTTGAAGTTGAAAGGACCCTGTCACATGGAAAGTGGCAGGGTTCTTGGCTTATTTTAGGCAAATGGAAAGTAATTTAAGCTGTTAAAGTTCGCTTGAATGAGTTTATTACATAAAAAGTTGTATCCATCACATAAAAAACCAGCTTCATCACATAAAAAACTGCTGTAATTACATAAAAAAGGAGTGTCATCACATAATTTAACATAATATGTAAAATGACATAGATCGGATTACTTCACTTCAGCCTCAATCTCAATCTTCCTGCTTGGCCGGCGGTTCGCTTCCGATTTAATCCACGCACGGATACCTTTACCGGCAAACGGCTCATCTGCAAAACGAGGAATGATATGAAAGTGGGCGTGAGGTATGCTCTGTCCGCCAACGGGCTTAACGTTCCAACCGGTACTGTAACCATCAGGTCCGTACGTTTCATCCAGCAGTTTCTTCGCTTTTTGCATTAATTCATATGTATCCATCCACTCTTTTTCACTTAAATCAAATACGGTTTCAACATGGGCTTTTGAGATGACTAAGCCCGCACCTTCCAAAATATCCTGTGCTTTCGGACTTTGGATAAAATAACAGCTTTCATTCTCAAAGACTATTTTCTGTTCTGGAAAATTCATAGGATTGCAAAATAAACATTCTTTCATTGAAAAAACACCTCCGCCTTTATTTTTGCATATTTTCCACATTTCTTACAAATGGAACAATTCGGGCGATTCATTGACCGCTTATCACACAAAATGCTATGATATCGTTAAGAAAACGTTATATAAATTAGATGAAAGATATGAGGTGTATGCATGAAACCAGGCATGGAGGTTGGTCAAAAAGCCACCATTACAGCTACAGTGACACCCGATATGTTTGCTCAATTTGAAGGTAAGCTGGTTCACCCGGCATATTCAACGGTCAGCATGGTCTACCATATGGAATGGGCAGCAAGACAGATCATATTGCCATATCTTGAAGATCATGAAGAAGGTATTGGCGGAGGTGTAGCCGCAAAACATATGTCGCCGACACCTGAAGGCGCAGAACTAATTGTCACAGCTACATTACGCGAAATAAAAGGTAAAGCAGTTATATGCGATGTTACCGTTCATAATGGAAAAGCACTTGCAGGTGAAGGTGAAGTTACTCAATATATCCTGCCAAGAACAGCGATCTCACAAAAAATTGAAGAAATGAAAGTTTAAATTTTTTTAACTGAAAATGAAAGCGCTTTCACTTTAAAGCAGCAAAGCAAAAAAGAATCAAAGCGAAATAGAGACACACTAGGGGGATTCAGCATGTTTGAAAAAATATCACAGCACGAGCAAGTCGTATTTTGTAATGATCCATCCACAGGTCTTAATGCGATTATCGCAATACATAATACAACCCTTGGACCAGCTCTTGGCGGATGCAGAATGAGACCTTATTCATCTGTTGATGAGGCACTTGAAGATGTACTGCGCCTTTCAAAGGGCATGACGTACAAATGTGCAGGAGCGGATGTTGACTTTGGAGGAGGGAAGTCCGTTATTATTGGCGACCCTACATCAGAAAGAACTCCAGAATTGTTCCGTGCATTCGGCCAGTTCGTTGATTCATTAAACGGACGTTTTTATACGGGTACTGACATGGGAACGACGCCAGACGATTTTGTTCATGCTCTAAAAGAAACAAACTGCATCGTTGGTGTTCCTGAAGAATATGGCGGCAGCGGTGACTCTTCGGTACCTACAGCACAAGGGGTTATCTATGGACTGCAAGCTACGATTCAAACCCTTGAAGGAACTGACGAGCTCGCAGGAAAATCTTACTCCATTCAAGGCTTAGGAAAAGTTGGATTTAAAGTAGCAGAGCAGCTATTGGCAGCTGGTGCACAAATTTACGTAACAGACATTAACGAAAAAGCACTGAAACAGATTCAAGAAAGAGCTGAACTGCTTCCAGGCAATGCAGAAGTGGTTGATGGCAGTGACATCTACGGAGTAGACGCAGATATTTTCATTCCTTGCGCACTTGGCGGAATCATCCATGACGAGACGATTGAACAGCTTAAGGTTAAAGCGATTGTTGGGAGTGCGAACAACCAGCTTCTAGAAGATAAGCATGGCTTATACCTGCAGCAAAAAGGAATTCTATATGGTCCTGACTATATCGTAAATGCAGGCGGATTGATCCAGGTTGCAGATGAACTTTACGGACCAAACAAAGCTCGTGTACTGACAAAGACGAGAGCGATTTATGACAGCTTGATCCAGATTTACAGCGAAAGCACGAAGAACAGTATTTCGACTATGGAAGCGGCTAACCGTTTTTGTGAAGAAAAATTAGCAGCCCGTTCAAAACGAAACAGCTTCTTTGCTCATAACAGAAGACCTAAATGGCAGGTTCGAAACTAAGGAGGGATTCATTCATGGAAAAGCTATTTCCGAAATTGCAGATTATTAATGAAAACGGGGAATGGAACGACGAAACATACCGAAGTGAAATAACAGAAGAACTGACAAAAGAACTTTATAAAAAAATGCTTCGTTCCCGTCTGTTTGACCGTAAAGGTGTTAACCTGCAGCGTCAAGGGCGAATCGGGACATATGTACCTTTTGAAGGACAGGAAGCTTCACAGATTGGCAGTGCTTTGGCGATGGGAGAAGGCGACTGGATGTTCCCGACTTATCGTGATCATGCGGCGACGATGACATTTGGCCACTCATTAAAAACACTTTTTCTTTATTGGAAAGGCCGTCAAGAAGGCTGTATCCCTCCTGAAGGAAAGAACATATTCCCGCCGGCGGTCCCGATCGCATCTCAGCTTTTACATGCGACGGGTACTGCGTGGGCTGAAAAGCTTAAAGGAACGGACCGGGCTTCCATCGTTTATTTTGGAGACGGTGCAACATCAGAAGGAGATTTTCATGAAGGATTGAACTTTGCGAGTGTATTCAATGCTCCTGTTGTTTTCTTTAATCAAAACAACGGTTTTGCGATTTCAGTTCCGATCGAAAAACAGATGAAAAGTAAAACGATCGCTCAAAAAGCGGTTGCTTATGAGATGGAAGGAGTACGTTTGGATGGCAACGATGTGTTTGCGGTCTACTTCCACACACGCACAGCGGTTGAACGTGCAAGAAAAGGCGAAGGCCCGACATTGATCGAGTCTGTTACTTGGCGTTATGGAGCGCATACGACAGCTGATGACCCCTCGAAGTATAGAGACCAGAACGAGTCAGCGACAAGGCGTGAAAAGACAGATCCTATTCTTCGACTTGAGCGCTTTATGAAAAATGAAAACATTTGGGATGAAAAATGGGCAGAAGAGCTGCACGAGTCTTTAACAGCTGAGATTGAAGCAGCAGTAAAAGAGATGGAAGAGACTCCGGCACCACATTATAACGATGTATTTGATCATGTGTTTGCGGAGAATCCTTGGCCGATTGAAAGCCAAAAAGAAGCATATGCACATTCAAGAGGTGATCGCTAATGACAACGGCAGTAGATACGAAAAAGTTAACGATGGTTCAAGCCGTGACAGACGGCATGCGCGTCATGATGAAAGAACATGAAAATGTAATTGTGCTTGGAGAAGACGTTGGGCAGAATGGCGGCGTATTCCGGGCAACTGACGGACTGGTTAGTGAGTTCGGCGAGAAAAGAGTAATAGATACACCGCTTGCAGAGTCTGGAATTATTGGTACGTCGATCGGTCTTGCGATGAACGGGTTTAAACCAATCGCTGAAATGCAGTTCTTAGGGTTCATCTATCCAGCCTTTAACCAGATCATGACACACGCTTCGAGAATCCGTGCAAGAACGCTAGGTCATTTTACAGTACCTATGGTTATCCGTGCACCGTTTGGAGCAGGAGTGCGTGCACCTGAAATCCACTCTGATTCTGTTGAAGCACTTTTTACCGGAATGCCTGGAATGAAAGTTGTTGTTCCATCTAATCCTTATGATGCAAAAGGAATGCTGATCTCTGCAATCGAAGATCCTGATCCAGTGCTATTCCTGGAGCCGATGCGTTGCTACAGAAGCACGAAGATGGATGTGCCTGAAGGAAAGTACAATGTTCCTCTAGGGAAAGCTGCTCGTCTGCAAGAGGGAAGCGACGTTTCCGTTTTTGCATATGGAGCCATGATTGACGTTGTGACAAAAGCAGCAAAATCCGCAGAAGAAAAGGGGATCAAGTGTGATGTGATCGATCTTCGCACGCTTTATCCGCTTGATAAAGACATGATTGCAGAGAGTGTCCAGAAGACTGGCCGCGCTGTTATCGTTCACGAAGCACCGGGAACTGGCGGACTTGGTGAGACGATCATGTCACTGATTAACGATACTTCATTCTTATACATGAAAGCACCTGTTGAGCGTGTGACTGGTTTTGATACACCAGTACCGATGTTCGCTCTTGAAGACCACTACCTGCCGAGTGCAGATCGTGTAGTTCAGGCAATCGAGAAAGTCACTCAATTTTAGGAGGTGGAACAAATGGTAGAAGTGAAACTGCATGATATTGGAGAAGGCATGCATGAAGGGGAAGTCATCCACTTTTTCGTAAAAGCGGGGGATACGGTTAAGATCGACCAGCCGCTTGTCGAAGTGCAAACGGACAAAGTGACCGCTGAACTTCCTTCACCTGCAGCAGGCACCATTAAGGACATCAAAGTAAAAGAAGGAGACGTTGTGACAGTAGGTTCTGTTATATTAACGATCGAAGCGTCTTCATCAGCACCATCTGAGAAAAGAGCAGAAGAACCTGCGAACGTTCAGGAACAGCCTGTAGTAGATAAGATCGTAGCTGTACCTAAGAATACAGTATTTGCAGGTGGAATCGCTACGCTTAACAAACGTGTTCTCGCTGCGCCTTTTACAAGAAAGATCGCACGTGAAAACGGTGTTGATATCGAACAGATCCTCGGCACTGGACCTGGAGGACGCGTTACGGATCAGGACGTTAATAACTTTATTGAGAATGGTTCTGCCTCTACAGTTAAAGAGGAAGCTGGAAACCATACTGCAGACGACAGTAAGACTGAAGCACCTTCTTATACTGCAAAAGATGCAGAGGAGATTCCGTTTAAAGGACGCAGAAAACAGATTGCGAAAAAGATGGTTCAATCTCTTGCGACAATTCCGCATGTTACACACTTTGAAGAAATCGATGTAACAGCTGTAATGGATCTGAAGAAGCAGCTGAAAGCGATGGACCCAGAGAATAAGCGGGGAATGAACGTTTCTGTTGCGGCATTTTTCGTAAAAGCGATTCAGATTGCTCTGAAGGACTTCCCGATTTTCAATGCGAAGCTTGATGAAGAAAAAGAAGTGATCCGACTTGAGAAGAACGTGAATATCGGAATCGCAACAGATTCTGATGAAGGCTTGATCGTACCGGTTATATCACATGTGGAGCAGCGCAACGTAAGAGACATTGCAGTGGATATGAAAGATAAGATCACAAGAGCGAAAACAAACAAGTTAAAAGGATCAGATATGACTGGCGGAACATTTACGATTTCGAACGTTGGGCCTCTTGGATCAATCGCAGCAACACCGATTATTAACCATCCGGAAGTTGCGCTGATGGCTTTCCATAAAACGAAGAAAACGCCTGTTGTGCTTGGAAACGAGATTGTGATTCGTTCGATGATGAATGTATCTATGTCGTTTGACCACCGTGTAGCAGATGGGGCGACTGCTGTTATGTTCACGAACCGTGTAAAAGAACTCATCGAGAACCCTTACTTCATGACACTGGAGCTGATATAAATGGTTGTAGGTGACTTTGCAACAAAACGACAGCTGGTTATTATCGGAGGAGGACCTGGCGGCTATCATGCTGCGATCCGTGCGGCTCAGCTGGGACTCGAAGTAACGCTGATCGAAAAAGAAAAGCTTGGCGGCGTTTGTCTTCATAAAGGATGCATCCCTTCAAAGAGCTTAACTCAAACAGCGGCTAATTTTTCCGGGCTGTCTCATTATAAACTAATGGGCATATCGGTACCTGAAGCGACTTTCGAATATGGAACCTTTACAAACTACTATTCTTCTGTTGTAACGGGACTGCAAAAAGGTGTTGAAGCACTTATTAAAGCTAATAAGATTGAACACTTAACAGGTTCAGCTTCCTTCATGTCAGGTGAGAGAATCGGCATCGATTCCGGTCACCATTTTGAGATGTATGAATTTGAACATGCATTGATCGCAACGGGAAGCAGTCCGTTATTGCCGAAACAGACAAAACTATCAAACCGGGTAATGACGCCTCATACTTTATGGGAGTTGAATGAGCTGCCAGCGAGTCTTGTCGTTTACGGTGAAGATTATTTCGCATTGGAAGCGGCAATGGCTTATAAACAGCTCGGAAGTGAAGTTACCTTGATTACTCCGGCTGATGGATTCAGCTTAGACAGCGGGATCGAAAAAGAACTGCTGCGAGTTTTAAAGAAAAGTAAGGTTAAAGTGTTCAAGAATCATCAGTGGGAAAGTGCAGAGGAAACGGCTGATACTGTTGCAGTGACATTGACAAAGGATGCTGAAGAAAAAGTTTCTATAGATGCTTCTCATGTGCTTTATGCAGCCGGTTATTCACCAAATGTTGAGGGACTTGGGCTCGAAGCAATCAATGTGGAACGTGATGAGAACGGATTTATCGTCGTAAATGAGCACAGCCAGACGAGTGTATCCAATATCTATGCAGCAGGTGATTGTACGATTGGCATGAAGCTCGCTTCAAAAGCAATCAAACAAGGAAAAACAGCAGCTGAACATATGTCAGGTCTATCTTCGGCATTCAATTTGAGTTTAGTACCTTATGTGGTTCATACAAATCCGCCGATCGCAACAGTAGGTCTGACGGAAGAACAAGCAAAGAGTGAAGGATATGAAGTTAAAACCGGTCAGTTCTCAATGAGCGGAAACGGATTTGCTTCTATTCTAGGTCAAAAAGAAGGTCTTGCGAAGATGATAATCGACGCAAAGACAGATGTAATTCTCGGAATTCACATGATGGGTGCAGGTGCTGTTGATATGATTCAAGCAGGAACTTACGCACTGGAGATGGTTGCGCGTGAGGAAGATCTTGCTTATCCGGTCTATGCGCATCCAGCTTTAAATGAAGCATGGCTTGAGGCTATTGAAAGTGTGAGCGGAAAAGCAATTCATGTTCCGCCAGCACGGAAAAAAGAGAAAAGTACAGTCTAAGAAAAGCGGTCTTATAGGCCGCTTTTTTATATGTTGTTTCGAAAGATATTAAACAGCTGTTTAACAGTAAAGAATCATACAGCTGCTATTTTCTTTTTTCGGCAACATATATTAAAATGGCGATAAGATTAAATCCGCTGCAGCTTGCGGATAAACAAAGAAGTGAGGAATGCAGTTTGAAGAAACTAGTTTTAACCGGCGGTGGTTCTGCTGGACACGTAACCCCGCATTTAGCATTAATACCTAAATTAAAAAAAATGGGATGGGACCTTCATTACATCGGTTCTGTTGATGGAATAGAGAAAAGTTTAATAGAAGAAGGAACGAATGTACCGTATTACGGAATTTCAAGCGGTAAATTAAGGCGTTATTTTGATTTGAAAAATATAAAAGATCCGTTTAAAGTAGCCGCAGGTGTGGCCCAGGCTTATTTGAAACTTGGAAAGATCAAACCTGATGCAGTATTTTCTAAAGGAGGATTCGTTGCAGTGCCTGTAGTTATTGCGGCATGGCTGCGAAAGATTCCTGTGTACATTCATGAATCGGATATTACCCCAGGACTTGCTAACAAGATCTCATCTAAATTTGCTTCTAAGATTTTTGTGACATTTGATGAAGCGAAAAAGCATTTTGCTGCAGGGCAAGCCATAGTAACGGGTTCACCTATTCGTGATGAGCTTCTGCAAGGATCAAATGAGAAAGGTCTATCTTTCTTAGGGTTTAGAAGCCACTTGCCAGTATTAACGATAATGGGAGGAAGCTTAGGTGCCCGCAAGATCAATGAAGCAGTAAGAGAATCTCTCCCTGAGCTGCTTCGTTCTTATCAGATCGTGCATATATGCGGAAAAGGAAACTTGGATCAGAATCTAAATCATACAGAAGGATACCGCCAGTTTGAGTACATTCAAAAAGAATTGCCGGATGTAGTGGCGGCAACAGATTTTGTGATTTCACGTGCGGGTTCAAATAGTATTTTTGAATGGCTCACACTAAAAATTCCAATGCTGTTAATCCCTTTGACAAGAGCCGCGAGCCGCGGTGACCAGATTTTAAATGCACAATCTTTTGAAAAACAAGGATTTTGCCACGTGCTGTACGAAGAAGATTTAACAAAAGAAACGCTCCTGCAGTCTTTAAAGCAGCTTAAAGCTGATAAAGACAACATGCAGCGAAACATGGAGAGCTTCAAAGCCTCTGATAGCGTAGACCTTATTTTGCGAACAATCACTAGCGGTAAATAAATTGTTTGAGAATTGAAGGGGGTCTGTCCCCGGGACAGACCCCCTTCAATTTATACACAATTCCTGCACAAATCACACAGAATACGGAGATGAAGATTATGTTGCCTAGTCCTGCAATTTCTAGCGAACAAACCCATGGTCTTTGGAAAAAGGGTATTCAAGCTGGACTGCCAATAGCAATCGGCTATATGCCCGTTGCTTTTACATTCGGTTTGCTTGCCAAAGCCGCGGGTTTAAGCCTTTTTGAAACGGTTGGCATGAGTATTATTGTATTTGCTGGTGCTTCACAATATATCGCTTTATCTATGATCGCGGCCGCAAGCGGGGCTGCTGAACTAATTCTAACGACTTTTATTATGAACATCCGTCATTTGCTGATGAGTGCTTCTCTGAAAGAGCGTGCGGAAGATGAGCCAAAATGGCTTAAAGCAATATACGCTTTTTTTATAACCGACGAAACCTTTTCAGTAGCGGCAACGTCTCAAGAAAAAAAATTAACGGGAAGCTATTTATTAGGACTCGGTCTAGCAGCATACAGCTCCTGGGTAGTATTTTCAGGTGCAGGGTATGTGATGGGCTCGGGACTGCCGGAATCACTTCAGGCCAGCATGGGTATTGCTCTGTATGCGATGTTCATCGCTCTGCTTGTACCTGCAGCTAAAAAAAGCCGTAAAGTCATTGCTCTAGCAGGAACAGCTGCAGTTCTGAACTCTTTATTTTCATTTATCCCTTTTCTTAGCGGCGGCTGGGGAATTATTTTATCTACATTGATTGCAGCCGTTTCAATTGAGTTTTTTGTGAAGGGGGATGAGAGGAATGAATGATAATCTGATTTGGGTAATTATAGGTATGGGCCTTGTTACGTACATTCCAAGAATGCTTCCACTCGTCCTGTTTCACACAAATAACTTGCATCCAAGAGTACAGGGGATATTGAAAAATGTTCCGTTTGCTATCTTAGGAGCGCTCATATTTCCAGGGGTGCTGACGATTAATCCGGATTCTGTGTTGTATGGTGTCATAGGGGCAGCAGCTGCCTTTATTGCAGCATGGCTGAACCTAAATGTTATTATCGTGGTGTTAGCCTCGATCTTAGTTTTATACGGTTATACATTTTTGTAGACAATTGTCATAATTTACTTTATAAATAATTAACCTTATTAATTGATTTTCGGAAAACAGTGGGCGTATAATCACAAGTAAAAGGAGGAGATTACTGATGCCTCATTTACTTAGATTTGTACTTATAGGTTTATTTTCTATCTCAGCGCTTTCTGTATTATCATTTCAAGCCGTTGAAATTTTCCACGCTGTAACGGATATGGTACAATCATTTATCTACAAAGATTAATGCTAAAATTGTTTTTAAAGGGAGCTTCTAAAGCTCTTTTTTTATTTTAAAATCTATTGAAAGTAGTTGATTTCCGCTCCAGGATGCTCGCTTTCCGGGCGGCGTGCGGTGAGCCTCCTCTGCGCTTTGCGCCGGTAGGAGTCTCACCTGTCCCGCTTCATGGAAGTATCCTTGCTCCTGCGTCTACAAGTAAAAACTACCGATGTGAGCTTCCTCGTCGCATGCCCAACAAGAAGCTTCTCAGGTGGTAGGCACGCACCTTACGCTCCAATCAACTAGTCAACGAAGGCAAAAACGACTCAAAAGCAACAATCTTTTAGAAAAGTACTTTTTAATAACACATAAGTTAATTTTGAATTATTGTACTTATGGGTAAACTTACTAATGGACTAAGCAATAAAGGATGATATTAATGAAACTGATCGCAATAGATATGGATGGAACACTAGTTAATAAACAGTTAAAAGTTACGAAAGAGAACAGTAAGGTCATTTCACAAGCAGTAAAAGATGGACATCATGTTGTCATTGCAACCGGGCGTTCTTATGATGAAGCAAGGCATACATTAGAAGAAGCAGAATTGCATCTGCCTCTTATCTGTGTAAACGGAGCTGAAATCAGGTCTGCTGAATGGGAGATTCTTTCTTCAACACCTCTAGAGTTCTCACAATATGAAGAAATCAAAAGTATTCTAGATAAAGAGGACATCTATTACGAATTGTATACAAGTAAGGGAACGTATACGGATAATCGTGAAAAAGCCTATGAGGTTATGAAGGATATTGTTATTACTTCAAATCCTGAAGCAACGGATGATGATGTTCAAAAGGCAGCTTTACGCCGTTTTCGTTTAGGACTTGTAAGTGTAGTAGGAGATTTTGAAAAACTTTTGGATCAAAAAGATATAGAGGTCTATAAGTTCCTTGCTTTTTCAAGTGATACAGAAAAACTTAAGCGTGCGTTTCAGCATCTGCAAGCGGTTGATGATCTAGCAGTCAGCTCGTCAGCTGATAATAACTTGGAGATTACAAATAGTGAAGCGCAAAAAGGTGTGGCTTTAAAAAGGTTTGCAGAAATAAAAGGAATCCCTATGGATAACACGATGGCAATCGGAGATAACTACAATGATGTTTCGATGCTCGAAATTGCGGGTTTTCCTGTAGCCATGGGAAATGCGGTGGACGAGGTAATAGATATGGCTGCTTTCGTAACAAAAGAGAATGACCAAAGCGGAGTAGCGTTTGCTATTCAAAGATTTTTAGAAACAAAATAACGTTTACAGAAGCTAGTTCGAAAATGTCGAGCTGGCTTTTTTATTTTAGCTGATTGGAAAACTTGTAGCTCTTGAAAGGAGTTAATTTCCGTTCCAGGATGCTCGCTTTCCGCGGGGCGTGCGGTGAGCCTCCTCGCGCTTTTGTGCCATTAGGAGTCTCAATGGAGTTAGTGTGCTCCTGCGTCTACATGTAAATTCTGACGAAGTGTATTCCTCGTCGCATGCCTTGCGAGAAGAATACTCAGGTAGCTGGCACGCTGATCCCGCCGGAGTCTCGCACCTTGCACTCCAATCAACTTGCCAAAGAAGAGAATGAAAAAAATCAAGGCAACAATTTTTTAGAGAAGAGCCCTTATTAATAATTTCTTTACTTCAGATTTACGCAGGTGTAAACAATTCTTCAAACTCCCTTGTTAATGTGAGAGAGTACTTCACTGACAACAAAGGGAGAGTGTAATATCATGTTCAAAGCTACTATTGGTGCTCTTGCGTTAAGCCTTACAGTTATGGGATCAGGACTTACAGCAGATGCAGCTGAAAAAGAGAAAGAGATATTGAATGTAGCACATCGGGGTGCTTCTGGTTATGCACCGGAACATACTTTAATGTCATACAAGATGGGTGAACAAATGCACGGGGACTACATAGAGGTAGATCTTCAGATGACAAAAGACGGTGAGCTTATCGCCATGCATGATGAAACACTTGATCGTACTACGAATGGAACAGGACAGGTTAAAGATTACACGCTAGAAGAAATTAAAGAGCTTGATGCAGGCAGCTGGTTCAATGAGAAATATCCGGAAAAAGCAAAAACTGAGTATGAAGGTCTTAAAGTGCCAACATTAGAAGAAGTGTTTCAAACGTTCGGAAAGAATGCGAACTATTATATCGAAACAAAATCACCTGAGGTCTACCCTGGGATGGAAGAAAAACTCGCAGAGATGGTTGATGAATATGGAATTAACAAAGATACATTACTAGTGCAGTCGTTCAGCTCTGCAAGTTTATTGAAAATGAACGAGATCGACCCCTCTATGAAACTAGTACAGCTAATGTGGTATACATCACCAGCTGCCATTTCTGATGCAGAAGTTGAAGCTATTAAACAATATGCAGTCGGAATCGGACCAAACAGTGCTATGATCGACAAGGCGTATGTTCAGAAAACGGTTCAAAACGGACTTGAGATACATCCTTATACAGTGAATGAAAAAGAAGAAATGCAAAAGCTAATCGAATGGGGCGTAACCGGAATATTCACAAACTTTCCAGACCTGTTGAATGAAGTGAAAAAAGGACGATAAAAAAAAGCAGCTGGCATATATGCGTCAGCTGCTTTTTTCTGTTTCAACAAAAAAAGAGCGGAAGTTGATCCGCTCTAAGTTTATTTGCTTAACCCTAATCGAATATTCATGATCTTTCTTAACACGAAGTAACTAAGGACTGCGCCGATCGAAGCTGAAAAATAATAGCTGATTAAAGACGTGTTATTATAAGAACCAAATAGATTTCCGCCCGCCATACCAAACGCAAGAGCAAAGCAAAGTATTACACCAAAGCTGAAGAAACGCTTTCCTTTTTCAAAAACAAGTAATCTTCCATTATTTTCGTTCTTCGTAGAGCTGAAAAACCAAATCCCGAGTGGAAATGTTACTGCAAAATAAATAAGCGGAGAGAGCAGTGTAAGATAATTTGGCATTCTTGTATGATCTGCAACAGAACCATAAATATTATCAACGACATCCGTATAATAGGCGAATTCGAAAACAGTCACAGGGAGTGTAGCTGTTGCAATAAAATCTCCAAATGTATTTAAGGATCCGCCGTTCAGACCAGTCATCATATCTAATTGAACCCCGTGAAACATCAGAAATGTTCCTATTAGAGAAAAGAAACCAACCGGGAAGAACAAGAAAATAAAACTTAGAATAAACTGTGATATTATGCTGCCGGCGATCGTTCCTATAAACATACTAAAAGTGAATATGGCGATAGAAAAAGGGATTACTAAACTCATGAATTCCAGTAAAAATGATGCATCGGCAATTTCATTAAGAATCGTAAACCTTACAATGAGCATACATAATAATAGATTAACTAAAAGTCCAGTAGTGATATGTACTGCACCAAACATCCATTTTGAAAGAAAAATATCTTTTCTTTTAAAAGGAAGCGAAAATGTCAGATCAGTAGAATGTGTTGTTCTCTCCGGCCCGATGAGCAAAGAGGCAAACCCTACCAGAATCAGCGTCATAAACAAGGCGATTTGAACACCATGAAAACTAAAGTTTAATTGTGATGTTTTTAAATGAAATTCGTCTACCTGTGTTTGAAGATTTTGTGCTTCCCCAAAAAAGAAAAAAGGAAGAAAAAAGAATAAAGAAAGATAAACGGCCCAAACAGCCGGCGCCGCTAATTTTTGATTTCTCATCCATAATGCTTTATGAAACATGTGATTCCCCTCCAAGCGATGAAATAAATATATCTTCAAGTGTCATCGGAAGCTCTTCTAACAATAAAGGCTGCTCTTGCTGCATCTTTTCCATTGTTGCCTCAATATTGCCTTTGATCATCAGCGTATACACTCTTCCGGTCTGAGAAAGTATGCTTACGTTGTTTAAGTTTGCAATTTTCTCAGGAAGAGAATGCTTGTAAACGGCTTGAACTTTCCTGAATGATGATTTAGCATCTTCAATCGAAGTAGTTGACTCGATCTGACCATCCTTCATCATAATAAGTACGTCAGCTATCTTTTCAACTTCCTCAAGGTGATGGGTGGAAATAAGAACACTTAATTGACGTTCACTTACTTCTTCAATAATAAATTGAAGAATATTTCGTTTTACGATCGGATCCAGCCCGTTTGTTGGTTCATCCAAAATAATAAAATCAGCTTTTGTAGAGAATGAAAGAATCATAAGAAATAAAGCTTTCATCCCTTTGGAATAGGTTCTAAGCTTTCTGTTTTTTGGGAGCTTAAAACGATCCATTAAAGAGTAAAAATACATAACATCAAAATCTTCATAGATCGCATCATACAGTTTCACAATCTCTTTTACGTTGTAGGATTTTAAAATTTCAGTAGAATCAGGAACATAAGTAAGCTTTTGCTTAACTTCAGGCTGGCGGTGGATATTGATTTCATTAAATGTTACTTCGCCTTCGTCTGGGTCGAGAATCCCGGCAAGTGTTCTGAGCAAAGTAGATTTACCGACACCGTTTCGGCCAACAATACCTGCAATCATACCGGGCTCAAGAGTAATATTGACATGTTCTAAAACCTGGCGTCCATCTATCTTTTTACTAACATTAATCATTTTTAACATGGTCGTTATGCCCTCCAAGCTCATCAGAAAACTTTTTTATCCATAGTGTCAACGTTTGCTGGTCGATTCCTAAATAAGAAGCATCAATGACAAGCTGTTTGATTTGCTGCTTCATCTCGGCAATCTTCTGCTCATCGGCTCTGGGGGTTATGGAAGCAGAAACGAAAGTGCCTTTTCCCCGCAGAGTCTCGATGATTCCTTGCCGCTCTAGTTCTTGGTACGCTTTACTTACTGTGTTTGGATTTATCAATAATGTTCCTGATAGTTCTCTTACCGAAGGCAACTTATCTTCGGGCTGCAGGATCTCCTTCAAAATCAGCTCTTTAATTTGATGGACGACTTGCTCCCATATTGGCGTATTGCTTCGGGGATCTAAATTTAAAATCATATTATCCCACCTTTAAATACTATGTGTGTATTACTCTATATAGTACACTTATAACATACAGGATTAGTAAATTCCTGTCAATGTACTTTTCTTTACTTTTTATAATGCAGGAACCTACAATAATTGCAGGAGGTGTTCAGCATGAAACAATTGATTGATGAAGCAAAACTGCTGATTTTTGATCTGGACGGAACTCTTTATGAAGACACGGATCATTTTGATTATTATTGCAGGCTGATGCAGCAGCGTGTTGCAGATGATAAGAAACAGGCATTTTGGGATACATATGAGAACATGAAAAAGGGGACACATCCTGTTGCGATCGGGAAGGTATATGATATTAAAAATGATACGAGTGTAACAGTGGATCCTATGACACTGCAAGTAACAAAGGTCACATCATTTGATGGGGAAGACTGGCAAGAAGAAAGGATAAAACAGGAATATGCCGGCGAACTTGTATATGATTTTGAACGCCTGATTGCAATTGGTGATGGCTGGTGGCTGCCCTATGCGACAGCTATGCATTTTGGGCTGAAGCAAAGCGATACATGGGAATGTTATAACGCTACGAAAGAATATATGGTTACGGATCAATTTAATTTAACAAAAACACCTGGGCTGAAAGATGGTTTGATTCGTCTAAAAGAGGAAAAGAAGCTTGTCCTGCTCACGAACAGCGAAAGAGAAGATGTAAAAAGACTGCTAAACGAACTTGAGCTTGAGGGGATATTTCATGCCCTTTTTACAGAAGGACACAAGCCCTTAAAAACAAAAGAAAAGATGCAAACTATCCTGGACGAATTTGGTGTGCAGCCTCATGAGGCCGTTTCAATCGGCGATAATTTTATTAATGAAATTGCACCGGCTCTGTTAATGGGATTAAAAGCTATCTACATACAGCCTAACCGTATAGAAGTTGATCACGAAAATCTTATTATTATCCCTACCTTGACGAACGCTTTATAAAAAATAATCTCATGACTTGTTCTAAATAGGACAAATCCCCTTACAATTTATAGTAGGTATAAAAGGGGGCATGTATTTTGAAAAAATCCATGTGGTTTATGCTGGGCTTTGGCATATACGGTGCATTGATGTGGTATTACTTGTTTCACGGAGCCGATTCGGCACTGCCAGTAGACCTTAAGGGATCCGCGGCGGACCCGGCAATGTTTATGACGGACAGAGAGCTGGAGTTGAGTACTGATTTCTCAAGGATAAAGGACTTTTTGTACTTTATTTCTGTACCGCTCGAATGGATGATCTACTTATTTGTTCTAGGTTTTGGACTGTCAAAATGGTTTCGAAAAGCATCAAGCGGGCTAACAAGATTTTCTATCGTTCATACGGCGGTCTATGTTTTGCTACTGTCGTTTGCGAGCTGGGTGTTAACATTTCCCCTCCGCTATTACAGCTTTACAGTATCAAAAAGCTATAACATATCCGTCCAATCCTTTCATAGCTGGATGAGGGACGGTCTTGTGGATTTCTGGATCAGCTGGGCACTGACAACGCTCATGGTTGGAGTCATGTATTGGCTGATCAAAAAATATGAAAAAAGATGGTGGCTGTTTGCATGGCTGCTCTCCATTCCTTTTACTGTGTTTTTATACTTTATTCAGCCTGTCGTGATTGATCCGTTGTACAACAAGTTCTACCCGCTGCAGGATGAAGCTTTAAAAGAAAAGATCCTTAACATTGCCGAAAAAGCGGAAATACCGGCTGAAAATGTGTATGAAGTGAACATGTCTGAAAAGACGAATGCATTAAACGCATATGTTAACGGAATCGGTTCTAACTTGAGAATTGTCTTATGGGATACAACGTTAAATAAATTGAGTGATAACCAAGTGTTGTTTGTCATGGCTCATGAGATCGGACATTATGTGATGAATCACCTGTATTGGAACTTGATTTCTTCGATTGTTCTTTCATTCTTGGGCTTGTGGCTTGGTAATATCATCTATCGCAAGTGGATTGTGAAATACGGTAAGACGTGGGGTATTAAAGGAGTGGGGGACCTCGCCGCTCTTCCTGCTTTGCTTCTGATATTCTCGCTCCTAAGCTTCGTGGTTTCTCCAGTGGAAAATGCTGTTTCTAGAAAAGCGGAACGTGATGCTGATCAGTACGCGATTCAGATGACAAAGAATCCTGAAGCAGCAGTTGGCGCTTTTCAGCAGCTGGCAACCGTGTCTTTGAGTGAAGTGAATCCGCCTAAAATTGTAAAGTGGTTCTTGTATGGCCATCCGACAATGCTTGAGCGTATCCACTTTTTAGACAGCTATAATACAGGGAAAACATTGGATAAGGAGCAGTTACCTTATTAATTTTAAAAAAAGCTGGCCGAGAGTGGTTGAAATCCACTTTCACGGACCAGCTTTTTCGTGTTTATGAGCGTTTCTCGAGATTTATGAGCGGTTCTCAAGATTTACGAGCGGTTCTCAGGATTTATGAGCGTTTCTCGAGATTTATGAGCGGTTCTCGAAATTTACGAGCGAAACTCAGATTTACAAGTTAACCTGAGTATTATTTCACTGCCTGCAAGCTTACGTTCGGAAGAATCAAAACTTCTACTCGGCGGTTCTTCGCTCTGCCTTCAGCCGTTTTATTATCAGCTTTCGGCCGGTATTCGCCATAGCCGCTTGCACTTACTTGATTTGGTTTTAACGCGGGATTCTCAAGCAGAACTCGCATAAAATTAATTCCGCGGAATGCGCTCAGTTCCCAGTTGGACTGGAAATTAGCTGTACTGATCGGTACATTGTCAGTATGTCCTGCAATTACAATATTGCGCGGAGGGTTCGTAACAAGGAGATCAGAAAGCTTCTTGCCGATTTCTCTAGACCCAGGCTTAACTGTTGCACTTCCGGAATCAAACAGGGCATTATCTAGAATGGTGATCAAAAGACCGTTTTCCGTTAGCTGCGTTTGGAGGCTTGTTGTAAGATTGTTAGCCTGAATGAATGCATTAATTCTTTTTTCTAAGTTTTCTAGAGCTTCAAGTTCTTTTTTAGCTTCCTCGAGACGTTCTTTTTCTTCCTTAGATATGATTTCTTTTTGCGTTTCAGGAATCGGCGTTGAATCTGGAGTAGGGATTGGCGCCTGTTCCTCCATTACACCCGTACCGCTTGTGAATTCATTTCGGAATGCACTTGCCATTTGCTTAAACTTTTGGGCATCAATCTCACTCATTGCAAATAGAACAATAAATAGAGCTAAAAGCAGTGTGAGCATGTCAGCATAGGGTATGAGCCATGACTCATCTACATGATCTTCATGATGCTTCTTCTTTTTAGCCAACTGTACCACCCGCTTTATATTGGTCGCGTTCACTAGTCGGAATATACGTTAACAGCTTTTCTTCTAAAATCTTTGGTGATGTGCCATCTTGAATGGATAATAATCCTTCAATCATAATTTCTTTAATCATGACTTCTTTCTTTGATTTGCGTTTTAATTTATTGGCGAATGGATGCCAAAGTACATAACCGGTAAAGATCCCGAACAATGTTGCGATGAATGCTGCTGAAATCGCGGAGCCTAGTGCAACGATGTCTGCCATATTGCTTAATGCAGCAACAAGTCCAACAACTGCTCCCAATACACCAAGAGTAGGAGCATAAGTACCAGCTTGTGTGAAGATTGTGGCGTTAGATGCATGACGTTCTTCCATTGTTTCCAAGTCTTTTAATAGCACATCTTTTATAAATTCAGGAGGCTGGCCGTCAACAATCATTTTGATTCCTTGCTGTAAAAATGGATCATCTACTTCTTCTGCTTTAGGTTCAAGGGCAAGAAGACCTTCTTTTCTGGCGATTGTAGCCCATTCGATAAAGATCGTCACAAGGTCCTTCATATCAATGAGTTTCTGTTCTTGAAAAAGCACTTTAAACAATGCTGGTATTTTTTTTATTTCACTCATAGGAAATGCAATTAGAATGGCTGCAGCAGTACCAGCAAAAATAATTAACAGTGCTGCAGGATTGAGTAAAGAAACCGGACTGACACCTTTTAATACCATCCCGACTCCGATTGCAATAATTCCAAGAATAACCCCTATTAAACTTGAGCGATCCATAAGATGTTCCCCACTTTATCTTTTATTTCTGTAGCTAATTTCGTGTATGCCAGATATTCTTTTATATCGGAAAGATAAGGGGAAACTTAATGATAAATGATGGAAAAAACACAATCAGGCAATAAATTTTAAACAAATGTTTAGTAAAGCGGCACCTGCAAAAGACAACTGCTGCCTATCTTTGATATGATGAAAGTTGATAAAATGATGTGAAAAGAGGAATTTAGTTGAAGCTCAAGCCTGTTATTCTCACACTTATATTTGCAGGTTTAATTGGTCTTGCATTATATACATCACAAAAAGAAAATGAAGAGGCGAAAAAGCAGACACCAGCTGCACAAAATACCGGTTTAAAACCAGGAAGTATGGCGCCTGATTTTACCCTTCATTCACTCGATGGAAAACAAATCTCACTTAAAGAATATAGGGGAAAAAAAGTAATATTAAATTTCTGGGCAACGTGGTGTCCGCCATGCCGTGAAGAAATGCCTGAGATGCAGAAGTTTTATCAAGATTATAAACAGAAGGATGTAGAGATCCTCGCGGTTAACCTGGAATACTCTGAGACAAAACCGGAGAAAGTCAGGGATTTTGTAAAAGAATATGAACTTGCTTTTCCGGTTCCGCTCGATGAAAAAAACACAACTGGAAAACAGTTCAGAGCGGTCTCAATTCCGACTAGCTATTTTATTGACAAAGAAGGAACCATCACGAAAATGCATATAGGACCGATGGACTATGAACTAATGGAGAATGAAATAAAGAAGATGAATTAAATGAAGTGATGTTTAAAACCTTTGTCGAATAGTGACATAGGTTTTTTATTTGATTTTAGGAGTTGTTGATTTCCGCTCCAGGATGCTCGCTTTCCGCGGGGCGTGCGGTGAGCCACCTAGGCTCTATAAGCCTGCCGGGGTCTCACCTGTCCCGCTAATCCCCAGGAGTCTCGCACCTTGCGCTCCAATCACCTAGTCAGAGAAGCGTACTCCACAAAAAATATTCCAAAGCAACAATCTTTTAGAAATAAGCCATTTTAATTGTTAAAGTTTCAATTAAAAAAGTAATTCTAAAGACCCGTATCCTCTTTCTGAAAAAATGGGAAAGTTGACCAATAGGGAAGATGTTCTTTTTGTCGAATTTAGGTATTAGTGGAACTTACTGATTGTCAGGACTATTGATTGCAATTAAAGCCCGTAACAGATTATGTAAGAGAAGGGGACTGCTTAATGAACAAGCAATATGAAGAAATTGATATAAAACGTATTGCAGATTTTCAAAGTACACTTTCACATTGCCCCATCCATCTATTTGGACTGAAAAGAGAAGACAAAGGTGATTATATATTTACTCATTCTTCTGGTGCGATGTATGATGCTCTTGGAGTTTCCGATAAACCAGTACCCGGGACCAAGCTTTATGAACTGCATTCAAAAGAACTAGTATCAAGCTGGACGCCTCAAATAGAAAAAGCTTTCTCAGGAGAAACGCAGACAGCAGATATAGAAGTAGCAGCTCATACAGTCCGCACTACATTGTATCCTGTTTCAGGTGAGAATCGAGTTATTGGCACTTCTTACATGGTATCTTTAAGAGATCAGTCTGAGAGTATTCGTGATAATAAATTTAAACAGTTGTTTAATCATGCACTTGAGGCAATTATTTTATGCCGTTCAAATATGGAAATCGCAGAAGTAAACGAAAGAGCTTGTGAGTTATTGGAACTATCCAGAGAAGAATTGATAGGAAAGAATGCCGAGACCTTTTTTATGGAGAATGGCAGAGATGTTATCCAAAAAAAATGGGGAGAGGTTATGCACGGCAAAAAAATCTCAGGGGAGTTTCGGTATAGAACGCCTGGAGGTTATTTTAAAGAGATAGAATACTCTTGTGAAAAAGATATGGTCGATTTTTTGCATGTGACGATTCTTAAAGACGTTACAGATCAAAAATTAACAGAACAAAAACTCTTGAAAGCAGAAACACTAAATGTTGTGGGAGAACTTGCGGCAGGGGTGGCTCATGAGATTCGTAATCCATTAACTTCCTTAAAGGGATTTGTTCAGCTTATCCAAAATCAAACGGATGATTTTAATCAGTATTTATCCATTATTTTATCTGAGGTTGATAGGATTGAACATATCATCAAGGAATTTTTGGTTTTATCCAAAAGCAATTCACAAAACTTTGAATTGACTTGTATTAAGGCGATTATAAAAGATACAGTTGATCTATTGAACACACAGGCCATAATGAAGAACATCGAGATCTTAACTGAATTCGAAGATGGAATCCCGCTTTTATTTTGTGATTCAATGCAATTAAAACAAGTTTTTATCAACTTTATTAAAAACGCAATTGAAGCTTCTTCGATAGGGAATAAAGTAGATGTGACAATAAAGATGTGCCCGGATTCAGAATATGTTCAGATAAAAATATGTGATTACGGATGCGGTATGGAAGAATCGGTTTTAAAAAAGATCGGAAAACCCTTTTTCACAACTAAGGATGAAGGAACAGGGCTAGGTTTAATGGTCAGCAATAACATTATTAAACATCATAACGGCAAGCTTGATGTGCAGAGCGAAAAAGGGATCGGAACAAAATTTATTATCTCTTTGCCTATAAATCAGCAAAATTAAAAAGCTTTCCCGAATCGGGAAAGCTTTTTGTATCAGAGTATATTACCCTTTGAATAATTGAACGAACATTTTACCATATTGTCCACCGTCAACTACACCGATACCAACGTTTGTGTAGTCAGATTTTAAGATGTTTTCACGGTGACCTTGAGAGTTCATTAAGCTAGTGTGAGCACCATCAACAGAAGAGTTTCCTGCTAGGTTTTCGCCAGCTGTCTTATATTCCACACCAAACTGCTTCAACATATCAAATGGAGAACCATAAGTAGGTGAGTTGTGATCGAAATAGTTGTTGTCGATCATGTCTTTTGCTTTAACACGAGCTACTTTTGTTAATTCTGGATCAGCTTTTAATGCTGGTAAACCTTGCTTTTCACGTTCTTGGTTTACAAGATTAAGCATTTGCTGCTCATCTGCAGTAAGTTCTGCACTTGTTTCAGCTTTTGGTGCTTCTTCAGCTGGAGCTTTAGTCTGCTCTTGCTGAGGTGCTGGAGCCGGAGCTGGAGCCGGTGCCGGAGCCGGTGCAGCTTGTTGCTCTTGTTGTTGTGGAGCTGGTGCAGCTTGTGCTTGCTGCTGATTATTATTTAAAGAAGCAAATGGGCATGTAGATGCCGCTTCTGAGATTCCTGCGTTTGCGCCGAATAGGGAAGCGCCCAATACTGATGCTACTACTAATTTTTTCATAAGATGTTTCCCCTCCTAATAAATTATCTTACGTGTACATGTTTCGGGACTTTTGTAGGAGGGCTGGGGGTCTGGAATTATGTACCAGTTTATTTGACCCACAAGTTGGTTACATCATTATTTTGAACATCAATCATGAATACATCAGGGTTATTTAAGAGTTCCCATTCTTTAAATCCAAAGGACGGCTCGTATAAATTAATTAATAAACTCATTAAGTTTCCATGTGTTACAAGCAATACAGAATTATGGCCGGCATCCTTTAGTTCATGTATGAGTGACTGAATTCTCTGTTTTGCTTCAAATGTAGATTCTCCGCCAGGAAACTTTAAATGTTCTTCATTATATGTCCGTTTTAAATGAGATCTCCAATCCCAATCTGGATCTGTTTGAGTGGAAAGGATACGCTCGGATAACCGGTCATCCGTTTTAATTTTGGTATGAGTTAATTCGGCGTATGGTTTTATGGTATCTGCAGCTCTCTTGAAAGGACTCGATATTACACAGTCGAATTGATATCCTTTAAGAAAACGTGCAAGTTCCTTTGCTTGCTGCAAGCCTTCTTCCGTTAATGGCGCTTCAATTTCTTGTCCTGTTGCCTTACAATGTCTAACAGCTATAATTTTCATTACATATCCTCACTTATATAGATGTTGTTTTTTTGGGGGGCTGTTTGGCAATCTTTGTTGCTCTTGTAAGTGGTTGATTTCCGCTGCAGGATGAAAAAAGCCACAATCTTTTGGATAGGCTCATTTCAACATTTTTTGTTGAGTAGGATTCTTTGACTAGTTGATGAGAGAGCAAGGTGCGAGACTCCTACGGGATTAGCGGGACAGGTGAGACTCCTAATGGCGCAAAGCGCGAGGTGGCTCACCGCACGCCCCGTGGAAAGCGAGCATCCTGGAGCGGAAATCAACATCTACAAAGGGCAACATTGATTACGAAAACAGCCTTTGGATAAGACCCTTATTTTTTCATTCGAGACGTTAAACCTGATTCCTTCCCGAATACTATAATGGTGAAAGACGAAGGGAGATTGTTATGTATCCTGAATTAAATCATTTTAAACAAATGAAAAAAGAATACGATGATGCTATAGCCCGTGCACAAGAAAAGTGGCAGCAGCTGAATAAACAGAAAGAATGGGCTTCTACTGAATATGAAGGTTTATTGAATGAGTATGGTGCAAGGAATACAAAAGTTACGATGGAACATTTAACGGAAGCAAAAAAAAGTTATCTTGCAGCGATGGAAAAAGAACGTGAGGCCATGGATCATTTAGATGAGTTAAAAGAGAATAGAGATGACAGGCTTTCAGAATACATAAAAACGGTTTACACATCCCGAGATCGTGAGCTCGATGCTGCGAAAGGCAGTATGGAGAAAAAAATCGATCAATTAGAACGGCTGAAGGCGGAGTACTTAATGATGGTTCAGCAGATTCAAGAAATCCATGCATATCGAATTTCAGTTGAGAAGGAAACAAATGAGGCGGTCAACAGCTATCATCATTCCTATGAACCAAAAGAAATCTTGCCGCTATACCCTGCACTGGCACGTTTGGAGATTCCTTTATCAGATATTCAGTATGTATTCCAAAAAGGAGAGCTTCCCGGCCACTTAAATAAATATCTGCAATTTAACGAAACACGCTCTCCATTTTCAATAAAAAAGCCATAATCCTAAAAAAGGATTATGGTAAAGAAAACCGAACGCATGATGAAGAAATGGGGGTAGGGAATTGCTCTGCTGACTTCTTGTCAGCAGGAGAGATTTGTATCTCACAATCCTACTATATGTCCTGAAGATACAAATGGTATGGACAAGTGCCATGGGCATTCATGTATTTTTTACTTCATTAAAAAAAGCCGGCTCATTTAGGATGGAAATCCTCCTGTGCCAGCTTATTTTTTTACTCCACTTTTTGCTTCCACTTCTTCAGTAAGGTGGCCTCTTTATCAGGATGTAACCCGGCTTTCCATTGGTCAGAATCTATATCTCTTGATCGTGACCAAGCAGCTGTATCCTGAATAGTTTCTTCCATTGGACGAAAAACGAGTCCTTTATTTATGGCTTTAGAGTCATCAGCGTAATCAAGTCCCCGATATTCCTCACTTGCGATCCAAAGGGGCATCTCAACCCATTCTCCTACTTTTTCTTCCAATAAAAAAGATTCTGGAACAGGCACAATGCTTGCATCGTTTTGATCAGTGATACACTTTTGAACGAAATGATTAAAGTTATAACAACCGCCAACCGCTTGATACACACCATTTTCCTGATTTTCTGCCATACGTACTGTCCAATCCGCCAAATCTCGTGCATCTATAAAACGAATTGTCGGATCTTTCATTTCTGGTACAAGAATTTCTCCGCCGCGCGTCCCCCTGTGTGGCCAATAGGTAAAGCGGTCGGTATAATCATGAGGACCAACAATCAATCCAGGACGAATGATCAATGCATTTTCGCCAAATACGTTTAGGACTTCTTTTTCGCAAGCAGCTTTCAATGCCCCATAATTTTCACCCATTTCAGTTGTGTCCGGATCTTTTAGGACAGCTGTTTTAGCTTCTTCTGTTAAATAACGGACAGATTGATCTTCATATACGGATACAGATGACACAAATATATAAGAAGAAACATTGTGATGAAGTGCTTCTGCAGTTTTCCTTACTTGTCTCGGAAAATACCCGCAAGTATCTAGTACTGCGTCCCAGTTTTTATTTTCTAGAAGGGAAAGATCGTGTTCACGGTCTCCGATAATTTCTTCTACTCCTTGAAAAAAACCAGGGGCTGCGGTTTTTCCTCTATGAAACAAAGTGACTTCATGTTTATTTTTTAAAAAAGATTCCGCCAAGTGCCTGCCTAAAAAACGTGTTCCGCCAATGATCAATACTTTCATCAAGTACACCGCCTATTCCATTTTTCTTAATGCAGGAAGTTTCCACATGATTATCGTGTTAACAATAATTAAAGAGAGTGCTCCGCCAGCCATAATGTTATCAATTGTAAAACCGTATGAGATCAGCATGGAAGTAACAGCTAGAGATAAGGGGGCAAGCCCCATGCTTGCCATAGTTAAAAGTCCCATCAGCCTTCCAAGCAGCTTTTTATCTACAGAAGACTGAACCGCTGAGATGAGAGGAATATTGGTCGCAGGGAAGGTAACCCCGATAAAAAAGATCGCCATCATACAAACATATAGTGAAGAGCTCTGGCTAAACCAGAAAAAGAAAATGTTCATTGTAAACAAAGAGAAGGTAACCATTAAGCCTCTTCTTTTTTTGATGTTAAGAATACCGATAATAACTGAACTGATGAGCATCCCTGCAGCCATAGAGCCTTCAATGAAACTAAAATCAAGTGCACTGCCGTCGAGGATATTCTTAACGAAAATAGGAAGCCCCATCATTAACGGACCTACAACAAAAACGTTAAGAAAGATGGTGCTTAAAAATAAAGCTTTTAGAAAAGAAGACTGTTTTACAACATCGATTCCTTCCATAATGGACTGCCACATACCTGGCTTCTTTGTTCCTGAACTTTCAGAAGCGGGAATATTTAATAAATAGGCAAGGATCGCTGAGATCAGTAACATGACTGCTGGTACACCAAAGGAGAGCATATAGCCGCCGCTTGAGGCAACGAGCAATCCGCCGATCATCGGTCCAAGTATAAGCGAGCTTTGCTGTGTAGTTTGGATTACCGAATTAGCACGTGTTAACTGAGAGTTATCAACGACATTTGGCAGCAGGGAGCCATTTGCCGGCCATACAAAAGCATCCAAGGCACCGAATAGAAAACCGAAAATGATAAAAGACAAGAGGGATAGATGCCCTGTTGCCAGCATGACGAGCAGACTGCACAGCACAATCGTTCTTAGAAAATTTGCTGCGTATAAGATTTTTGTCCTGCTGATCCTATCTGCTAAAACACCTCCGATCGCCATAAATAAAATACGAGGTACGTTTGCAGCTATAAAAACGATTCCCAATGATGCTTCTTTATCAAGAGTTTTAACTACGTACCAGCTTTGTGAAAATTGAAAAATTGCGATAGAGAAAGAAGAACAAATGGTTATTGCCCAAATAAACAAAAAGGAACGCTGTTTAAAAAGCGATTCTAATTTATGTTCAGCTAATGCAGTGGCTTGTGCCATCTCAATCAATCTCCTCTTCTGGGTAAGGTGTATCTTTTAATGGAAACGAAAGCATGAAGTAGTGGTACATTTCACCTTCTTCCTGTTCATTCTTTTTAAATTCCGAAATTAGCTCTGAAATTTCTTTTGCTTTTTCATGAAGCTGTTTTACTTGATCCGGAGAGAGCTTAACGTGCCTATATCCAAATTTGAGTGGAGAATCGGTGTACGCTAGAACTTCAGGATCCAGCTTTCTAATCATAGATTTTGTTTTATCCAATGAAACGAGAATATTCTCCTTTAATGCATCAGAAAGTTCATCTTTTACAGCATTACGCTGATCAGGCAGGATTTCCGTAATTGAAAAAGATTGAGCGACAGGTCTGTAGAACTTTTGTATAATTCCATTCTTTTCTTCGGTTCTTTCCACAATTAATAAGCCAACGCGTTCCATCTCTTTCAGATGATAATGAATCTTTGGAGCAGGTATTTCCAGGATATCGGCAAGCATTTTGCCGGTCTTTGCCTCGTCAAGTATCTCCCAAAGAATTTTAATGCGCAGCGGATCACTGATTACCTTTAATTGTTCGATCTCACGAATGTGATATATTTCTTGCATGTTTAACACTCCTAAAACGTTCAAATATATTTGAATGTATCATAATGTAATAATATGCCAAACGTCAATTGTTTTGCACATTATTTGTAAAAAATAGTTCAAATGTTATGAAAATTCTTGTATAATCTTAGTATAATATTCGCATTACAACTAGAGGCTGGAGGTTCACAGTATGGGGGATAAGGATCTAAAATCCTATGTGGAGAGGTTAGAAAGAGTACATTACATTGTTTCAAAGCGGCTGCACCCGGAAATTGCGATTGAAAAAGAATTAACGAAGACACAATTTGTTCTTTTGAAAACATTATGTGTAAGAAATAAGTGGACAGTTTCAAAATTAGCCGAATATATGGGTGTTAAGCCAAGTGCAATTACTGTGGGGGCAGATCGATTGTACAAGCGTGGTTTTGTACGCCGATACCGAAGTGAACTGGACCGTCGAATTGTATATCTTGAAATCACAGACGAAGGACATGAAATTTTGAGAGAAGCTGAAAATGAGAGAGTGAACTCTATCAGTGACTACCTTAATCATTTGTCATCAGAAGAACTAGGAACTTTTATAGATATTTATGAAAAGCTTGCTAACGGTACACAGCCAGCCACAGATGATTATGTGCTTTCCTCGAAGACCAGCTGATCAGGGCTGGTTTTTTTGTGTAGATTTATAAGCGGCAAACCTTTTCTATAAGCGGCAAACCTCTTCGTCATTTTTTCTCTATTATTTTTTCATAGATTTCATTCTATTTGAAATTTTTCGTGCATAGGATGTGATAGAAACGAATTAAGAAGTGGAGGACGACAAATGTTTACCCCGCAATTAAATATGAAACGTTTACCGCTTTTATTAGTTGGAGCCATGCTTTTTATTGTCATTGCCACTAGTTTCATCACATCCTTTGAGCACAAGTACAGGCTGAGCTCGTCCACCATGCATAAGTGGTTAACCGAGTTTTCAGGGGAAGCACTCGTATATTTTATAGGCTGGGAAAATCGATATTTCACACAGGAACTGCCGAAAGAGAGTGAACCTCCAGCCTTATCCAGTATCTTGCTTGAGCTTTCTACAAGTATTAAGCCTGGTGATATTAGAAGCTTGCTTGGAAATGAGCTGCCCGGGTTTGCACTTTATGATTCAACGATCATTGTTGCAGGGGAAGGGACAGACTATACAAACATCGGTTATGAATCACCGCCGCCGATGGAGCTGCTCTTGAGCGGTGAAGATGCGGAAGTAAAGGATATCGAAAGGCTCGAGGATCCGGAACCATCTGAACCTCAAAATCCTCCAGGACAAACAACGGATGGGAAAAAAGTAGCCTACATTTATCATTCTCACAGCTGGGAATCATTCTTGCCGCATCTAAAGGGAGTGACAAACCCTGATCATGCCATTCATTCTAAGGTGAACATCACGATGGTAGGGAAGAAGCTCGGTGAAGAGCTTGAATCCAGAGGAATCGGAGCAGCAGTTGATATGACAGACATGACTGAGTTCCTAAGAAAGAACAATGCGGATTACCGCAAGAGCTATCCGATGTCGAGGACTCTTGTGGAAAGTGCGATGGCAAACAATAACGATTTGGAATTAATCTTTGACCTGCATCGGGATTCTTCACGCAGGAAGACCACCACAGCCACGATAGATGGGAAATCTTATGCAAAAGTGCTGTTTGTCATCGGTAAAGGGAATCCGAATTACGAGAAGAACCAAGCAGCAGCTCAAGAGATTCACAAAATACTAAATGAAAAGTACCCCAGCCTAAGCAGGGGAGTCATCGGAAAAAATAAATCTGAGGGAACTAATGGGGTGTACAACCAAGACATGCATGAAAATGCGCTATTGATCGAATTTGGCGGAGTCGATAATAACATGGATGAATTGTACAGAAGTGCTGAAGCGATCGCGGAAGCAGTCGCAGAATACTATTGGAAGCAAAAAGATGTGAAAGCTGAATAAACTTGCAGGCTCTAGAGGGTGTTGAATTCTCTGGAGTCTTTTTATATGGCGGGTATTTGAGCGAGAGGGCCTGTCGACGTATGTCGACTCGTGGATACATGACTAAATCTCATGGATTGGAGCTTGAAATTTTTGGATTGACGGCCAAAACTCGTGGATAAATCTCCTGAATTTGTGGATTCCCACTGCAGGATGTCTCTAATACCCAGTAAGGTATAATTAGGGAACAGTTTCGATCCTTCGAAACTGAACGAAATTTAAGAAAGAAGTACTTAGAACTCGTTAGAGGGAGTTTTCTTGTTCATAACAGGCATGAATTCTGCAAATCCTAATTAAAAATGGTATAAAAAGAGAGAAACGCTTGTTTTAATTACCAGTGGAGGGGAATAAAAAGAGAAAGAGAAGAATGTGAAAAAGGAGCTATTGCATGAAGCGAATGAAACGAATCTGGGAATTCTTCCTTACTGTACTATTGCTTATCTGTTTATACATCGTGTTCTTTGCAGAAGGATATGTCATCATTAAAACGGTATTCGGGCTCCTGTATATTGCGGTGATTTTGTATACGATCTATTCGTTAATGCTGGAAAACAGAACCGCACAGCACACACTCTTATGGATTTACGTACTTATATTATTTCCTTTTATCGGATATATGTTTTATCTGTATTCAGGACAGCTTTATCTAAAAGGACATCTGTTCAAGTCTAAACGTAAAAATGATCGTGATGAATGGATCAGGGTTTCGAAACAAGATGAAAAGCCTGATTTCAGTGATTTGAAAAGACATCAGCAATGCTTTGCCACGCATGCGCATCACATCACATTAACAAAAATTAATCGTCATACCGGAACTAAGATACTGAAGAACGGGCAAGAAACTTTTCCCGAAATTATTAGAAGACTGCAAGAGGCGAAAGAGTACATACATATTCAATATTATATCTTTCGCTCTGACCGTCTCGGGAAGGATATCATCGATCTTTTAATCAAAAAAGCAAATGAGGGTGTTAAGGTAAGATTCCTATTTGATGGAGTAGGCAGTTTGTCGCTGCAGCAGTATGATATGGACCGTATGAAAAAAGCAGGAATTCTCGTAGAAGCCTTCCTGCCGGTAAGGTACGGATTTTTTAACCAGAAGCTAAACTTTAGAAATCACAGAAAAATTATCGTGATTGACGGCAAGGTTGGATTTGTTGGTGGTTTGAACGTTGGAGTTGAGTATTTAGGAGAAGACCCTGATATCGGATTTTGGCGCGATACTCACATGGTGATGGAAGGGGAAGCTGTCCAAGTTCTGCATGCGATATTCCTGTTGGACTGGGAATATGTATGTGGAGAAGATCTTCTGGAAGATTCCCATTTAACGGAAGCCTATCCTGCAGATGGGGATGGGGTCGTACATGTTGTTGCGAGTGGTCCAGATACCCAGTTGGGAATCATGAGTGATTTGTATTATTCATTGATCTCATGTGCGGAAAAATCAATTTGGATCGCCACACCGTATTTTGTTCCGAATGAAGCTATTCGGACTGCATTAAGGGTAGCTGCAAAAAAAGGAGTACAGGTCCGATTGATGGTACCAGAAATCAATGATGGATTTTTAACTCAATATGCAACGCGTTCTTATTTCCCTGAGCTGCTCCGTTCAGGTATAGAGATCTATTCGTATCAAAAAGGGTTTTTGCATCAGAAAGTTATCATCATTGACGGAGATACTGCATCGATCGGAACAGCGAATATGGATATGAGAAGCTTCCATCTGAATTTCGAAGTAAACGTATTTTTGCTTAACACAAAGTCAGTTAACGACCTCGTTGAACAATATGAAGAAGACATAGAAGAATCAACAAAGGTCCGTCCTGTAGAATTTTATAAAAGAGGGTTATGGGAAAGGACAAAAGAATCATTCGCCCGCCTTTTCTCTGGTGTTCTCTAATAAGGAAAGTGGCAGATAACTAGTCAATGAAGGGCTTTAAAAACAACAATCTTTTAGTAAGGCTGCTTTTCGCAAACATTGTTGCTCTTGAAAGGGTTGATTTCCTTTCCAGGATGCTCGCTTTCCGTGGGGTGTGCGGCGAGCCTCCTAGCGCTCTGCGCTGTTAGGAGTCTCACCTGTCCCACTCGTCCCACAGGAGTCTCGCCCCTTGCACTCCAATCAACTTGTCCAAGAAGAGAATCGAACAAAATTCCTCTAAAGCAACAATCTTTTAGATAAGAGCCTTTAGTAAATAGCTAAAAAAAAGAATAGAAAGTCCTCCTTGAGAATAGGGTTGTACGAGACCATCTATTGAGGGGGATTTTTTTATGGACTGGCTTGAAGCCCTTATATTAGGTATTGTACAAGGATTAACAGAATTCTTGCCGGTAAGTTCAACTGGGCATCTGCTGCTGGGAAGACAGATCTTCAATCTGGAAGAAGCGGGACTATTTCTCGACAGCATGCTTCATATCGGTACATTGCTTGCTGTTATGACGGTTTATTGGAAAGATATTCTACAAGTCATAAAAAAGCCATTTAGCAAAACAGGAATATTACTTATTGCCGGTACCATTCCAACGGCTATTATTGGACTTGCTTTTAAGGACTTCTTTGAAGAAATTTCAAAAACCGGTATAACGGTTGGATGGGAGTTCTTGGTAACAGGGCTGTTGCTTTGGTGGGCAGATTCTTTTAAACGAAACGGTTATAAAGGAATAGAGGAGATAACGATCCGGGATGCTCTTGTAATTGGTACCTTTCAGGGTGCGGCTATTCTGCCAGCGGTTTCGCGTTCTGGTCTGACGATTGCGGCAGCCTTGTTTTGTAAGATTGATAAAAAAGCCGCAGCTTACTTTTCTTTTCTTTTATCGATTCCGTCAATCGCTGGCGGAGTGGTTCTGCAGTCTAAAGATCTTTTTACTTCAACAGCACCTTCCATAGCTTACTCATCCTTACTTATCGGTACAATCGCCTCCGCTTTATTCGGATACATCGCTGTAAAATGGATGATTAAATTATTACAAACCGGTACTTTAAAAGGCTTTGCAATCTATGTGTGGCTGATCGGTTTAATCGTTCTTGGATTGCAATTTTCAGGAAAAATGTAAAGTGTTTGTTAACACGTAAAAAATGGATTGACAATTAAAAGACGGAGGATTACAGTATATGTAATTCAAAATTTAGCAGGCTTTAGATCGCTGAATTTACAGTCAATTTCTTTATTTTAAGAAGACTGTGAAACGGGGGAACCAATCTTTTGGGGTGAATTTTGCAAGCAGCAAAAAGGGATACTCCATTCCCTAATCCGACAGCTAACCCCGTAAGCGTCATGTCACTGGAGAGGTCAAATTGGTGAAAAACCGGACCCGCTTTTTTGTGTGGTCTTTTTTTTGTTTTTTACAGCTTTTTGAGAACCTCTTAACCAGCAAGGCTAGAAAACAACGAAGGAAAACTTCATGGATTTTAAGGGGAGAAATAAAATGAAAAAACAGTTTGCAGTAATAGGATTAGGCCGTTTTGGGGGCAGCATATGCCGGGAGTTTGCAAAAATGGGGTATGATGTACTCGCGATTGATAATGATATGGAAAAGGTCAATGAATTTGCGACAGTTGCCACTCAAGCCGTTCAAGCTAATGCGACAGATGAAAAGGTAATGAAATCGCTTGGGATCAGGAATTTTAACCATGTTATCGTCTCGATCGGTGAAGATATTCAAGCAAGTATCTTAACAACTCTTTTATTAAAAGAATCAGGTGTAAATAAGGTATGGGTAAAAGCTCAAAATGACTATCACCATAAAGTATTGGAAAAACTAGGAGCAGACCGAATTATTCACCCAGAACGCGATATGGCACTTAGGGTTGCTCAGCTTATCTCTTCAGAAAAGATTATCGACTTTATTGAACTGTCCCATGAACATAGTATTGTAGAGATTGGTGTTACAGATAAATTAGTGAATAAAACATTGACAGATTTAGACGTTCGAGCTCGCTTCGGATGTAATATCGTTGCGATTAAGCGCGGTGATGACATTCTAGTCTCTCCGATTGCAGATGTATCTCTTCAATATGGAGATGTCCTCGTGGTGATTGGACGCAATGAAGACTTGAACCGCTTTGAGGATGAGGGAGTGTAAGCAGTGGCGCTGCATGTCAATAAATCCAGGTTGCATAATCCGATAAAATTGAACCCTCCTCAATTTTTAGCATTACTTTTTTTGTTCTTGATCATAGCAGGTGCTTGTTTATTAAAACTGCCAATAGCCCACGAGGAATCATTGCGCTGGATTGATGCGTTATTTATAGCAACTTCTGCGGCTACTGTAACCGGGCTGGCTTCAGTCGATCCGGGTTCGACGTTCACTCTATTCGGAGAGATCGTCATTTTATTTTTAATACAGGTTGGCGGACTTGGTGTGATGTCCTTTGCATCTCTCGTCGTAATCATGATGGGGAGAAAGATCTCCGT
Source organism: Fictibacillus arsenicus (assembly GCF_001642935.1). NCBI lineage: Bacteria > Bacillati > Bacillota > Bacilli > Caryophanales > Fictibacillaceae > Fictibacillus > Fictibacillus arsenicus. Next base: position 750,154 of record NZ_CP016761.1, read on the forward strand.
AAAACAAAGGGTTTTGATGCAAGAAGCGCTAAACCAGCCCTCAATCGGCGGAGTGATAAGGCTCGTTCGTAACTTATTCGTTTTTTCGATCAGTATTCAAATCATTGCGGTATTCTTTTTATCATTTAGATGGGTGCCTGAGATGGGCTTTGGTAAAGGGATATATTACAGTGTATTCCACGTCATTTCTGCTTACAATAATGCAGGCTTTGCGCTTTGGTCTGATGGATTGATGGGTTATGTCGGTGATCCGATGGTTAACATTGTAATCTCTCTGCTTTTTATTACAGGGGGAATCGGGTTCACCGTTCTTGTGGACCTCTGGGTAAGCCGGAAATGGAAAGACCTTTCGCTTCATTCAAAAGTAATGCTGCTGTCAACGTTTGCGATAAATATTATTGCTGTTCTGCTTGTCTATCTATTTGAATTTAATAATCCAAAAACATTAGGCATGTTATCCGGAGCTGAAAAGCTTTGGGCAGCATATTTTCAAGGAGTATCTCCTAGAACAGCAGGGTTTAACTCGATCGATATGACAGCGATTAATCCGGATACGTCCCTTTTAATGATCCTATTGATGTTTGTCGGTGCAGGAAGCACTTCAACAGGCGGGGGAATTAAGCTTACAACATTCGTAGTCATTCTGTTTACGGTTAGTGCGTTCTTAAAAGGAAAAGATGACACGGTTGTCATGAAACGAACGATTCGTAATGCAGTTGTATACCGTGCCTTAGCAATTACGACCATTTCAATTTTATTTATCTTTGCAGCATTGTTCGTAGTAACATACGTGCAAAAAGGCGATTCCTTTATGATCATTCTGTTTGAAGTGATCTCTGCATTCGGAACTGTTGGACTAAGTATGGGATTAACACCAGATCTGACCATTATCGGAAAAATTGTAATCTGTATCGTGATGGTCTTTGGGAAACTCGGTCCCTTAACACTAGCGTTTAGTCTTGCAAAACAAACAAGAGAAAATATTCGATATCCAGATGGTGAAGTATTCACCGGATAAAAAAAGCTAACTCGAAAGGCGGCTATAGCCTTTAAGAGTTAGCTTTTTTTGGCTAAAAATGGGATAAACAGCGTTCTGTTGGGAATGCTAAAACAAGATTTAATGAGTGTTCAAGAAGGGGTGAGCTGAAATGCAAAAAATTAAAGAAATATTTCTTGTTTCTCCCTTTCTTGTCTTCTTTCTCGTGCATTCAGAACAAATAGGGGTAGGAGTACTAGGCTATCAGCGGGTCATTGCAAAATTCGCAGGTTATGATTCTTGGCTTTCCGTTATCATCGCGGCTATTTTCGTTCATATTCTGATTTGGATGATCTATTACGTACTTGATAATGGCGGAGGAGATATCGTCACAATACACAAAACATTGTTTGGCGGAATGCTGGGGAACATCTTTAACTTAGCTCTAGTTCTCTATTTTCTGTTATGGTCGATAACGGTTTTAAGAACATATATCGAGGTTGTACAAGTATGGATGTTTCCAACACTAAAAACGTGGACAATAGCAGTAGTTTTTCTTATCTTAACTTATTATGTGGTTTCTGCAGGATTCCGTACGGTTGCAGGCGTTTGTTTTTTAGGTGTTGTTATTCCTTTGGGACTAATACTCCTTTTAATTTATCCGCTTGAATACACCCACTTTTCAAATTTGCTGCCAGTTTTTGATGAGAGGATGAAAGACTATTTTACAGCTTCAAAAAATATGATGCTGAGTTATCTTGGGTTTGAAACATTACTGGTATTCTATCCTTATATAAAGAATGCAAAAAAATCACAAAAGTTTGCACACCATGCTAATATCTTTTCCTTTATGATGTATCTTTTAGTAACATTGTTTTCTTTTGCCTTTTTCAGTCAGGAGCAGCTTGCCCGAAATATTTGGGCAACACTTTCAATGGTTAAAATCGTACAAGTATCCTTCGTAGAACGTTTTGATTTTGTTTTCGTTTCCATGTGGTGTCTTGTCATCTTACCGAATATAGCCCTTGCCATATGGTGTTCCAGCCGTGTTGCGAAATTGATGCTGAACATCAGGCAGCACGTAACACTAATCGTTTTATTATGTATAGTCCTTTTAGCTTGTATCTTTTTAGATACTCGTTTCAAAATCAACATGCTCAACAATTATACGAACATCATTGGATTTTATCTTGCAATCAGTTATATACCTTTCTTATTTGTAATGACCTTTATTAAGAAAAAAATTAAACAGAAAAGGACGAATAACGGTCAAACGTCTTCGTCCACTTGATTGTTATATTAAGCCTGTAAAAGGAGTGTCAGCCTGTCTTTATGCTTTTCTCGCTGCTGGCTGTCTGAAGTATTATGCCAATCCTGAAGTGTCTCATTAATCAGCTGTTTAACCATATGTTTTGTCCAGACTACATATGCACCATACGTATCACCTTTAAAGAAGCTTTTGAGCATATTGTTTTCAGGACCGAAAAAGAAGCCTAGCTGATCATGAATTAATGTAGATCCATCAATGGAGAATGGTATGATTTTATCTGAGAGCGTGTACTGATATGAATTGTTTTCTTTTTTTATAAAAGAGATGCTGTAAAGCTGTCTTTCCGGGAGAAAACCTTTTGTTGTAGGCAATAGCAATAAAGGGTTATGTTCTTTGTCATAAGCAATAAAAAAATCATTAACATCTTCTTCAAAATGTGGAGTTCTTAACATTGAAGCAAGCGTGATCTCTTTTTGTACGTCTAACATTTCGCAGCCCTCATTCCGTTTATTTTCTTACAAACAGTCTTGCCGCTAGATTGCTAGTTTATACCTCATTTTATTAGGCTGATTTCGCAATCGTTGTTGTTCTTGTAAGTGGTTGATTTCCGCTCCAGGATGCTATAAGAGAGACTTTTGAGCGAAACTAAAGGTAGTTTGAGCGTAGCAAGAAAATCTTGAGCGTAACTCGACGTTTTTGAGCGAACCTCAATGAGTCTGAGCGAACGTGTAATAAAAATAAGAACACGTACCGTAAAATTACATTTTCAAAAGATATGACATATCACTCATAAAAACAACAAGTGTCTTTTTATTTCTTTATTGTACTGCTGTGATAAGTTGTTGAAAGGGAATTGACGGACAAAATGTAAACGCATACACTAGAGGTAGTTAATAGTCGCGAGCAGAAAGAGTGTATAAATATATGGCATTATCTAATGAAAAACTTATCGGAAAAATGGCGATTTTAGGTGTACTGGATGAGAGCTATCTATCTGAGATTAAAAAACAGGGCTGGAAGTATTGCGTAGGCAAAGCCGGTTCTATGGACTCTCAGAAGGTAGTAGCAGCAATCGAGACAGCGGCCAAAAATGAAAAGGTTATTCAGAGCGGTATTTATAGGGAAACTCATTCTCTTTATCATGCCATTATGGAAGCCTTTCATGGTGTGACAAGAGGCCAGGTTCAGCTCGGAACGGTACTTCGGACAGTAGGTCTGCGTTTTATCGTTGTCCGTGGGAACCCTTATGAGAAGAAAGAAGAAGGTGACTGGATTGCAGTCGCGCTATATGGAACGATCGGTGCGCCAGTAAAAGGGCTGGAGCATGAGGCGATCGGACTTGGAATCAATCATATTTAAAAACTGCCCATAGTTATTAGTGATGAGGGGGCGTATTCGAAAGAAGTTTTCTTTCGGGTGCGCTCTTTTTTGTTTGTAAATTAGAAAAGGCTGTTTTCGTGAAACTTTGTAGCTATTTGAAAGTGGTTGATCTCCGTTTCAGATGCTCGCTTTCCGGGGGGCGTGCGGTGAGCCACCTCGGCGCTTTGCGCCCTTAGGTGTCTCACCTGTCACACTGATCCCCCAGGAGTCTCGCATCTTTCACTCCAATCAACTTCAACGAAGGGCGCCTACGAGAGAATCCAAAGCAACAATTTTTCAGAAAAGAGTCTAAGAAAAAGAGGGATGAAGATGGTTACTTTAACTGGAAATACGCTTTCTATGGAGGAGATAAAGCGTATTCTGCACGACAATGAACCGGTAGAAGCGTGTCCGTTAAGCATGAAAAAGGTGGCTGACAGCCGTAAAGCGGTGGAGGAGATTGTTGCTTCAGGCAAGGTTGTATACGGTATTACAACAGGGTTTGGAAAGTTCAGCGATGTATTCATTTCAAGGGACGATGTGGAAACCTTGCAATTAAATCTGATTCGAAGCCATGCATGCGGAATTGGAGAACCGTTTCCTGAGACCATCAGCAGATTGATGCTTATTTTAAGGGCAAATGCGCTTTTAAAAGGTTTGTCTGGTATCCGCCCGGTTGTTATTGAAAGATTGTTAGACCTCGTTTCACACGGTGTTCATCCCGTTGTACCTCAGCAAGGTTCATTAGGTGCAAGCGGTGATCTCGCTCCGTTGTCTCATTTGGCTCTTGTTTTAGTAGGAGAAGGCGAGGCTTATTACAAGGGAGAACGTTTGTCAGGACAGGATGCACTGAAGAGAACAGGCATTGAACCAGTTGTACTTACAGCGAAGGAAGGACTCGCGCTGATTAATGGTACACAGGCAATGACTGCTCAAGGAATAGCAGCCTATATAGAAGCTGAAAGAATCGGATTGATGGCGGATGCGATCGCTTCCTTAACGACTGAGAGTTTAAGAGGAATTACGGATGCGTTTGATGAAGATGTCCATATTGCGAGAGGATACAAAGAGCAAGTTGAGGTAGCCGAAAGACTTCGAAACTACTTAGAGGGCAGCCAGCTCACGACCAAGCAGGGAGAAATCAGAGTGCAGGATGCTTATTCGTTACGCTGTATTCCTCAAGTTCATGGCGCTTCGTGGCAAGTGCTCGGCTATGTAAAAGAAAAGCTTGAGATCGAGATGAACGCAGCAACAGACAATCCGCTCATTTTTGATGAAGGAAACAAGATTATCTCAGGCGGAAACTTTCATGGACAGCCGATTGCGTTTGCGATGGACTTCTTGAAGCTTGCCGCAGCAGAATGGGCTAATATTTCTGAACGCCGCATCGAACGGATGGTCAATCCTCAATTAAATGATCTGCCTGGGTTCTTAAGTCCGAATCCTGGTCTGGAGTCAGGTGCCATGATTATGCAATATGCAGCAGCATCACTCGTGTCCGAGAACAAGACACTAGCTCACCCGGCAAGTGTGGATTCCATACCGTCATCAGCCAATCAGGAAGATCATGTGAGCATGGGTACGATCGCTTCAAGGCATGCAGCGCAGATCATCGCTAATGCCAGACGTGTACTTGCGGTTGAATTAATTTGTGCGATGCAGGCTGCTGATTTCAGAGGCCCTGAAAAACTCGCACCTAAAACAAAGAAAGTATATGAACATGGCAGAAAAGTGTGTCCGACGATTCAATGTGACCGTATGTTCCACCGTGATATGGAAGCAGTAGCATCCTGGATCTTAGATGGTTCGTGGAATGACATTTTAATAGGAACTAAAACTCAAAAGCTAGCACATTAAGGGGAGGTTTTTTACATGTCAAACGTAAAACATTCAATTTCAGCTGCAAGAGGCACTAAATTATCTGCAAAGGGCTGGGTGCAGGAAGCAGCTATCCGTATGCTCATGAACAATCTCGATGCACAAGTGGCAGAGAATCCGGATGAGCTTGTCGTTTATGGAGGAATCGGAAAGGCTGCGCGCAACTGGGTTTCTTATCATAAGATCGTTGAAACATTAGAAAGACTTGAAAATGATGAAACACTTCTCGTACAGTCCGGAAAGCCTGTTGCAGTTTTCAAGTCACATACGGATGCACCGCGTGTACTGCTTGCAAACTCTAACCTTGTTCCGGCATGGGCAAATTGGGAGACATTCCGTGATCTCGAAAAAAGAGGTCTCATGATGTATGGCCAGATGACAGCCGGAAGCTGGATCTATATCGGCACGCAAGGAATTCTGCAAGGAACATACGAAACTTTTGCAGAAGCAGCCCGCAAGCATTTTAATGGTTCGTTAAAAGGAACGATTACGCTTACAGCAGGACTTGGCGGTATGGGCGGTGCTCAGCCTCTAGCTGTAACGATGAACGATGGTGTAGTAATAGCGATCGATGTAGATGAAACAAGAATTCAGCGCCGTCTTGATACAAGATACTTAGATAAAAAGACAGACAGCTTAGATGAAGCTTTAGCAATGGCAAAGGAATTTGCGGCAAAAGGAGAGCCGTTATCAATCGGACTCTTAGGTAATGCGGCTGAACTTTTACCGAAAATGATCGAGATGGGTAAAATCCCTGACCTTGTAACAGACCAGACATCTGCGCATGATCCTTTGCATGGTTACTTGCCAGTGGGTCTTTCCATGGAAGAAGGCGCAGAACTGCGTAAACGAAATCCTGAGCAGTATATCGAAAAGTCAAAGCACTCGATGGCTGTTCACGTTCAAGCAATGCTGGAAATGCAAAAGAAAGGTGCCGTTGTTTTTGATTATGGAAACAACATCAGACAAGTAGCCTTAGATGAAGGTGTAAAGAACGCATTTGATTTCCCTGGCTTCGTTCCAGCGTTTATTCGTCCGCTCTTCTGCGAAGGAAAAGGACCGTTCCGCTGGGTAGCCTTATCAGGTGATCCGGAAGATATCAGAAAAACAGATGAAGTCATCTTAAGAGAATTCAGCGACAATGAGCACCTTTGCAAATGGATCAAGATGGCTCAGGAAAAAGTACAGTTCCAAGGGCTTCCTTCCCGTATCTGCTGGTTAGGATACGGAGAGCGTGCGAAATTTGGAAAAATCATTAACGAAATGGTAGCTAATGGTGAATTGTCAGCACCGATCGTTATCGGACGTGACCATCTGGATTGCGGTTCTGTAGCTTCACCGAACCGTGAGACTGAGGGAATGATGGACGGCAGTGATGCAGTTGCAGACTGGCCGATCCTGAACGCAATGATCAATGCTGTTAACGGTGCAAGCTGGGTTTCTGTCCACCATGGCGGCGGCGTAGGAATGGGCTACTCTCTTCATGCAGGAATGGTAGTTGTGGCAGACGGGACAGAAGAAGCAGCACGCCGATTAGAGCGCGTATTAACGAGCGATCCTGGAATGGGAATTGTCAGACATGCTGATGCAGGTTATGATCTAGCAATTAAAACAGCGGAAGAAAAAGGCGTTGACCTGCCGATGATCAATAAATAAGACTGTATTTGGGTTGTTGCTAGTAGAATTGGCTGATTTACGCTCATATATGCTCGCTTTCTCTCGCGGCGTATGGTGAACCACTCGAGATTGTCCTCGTTTTCGTTACTTTGAGCGAAAAAGGAAGATTTTGAGCGAAACGATAGTCAGTTTGAGCGCAGCGAGAGAATCTTGAGCGTAACTCGGCTTTTTTGAGCGAAACCTCAATGAGTCTGAGCGAACGTGTAATAATTATAAGAACACGTACCGTAAATGAGGGACATAACTAAAAAGGAGTGTGACGAATGCTAGATACATTAATCTTTGCTTCACAAATTGTCGTTCCTGCCGGAGAAGGCAGAGCACTTCGCGGAGCGGAAATGAATAAGCTCAAAGTAATTGATAATGGAGCTGTCGGAATAAAGGATGGCAAGATCGCTTTTGTTGGAACACGTGAAGAAGCGGCTGATCTAAAAGCTAACGAAACGATAGATGCTGAAGGGAAATTATTATCACCTGGATTAGTTGATCCCCATACACATTTAGTGTTTGGGGGATCGCGTGAGCATGAACTGGCGCTGAAACAACAGGGTGTTCCTTACCTGGAAATCCTGGCGCAAGGCGGCGGAATTCTTTCCACAGTAAGAGCAACAAGGGAAACAACTGAAGATGCACTTTTTGAAAAAGCGATGTTTCATTTAAACAGATGTTTAACTTATGGTGTTACGACAATGGAAGCGAAAAGCGGCTACGGCCTTGATAAAGAAACAGAATTGAAGCAGCTTCGCGTAGCCAAAAAGCTGAATGAATCACATCCGATGGATCTCGTTTCTACCTTTTTGGGAGCGCATGCTATTCCGGAAAATTATAAAGGAAGACCGGATGCCTTTTTAGAAGAAATGCTATCTATGCTGAGTGTTATCTCGAAAGAAGGTCTGGCTGAATTTGTAGATATCTTCTGTGAGACAGGTGTCTTTTCGGTTGAGCAGTCCAGAACATTTTTACAAAAAGCAAAAACAGCCGGGTTTGGCGTGAAGATACATGCTGACGAAATCGATCCGCTTGGCGGAACAGAAATGGCGTGTGAGATCGGTGCTGTTTCAGCTGATCACCTTGTTGGAGCAAGCAAGGAAGGCGTCCGCATGCTAGGCGAATCAGATACGATAGCTGTTCTGTTGCCTGGAACAACGTTTTATTTAGGAAAAGATCACTTTGCACCTGCAAGAGAAATGATCTCGAGCGGAGCAGCGGTAGCTCTTTCAACAGACTTCAATCCTGGCAGTTCGCCAACCGAGAATATTCAATTCATTATGAATTTAGCAGCTCTAAAGCTGAAGATGACACCAGAAGAAATCTGGAACGCAGTAACGGTTAACGCCGCTTATGCGATCGGGCGCGGTGATGTTGCCGGGAGTTTGATAAAAGGCAGAAATGCGGATCTTGTGCTTTGGGATGTCCCGAATTACAAATATGTTCCTTATCATTATGGTGTTAACCACGTAAATAGAGTTTGGAAAAACGGTGTATTGGTGGCTGGAAAGGCGGATTCACATGCAAACTATACCCTTTCTTCGTAAAACAGGTGAAGCGCCGTTTACTGACCGAGGAATTAAGAAGGCAGGACAGCTTCTGAAGCCATGGACAGGTGAGGGTGTGAAAGGGGTAGCGATCACAGGCGCACCTCTTTCAAAAACATCTATATCCCACTCTGGCGCGTTTATGGCACCGCAAACGATCAGACAGATGATGCACTCTTTTTCGACCTATAGCATTGAGCAGGAAACTGACATGTGGGATGGGGTTATCACCGATTTTGGTGACATTGAGATGCATGTAACGGATTTGATTCAATCCCAAAACCGCATTTATTCTGCGTTAAAAGAAATTCAAAGTCAGCATAATGGGGCATTGATTATCACATTGGGTGGCGATCATTCTGTTTCTGCAGGTGCAATTAAAGCCTTTCAGGAAACAAGGGGTCGTGTAGGAATCATCCAGTTTGATGCGCATTTTGATCTAAGAAATACTGAGGATGGCGGTCCATCAAATGGAACACCATTCCGCCAGCTTATCGAAAATGGAGTGATAAGCGGTGATCAGCTCGTGCAGCTGGGTATTCGGGATTTCTCAAACGGGAAGCTTTATCATGATTATGCAAAGGACAATGGTGTAACCGTCTATACGATGGGAGATATCAAACGTGAAGGGCTCCTCACCTTGCTTAAAAAATCAGTTGAACAGTTAAAACAGACAACAGATAACATATACATTTCTTTGGACATGGATGTACTGGATCAGGCGTTTGCCCCAGGCTGTCCAGCGATTGGACCAGGCGGATTAGACAGCGATTCATTAATTGAAGGCATTCAATGGCTTGGTGAGAATCCTTCTGTAAAAGGAATGGATATTGTCGAAATCGATCCGACTCTCGATTTTCGAAATATGACAAGCCGGCTGGCCGCTTATATCATCATGCAATTTTCGCTTTTTTATTCAAAACGAGAAGGAGGAAAATGAAATGAGTGAGTTTGGAAGATTCATTGAAAACTCCAGAAAGCAAAAAAGCTTAAGCAAGTCTGAGCTTGCCAGGAGATTAAGCATCACGCCACAGTATATGGCAGATATTGAAAAGGGAAGAATGATTCCTTCTGAAGAGAAGATCGAGAAACTAGTGACTGCTTTGGAGCTGAACGAAAAAGAAGCGTTTAAACTAGCTGATAAACTTCCTTTGCGTGTGCTTGCAGAAGCAAAACAAGAATACTATAAACATGGATAAACGGATTAATTGGAAGCCTGCCTGGTGTGGCAGGCTTTTTTGATTGTCTTAGAGTTGTTGTCCTCATCATAAGGACATTGATTTACATATTATATAAAAATGATTAGCGAGGTTTTTTATGTGATGATTCTCATTTTTTATGTGATCTATTACTGAAGGGTACATGATGTATTTCTCCAGAGGAATTACTCTGCTAGGATCTCTTCGATCTGATAATAAAACTAGTGAAATCCTACTAAAAAAAGAATCCAGACGTATTTTAATAAAACGGTAGTACATTTACAGTAGATTTATCACCTTTTTAATTGAATCTTATCTACTAAAAAAAATTTTACGTATCCAATCGACTAAAAAACTAGCTCTAAAGTCTGTGGAAGAAAATAAATCATCTACCTTATCCTCATTCATCCGAATTCTGATTAATATGGAAGTAATCACCAAGAAATGACACAATTTTCAGACTACATATTAAGCAGGAGGTTATTTAGGGTGAATAAGAAATTCGTGGCGACAACACTTTTAGCGACATCGATCATGCTGACACCGTTTTCGGTAATGGCGGAAAGTCCAAAACAGGTAACGGATCAAAAGATAACGGAGGCACTTGTAAACTTAAATAAAAACAAACTTTTCGATAATCTGGAAAGTAAACTTCAGCAGCTGACAGACGAGGAGAAGGTGCCGGTAATTATTCAATTCAATGAGGAATTCGCCGGTGGAAAGGCCTTTGAGAAACTCGCCTCAAAAGTCGGGGTGTTCAAAAAGTCCTTCGAGTACAAAGTCATCAATGGAATGGCAGCAACGATGACAAAGAAGCAGATAATGCTGCTGGAGCATCTTCCGTTTGTAAAACAAGTAGAATATGATGCACCGATACAAATGAACTTGGAAACAGCGAACAGCTGGTTCGGAACGGCAAAAGCCCGTGCCGATTATGGTGTGACTGGTGATCAAGATGGGAATGAGCGCTCATATTCAAAAGCCGATAGTGTTGTAGCAGTCATTGATACAGGGATTGATGCTGCACACGTTGATCTGGATGGCGGAAAAGTAATCGGGTGGAAAGACCTTGTGAACAATCGTACAACTCCTTATGATGATCAAGGACATGGAACGCATTGTGCCAGCATTGTTGCGGGTGAAGGAGATTCAAATTCTGCACATAAAGGCGTTGCACCAGGAGCTGCTTTAGTTGGTGTTAAAGTGCTGGACAGTCAGGGGTCAGGCAGTATGAGTACCGTTACAGCGGGGATCGACTGGGCCGTACAAAATAAAGATACTTACGGCATTGAGGTTCTTTCATTAAGCCTTGGGACTTCAGGGAGTTCAAACGGACAAGATGCTACATCTGTTGCAGTAAATAATGCATCAGCAGCCGGACTTGCTGTTGCCGTTGCAGCAGGTAACTCAGGGCCATCGGCTTCAACGATCGGATCACCGGGAGCAGCTGATAAAGCAATCACGGTTGGCGCAGGTGCTGATCTAAACGAAGGCGGCTTCAATATCACATACTTCTCTTCTCGCGGCCCAACAGCTGACGGCAGAGTGAAGCCGGATATTTTTGCACCAGGCTATAATATCACAGCAGCAAAAGCTAATTCAGGAAATCAATATGTAACATACAGCGGTACGAGTATGGCTACACCATTTACAGCAGGAACTATTGCCCTTATGCATGATGCGAACCCGTCAATCACTGAGCTGCAAATTAAGAATGCTCTCTATTCAACTGCGATTGATTTTGGGAAGGCTGGTAAAGACAATGAGTATGGATACGGACGTTTAGACGGATATGCTGCAGTAAAAACGGCTGGAGGCCTAACGGGTTCTGGACCTGCCGTGCCGGATCATTTTTATAAACGCGGGACTTTAAGTTCTGGCGGATCACAGACATTCTCACTGAATGTAACATCTGCGGCATATCCGATTTCTATGACTGTCATTACCGAAAACTACAGCCCAGGGTGGTTCATTTTCCCGGCATCCCATAACTACTCTGTTTCATTAATCGATCCAAGCGGAAAAACAGTTGTTAGTTCTTCACAAAATGAGCGCCAGGATCATGCATTCTTCAAGCCGACACAAACAGGTGTTTATCAAGTGAAGGTTTCATCAAGCAGAGGAAGCGGAGCGTATGATTTAGATGTAAGTGCAGGCGCTTCAAGCTTAAACTAATAAAGAAAAGAAACACCGCTGTTGACACGAAATGTCCAGCGGTGTTTTTTGAATGAATATTAACTTTCGCTTTCTTGAGGCTGAGAAGGTTTTGGTTTTAACATACGCTTCAATTTGGACCATCGTAGTTCAATAAACGGCTGTGTCAAAGCAATTACTGGTTTGCTTGCTAAAAACAGCGTTACAATAACCGCTAGGAAAAGAAGCATAACATAAGCTCCGTTTTCTTCAATTGATGCAAACAAGTCTGTTGTGAACAAATACTTTAACACAAAGCCGTGCAGCAGATAAATGTACAATGTCCGCTCGCCAAACTCTGTGAAAAACATTTTTCTCCTTGGAAGGAGTGCTAAAAAGCTAAATGTTGCGGCAAACATGACACCATACATTGCAAGCCGAATGAGTCCTCCATACCAGTCGTTATATCCGAGAATTTCAGAATAGGAAGACGAGGCAAGAAGCCATTCCTTTGTTCCGTTTGGGAATATAAAGTGATAGGTAATGAATAAAACGATTAAAAAAGCAGCAGCAGCAGCTTTTGCAGAAGGCTTCAATATTTTTTTGAAGTCTCTTTTTTCAAGTAAATGACCAAGTAAAAAAACCGGAAAAAATACAAAAGTACGGAGCAGGCTTAAATAGGTCCCAATTTCGTGAATATAGCCAACAGCAACACCAATACCAATTGCCAGTACTAAAGGATACTTAATTTTTACGAATATCTTTAAAAGAATGTTCCAGAATACAAGACTCAGTAAAAACCATAGAGTCCAATGCGGTGAAAAGAAGTCTAGTTTCACTTCACTTTTTCCGTAGAGATCATAATAAAATAAACTATACACCAACTGAAATACCAGGTAAGGGATCAGAACCTTTTTAAAGATCTTGGGAAGGTAACCGTCGCGCCAAACACCTTTAGTAAAGAATCCGCCAATAAGAATAAAGGCAGGCATGTGAAACGTGTAAATAAAGTTATAGATCGTGTAAAGCCACTCGTTTTGACCTTTTATCGGCGAAATAAAGTGTCCGAACACGACCAGAAAAATAAGAATAAACTTTGCGTTGTCAAAATAATAATCGCGTTCTTTCGCTGCAGTACTCATCAAGATTCCTCCAATAAAAATTCACCATATAAAGTGTTCGTATGAATTTCACGTTTTTCTTCCTACCCTCTATAATTCCCAATCTTTCATAGTTTTCTAACCTCAAAATTAAAAAAACGCATTTCCTGAATACAGGAAACACGTTTTTTCATTTAGATCTTCTCTAAAAGATGGTTGCTTTTGGTTCATTTTTCTAACTTCATAGGTAAGTTGATTGGAGAGCAAGGTACGAGACTCCTGCGTGCCAACCACCTGAATAAACTTCTTGCAAGGCATGCGACGAGGAACACGCCGCGTCAGGATTCCCTTGTAGACGCAGGAGCACATAAACTACCTTGTAGGTGAGACCCCGTCAGCGCGAAGCGATAGGGAGGCTCACCGCCCACCCCGCGGAAGCGAGCATCCTGGAGCGGAAATCAACCACTTTCAAGGGCAACAAAGTTTGCGAAACTGCCTTGGATTAAAAGTCTATTTTGATTTTAATAAAACCGGCACTTCGAAGCGCTTCGTAAATAATAACTACAGCTGGCCCCACAATCAATCCTATCATGCCAAGAAGCTGAAAACCTATATATAAGGATACGAGAGCTGCCAATGCGGAAATACCAAGACTTGATCCAAGGATTTTAGGTTCAATGATTCTTCTGACAATTGTAATCACACCGAACATGATTAACAGACCAAAAGCGAGGTGGTCATTATTGTTGATAAAGAACGAGTAAGCCGCCCAAGGTACAAGGAATGAACCTGTTCCCAAAATAGGGAGGATATCAACAATGACAATTAATAGAGCGATGATTACCGCGTATTCTACATCTAAAATCATAAGTCCCACTATTGCAAGGATATATGTAATAAAGCTTAAGATGATCTGTGCTCTAAAAAAGCCAACAGTTGCTCTTGAAAGCTGACTGAATACAAGTTCAACCTTTTCGCGGGCAGAAGTTGTAAATAAGTTCAGAAATTCTGCATACAAGCGAGGCAGATCCAATGAAAATAAAAATACAGCAACGACATAGATAATAAAATAAATCAGCATACCTGGTATTGCAGTTATAAGGCCTAAGATTCCCGTCGTTAATCCCTTTGCGGTTTCAACTCCATATTCCTTTAATGCTACCAAGCCTTCTTCAAGGGTTCTAACCACTTCCGGCGGTAGAGTGGCATAAAAGTTTTCCATTTCATAAAACGTATCTTCAGCCACTTCAAACAGGTGGACAGAGTAGGATGGAAGAACAGTAATGAACTCGATCACTTGAATAACAAGTGTTGTAGTCAGCCAGTATGAAAGAATTCCAAAGCCAGCTAAAAATAGCACGAACGAAATAGTAACCGACAGCAATCGTCTGCCTTTAAATAGTTTGATGAACAATTTCACTACCGGTTCAAGCATTATGGCGGTTAATAATGCGAGAAGGAGAGGTATACTGTAAAAGACAAATATGACGATTCCAGCGAGCAAAAATAGTAACAAAACAACGTTTTTTACAGTCATTTTCCGGCTCCAATCTCCGTAAAATTATCCGGTTTACTCATGAATAGGGCTAGTACCCATTATGACCGGAAAAAGAGATGAAAATTCTTAATATATAAACAATGATGTTACGATAAAGTGAAAAAGTCAATTGCAGAAAGAAAAGTTTTTTGAAAATCTTTTATTTTCTTTCTAGCCTCCTCATTGCCAATATTGCATTCAACTGTCCTCCTGCTATTAAAATCAATGCGGAAAGATAGAACCAGATCATAAGGGTTAATAGTGCTCCCATATTTCCGTAAATTTGTCCATAATCAAAAATGGATACATACGAAGAAAAAAGATACGAAAATAAATGCCATCCAGCTGTGGAAAATACTGCGCCAGGCCAAACATTACGAAATGAAAGCTTTATGTTTGGAGCGAACATGTAAAGCGCTGAAAAGATAAAGAGCAGGACGGAAAAACCAATCACATATCTTGCCGTTTCCCAAATGTGCCATACCGGATGAGAATATCCTGTTTGCTCAAATATATAGACTCCTATGGTCCGTCCAAAAACAGGAAGCAGTAATGCAGTGATCACTGCCACTACTAGACCGAAAGTCAAAAACATCCCAAGAATTAATTCTTTAATGAAAGGTCTGCTTTCTTCCACTTGGTAAGCGAGATTAAATACCCGTATAATGGCATGTGTACCAATGGTTGCAAGCCAGATCATGATAATTAAGGAGATCGAAAATACATCTCCGCGGTGTTCGTCTAACACGGCAATTAAATTATACTCTAGTAAGGTATATGCTTCTTCTGGTGCAATAGACTGAAAAAGAGAGAGAACATATGAAGAAGAAATCGGCAAAAAACCCATAACAGTAAATATAAGAAAAATAAAAGGAAATAAAGAAACTAAGAAATAATATGCTAACTGAGCCGAAAGATCGAAAACTTTATCTTCAAAAAAACGGCGGAACCACTGTTTCAAAACCCATCGCATATGTATGCCTCCATGACTGCGGCGTATGATTCTATCCTGCATTATTCCCGTAATCAAAAAAAAGAACGCTTATTTTGAAACAAAACGTTCAATTGCACGTATGAATTAAAGTCGTAATTGAATTTCTATATTTATCATCCTAAGAACTACAGCAGGATGAGGACCTTCTTGTTGGGCTCGAACAGCAACTGGATTGGCAGCAAAGAATAAAAGGAGAGGTTGAAGGTGTAGATGGCGTTGGGCAGATTGGACAGCAGCAAGGATTTACATCTCGGCAAAATAAAGGGACGCCACAAAATAAAATACATGATTTGCACGTAACAGAACATCCAGAACAGCACATGAAAAAACACCCCCTTTCATTATATATATGAAAAAATGGATAAGCCTGTAAGGGCAATAGAGGTGTTAGGACAGCCTTTTTTAGTGTGATATACAAAGCAATATTATTATCTTTTTACAAAATCATGGGGTATACTATTATACAGATGTTTAACAGGGAGGATTTTTTTAATGGAGTTATTTGCACCAGATTTTTGGTCAGCTTTGCTCGCAATTGTCATTATTGATTTGGTTTTGGCTGGAGATAATGCAATCGTTATAGGTTTAGCAGCTAGAAACTTACCGAAAGAAAATCAGAAAAAAGTAATCATTTGGGGTACAGTGGGTGCCATCGTGATTCGTGCGGCAGCGACACTCGCTGTTGTATGGCTATTAAAAATTCCAGGTTTGCTGCTGGGCGGCGGACTAATTCTTTTATATATTGCCTACAAGCTAATGATAGAAGAAAAAGATCATGATATTGAAGCACAAAATAATGTTTTTGCAGCAATTAAAACGATAATCATCGCCGACGCAGTTATGGGTCTTGATAACGTTCTTGCGGTAGCTGGTGCAGCACATGGTGACTTCCTGCTTGTTGTTATCGGACTATTAATCTCAGTTCCGATCGTTGTTTGGGGAAGTACACTCTTTCTGAAGCTGATGGAAAAATATCCTTTTATTATCACCATCGGAGCAGGTGTTCTTGCTTGGACAGCTTCTAAAATGATCGTAGGCGAGAAATTCATGAAGCCATACTTTGAAAACGACTTTATTAAATATGGTTTTGAAATTTTAATGGTTGTTATTGTTTTAGGGCTTGGAACTCTTAAGAAGAAAAAAATGGCTGAAGAAAAAGCAGCAGCATCTAATGAAAAAGTGCCAGAGCCTTCAAATAACGAAGCATAAGGCAAAGACCTGTATGGGATATTCCTGTACAGGTCTTTTTTATGTTTATGGGGGCCGGAAGAATGAGGAATGAAGAAGTAGTAGCTTCAATCAAAAGCATAGCTGCTGTTGCTGAACAATCAGCCGCAGCTAGTGAAGAAGTAAGTACTTCATCGGAAGAACAAGTCTCGCACTGGCAACCGTTTCACAATCGGCAGAAGAATTGAATGATGCTTCTACAGCCTTAACGGAAATGATCAAACATTATAAAATTTAGCTCAGAGCTATAAGAGGGATCTAGCAATTATGGATGGTCTTGAAAGGGGTTGATTTCCGTTACAGGTTACTCGCTTTTCGTGGGGCGGGCGGTGAGCCTCCTTTACCCTTTGGGTAATTAGAAGTCTCGCCTGTCCCACTTCATAGAAGTATCCTTGCTCCTGCGTCTACAAGTAATTACTAACGATGTAAGCTTCCTCGTCGCATGCCTAGCGAGAAGCTTCTCATGTGGTAGGCACGCACCTTTCACTCCAATCAACATGTCAGTGAAGAGTCTTTAAAGCACCTGTTTGAAAAATACTAAATAAAAAGGAAACGGAGCTATAATTCCGTTTCCTTTTTTCATCTATTAATAGATATCCCGTTTTGAGAATGTAACAAATGCGATGATGAACCCGGCGAGTCCCCAGACAGCAAGGACGGCCATTGAGAATCCTAATGACATGCCTTCGATCGGAGTAGCCATTCCGCTAACATAGTTTGTGAGATTCAGGTTCACCATGAAAAAGTATTTAGCACTTTCCCATGAGGAAACCATGTTGACTAATATAGCTCCTGCGATGAGTGAAGCTAGCATGATTCCCATTACGGCTGCGGTGCTGCGCAGTAAAACCGACAGCATGAAAGTTAATGTGCCTACGATGACACATACATACCAGACAAGGCCGAACTCCATCAGAATGTATTGCCACTGAGGCACGATGTGGACGTTGTCTGTCAGCAACTCATCACCTGAAACGGCGAACCCTGTCAAAAGAGGCATATTCCAGCCGCCGTACCCGAACACCATTCCGGATATTGCATAAGACAGCACAGCAACTGACAATACGATGAAAGATACCGAGAGCAGCATGGCTAAGTATTTGCTTAGCAAAATCCGCCACCTTTTTACCGGTCTTGTTAATAAGAGTTTAATTGTACCTCCGCTAGCTTCAGAGGAAACGAGATCAGCAACGATTACCATAACTAGAAGCGGCAGCAAGAGGTCGATCGAGTTCTCAACGAAAATGCGCATGAAAGTTGGTGCTCCTGGTGCCCGTGGATCGATATCATTTTCGAGATAATATTGCTGCTGAGACAATCTGATCTTTAAATATTTCCGCCATTCATCTTGAATTCGGCTCGAGCTTAGTCTGTTTTGTGTATCTGTGATCTCTTGCTGAAGCACAGTGCGCCAGTCCTGAGTACCCATCTTTTCCCGCTGATCCTGAATCTCTTTGAACTGTGCATATGTAAATAACGGCACTAGAAAAGCGATGATGAGGACGATGACATACAGCCTTTTTTTACGCAAAAGCTTCAGCATTTCGTTGCGTACAAGATTAATCAATACTTTCGCCTCCTGTCACTTCTAAGAACAGATCTTCAAGAGAAGGAAGCTGAGTTCTCATTTCTTTTACTTTTACGCCAGCCTGGACAAGTTTTTCGTTCCATTCAGGCAAAAGCGGTTCGTTATAAAGCGTGATCAGCGTACCATCCAGACCTTCCTGAACTTCTGTCTCATTTTCTAAAATCTCTTTAGCGAGAGAGAGCGGCTCGGCTTTCCAGATGACTCTTTCTTGTTCAGCTAAAAGGTTTTGCACAGAGTCCGTCCGGATGACTGAACCTTTAGAAATGATCGCGACTCGATCACACATGAGCTGAATTTCACCCAGCAAGTGGGAAGAGACTAGCACGCTTAATTTTTCTTCTCTCGCAAGCTTTCGGATAAACTCACGCATCTCACGGATTCCAGCAGGGTCAAGGCCATTCGTCGGCTCGTCCAATATGAGCACTTTCGGTTTTCCTAATAAAGCCTGTGCAATTCCTAAACGCTGTCTCATACCAAGTGAATATGTGCTGACGCGGTCGTGAATCCGGTTTGTTAAACCTACAAGTGTAACGACTTCCTGAAGCCTGCTCTTTGGAATAGAAGCATCCATTTTTGCAAAGTGCTCTAAGTTTTCCCATCCTGTTAAATAAGGGTAGAGTTCAGGGTTTTCAACAATACAGCCAAGATGCCGCATCGCTTCTGTAAACTCTGTCCGAACGTTTTTGCCGCCAATTTTTATAGTTCCTGAAGTAGGAGAAATCAAGCCGACAATCATACGGATCGTTGTCGTTTTGCCGGCGCCGTTTGGCCCAAGAAAACCAAACACTTCACCAGGGTAAAGGGTAAAAGAGACACCTTTAATGATCAGTTTCCGCTTGATTTTTTTCGTCAGATTTTCAACTTCCAATGCAGGGATATGACTCATGATTCATCTTCCTCCTGTTCAAATGTGATCAGTGAGGCTACACGTTCTGCCATTAACTTATACCCTTCTGTATTTGGGTGGAATTGATCAGAGTATAAGTAGTTTTCAAGCTGCAGCTGAAAAAGATCAAACGTTGGTACATAGACAATGTTTTCAAACTCAGCTGCGGCTTC
This sequence comes from Fictibacillus arsenicus, assembly GCF_001642935.1. NCBI lineage: Bacteria > Bacillati > Bacillota > Bacilli > Caryophanales > Fictibacillaceae > Fictibacillus > Fictibacillus arsenicus. Next base: position 769,686 of record NZ_CP016761.1, read on the forward strand.
GGCAGTCTGAAAATTCCAGTCCCTAACAACAGATGAGGTTGTTTTGGCATCCGGAAGGTTGCTAAAAGGATTATAGAGTCCGACATGATAGATGACAGCATCCCCGTTTAAATCCCTGAGCTGTTTATAGATGTTATTTACATTTTTTAAGTAAATTTGTTTTTTTCCATTAATCGCATTCATATCCAAAGATTCAAGTGCTGCGCCTTGCTGAAACAAATCATTCCCGCCGATCGTCATCACGATTACATCAGCTTGTTTGGCTTGCCTCTGTATTTCCTTTTGCTGAATCTGTTTCAGAAGACCTCGAGATGTTTCTCCTTTAATAGCTGTATTAACGAGATTGATATCCTGTTCTGATTTTTCCTTTAAAAGATCAGATAAATATCCTGTGTAGCCCTTGCCATCAGCATCTCCTGTTCCGCGTGTCAATGAATCCCCTAGCGCGAAAATGGTAAGCTTGCCATCGTCAGTTTTTGATGTGGCAGACTCTGTTTTTTCTGCTGGCTGTTCGAATTTTTCATTGGCTGAAAATTGATCTTGCAGTGTCCAGCCAAGACCAAACAGCCATAAAAGACTTGCAGCAATGGAAACTGCCGAAACAATCGTTAAGGTGTATTTTTTCAAAACAGGTTTCATCCTTCCCAATTCTCATTATCTGTTCTTTCTAGGATAGCAAAAATTGCTTTGTATTCTAACTTTTTTGCCTATTTGAGGTAAAATAAACCAAAGGGAGTGGAATCATGAAAAATTTTTTTGAGATGATTGCATTATGAAGTGGTCACCAGTTGGAGAATCACAAAGAATTGTATCGCTGGACATTCTGAGGGGAATTGCAATTTTCGGGATTCTGCTCGTAAATATGAAGTCGTTTTCCGGACCAGATTCACCCATAAGGGCATTAAGCTATGAATATTTTAATCAGCCTTATGATATTTGGACAAACGTGCTGCTTGAATTTTTCGTTCAAGGAAATTTTATTACGATGTTTTCGTTCTTGTTTGGTTTTGGCATGATACTGATGTCAGAAAGAGCAGAAGCTAATAACCTGAGTTTTTTGCCTGTCTTTTTAAGAAGACAGTTCGTACTGTTATTGTTCGGTGCAGCTCATGTTCTGTTCTTTTGGTACGGTGATATTCTAGTTACGTATGCCGTAGTTGGGATGATCATGCTTTTGTTCTACAGATTGCCGAAAAAAGCATTGTTGGTCACTGGATTGGTTATGATTGCCGCATACAGTTTGTTCATGTCGGTTTTAACGTATGAATACTGGACAAGCGGGGCGGCTTTAAGCTATCAGGAATCATTGAACGCACAGCATGAAAATGAGATTCGGAAATCCATTCAGATTTATAGCGAGGGTACTTATTCAGAGATCATGCAAGAGAGAATTCGCGAATGGACTGATCTCAATCAATATTTCCTGTTCTTTTTATTCGGTATATTGCCTATGTTCTTGTTTGGTGCATATGCCGCTAAGAAGGGGCGCTTTGAAAATAAAGCGTTATGGAAGCTTTGGGGACTGACTCTTGTTTTGGGTCCAGGGAGTAAAATGTTCGCCGTGCTTTTCTTTCCTTATAAAGGAGAAGACTGGCGGTATGATACAGCTATGTCGTGGGGATATGAATTTGGCGGAGCAATGATGAGCATTTTTTATATATGTTCGATTGTGCTGCTTTATAGAAGCGGCAAGTTTAAACGATTGTTTAACTTGTTCCGGATTACTGGAAGGATGGCTTTCACGAATTACCTGACTCAATCGATCGTCTCTACTTTTATTTTTTACAGTTATGGACTCGGTCTTTATGGAGAATACGGTCCGTTAACCGGTGTTATGATTGCTGTTATCATCTTCGGTTTACAGGTGCTTTTTTCAATGTGGTGGTTAAAGAACTATAAAATGGGACCACTTGAGTGGATTTGGCGCACGCTAACCTATGGGAAGAGGCAAAAGTTAAAAAGAACAGAAGAGAGTGTATCTTAAAGAAGCTGGAGGAATCCAGCTTTTTTTTGCATGTTTTCTTAACTTCCGCTACACTAGTAGTTACATATATGAGCATATATTCATATACTAAAAAAGAACAATATCTGGGGGTGCTTGTTCATGAAAGAAAATAACGAAAAATATGAACAACTTGATGAGGAAACACTATTTATTGTATCGCAAACGTTTAAAGCACTCTCAGATCCGACAAGGATTCGGATCCTTCACTTATTAGGAGAAAAAGAATGCAGTGTTTCAGAAATAGCTGAAGAACTGTCACTCATGCAGTCAACAGTCTCGCATCAGCTGCGTTTTTTAAAAAACCTCAGACTTGTAAAATTCAGACGTGCAGGAACAACCCTGTATTATTCGATAGATGATGAGCATGTGATGACTCTCTTGCATCAATCGATTCATCATGCGAGACACGACTAGAGAGAGGAGGAAAAGCAGATGAAGGAACACAAGATTACCGGATTATCCTGCGGCCACTGTGCATTGAAACTGCAGGATCAAATTCAGCAGCTTCCAGGCGGGGAAGAGACTCAAGTCCAATTTAATTCAAGTAAAATTATTTTAGATGAAGAAGTCGATATGGATGCTGTCCGTTCGATACTTGCATCAGAAAAGGTTCGTCTTGAAGCAGATGGAAAACCAAAAGGACCGAACTGGCTCATGATTTTTCTGTATGTTTCAGCTGCATCATTTATCGCTGCATTAACGGCTGAATGGTATACGGAGCAGCCGGCTTTACCCATAGTCTTTTACGGAATTGCGACGATTCTCTCTGGATATCCCACGTTCATGAAAGGTCTGCGCAACTTAACAAAATTAAAATTCGATATTAATACTTTGATGACAGTCGCTTTAACAGGTGCTGTCGCTATTGGAGAGTGGCGAGAAGCTGCTCTTGTAGCGATTCTTTTTGGAATTAATGAACTGCTTGAATCCTATGGTATGGAAAAAGCACGCAGGTCGATGGAAACTCTTCTAGAAGTCGCTCCTAAGGAAGCTGTCTTATTAAAGGATGGAAAGACTGAAATCATCTCAATAGAGGAATTAAACGTGGACGACATTGTACTTGTAAAAACAGGTCAAAAGATTCCTTCAGATGGAGTCGTTGTTCATGGTAAGAGCTCTGTAAACGAAGCAGCTATTACCGGAGAATCTCTGCCTGTTGAAAAGGAAAGCGGGGAACCGGTCTTTGGCGGAAGCATCAATAATGAAGGAGTTCTTCATGTTAAGGTGACGAAAACCTATAAGCAATCCGCTCTTTCTAAAATCCTTGCTCTAGTCCAGGAAGCGCAAGAATCCAAGACACCTACTGAATTGTTTATCAACCGGTTTGCGAACTACTATACGCCGGCAATCATGATTATTTCAGCACTTGTAATGCTTGTTCCGCCTCTTTTATTTAATGAAGCATGGGGTGAATGGTTTTATCAGGGATTAGCTGTATTGATTGTCGGATGTCCATGTGCTCTTATTTTATCATCTCCTATCGCTATCCTTTCAGGGATTACAGTGAATGCCCGAAACGGCATTCTGATTAAAGGCGGAGCATATTTAGAGCAGCTTTCCAAAATTGAAGTAATCGCTTTTGATAAGACAGGGACGTTAACATTAGGGGAACCGCATGTTGTTGCAGATGCTTCGTTTCATCCTGATTTTTATAAAGTCGCATATGCTATTGAAAAATCCTCGTCTCATCCTTTAGCGAAAGCTGTTATTAAACGCTGTGAAGAACTAGGTACAGAAGAAGTCGAGGTTGATGAGATCAAAACAGTATCAGGGCAAGGGATTACGGCCATAGTTGAGGGTTCCACGTACCGACTGGGCAACGAAAAGATAATTGGTGAAACGGAACCAGATGAAGAATCTGCAAAAGTAATTGAACAATATAAACAAGAGGGCAATACCATAGTGCTTGTTGCCAAAGATAGAGAGATATTAGGTATTTTCGCAATCGCTGATGAAATTCGTAAAGAGAGTGCAAATATCATTCGTGATCTTCATAGAAACGGAATAAAAGAAACGGTCATGCTAACAGGAGATCACCCTTTAGTTGCAGAAAAAGTGGCAAAGAAAACAGGGGTATCTGCTTTCTTTGGCGGAATTCTGCCAGAAGAAAAGGTTAAAAAGGTTAGAGAATTAAAAGAAAAGCATAAAGTAGCCATGATCGGAGATGGGATCAATGATGCGCCGGCACTTGCCACAGCGGATCTTGGGATAGCTATGGGTAAAGGAACGGACAGTGCTATTGAAACAGCTGATATCGTGCTCATGCAGGATCACTTAGGAAAACTGCCTGATGCGGTAGAGGTATCTCGCAAAGTGAACACGGTCATTAAGTGGAATATCGGCCTCTCGCTTGGATTGAAAATGTTTGCCCTTCTGCTGACAATTCCAGGCTGGCTGACCCTATGGATCGCTATACTTTCAGATATGGGAGCAACCATCCTTGTTACACTGATCAGCTTAACCGTCTTGCTTCATAACAGAAAAAAATAAAGGCAGTGCTTCATTGATACAAAGGATTTATTCTAAAGATTGTTGTATTTTTGCCTTTCTTCACTGCTAAGTTGATTGGAGTGTAAGGTGCGAGACTCCTGGGGGAATAGCGGGACAGGTGAGACTCCTAACGGTGCAAAGCGCAGAGGAGGCTCACCGCACGCCCCCCGGAAAGCGAGTACCTGAAACGGAGATTAACTACTTCCAAAACAACAGGAAGATTCTGAAGAACGTGCTTTTCTAAAGAGAACAGTCTCAAAAAATCTAAGCCATGCATTTGCGTGGCTTTTTTAGTACGATTAATGTGGATAAGGGAGAGTTTTTTTAGGAGGACTTTATAAATGTCTGAAACGTTATTAACGTTTTTCAAAGAATACAGTGGATGGGCAATACCTATTTCCATTTTCTTAAATGTGATTATCGCAATATTAGGTGTTGTTCCATCTGTATTTTTAACTGCAGCTAATATTCTTTTCTTTGGCTTTTGGTATGGTACCTTAATATCGTTTATAGGGGAAGCAGCGGGTGCAGCCATTTCATTTCTGTTATATAGAAAAGGATTCAAGATAGTTTCAAGACAGAAGCTAGAGGGGTACCCCCGGGTGGTTAGGCTTTTAGAAGCAAAAGGAAAAGAAGCTTTCATCCTGATCTTTTCGTTGCGTCTGCTTCCGTTTGTACCTTCTGGTCTCGTGACATTTGCAGGAGCGATAGGAGCAGTTTCAGCATTTGTATTCGTTGCAGCAAGTTCAATCGGCAAAGTTCCTGCGCTGCTATTAGAAGCCTATTCAGTTTATAACGTTACAGAATGGAATACGGAAGGCAAGATTATTTTAGGTATTATAGCAGCCATAGGTATATATGCAATTGTAAAAAAAATAAGATCATAATCAAATTATTTGCATACTATAGGGGGGTATAGTATATTCTAAGTAAGAAAGCATCCCTGTATGGAAGGATGATGGAAAAATGGATCAAAAAACACATCGCTGTGAAAGCGATAAACAAGATTTGAACAACCGTTTAAAAAAGATAGAAGGCCAGGTCCGGGGACTGCAAAAGATGATCGAGGAAGACCGCTATTGTATTGATGTTCTTGTTCAGATTTCTGCGGTTAGCGCGGGATTAAAAAAGGTGGGCTTTCAACTGATGGAGAATCATACTCACCATTGTGTGGCTGATGCGATCAAGTCAGGTGACGGCGAAGCATCAATCGATGAACTAATGAAAGTGATTAAGCAATTTTCCAAATCTTAAAAAAGGCTGGTGAATACCATGAGCCAAAAGGAAACGAATTTAGATATAACCGGAATGACATGTTCGGCATGTGCAGTTCGAATCGAAAAAGTTTTAAACAAAATGGATGGTGTTGACGCAAATGTTAACTTAGCCATGGAAAAAGCCTCAGTAAAATATGATCCGGATGTAACATCACTAACAGATTTAGAACAGAGAATTGAAAAGCTGGGTTATGGAGTCACGAAGGAGAAAGTGGAACTTGATATCTCTGGTATGACATGTGCAGCATGCTCAACTCGTATTGAAAAAAGTCTCAACCGGATGGAAGGTATCTCTAACGCCTCTGTTAACCTGACAGGTGAAACAGGTACGGTGGAATATAATCCAGCTGTTGTATCAATAGATGATATGTTAACGAAAATTGAGAAGCTGGGTTACAAAGGTTCGATTAAACAAGACAGGGAAACAAAAAAGTCGAAGAAAGAAGAGGAAATCGCTTCAAAGAAAAGAAAACTGTTTCTTTCCATTCTTTTATCGCTTCCTCTTCTCTATACGATGCTGGCTCATATGCCTTGGGATACAGGGCTCCCGATGCCCCATCTTTTAATGAATCCATGGTTCCAGCTGGTGCTGGCATCTATTGTTCAGTTTTATATAGGCGTTCAATTCTACGTCGGAGCATATCGTGCTCTTCGTAATAAGAGTGCCAATATGGATGTGCTCGTAGCATTAGGGACATCAGCAGCATTCTTTTATAGTGTTGCTGAAGCATTTAAGACGATCGGCAACCCTGAATATATGCCGCAGCTGTATTTTGAAACGAGTGCGGTGCTCATTACATTGATTTTAGTAGGTAAATATTTTGAGACACTCGCTAAAGGACGAACGACAGAAGCAATTTCAAAACTATTGAACCTTCAGGCGAAGGAAGCAACTATTATCCGGGATGGCGAAGAAGTAAAGATTCCTTTAGATCAAGTTGCTGCTGGTGATACATTGATAGTAAAACCAGGAGAAAAGATCCCTGTCGATGGCAAGGTGATTTCAGGAAACTCCTCTGTAGATGAAAGTATGATTACCGGAGAATCCATCCCTGTTGAAAAAGCGGAAGGTGATTTAGTGATCGGATCAACTCTCAACAAAAATGGAACACTTCGGATGGAAGCCCAGAAGGTCGGAAAAGAAACCGCACTTGCCGGTATTATTAAAATTGTAGAAGAAGCTCAAGGATCTAAAGCACCGATTCAAAGAATGGCTGACTATATCTCCGGGATTTTTGTACCGATTGTCGTTGGTATTGCGATTATGGCGTTCCTTGTGTGGTATTTCTTTGTTTCACCTGGAGACTTGCCACAGGCTCTTGAAGTTGCTATTGCTATATTAGTAATCGCATGTCCTTGTGCATTAGGGCTTGCAACACCTACTTCCATTATGGTTGGAACAGGTAAAGGAGCAGAACAGGGAATCCTTTTTAAAGGTGGAGAGTACCTGGAAGGGGCACATAAAATCAATGCGGTTCTTCTGGATAAAACGGGTACAGTTACAAAAGGTAAGCCAGAAGTAACAGATGTTATTGAATTAAAAGAAGGATTTATAACTGAGGTAATTTCAGCAGAGAAAAATTCAGAACACCCATTGGCTGAAGCGATTGTGGAGTATGGAAAGAAAAATGAAATTGAATCGCTGGATGCAGAATCGTTCTCAGCAATTCCAGGTCACGGGATTGAAGCTGTTGTTAATGGGAAAAACATTCTTGTCGGGACCCGAAAGCTGATGAAACAAAAAGCTGTTTCTTTCGATCAATATGAAGAAACCATGAGTAACCTTGAAGCTGAAGGGAAAACAGCTATGCTTGCTGCAGCAGATGGTGTGCTGGTTAGCATCATTGCTGTAGCAGATACGGTGAAGGTTTCATCTAAACAAGCGATTAAACGGTTGTTTACTATGGGTATTGATGTATATATGATCACGGGTGACAATGAAAGAACAGCCCAAGCAATCGCAAAACAAGTCGGTATCCAAGGTGTTTTTGCAGAAGTGCTTCCAGAAGAAAAAGCGAACAAAGTAAAAGAGCTGCAGAAACAAGGGAAAAAAGTGGCCATGGTTGGTGACGGCATCAATGATGCCCCAGCCCTTGCTACAGCCGATATTGGAATGGCCATCGGAACAGGTACTGATGTAGCGATTGAAGCAGCAGATGTTACGCTTGTCGGCGGAGACTTGAATCATATTCCTAAAGCGATTGAGTTAAGCCGGAAAACGATGAGAAACATCAAACAGAACTTGTTCTGGGCATTGTTTTATAACACTGCAGGAATTCCTATCGCGGCATTCGGATTGCTTGAGCCTTGGGTAGCAGGTGCCGCGATGGCGTTCAGCTCTGTATCCGTAGTTTCAAACGCATTACGATTAAAAAGAATAAAACTTTAGGCTTATTTCTAACAGATTGATGCACATTTTTTTAGAGTTTGCTTCATTGACAAGTTGATTGGAGTGCAAGGTGCGAGACTCCTACGGGACGAGTGGGACAGGTGAGACTCCTAAAGGCGCAAAGCGTCAGGAGGCTCACCGCCCGCCCCGAGGAAAGCGAGCATCCTGTAACGGAAATCAACTGCTTTCAAGAGCATCAAACCTTGAGAAACAGCTAATCTTAAAAAACAGGAGGAATAAATGATGGAAAAGAAAACATTAAAAGTAGAAGGTATGACATGTGGACATTGCAAAAGTGCGGTAACAAATGCACTGACAGAACTTGAAGGGGTAAAGAATGTTACTGTACACCTTGAAACAGGAACTGTAGATGTCGAAGTTGATGAATCAAAAGTGTCTGAATCAGAGATGTGTGAAGCGATTGAAGAACAAGGGTATGACGTAAAAGCATAATGTGAAAAAGCCTCCCCAGATCAGGATCAGGGGAGGCTTATTTTATGAAAGGTTGTCCAAATTTAAATGTTACCCTTTAATGCTTTAGCAACTCTAGCTACACGAGCTCCCAAACGAGATGCCATTTTTTTCTCAGCATCAACAGGCTGTTTTGAGCCGTCAGCTCCTGCAACAGTTGAAGCAGCGTAAGGTGAACCGCCAATACCATCTGCTGTCATCTGTTCGGGGTTCTCACCATAAGGCAGACCAACATAGATCATGCCAAAGTGCATTAACGGAACGAAAGAGGTAATTGCTGTAGATTCCTGGCCTCCATGTATCGTGTTTGAGCTTGTAATAACAGCCGTCGCTTTGCCTTCAAGATCACCATTAGCCCAAAGACCGCCTGCAGAATCCAATAGCTGTTTGATTTGTGCTGGCATCATACCGTAACGAGTCGGGATTCCCCAAACGATTCCGTCAGCCCATTTTAAATCATCCAAAGTCACTTCAGGAATGTCAGCTTGTGCTTCTTGCGCTTTTACATAAGCGTCTTGCTGAGACATATATTGTTTTGTCACTTCAAACTCAGGAACTTTTACTACTTTCACTTCAGTACCGTCTACTTGCTTAACTCCTTCAGAAGCGGCAAGTGCCATCTCATAAATATGTCCATATGAACTGTAGTATACAACCAAAATATTTGCCAAAATGTTTCCTCCTTTAAAGTTATGACTTTAATACTCTTCCCGAAAATTCATATGGGAAATCATAAAAAAATCCGCCTGAGCGTTCAGGCGGTCATTTTTAATAATAAGGATATGGATAAGGGTAGTAAGGATACGGATACGGCGGGTATGGATAAGGCGGGTAATAAGGATAAAGAGACAAAGCTGCAAGTGTAGCCAGCGGAAAGATCTGACGGTAAAATCTTCGGTATCGAGGTCTTCCATACCCTTGACGCTGATTTTGTTGCTGAGTTCCTTGCTGCTGCATAGTCTGCTGCGGTCCAGAGGCTTGCTGGCCTGTTCCTTGTCCCTGGGTCATTTGTGGGCTTTCTTGTTCATCTGCAGGCATCATGTCCTGTGGAACAAGCATATACACATTTTTCTTGTCTAAATCCGTTATGATTCCTTCTGTTTGCTGGCCATCGTTTGTTTTAACAATCACATGGTAATACATATGATGCTGGCATGTTTGGTGCATATTATTAGCGCGTACTTGTTCTTCAAATTCATTTTGATTATTGCTCATTTGTTATCACTCCTTCCCATTTTATTTCTATTTTTAATTTTTACTTGTTATGCATAACTAAATAAAATCCGTATTTTTACGCAAAAAAAAGAACCGCGAATAAGCTGCAGTTCTTTTTTCTGAATTAACTTTTTTCAGTACTTTGAAGTTTAGTTTTAAACATGCGTTTAAAAAAGTTAGCCACTGCTTCGGCTTCGAGGTAATAGAACAGCTTAAATAATAAGCTTCCTAATAAGACACCAGCAACTACATCTAGTACAACGTGCTGTTTAACAAAAAGAGTGGATAGGATAATACTGTAAGCAATGGTTGAAACGATCATATCTTTTTTTATGGTCCAAAGTTTACTATGGCGTATGCCCAAAATCATTAAATAACTGCTTAACACGTGGATGCTTGGGAAACAGTTAAAAGGCTGATCTGCTCCATATACATATTTGACCATACTCGTTAATATCCCACTTCCCATCAGCTCTGGACGTGGAACCGTAGTTTGGAAAAAGAAATATATAACGTAGCAAACCAGCATGCCTACACAAAAACTCAATAATGTCCGGTAATAAATAGCTCTGTCATATATACAGAAATAAACAAACATTAAAAAGATAAACGCATACCATATCAGATAAGGTACTACAAAAATTTCTACAAATGGTATTTGATGATCTACTGCTGTAATGAGTTGTCTCGCTCCACGTTCCCCATCATTTAACACCTGATAGATGATATTCAGCAAAGGGATAGAGAGGAGAAGACATAATGCTAAAATATTTTCTTTTACGATACGCAATACGAACTACTCCTTTGTCTATATCATCAGCTTTTAATTCTATACCCGTTTAACAATGTTTTACACGTTTTTAATATACCTTTTAGACATTACCATAATATGGTTGTTTTGTCATAGGAATTGAGGCGTATTTTTATAAAAATTTTTCAGCTTTTTTTGACTCTATTTGTAGTGTTCCCTGTAAGGCTGTAAAAAGGGTTTCCACTATTTGCGACAAGTAGTAATTCTATCCGTAATCAGTCCTGATAATTATTTTGACTTTTCTGACAAAAGTCTTATAATGAAGGTACAACCGTGTAGACCTATTGCATAATTAACCTCTTTGAAAGGGAGTGTTATGGATGTATGTAGGCAATACCATTAAGGTTAACCGCTATAACGGAGAGTATTTTGAGATCAGCCAAAAGTGGCTCATGGAAGTGGTATGGAACAAGTATAATATGCCTTTGCATGAGTTTTTGCTGTCATATGACAAGTTTGACAGTGATTATATTTATTCGCTTGCTGTTCGCAACTCTGTAGATTTTAAGCTGGAATTTGACGAGGACTACCTGTATATCGGGTAGTTTTTTTATTTTGCTTATGTCAAAAGCCCACCTTCCTACATACAATGGTTTAGGATTCAGGGGGAGGGCACAAAAATGGCGAAAAAGAGTGCGAAAAAGAAAGTTAATAAATATGATAGCGCAATAAACAAATATCAGCATACGCTGAAGATGGTCACAAGTGAAACATGTATTGCCTGCAAAACGCAATGCGCAAGAGGTTTGGATTATATAGAGCGAATGTCAAAGCCAGGGGCACTAGGAAAAGGCGTAGCGTGCCATCTTACAAAAGGAAAAGGATATAAATAAGCGGATTTTAGAGCTGACCCATGAGGATGTGGGTCAGTTTTTTGCTATATTAAGGGCTGAGTTGCTTAAAGATGGGGGATTTTGCTCGCCCGGGAGGATTTATGCTCGCCCGGGAGGATTTATGCTCGCCCGGGAAGATTTATGCTCGCCCGGGAAGATTTATGCTCGCCCGGGAGGATTTATGCTCGCCCGGGAGGATTTATGCTCGCCCGGGAGGATTTATGAGCGCTCGGGAAGATTTATGCGCGCTCGGGAAGATTTATGCGCGCTCAGTGAGTTTTAGGCTCGCCCGGCAAGATTACTGCTCCTTAGGACTGGACCACCAAGAATCCAAGCACAAATAAAGCGTTGCCTCATTTTCGTATGCTATCATTTAAACAAAGAAATTACCATAATAAGGATGGTGCGCATTTGATCAAAGCAAAACGTTCATTTCATTTTTTATGGAGCGGTCAAACATTTGGGAATTTAGGAGATATTCTTTATATCATATGTTTGATTACTCTTGTCTATAAAGAAACGGGCTCTGTCCTGCATATGGCATTGATTCCTTTTGCTAAAACGATGTCCTTGCTGGTCTCAGGGTTTATCGCGCCGATATTTATTGAAAAGTACAGAAGATATACCTTACTGACAATAACATTGACCCTTAAGACTATACTTTTGCTTCTCCTTTGTTTGCTAGCCAGCTATGGGATAGATACTCAAATAACTTATATCCTTTTATACATATTAATTATCATTATTTCAATGCTCGAAGGGATCGGAAACCCAGCACGCCGTTCTATGATTCCGGATTTAGTGAAAGAAGAAGAACTTGTAAAAGCAAATAGCTTTATCAGTATTACAAATCAAACTTCAATGCTGCTTTCATGGCCATTGGGGAGTATCCTTCTAGTGGTTTGGGGTGAACAGAATATGCTGTGGCTTACGTTTGGACTTTTTTTGATTTCTTCTACTTTAACTGCTCAAATTCAAATTGGAGAAGTAGATAACAATGAACAACAAAATGATTCTAAATGGAACACGATTAAAGAAGGCTGGCACCTGATTTTCCAATCAAAAAAGCTAACTACACTTACATTAATGGATGTCTTAGAGAATTTCGGTCATGGTGTATGGATCGCAGCTATTTTATATGTATACGTAGACACAGCTATTGGTAAAGGCGAAGAGTGGTGGGGGTATATTAATGCTGCGTTTTTTGCCGGTATGATGGTTGCGGGTATTGTCGTTTACAGATTCTCGAAAAAAATGGAACCGCATCTGGGATTAGTTATTATGACTTCAACCTTATGTTTGCTCGGTTTAAATTTATGGTTTGGGCTAACTTCGTCTGCATGGGCAGCATTATTGGTATCGTTTATTTTCGGATTTCCTCAGATGGCAAGAGATGTATCGCAAAATACACTCATTCAGCAAACTTATAGAGATAAACAGCTTGCAAAGGTCTATGCGTCACACGGTACACTCGTATATGGTACATTTGGTATTGCAACTTTAGTGCTTGGCTGGTTTGCTGAGGAGTATGGGATTCGTGCGACCTATATGCTTGTCAGCGCCATGTTTTTACTCTCATATATCATTGCGTTTACTAACCGAAAAGTATTACATACAAACAGACAATCAGATGCTTTTCATCAAGCAAATTGATGGTTTCCGGAGACTTCATACCATCATAAGTTGGGAAAACCGCATGTTTTATACTAAAAAGAAAGCACATGTTCTCCTTCAATTTTCCCAATACAAAGCTAGCCAGCTCCCTGTTAAAATAGGATTACACCCACTTTCAAACGAAAGACGGGGAAAATGGTAACAGGAACGGGTGAATGATGTGAAAAAGAAAGTACTTGTCTATTTATATCCGCAATTTAGAGAAGTGGAGATCATGACAACTTTATCTATTATAGGTAAGAAATATGAAGTGCTCCCTTTTTCGCTTTTACCGGGAACAGTTACTAGTGAATGCGGATTAATGATGCAGCCTACGATCAAAATGAAAAATATAAGCCCTATGGATTATGAAATGCTTATTATCCCAGGAGGGAAACAAGCTTTTACTCAAGGTAATCCGAGGCTTTTGCATCTTCTGCAGGTATTTGATCGTGAGGGAATTAAGATAGCGGCGATTGGTAACGGAGCTGCTATTTTAGGACGAGCTGGCATTCTTAACGGCAAATCATATACGATTTCGTTGCGTGAAGAGGAGTTTACAAAGACAGCAAACTGGCTGAATGGCACTTATGTAGCTAAACAGATCGTGGAAGACAAAAACTTATTAACAGCCAAAAGTCATGCTTATATTGACTTTGGGTTAATGATAGGGGACCGTTTGCAATGCTTTGACGGCCTCGAAGAATATAACTTTTTTAAAGGTACGAGTTCTTTTTAACTATGCTCCCCTTTTCGCTCTCTGGTTTAAAACTGGAGAGCGTTTTTTAATGGCAATAATTACTAATTAAATTTTTGATAATAAAAAAAAGTTCATCACTTGACAAAAGTAAGTTAAACTTTTAAGATATAAAAAGAATTAACTTACTAAAAAGAAGTTGATTCTAAACGTGTACTTCAAATACAAATAAAACATATAACTCAAAGGAGAGAACTACTCATGAAAGTACTTTACATCAATTCAAATCCAAAGCCATTAGATCAGTCATTCGGACTTCGTTTAGGGCGTCATTTCTTAAATGAACTTTCTAATCAAAATGAAAACATTGAGATTGAAACAGTTAATCTTTATGAAGAAAATATTCCTTTAATCGATGCAGATGTTCTAGACGCTTGGGGTAAGTTAGCTGCTGGTCTTGAGCTTTCACCATCACAAGTAGAGAAAACAACTCGAATGGGTGAGATTTTAGAGCAATTCCTTTCAGCTGATATGTACGTTTTCAATACGCCTATGTGGAACTTGAGCTATCCGCCAATGCTTAAAGCTTATATCGATAACGTTGTAATGGCTGGAAAGACTTTTAAATACACAGAAAACGGACCACAAGGACTTCTTGGAGAAAAAACAGCTGTACACATTCAATCACGAGGCGGTGTATACTCTGAAGGACCTGCGCAAAGCTTCGAATTTACAAATGGCTACCTTCGAGGAGTAATGGCATTTATCGGGATTACAGATTACCACCATGTATACACAGAAGGCATGGCAGCAGCACCAGATCGTGCTGAAGATATTCTGGATGCAGCAAGAGAGACTGCGTCAGTTTTAGCAAAAGAACTAGTATCTGCTAAAAGAAACGCATAAATTTTACACTGATAACGAACAGTTTTAAGAGGAATTATAAAAAAGGTGTCTGAAGTTTAGACACCTTTTACTGTTTTAAGGAGTGGTGAGAGAATGAACGAAACTTTTAAAGTAATGGAAGAAAGAGCATCAGTAAGACTTTATCAAAAGGATAAAGAGATCCCTAATGAAACTCTTCATAAAATTTTAGAAATGGCAGGAAAGGCTCCATCTGCATGGAATCTTCAGCACTGGCGCTTTATCGTAGTTACTTCACAAGAACAAAAAGAAAAATTGTTTCCGATCGCCTACAATCAAAAGCATGTTCTTGATGCATCTGCAGTGGTAATAGTCGTAGGTGACACAGAAGCCGATAAAGTGGCTGCAGAAGTGTTTGAAAAAGCACCTGAAGAAGCAAGAAACATTTTATTAAAGAATATTAAAAGTGCTTATTCACAAGGACGCCCATTAGGTGAAAGGGAAGCTCTTAAAAATGCTTCACTTGGTGCCATGCAGCTTATGCTGGCGGCAAAAGCTTTAGGGATTGATTCATGTCCGATGACAGGCTTTGATCACGAAGCTATTCTGCCTGCACTTGGTATTCCTGAACGATTCATTCCTGTAATGATGATTACTTTAGGCTATGCAGACGGACCAGCAAAGCCAACGGAACGCTTTGATATTAACCGTTTAATCATGCATGAAAAGTACGAAGAAAAACTTTAAAACGTATGAGCAGTCTATAGTCATATCCATGGCTAAGGCTGCTTTTTTAATTGCAAGATATGCTATTATACAAGTATAAAGTCAATATTTTGAAAAAGGAGCACCTATGAGCACGCTAATGATATCAATACTCATTTCACTTGTGATTATCGTGTTTGTAATCATAATTTTTGCAGCTGCAATAACAAGAGGATATTCATACAAACATACTGTAGACAAATTGGAAGACAATCCTTATTTAAAAAGTAAAAATGATGATGATCAAAAAGAACCAGAAGAAATGAAAAGATAGTCTAGAAAGTCTTAGAGGAGATGGAGCGAAGCATGAATTTTACGATTTCACCTAAGCCGCCATTTGATTTTCAAAAAATGATGAAGCGTTTAACAGTCACTGGAAAGACGCATGTTTTAAAACTTTCTGATGATTTTACACAGTATGAAAAAATTGTTCATATTGAAAATGTATCTTGCTACGTGAAAATTAACGCAGAAGGTTCTGTTGAGAAACCGCTTCTTAGGTGTCAGGTCATACCGATAGACGGAAAAGTTTCAGAATCAAAAGCAAAGATGAAAATTCAACAGCTCTTCTCTACAGAAATAGATCTATCACCACTTTATGACCATTTTTCTGATCATAAAGAATTAGGTTTAGTGCTTAACCGTTTTAAAGGTTTGAAGCTTTTAACTGAAACCGATCTTTTCGAAGCTATTATTAAAATCATAATCGGCCAGCAAGTAAACTTAACGTTTGCGGGTACATTAACAGAACGACTGATCAAGCTTGCCGGGAAAGAGATAGAGGTAGAAGGGAATGTCTTTCAAATTTTTCCTTTGCCAGAAAGGACTGCAAAATTAACTTATGAAGATCTGCGAGAACTTCAGTTCAGCCAGCGGAAAGCAGAATATATCATAGACCTTGCACGAATGATAACTGATGGCAAACTCGATTTAGAAGCTTTGTGGAATAAGTCTGATGAGGAGATTATTAAAATACTTCTTCCAATCAGAGGGATCGGGAAGTGGACGATCGAGTGTCTATTGATCTTCGGAATGGGCCGTCCTGATATTCTGCCTGCTGCAGATATCGGATTAAGGAATGCAGTTCGTAACATCTGGAGTCTCGAAAATCAGCCTTCTGAAGATGAAGTTCGACAATTTGCTGAAGACTGGAAACCGTGGAGAACTTATATTACATACTATTTGTGGGAAAGCTTGAATCAAACGCCAGAGGTTGTTGATCATACATAAAGGCTGTTTTCGCATACTTTGTAGTCTAGGGTGGTTGATTTCCGTTTCAGGATGCTCGCTTTCCACGGGGCGGGCGGTGAGCCTCCTTGCGCTTTGCGCCTTTAGTAGTCTCACCTGTCCCACTGATCCCGCAGGAGTCTCGCACCTTACACTCCAATCAACTTGTCAGTGATGTCTTTGAAAAAATAGCTTAAAGCAACAATTTTTTAGAAAACAGTCTACGTAAAAAAGGTGAAGAGCTTTTCAAGAGTTCTTCACCTTCGTTTTGTATTTATTGATTCAATTCTTTTCCTAAAAACTCTGCGATGGCTTTCATGCCAAATATACCAGCTTTCTCTTCGGCTTCACGGTTGTAATTCGTGTTCGTATTTACATCATAAGCAAATACGTTTCCGGATTTATCGGTAATGATTTCAATGCCAGCGAATGTTATGCCATTGGCTTTTAAGAATGCCTCAAAGTTTGATTGATAAGGCAGTGTGAAGTTTTCTAGGATTTTAAACTTTGGTTCAGGTTCTTGGGGCTGATCGGCAATTGGACAAAATTGATCCCCAATCTGGCAGGCATCTGCTGGACAAAGTTCAAACCCTTCGGAAGTATCCACTTTTACCGCATAAAGAAATTTTCCGCCGATAAATTCGCAGCGCACGATATAAGGTTCAGGCGCCTCAATGTAATCCTGCAGCAAAGTAATTCCATCTATGGACTCATCAAAAGTGTTCCCGTTCACATAAGTTCCGATAGCGGCTTTAGTTTGAAACAATTGTACCCCAAGCCCTTTGCCAGCTCGGTTATGCTTTGTAATAAATGGACCATCAAAGTGTGCCGAGGCCTTTAAAAGTTCATCTTTTCCATAAGCCGCGATAGTCCGGGGCACTGGAATATCAAAAGCCTTCAAAGCGCTGTATTGATTTACTTTGCTGATCTCAAGCTGAAGTGCCTGGCTGTTATTAAACACTTTTCTGCCGTAGCTTTCAAGCCATGATAAAACAGCTGAAGTATATTCTGGCGCGTAACGGTGACCACGTGTATGAGAAGAAGCACTCATACGATTATAAAAAACGCCTTCGGGTGGTGCTTGCGTTAAATCAATATAACCTTTTGACATATGCCAGTCTTCATAGGGGAGACCTAATTCTTCAAAGCGCTGGAATAAAGGCGCAGTCCATTCGCTATTTTCATGGATAACATATATTTTTGGGATCATTGTAATCCTCCTTAAAACTTAATTCCGACTGTTTCTATATACCTAGTCTAATATAGAAGAATTAGAATGAAAAGAAAGTACACAAAAAAGAAGCCTTATTTAGACTTCTTTTTCTGAAGATGCTCTGATTTTTCGAATTTTTTTATCGCTTTTGCGTAAAGGCTGAAATCATCATTTGTTATTTCTTCCTCACCATAACGCACCTTTTCATAGACCTGTAATACGGATTCGGCTTCATCACCAGAGAGTTTTAAGCGTTCAAACCAAAGATGAGCTGACTCTCCAGGTAAACGTCCATACCCTCGTTTATCCATCGTCTTTTCAAAGTGAAGAAATTTTTTTCTTGTTCTGTCTTTAGGCTGCAGCCATCTTCTCTTCCCAAAAGCAGATCCGTTTAGATCTGAGCTGGTTAATGCTGATACATTACCCGTTAAAGCAGCGTCTGTTCGAAGATTAAACAATAATTTTTTTCTCCAAATATAAATGGCTACTATAAGCACGATTACGGCAGCAGCAGTCCACCAGAGAAGTGAAAAATCATTTACAAACTCTTGAGGCTGTTGTTCGAGAATCTCTTCCTTTATTCCCAGTTCTGATTTACCGTTTTCATCATCTTTTTTAAAGAGTTTTATCAAATAAGCAATTGGTATAGCCAGCAAACTAAATAATTTCCATAGTGGAACCGCCACGATGTAATACATCAAGAAAAGAACACCATCTAAAACCCAGTAGATAAATTGTTTAAGAGGTCCTAAAAAAGCAAAAACAACACCGCTCAATGCAACAAGGAAAAGCGGAACAGAAAAGTCTTTCCATACTTTATCACCATCTGAATTCTTAAAATAGTGAACAGTCATTTTTATGGCAAGCATGAGCATGAATTGTATCCATACTGCTCCATACATGACTGTGAATCCATCTTTGAAAAAGAAACTAAAAACGAGTGCAAACACCGCACTAATTGTTAAGATGATTTCCAAATCGGTTTTAAAAGGATCCTGCCAATTCTCTGAACTTCTCCAAGTAATAATTACAGCAAGTATTGCAGAGAAAAGTATGGAAGACGTCATAAACCAAAAAGACAAGGTAGATATGAGAAATGTACATACCAATGTCAGTTTTAATAGATTGGGTTGGTAAACATATAAAGCTCCACTTACAGCAATAATGGGCAGCAATACTGCTGCATAAAAGGCTAGATCCAGCCATGAAGCTCCTTGTACAAGGAGAACATAGAATAAAAAGAGAAGCATGGCATCAAAGGTTACGTTCAGTCCATACAAAATCAATTTCTGGCTATTTAACATGGGACGCCCTCCTTAGATAAGTAAGGCATCAAGTACGCTTCTGTCCCGGTCTGATTAACCAAAAAGATCTTACCGCCGGACTTAATCCATTTTTTCGTAATGAATTGTGTATTTGTATCGCTTGGAATAGTTCCTAGAAGAATAATAAAAGGAACAGATCCAGCGAAGTTACGATCCATTTTTGTCCACATAATGGTCGGTTTGACAGTAACATTTGAGCGGTCAATTCGAGCGAGTCCTTCTAACACTTTACTTAAGTGCTGCGGACCGCTTCCGGTTGTTACATGATACATCCCTAATGGACCAGGTACTTTAAAGTTGATGTAAACCTCAAATGGAATATTCTTCTCGGCAGCAAATTGGCACATATAGGCAAGATAACTTATTTCGTTTTCCATTTGCTCAGAAGATTTCATATCTTTATGATCAGGCAAGATTGTATATACGAATGTCCAATGGTAGACTACCGTTTTTTCGAAAACTTTTGTTTGAAGAGTCCCTGTTCTAGCAGTCGCTTTCCAATGCAGTTTATGAAAGGAATCGCCATACGCGTAATCACGGTTTCCGGCAGGGAGTGACATATTCTCAAACAATGCAAATGGACGTGCTGCCTCGCCGCTTCCTTGATGGAAAAGGTGTTCAATCTTATGAACAGGAAGTGGTCTAGGATAAACAATAATCTCAGCAGGAAAAAGTTCCTGAAATGCTAGAGCTTGACCACTGGTCTGCAGCGGATCATGAATTTGAAGAGAAAGGTTAGAAATTCTTGTAGTACCTCTCTTTCTTGCTGTAAAAGGAATGTTTTGTGTATACGCTGTTTTTCTATAAATAGCAAAAGGTCTTTTCAGCTCAATTCTTCCTTTTGAACTCTCCACGTCACCTTTGTTCGTTTCGGAAATAACATCTCGATGAGATAAAAAGAGCTCACCTCTAAATGATGGCCATCTTCCCGTATGAAGCAGTTTTATATAAAATTCATCTGAATCACCAGGAAACAAACGGTAAATCTGCTTGTTTGAATCTAGTTTTAAATCTTGAGCAGCTGATTTGAATTGTAATAACGTTGCACCATACAAAAATATAATGACCAGACCTAAAACAAAAAGAAAGGATATATTTCGGTAAAATCCGATTACGAGAATTAAGGGACTGAATAAAACAAGCGCTTTAAAGATCGGCTTGATCCAGATCTGATTACTCCATTGCATGATTATCTTCCTGCCTCAGATTCAACAGGGACATCAATGGATTCAAGGATATCTTTTAGTACCTGCTCTTTTGTTTTTCTCATTGTTCCTTCCATTGACAATACTAAACGATGAGATAGAACATGAGGAGCAACAAGCTGAACGTCATCCGGTGTAACAAAAGTTCTGCCATTTACATATGCAGCACCTTGAGCAGCTTTCATGAAAGCAAGTGTTCCACGGGGAGAAACACCGTTTTCGATAAACTCATGCTGGCGTGTAGCATGGACAATTGATAATAAATAATTTTCAATTTCATCACTTACAAAGATCTGCTGGACTTCTTCTTGCATTTTTATAATGTCCTCTAGAGTAAAGACAGGTTCGAGCAGCTCTTGCGGGTTTTGAGCACGATACATATGTAGCATCTCTTTTTCCTGAGAAAAGTCTGGATAACCTGATGGCAATTTCATAAAGAATCGGTCAAGCTGTGCTTCAGGCAGTGGGAACGTACCATGTGACTCAATGGGATTTTGTGTTGCAATTACTAAAAAAGGGGAAGGCAGTTTAAGTGTTTCTCCGTCAATGGTTACTTGCCGTTCTTCCATTACTTCTAATAAACTGGATTGAGCACGCGGGGTAGCACGGTTAATCTCATCGGCTAATAAGATGTTCGTCATAACTGGGCCGGGCCGCATTTCGAATTCTTGATGTTTTGGATGAAAGAACTGAATCCCTGTAATATCTGCTGGAAGGATATCGGGAGTGAATTGTATACGTTTGAATTCTCCATCTATTAAACGTGCAAGACTTTTAGCAAGCACAGTTTTTCCGGTTCCTGGCACATCTTCTAATAAAAGATGTCCTTTATTAACTAAAGCGATCATAGTTAGTTCAACAAGTTCATCTTTCCCTGTTAATACTCCAGCAATGGCGTTTTTAACAAGGTTTACTTGATTTACAATATTCATTAATGATCTTCCTCTCAATGGTTAGATAAGTTAACCATACCATTATTAAAATATTTAGAAAATAAGAATTGTAATATTTTTGAAATTTTTGTAATTAATAAAATCTTTTTTCGCAATCAATTACGCTAGTGGAAGTGGTTGATTTCAGTTCCAGGATGCTCGCTTTCCTCGGGGTGTGCGGTGAGCCTCCTCGCGCTTTGCGCCTTTAGGAGTCTCACCTGTCCCACTGATCCCGAAGGAGTCTCGCACCTTGCACTCCAATCAACTAGTCAATGAAGCATACTCAAGAAAATGTTCAAAAGCAACAATCTTTTAGAAAAGAGCCAAAATAAAAAAGCTTACCGCACAAAGGGAGCGGTAAGCTTAAAAATTTTAAAGATAGAAGAACACAGCTAACACAGCAGCTATAATAAATCGATAATATGCAAAAGGCGTTAATTTTACTTTTGCGATGAGTTTTACAAAGAATAAAATAGCTACAGCTGCTACTAAAAATGCTGTAACAAATCCTGTTAAAAAGAATGGAAGATCAGCTGCACTTAATATGTCACGGCTTTTATAAAGATCGAGACCGGATGCTGCGATCATGATCGGAACGGCTTGAATAAATGAAAAATCTGCAGCTGTACGATGATTGAGCCCTGAGATCAATCCGCCTGAAATGGTTGCTCCAGAACGTGAAAAGCCTGGCCATAAAGACAGACATTGAAACAATCCAATTTTCAAAGCTTGTTTATACGTCATGTCATCAAGGTCTGATGCATTAACACCTTTTTTATTCTGCACCTTCTCAGCAATCAGCATTAAAAATCCGCCGATAACAAGGCCGACAATGACTGTTTTAGGAGAGAACAGATGCGCCTTAATAAAATCATGAACAAGAAGTCCGATGATTACAGCTGGCATTATTGCAATAAAAATATGTCCAAGGTTTAAGCTGTTTTCCTTTTTAGCCATTTTGCCTACACCCAATAAACTCCAAAGGCGGTTCCAGTAGAGAACAACTACAGCCAGAATGGAACCAAGCTGAATAACAATTTCAAAAGTCTTTGCTTTGTCTCCCGTAAAATCTAGCATATGTCCCGCAACAATTAAGTGACCAGTTGACGAAACCGGAAGAAATTCTGTAATACCTTCTATAATACCCATTACGATTGCAACCCAAAGAAACATACATTCACCTTCACTTATTTTAAATTCATGAAATCTATTATAGTTGAGAAGAAGAGTATTGTCATATTCTTTTTCTAGTTAATTATGTAAGATTTTGTACAAATGAAAAAAGATGGGGAAGAGAACCCCATCTTCATTAGTTAATGATTGTGATATTTACGTTCTTTCTGCCCCAGTTAATAGCATCTGAGTAGTTCTGCATATATACATCAATTTCGTTTCCGTTGATGCCTCCGCCAGTATCAGCAGCTACAGCATACCCATAGCCTGGTACATATACAACTGAACCCATTGGAATTACATCTGGATCAACTGCGATTACTTTTGCGTAAGGGATCTCTTTAAGGTTTGTCCCGCTTGAAGTAGTTCCGCTGCAGCCTTCGCAATTTGCTGTGTAAGCTGTTGCAGCGACAGTCATACCCTTTCTTTGAATGTTGTTTTGAATGCTGTTAAATGTTTGTTGTCCCGCAATACCATCTACTAATAATCCTTTAGCTTTTTGATATTTAATAACTGCATCTTTAGTGACTGTACCATAATACCCTGTCGTTACAGCAAAATCAAAATATCCCATGGCCTTTAATTTACCTTGAAGTTCATATACATCATTATCCCATGTGCCAGGTCGAAGAGTGTGATCACCCATTGCTGCGAATCCGCTAACGGGAGCAGAAACGAGCAATCCGAATGCCATGGCCCCTGTAATTACCCATTTTTTTATCATAATAACTCCTCCTAATATGTATAATTGGTTAAATACGCCTCGGTTGCCAATTATACTAATCGAATATGACAGAACCATTAGGAGAAGGTAACAAAGAGATTACAATATTATATTTATATAATAATAGGTAAATTAGTAAGTAAATGGATTAGAGATGGAGAATGCTGAAAAATGATAGAGGTTTCTGTGGTTCTCGACAAATTTCCCAGGAAATAGACAAGGATTGTTAATTATCGTTCCTTTCATCATTCCATTCATCAAGACGGTTTAATAACTGATCTAGTTCTTGACTGCATATAACTGTTTCCTTCGCTGTAAGCCCATATGTTTTTCCAAGACAAAGCAAGACTTCGCGTTTTTCTTCAATTAATTGTAGCAACATGTATTATTCACAACTTTCATGAAAGATTTTGTCTCAATAAATATGCATTATTTTTAAGAAAAGAAAAAGGGTTTCGTGGAAAGAAGTGATAATGTTACAAGGTTCAACAACGCTCGATGATAGTATGTCGATTTATCTGAGTATCCTGTTGACTAGTTTTTGGAGAGGAAGGGAAATATATAGCTAGAGAAATAGTTTGAGAGGAGAAAATTATGCATCACTCGTTGAATATTGCGTTCATTTTATTAGCTGTTGCGGTTGGAGTAACTGCTTTGGCAAAGAAAATAAAAAAACCTTATCCAATTGCACTTGTGATAGTAGGAGCGATCATCGGGCTTGTACCTCTTCCGGCTCTGGACCCTTTAAAAGGATTTGTTGAAGAGGGTTACACATTTCAATTTATTATCATTTCGCTTTTGTTGCCTACTTTACTAGGAGAGGCAAGTTTGAAACTTCCTTTCAGCCACTTGAGAGAAAATACAAAAGCTATAGGGGCACTAGCTGTTGGAGGAACCTTTCTTACCTTTTTGATTATCGGTGCTGGATCTTATTACATATTGGATTTAAGTCTTCAAACGGCTTTTGTATTTGCTGCTTTAATGAGCGCGACAGATCCTGTATCCGTTTTAAGCATTTTTAAAACTCTTGGAGTGAACCGAAAACTTTCAACTGTAATTGAAGGAGAGAGTTTGTTTAATGATGGATTAGCAGTTGTGCTTTTTATGATTGCCTCAATCTACCTGCCTTCTTATATTGAAATGGGTGCAGGGGGAATACTGGCTGCTGTTCTGATGCTTTTTAAAGTTGCGATCGGCGGAGCTATTGTAGGTGGAGGATTAGGATATATTTTTTCTAAGTTTACAAGCTGGTACGATGATTACCCGCTTGAGATTTTGTTTTCTATACTATTATTTTATGGTAGCTTCCTAATCGCAGAGTCCATACATGTATCGGGGGTAATTGCTGTTGTAGTTGCAGGTCTTGTCTTCGGAAATTATGGTGCCAAAATAGGGATGAGTCCAACTACTAAAATAAACATTCATTCTTTTTGGGATGTTTTGGCGCTGTTTGCGAATTCACTAGTGTTTCTGCTTGTCGGACTGGAAATCGCCTATATCGATATCAATGATAAATGGGGATTAATTGCAGTAAGTATTCTATTAGTACTTGCTGCAAGAACGGTGGCAGTATACACCTCGATGCTTCCTTTAAAAGGTATACCAGCAAAATGGAAACATGTGCTTAATTGGGGCGGACTAAAAGGATCTTTGTCAATCGCTCTTGCGCTAAGTTTACCAGGAGATTTTCCGGGTCGGGAAAATATTATTATTTTAGCATTCTCTGTCGTTTTCTTTTCTTTGTTAGTACAAGGCATGACAATCTCCTCATTAATCAACAAACTGAACATAAAAGGCCCAAATAAAGAAAGAACAGATTATGAAGAGGCAATGACCGCTGTTCATAGATATGATTACGCTATAGAAAGACTAGATCAGTTAAAGAACGAGGCTGTTATTTCCACAATCGTTTTTGAAAGAATGAAAGCATTGTATGATCATAAACAAAAGGAAGCGAAAGAAACACTGGATGTGATGTATGAGGAGCACCCCGAGTGGAGGAAGACACAAGAACATATTGCTTCAATTGAGGCTCTTTATGCAGAACATGAGGCGATAGAAAGATTGCTAAGAAAAGATATGATATCCAGCCAGCTTGCAGAAGAAGAAATTGAGCGGATTATTGATCATATTGAACAGAAGAAAAATAAATATTATGAAGAAGAAAATTAAAAAATGGCCAAAAGGGGCCATTTTTTATATGTTTTCTTGTCTTGAAAGAGTGAATTGATTGAGAAGCTGATCGAGCTGCTGACTGACTTTAACTATTTTTGGATGTGCCAGTTCATGGTTCAACTGGAGTGAAGTGCGATATAGTTCTTCTCTTAATAGGCTAATTCGGTCTTGAATCGTATGCTCCTTCATATGTATATCTCCCTAGCAATTATTACCGACGAAGGAGTTCATTCGGCACTGGCTGGCATATCTTTTTAAAGACTTAGCCCCTGTAGCTTTGCGTCCTTCCCTTTCGAAAAGTTTGCCCTTTCGTCGATTGAATTCATAAGTATAGCATAATGACTCAACTTTTTTACAAATAATTACAAAATAATACAACAGTAGAGTTTTTGGTCAGTGAAAACCATTCCTGTCACTAATGATATCGGATGTGATCCTAATAAGTTTAAGCTCATTTCTATAAGATTGTTGCTTTGCTTTTAAAGGTTTTTTGGAGGATGCTTCTTCGACTAGTTGATTGGAGCGGAAGGTGCGAGACTCCTCGAAAATGAAAATCAATTTTCTTCGTGCGATGTAACGCTCTCGAAGCCTTCCTTGTCCTGCGGGAGCAGCGGGACAGGTGAGACCCTGGCAGGCTTGATTAGCCTAGGGGGCTCACCGCACGCCCCACGGAAAGCGAGCATCCTGGAGCGGATATCAACTACTTCCAATAGCAACAAAGTTGTTTTTTTGGTCAACTTAAGGAATTTCCTTTAAAATAGAAATGATATGCAATGAATGAGCAAACGACTAATTTGCTATAATTGGTAATAACAACTTGAAGGAGGGGAGACGGAATGAAGCAACCAGAGGAAGACGATGAAAGAAATCGTACACAATATGATTCCCCTGAAAAGAAAGTTCAAAATACACATTCGGTTAAGTTGTGGAGTGAGTATTTTTCAGAACGATTCGAGACATTCGAAAGACGGAAAATGCAAACCGTCTCCTTTCGGGATCTTGCTGACGGAAAAGATACGAGTTACACATTTGTACATATCTACCGCGATTATTATCCTGCACTTTTAAATGCTGGACAATTTTTTGATGAAGATATTGCATTGCTATATAGATATCATGTACAAATTGAAACGCTCATCCGCTTATTTTCGTTTGAAGCACAATATGGGATAGCAACTTACATGCAGGCTAACTTTGATGCTACAGTTGAAAAATTATCTGATCAGATCTATGTGGCATTAAAAGAGATGAATAGCAAAAAACTTCTAAATGAGAATAAAAAACTCGTCGAAGAGAGTCTCCGAAACTTTCAAAGTCTTTATGAGATCCCTCCAAAATGGGGTTATTTATTATTTTATCTTTTTCAGATCAGCTGGTCTCTTCTTTATTCTGAGAGAACATGGATCGAAAAGTATGAAAAACAATTACTGGAAGAAAAAGAATCGGGCAAAACATCTCAAATGCTTGAGCTAGCTCTAGTGCATTTTGCTTTTGCACGTCAGCAGGATGATCTTGCTTTTGAACGTTTGGGTCAGAATGATAAGAAAGTGGAAATGGTGCATTACCTCGTCTGGATGAAACTTTTGGTTGATAAGCAGGAATGGGAGCGTCTTTTGTCATGGCTTCTTTATTTAAAACCAAATTTCCTTGATGGTGTCAGTTCTTATTATTATCATTCAGACGCTCGTGAATTTTTCCACGAATACCTAAATTATTTCTGGAAGTATGCACAGCATACTGGTGACGAAGAACAATATGAAGAAATGCTCATTGAGTTTCTGCCGATCACTTTCTATGAGTACGGCGAATATTTAATGGTAATTGGTGAACATGAGAGATGGGTGGAGCTTCAAGTGATCATGGGCTATTCACCAGAGCTCATTCAGCGAAAGGATTTAAAAGAAGTTCTTTCTTTTGAAAAGGAAACGGTTTTGCCGATCTATCATCAAACGATTGACAGGCTGATTAATGAACGGACGAGAAAATCATATCAATCGGCTATAAAGCATTTAAAAACGCTCCGGACAATTTACTTTGATATTGGTGAAGAAGAACGATTTTCTCAGTATATTAAACAAATCGCCACGATCTATGGACGGTTAAGAGCGTTTCAGGAAGAGTTAAGGAAAGGAAAGTTTATTTCATGATCGATACAAGCAATCTTTTACTTCACGCAAAATGGCTTCATGGAAATATGGTTTTATGGGCCACTAAAGATAAGAAAAGAGTGCATGTGAACGATTGGAAACCTCTTTTATTTACGTGGCATCAGCCATCTTTTTATGGAACGCTGCTCGATATAGATGATGATCAAAATATATATTTAAACGCGGGAGAAGCTTTTGTGCTGTTCAATCGCTATCCGGTTTTTTTTCTTTCTGAAAATACGTGGGAAAAAGATGCTTGGCAAGTGGTGAATGAAGCAAATCATTTTGATAAGTTAATGAAATCCGATCTCGTGTCTCCTGACTTCGAAGCATGGAAATCAGGTGATTGGTCATGGAAAGCTGAAGGAAAACGCATCGAGTCTCCTTGGATAAATGAGGCTCTGTCCACTTTGCCTGATGCTGGCTATTCAGCGATGCCAACATCTTTTAACAAAGAACTGGTTAGAGGTAATTCAAGACAAATAATCTCTGCATTAGGGCATTTGGATGAAGAAGAATGGCTGATCAAAATCGGGTGGAGGGAAGATCCTAAACCTTTTAAACTGATTTTTGAATTATCTGAGCCTGCTGATGAGGAAGATAAGGACATATGGAATCTGAATGTATTTCTTCAGGAAAAAGAAGAAGGTATTCGTGTTCCTTACAAAGGAAAAAGCACTCTCTTGCCTGATGAATGGAAGCCTTATCAAGCTATGCTGGAAAGTGATATGGAGCTTGTTTCTAAGCTTATTTCCTGGCTTAAGGTTGGCAGCCGTAAAGAAATTCGGGAAGAGATTACGGAAAAAGAAGCATGGGATTTCCTTACTCTTAAAAGTGATTTGCTTCGCCAGATAGGTATATCAAGTATTCTTCCCGAATGGTGGCAGACGGTTCAGGAACTGCAGCCGAAAGTTAAAGCAAAGATAAAGACTAAGCCGCAAACTGGCGGAGGAGCACCGTCCTTTTTGGGATTAAATGCAATTATGCAGTTTGACTGGAGGCTTTCAACTGGAGATGAAGAGCTATCGGAAGAGGAATTCCGCAAGCTGGTCGATGGCAGCAGAAGGCTTGTCCGCAGGAATGGTCAATGGTACAGAGTAGATCCTGAATGGATGAAACAAGTCCGGCACCTCATCAAAAACGTGGACCGTACTGGCATTCAGTTAAAAGATGTATTAGAGCAGCATCTTTTAAATATGGAATCAAATCCTGCTAATGATGATCTTGATGGTATTGAGTTTGAAGGACCAATGCTTGATATGGAATGGGATGAGCCGCTCAATCTATGGATGGATCAGCTTTCCGAAATCAAAACGATACCTGTTGATCCAAAAGCTGAAAATCTGCAAGGAACACTTAGGGATTATCAAAAGACAGGAAGCTCCTGGATGTATTTTCTTCGGAAGTTCGGGCTTGGCGGATGCCTCGCAGATGATATGGGACTCGGTAAAACAGTCCAGACAATCGATTACTTTTTAAAGGTAAAAGAAAAAGGGGAGAAGGAAGGCACCTTTTTATTAGTGTGTCCTACATCTGTTATTGGAAACTGGCAAAAGGAACTTGAGCATTTTTCCCCTTCTTTAGCAGTTGGTTTGCACTACGGCTCTAACCGAAAAAAGGGAGAAGAATTCGAGGCATGGTATAAGAATTACGACGTGGTTATTACTTCTTATACAACTTGCCAGCTTGATTTCACTGAAATGGGTGGAACGTTTTGGGAGGCAATTGTCCTGGATGAAGCTCAAAATATCAAGAACAGCTACACAAAACAGTCCAGAAGTATACGCAAGCTGAACGGGCGTCACAAGATTGCATTAACGGGAACACCTGTTGAAAATCGTTTGCTTGAACTTTGGGCGATCTTTGATTTTCTTAATCCTGGTTATTTAGGAAGTGAGCCTTCTTTTCAGAAGAAGTTTGTCCTTCCGGTTGAAAAAGAAAACGATAATGTGAGGCTGCAGCAATTAAAGAGGCTTGTTCAGCCATTCTTGCTCAGACGTACGAAGACAGATCCTGCTGTTCAGCTGAATCTGCCTGAAAAACAAGAAATCAAAGAATATTGTCCTTTATCAAAAGAGCAGGCTTCTTTATATGAAAGACTTGTTCAGGATACATTCGAACAGCTTGAAAAAGTAACAGGCATGCAGCGTCGCGGCTTGCTGCTCGCTATGCTAGGCAAACTGAAACAGATTTGTGATCATCCTGCCCTTTATACGAAGAATGACAAATTAACGAAGCTAGAGGAACAATCAACTAAATTTTCGAAGACGATTGAGCTCCTTGATGCCATTTTAGAAAAAGATGAAAAATGCTTAATCTTTACCCAGTTTATCTTTATGGGTGAGCTCATTAAGAAGTACGTTGAGAAGAAGTTTGGAAAACCTGTTTTGTTCTTACATGGAAGCTTATCAAAGCAAAAACGTGATGAGATGATAGACAGTTTCCAAAATGGGGATAACGCTATCTTCATCTTATCGTTAAAAGCAGGCGGAACAGGTTTGAATCTGACAGAAGCAAATCATGTTATCCACTATGATAGATGGTGGAATCCTGCCGTTGAAAACCAAGCAACTGACCGTGCTCACCGAATCGGGCAAAAGAAGTTTGTTACGGTGCATAAGATGATCACACTTGGCACACTCGAAGAAAAGATCGATATGATGCTCGAAAGCAAGAAAGAGCTATCAGAGAAAGTGATCCAGAGCGAAAACTGGATTACCGAATTATCAAGGGATGAACTGAAAGACTTATTTACTCTGCGTAAAGAGTGGGTAGAGACTTGATGGGTATGAAGACATGCGAGCTTGCATGTCTTTTTTTTGTTGTACGACGGGGGTATGTCAAATTATCTTTTAATTTTCGTCAAATTATATACGAATATTGTCAATTTATTATCCAAGTTCGTCAAATTCTTTTCAATGCAAGTGAAATTATTTCCTAAATCGCAGAATTATAGCCTAAATAAACCGGTTTAACCTTCTTCAAATAAAATAAAAGGTCTTTTGAAGCTTCATTTCTGATAAACTATCATCAAATATCCAAAAAATAGGAGTTGGTGTACGAAGTGTCGGTCGAATCGCTTCTTCGTTGGGGAATTTCAGTTGGATTTATTGTACTTTTAATACTGGTTTATGAAAGAAAAACAAATCCAGAAGAGAAGCATGTTGGGTGGAAGCTGATTGGCTACTTCTTTTTAGGAACATTTACATTTACGTTTGAAACCTGGGTTTTACCAGTCGGAATAGTTGTTTTCATATTCTTTTTTCTGCCTAACCTTAAAGTCAATAAAACTTCGAAAAAGTGGGCTGCCAGTTTAGGTGCAGCATCCTATGTATTCGGCCTTCTTATCACCTATTCTGTACAGGCATATTATGAAAAAGAAATAAGGATTCAAGCTTCTACAAATAATGCTTATGAAATGAATTTTTTTGAAGAGTATGAGAAAGTTAAATCATCTATAAAAGCAGATGAAGAGCTAGCCATTATCAACTTCGATTTCTCATTTAAAAAAGATGGAAAGATTAAGGATTTTAACTATACAGCCTCCTATTTGATAGACGGGAGAAGTATGGTTGCTTGGGTTAAGCTAAAGGACGGGCAATATGAAATTTCAAAACATCTTATTCAGCCAGATGACGAGGAAACACAAATGTTGATGCAAGAAAATACTGTTTCCACACCTGCTGTTTACTTTAAGGCACTAGATTTACATGGGTTAAAAAAGATGGTTCGAGAAACTGATTTGCATCACGTTAATTTTTTTAATTCAGGAAGTGTTACATTAAATGAAGAAGGAAGCACACTTTGGTATATTGAGAGTACTGGAATTAGCAGGCATGACGCAGATACAGTTTCTGCTGATGACCCTTCTTCCCAAGAGGAATCCTTTCCTTATCATGTTGCTATTAGCAGTTTGAAATACACTGGAGCAGGTACATATACAGCAGATCAACATCGTTATTTTACAATCTCAACTGAACTTTTAAATGAATAGGAGGCAGCACTCATGTACTTACCATCATTCTCGCTAGAAGGAAAAACGGCGCTCGTTACAGGGGCGGGCAGAGGAATTGGACGAGCGATCGCAATCGGTTATGCAGAAGCAGGGGCTGACGTTGTGATCGTATCAAGAACGCAATCAGATCTAGAAGAAACCGCTGAACACATCCAGCAAGCGGGAACGAAAGCATATACATTTGAAGCGGATGTGACAAACAAAAGCCATATCGAAGCGATCTTTGAGAAGCTGGATACCCAAAACGTAAAAATCGATATTCTGGTCAACAATGCCGGGATGAACATTCGCTCTAAGGCACTTGAGGTTTCAGATGAGGAATGGGATACGATCATGAATACAAATCTTCGTTCAGCTTTCTGGTTTTCACAAAAAGCCGGGGAAAGAATGAAGGAAAATGGCGGTGGGAAGATCGTAACTATTTCTTCCGTTGCAGGTCATGTAGCGCTGCGTACAGGAGTAGTCTATGCATCTACGAAAGCGGCTATCATACAGATGACGAAAAACCTTGCACTTGAGTGGGGGCAGTACGGCATAAATGTAAACAGCATCGGTCCGTGGTATTTCAAAACGCCTCTGACTGAGAAGCTTCTCGCGGACAAAGATTACTTGAATGATATTTTAGCTGTAACACCACAAAAAAGGGTAGGAGAGCTGTCTGACCTTGTGGGACCAGCTGTCTTCTTGGCAAGTGATGCAGCGAATTATGTTAATGGACAGACGCTGTTTGTTGATGGCGGTATGACGATTCAAGGTTTTTAAACAACGAATTACTAAACTATATAAATATTTTTCGGAATTTTGTATCTTCCTGTATGAAAACTTCATTATCCGTTAATAATGTTGCTACACAAGCAATAATTTTAATGTTTGAAGGGAGATATTAATAATGAAAAAAATGGATTTAGTAGATGCAGTACGTAATGCAACAAGTATGAACAAAAAGGAATCAGCACTTGCTGTTGATGCGGTATTAAACGCGATTACAGATGCTTTGAAAAATGGTGAAAGCGTACAGCTCATCGGTTTCGGAACATTTGAAACACGTAACCGCAACGCGAGAAAAGGACGCAACCCGCTGACTGGTGAGGAGATCATGATCCAGGCAAGCAATGTTCCTGCATTTAAGCCAGGAAAATCGCTGAAAGAAGCTGTAAAAGCAGTTTAATCGCAAGTTAATACAAAAGACGCTTTCAAAATTTGAAAGCGTCTTTTTGCATTGAATGCTGACAAAAATTTTCGACACTAAAGAGTGGGTTGTTGTAATAAGTTGAAGAATATCGTACAAGTTATGCAAAGAAATTTCAAAAAAGCTTGTCGCTGTTAAGTATTCTTTGTCATATTTAGACGAAAAACAGAATAATTTGACGTGCGAATTATCAAAAAATTTAAAGGAAACCAGCACCTTTTATTTAATAATAAACAGTACGAAGTTTTAGTAAAAGGGTGGATAAAAATGAATGTAACAAGCCAGGACGACCTTCTTGCAGTTACTACTTTTAAAGAAATGATCGATGTCCTGCCTGAATTTGTATGTATTAAATATCCTGATGGAACTTGGGCAGAAGCAAACCGGTTCGCGTTAAATATCTACGGAATATACGATAATGACTACAAAGGAAAAAGTTTGGAGGAAATGGAGAACAGACTCTCGAGTGAAGTTGTTGAAAGATGCAATCTATCAGATCAGAAAGCTTGGGAAACGAAGAAACCTACTAAAACAGCTGAAAAGATAAAAATGAAGAACGGCCGAGTGATTATGCTCGAACTGATCAAACAGCCGACGTTTACAAAAGACGGCAAACCGCAAATGCTGGTCGTTACCGGAAGAGATATCACCCCGCATAAGCAGAAGGAAGAAGAATTAAGCGTTGCGTTAGACCTTTTGGAATCCGTTCTTAAAGGTACTACAGATGCGATTCTTATATTAAATACGAGACAAGAAGTAATAAAAGTAAATGATGCGTTTGAACAAATGTTTGGGTGGGAAGAAGAGGATTTTTCTGAAGAAAATGATACCATTCCAGTCATTACACCGGCTCATTTGCAAGATGAATCGATAGAGATTATCAACCTATTAAAGCAAGGTCAGTCTGTTCCTCTACATGAAACGCAGCGAATTCATAAAGATGGAACAGTATTTGACGTGTCTGCTTCCTTTTCTAATATTTGTGATATGGATGGGAAAATAATGGGGTTTGTTATCGTTTACCGTGATATTACTTCACAGAAAAAAGTAGAGCGGGCTCTACGGGAAAGTGAGGCGAAATATCGTTTGATCGCAGAACATTCGACGGATTTAATCACTGTTATTGACCCTTCAGGACTGATTCAGTATGTATCTCCTTCACACTTTACGGTTTTAGGCTATGAGGAAGGAGAGATTAAGGGAGCTATTCTTGATCTCGTTCATCCTGATGATATGGAAGGGCTGTCCGACCAGTTTATGAAGGCACTCGTTAAAAAAATTCCTTTTCAGACTGAATTTCGGCTGCGCCACAAAAACGGTGATTGGATTCTATTAGAAGCAAGAGGAGTTCCGGTCATGACGAAAGAAGGTCATGTAGAGAGTCTGGTTACATTCGCGAGAGATGTCACGAAAGCTAAGCAGACAGAAGAGCTGATGCTTAAATCAGAGAAATTATCTGTACTTGGTGAATTGGCTGCCGGTGTTGCACATGAGATTCGAAACCCGCTTACTTCATTAAAGGGGTTTACGAAACTTTTGTCAGATGCTGATGATGTAATCCGCCTAGAGTATTTACGTATTATGGAATCCGAGCTTAACCGGATCAATGATATTGTCGGAGAATTGATGCTCGTTGCAAAACCACAGGCGGTAAGTTTCGAACTTACAAACATAAGAGATCTGATCTTTAGTGTTGTAAGGCTGTTAGAAACCCAGGCAATTATGAGGAACATTCAAATCTGGGTGAATATAGCTGATGATATTCCGCCAGTTTACGGTGTCGAAAACCAGTTGAAGCAGCTGTTCATCAATCTGCTGAAGAATGCGATTGAAAGTATGGATTCAGATGGAGAAATTCACATAAAAATTGGTACAAAAAATGAGAGAGTCACGATTGAATTAAAGGATCAAGGCTGCGGAATCCCTGCAGACAGACTAAAGACTTTAGGAGAACCTTTTTATACAACAAAAGAAAAGGGGACAGGATTAGGTTTAATGGTGTGTTTTAAAATTATTGACGAACACGGCGGTGCAATTCATTTTTCTTCTGTTGAAGGTCAGGGAACTCGTGTTGAGATTGAATTGCCTACAGCTTCGGTTCATATAAATTAGAGGTTTATTCCATAGGAAAGCCGACCACACTGTTATTAAGGGAGTGTGGAATCTGTGGGAAAATACCGTATCTTTTTTATATACCGGATTAAAGATCTAAATTACGTTCATGTTCATGGGATGAACATAGAAAACAAAAAATTGTTTACAGTTCTCGTTTCATCGCCAGACGACCGCATCGACGTGGATAATCATCATGAACAGCTGCCAGAAGAACTTCTTTCCGTACTCAAGAATGAGAGCGGCCGCATTAATGCAGGGCTTTACGATCTAGCCCATTGGGAACCGTATACGTATAGTTAGACTCCTTTCCAATTTTGTAGAAGGGAGTTTTTTTGTGTAAAATGTTCCTAAAAGGATAAAAGGAGATCTTCAGATGACACAGGATGAAATTGTCGACCTGTTAACAGGGAAAATTAAACTTGTTCGGACAGAGCTCGGATACACTCAAGATAAAATGGCGGATATATTAGGAATCTCAAAGAAAACATTGGTTCAAATTGAAAAAGAAAGAATTAAAGCTAGCTGGACAGTCATTGTAGCTTTATGTGCTCTTTTTCGAAACTCTGAAATTCTGTATAACTCGCTTGGCGGCGATCCTCTTGATGTAATGGAAGTTGTTGTCCATGAATATGTAGCAGCACCAAAAGAAAAGACTTGGGGCGGTCATGTATGGTGGAAAGAAGTACATAATTATAATGGCTATAAACTACAGCAAAATGTTATCAGTAAGCATTACCGGATTCTTGATAATAACAACCATAGAATCTATAGTTCATTTGATGAAAAAGAAGCTAAGGACCGTCTGAAAGAAATATAAATTAATGTTTCGTTAATAAAATGTTTAAATTGTTGTCACATTAT
Source organism: Fictibacillus arsenicus (assembly GCF_001642935.1). Lineage (NCBI taxonomy): Bacteria > Bacillati > Bacillota > Bacilli > Caryophanales > Fictibacillaceae > Fictibacillus > Fictibacillus arsenicus. The sequence continues at coordinate 805,457 of NZ_CP016761.1, forward strand.
ATTTACCTTGTGCTGTTACTTTTAATATGAAAGTTGTTTCATATATAGAAAGGAGTGCAGCACATGGGATGGAAAACAAAGCTAACCGCTTTCGTTATAGCTTCTGCTTTATCAATTCCTGCAGGACATGCTAACGCTTTAACAAGCGTTGATAAAAAAGACGACGGAATAGGGAATACAACGAACTATTTAGATGAGATACCAAATATTTCACTTGATCCAAAAGTCGAAAATATTATTTACCCTCTTATGGCCACACCAGCTATTAAGAAAAATGGATCAGAACTTACCGTTAAAGTCGATTCTAAAGGAAAAGAGCCAGCAGGCTGGGACATTTCTCTTAATCCTACTGAAGCTGCACAGGTGGAAGGAAAATATAATCTTCCTGTTAAGAGTGTTCAAAAAGGATCTTCCTATTGGAAAGACAGCTCTTCTATTTATGAAGTCACCGTAACGATCCCAGAAGATGTACCTGAGGAGCTTTTTGACCTTGAAGTTTCTTATACAGGTGATGGTACACGTATTACAGATGATGAACCGAATTCGGTAAAAGTTGTTAAAGAGTATAAAAAAGACTTTAAATTCATGCATTTAACAGATATTCATGTTGGATCTCCAAGGAATATTGCAGATCCTGCAAATGCAACTGAGGCAGGAATGTGGGATCCGGATAAGTCAAAAAGATGGAGTTATCTGCAAAAAACAATTAAGCAGGTGAACCTGTTAAAACCTGATTTTGTAGTGATGACAGGAGATTTAATGTACGGGCAGATGAATCCTCAAGAGTATATTTATGAATATGAAGAGACGTACCGTATGCTGAAACAAATTAATGTTCCAGTGTACATCGTTCCAGGAAACCATGATTATTATGCTCAAGATGCAACTTTAGCTGATGGGGCAAAATATTGGGAACAATACTTTGGACCACAGTATTTCTCATTTGATTACGGACCATATGCACATATGATCGGCTATAATTCTTATGACTGGCATAAGTTTGACCGTCAGGGACACGGAACCGTTTCAGTGCCAACATGGGGCGGCCAAATCCGGGATCAGCAGATAGAATGGATTAAAAAAGACTTAGCAGAGAACAAGGCAACTGCTCAAGAAGGCCAGACTTCAGGGCTGTTCTCGCATCATAATCCAATCTGGCGTGACCGGGACATCTGGCCATCATCCGATCCAAATGTCCAAGAGTATTGGAAAGAGTATGATGCTAAACATAACCCGCAAGACTTAAGCACACTTTTAAAAGGTGAAAAGCTTGGAATAGAATATGACCAGCAATGGCATGGTGAAGGGTCACACGAATTGATTGATGTAATGAAACAGAATGATGTAGATATTTCATTTCATGGCCACACACATATCGATAACATCACAGAGCAAGACGGTATTTTATATTCAACAACTGCATCGATCGAATTATCCGCAAAGCCTTGGGTAGGTTATCGCTTGTTTGAAAAAGATGCTGCAGCAGATACGTTTAATTCGTACGTATTTGAAGGTCCGGATAAATCGATGCCTGTTTATCAAGATGGAAACACATCAGCGGGAGTCGTTTCATTTGAGAATGCCTTTAAGCTGCCAAATGATGGGTCACAGGTTACACAAACAGCGACTGTGACTAATCGACTAAATAAACCTGTTACAGTAAATATTCCATTTTATATGAAGCAAGGGACTTATACTCCATCAGCAGGTGAAATAATTGAGACTCAGCTTTATGGCACGAAGCAGTTTGTCGAAGTACAAATCACCGTGCCTGCTAACAGCACGAAAAATATTGAATTAACTCGATAGAAAAAACTTTAAACCGCCTAGGCTAAAGCCTGGGCGGTTTTTCTATTTTCATATTTAAAAACTAAAATAAAATCAATCTTTAACCGATAAGAAGTATGGGACTTGAGACTATTCATTAAGCCGAAATACCTAGAAAAGGAGCAAGTGAGATGTCACTTAGCACTCAGACTTTGAAAATTGTTATTGTTTCAAACGAAGATGAAGAATTTGGTCTGCCGATTCAGTATGTTGCTTCCATTGAACGTGTTATGGAGATTACACCAATGCCAGAGATGCCTCAAGAAGTTTCAGGGGTTATTCATCTAAGAGACAATGTCATTCCGATTATTGATTTCGGACAGCTGATCGGAAACCAAAAGTCATTAAGAACGGATTCTTCAAGAATTGTGGTTCTGCAAAAGGATGAAAACTTTTTAGGTCTGCTGACTGAAGCGGCAACAGATGTTATTGATATTGACACAGCATCGATTCAGACTCCAGGAAGCTTTGCACAAAAGGAAGATTCGCTGATAGAGGGCGTGGCTAAACATAACGATCGTCTGATTGTAGTTTTAAACTGCCCGGTGATTTTTAATAATAGAAATTTTTAAGAAGAGGTGACACATGAAACTGACATTAAGGAAAAAATTAGTAGGTTCATTTTTAATCGTTGCCGTATTGTTCACTGCGACATGCGGTATTTTCTTTTATTTCTTAAAAGACATGCAGAATACATATAGCGAGCTTTTAGACAGAAGAGCAGTCATTCATGAAAATGCAAAAGAGATTGAGCTGAATGCTACAATCCAAAACAATAGTGTACGTGAGTATTTACTTGAACAGTCATCAGACAGTAAAGCAAAGCTGCTGGAATCTACGGATCGAATTGATGCACTAGTTAATGCAACTATGAAATTAGTTAAGGCTGATGCTGATAAGGAAAGACTTGAAAAAATCTATTATTTAAACAACGATTATCGTACAGAATCTGGAAGAGTGCTGCAAAACTCCATGAGCAACATGGAAGCGGCAAATGAATATGCAAAAAGTTCACTGTTCCCGATAGGAAGAGAAATGCGTGATGTCACAGCAGAAATGGCTCAAAGACAAGCTAACCTTATGGATGAAGGCGAGATCACAGTTAAATCAGAAGAAAAGTTCGTCGTAACCTTAGTCACTATATTAGGTATTGTTATTGTCATCTCAGCACTTTTAATCGGCTATTTTATTTCAAGAAATATTTCAAGACCTGTGATAAGAATGGCAGATATGCTCAATGAAATAGCGGACGGAGACCTTACAATGGATCCGATCAAAGTGAAAAATAAAGACGAGATCGGAATGCTCGCAGATGGAATCAATCATATGGGAATGAACCTCGCCAGTCTGATCAGACAAGTAAGAGTAACATCTGAACAAGTGGCTGCATCTTCAGAAGAATTAACAGCAAGCGCCGAGCAGACGAGCCTTGCTACTGAACAAATTGCAGGTACCATTCAACAAGTCGCAGGCGGGTCACAGGAACAAGTTAGAACCGTTGAAGATATCGTTGAAGCGATGAATCAATTATCTGCCGGTATTCAGCAAATAGCAGTAAGCATGCAGAACATGTCAGAGTCATCGTCGAGATCTCTTCATGTTGCTGAAGGCGGTAACGAAACAATCAAGGAAACGATTGGACAGATGGATGCTATCCATGCATCAATCACGAATACATCTCATGTAGTTAAAGATTTAGGTGAGCAGTCGCAGGAAATCACAAAAATCGTAGATGTTATCACAGACATTTCCGGTCAGACGAACTTGCTAGCATTAAATGCAGCGATCGAAGCTGCACGAGCTGGAGAGCAAGGCAGAGGGTTTGCAGTAGTTGCGGATGAAGTAAGAAAGCTTGCAGAACAATCTTCTGCGTCAGCTCAGCAAATCGGCCAGCTTATCACTGCGATTCAAGAACTTACGGAAAAAGCTGTAGAGGCGATGGAAAGCGGAACAGAGGAAGTAACAGGCGGACGTGAGCTTGTTTACCGTTCAGGTGAAGCATTCAAGAGCTTATATGACAGTGTTGCAGAAGTATCGAATCAAGTCGGAGAAGTATCTGCAGCGACTCAGCAAATGTCTGCTAGTACAGAGCATGTTGCAGGAGCGATCGATGTAATTTCATCTATGGCTGAAACAGCAGCGTCTTCTACACAAGAAGTATCTGCATCTGCAGAAGAACAGCTTGCAAGCATGGAAGAGATTTCATCATCATCTAATGCACTTTCGCAGCTGGCAGAAGAAATGAACGAAACGATTAATAAATTTAGAGTATAAGATGAAAGAAGCCGCCAATTCAGGCGGTTTTTAATTTATCATAAAAATTCGTATGGCGCTCATAAAACTTCCAACGCGTTCATAAAATTCGTATCGCGCTCATAAATCCTTCCAGGTCGATCATAAAACCTAACATCGCAATCCAAACAACAAAAAATGCTGGCTCAGTAAGGTGATTCACCCTACAGTCAGCATTTTTCACATTATTCTTCTTTATAAAACCTATCCCCAGTATCCGGGTTATAATACACCCGTTCTTTTTTGCCGGTTGATGGATCAATTGATATTTCTTCAGTCCAAATATAGCCTGAAGGGACTTTGGTCTCGCTTTTTTTATAGCGCTTATCGTAATAAAGCCAAGATAAAACCGCAAGAACGATTATCACTAGAAAAGAGACCACTTGCCATCCGATTAAGATACTTATCCAATTCATTGTTTTTCAGCAATAACGGCAGTTCCATAAGCGACAATCTCACTCATATTGTTGCCCATTTCACCAGAGTCAAAGCGCATCATAACGATTGCGTTAGCACCCATTTCAGATGCGTTTTTCACCATGCGGTCAACCGCTTGCTTACGAGCATCTTCAAGCATGCTTGTATATTCCTTGATTTCTCCGCCCATAATTCCTCGAAGTCCAGCCATTATATCGCCGCCAATTCCTCGGGCCCGTACAACAATACCAAATGCAGATCCCTTAACTTCTTTAATTTCATACCCTTTAATGTTTTCTGTCGTGACAACGATCATAATGATATCCCCCTAAATTTAATACTTCTTTATACGAAAAATACAAGCCTATAGTTTCATTATCTATACTATGATTTTACCTGGATTCAAAATGTCATTTGGGTCCAATTGTTTTTTTATCCCTGACATAATAGGCAAGGTATCTGCGTGCTCTTTTGCCAAATACTTCGCTTTTCCGATACCGATTCCATGTTCGCCAGTGCAGGTGCCGCCTTTGTTTAAGGCGTACTCCACTATACTTGAATTAACCTTGTCCGCCTTTTCCCGTTCTTCTGATAGTGAAGGGTCATACATCAGGATGGCATGGAAATTTCCATCTCCCACATGGCCCAAAACTGCTCCAGGCACACCGATTGCATCCATCGTTTCTCTCGCGTGTACAATCGCACCAGACAATTCGGATAAAGGGAGACAGACATCTGTGAACATCATGGATTTACCTGGGTAGCCGTGTTTAAATGCATAAGCTAAATGATGTCGTGCTTCCCAAAGTTTTGCACGTGCTTTGGAATCTCGTTCCTCTACCCATTCTACACCTCCGAAACTCTCTAAAAGTTCTTTTGTAAGTGAAGCTTCATATGTAACGCTTGCAGGGTTTCCATGGAATTCTAAAAAGAGAGTAGGCGCTTCGGTATAAGAAGTATCACTGTTATTGTTCACCTGTACAATAGAACGTTCATCAACTAGCTCAATACGCGCTATCCCTGTCCCCGATCCAAGAACGGCAGAAGCTGCTTCAACTGCTGATTGGACAGAAGGGAACGTACATCGTGCTGCTAGCAAAGCTTCAGGTATTCCGTACACTTTTAAGGTAATTTCGGTAAAAACCCCAAGTGTTCCTTCTGAACCGACAAACATGCCAGTAAGGTGATAGCCCGCTGAAGACTTTGCCGCAAGACCGCCAGTTTGAATAACTTGCCCGTCTGCTAAAACAACTTTCAGGTTTCGGACTTGATCACGCATAATTCCATATTTAACACTTGTTGTTCCACTTGCATTTGTTGCTGCCATACCGCCAATGGTTGCATCAGCACCAGGATCGACTGGGAAGAACAATCCATATTTTTTTAGAGCAAGATTCAGTTGAGTGCGTGTCACGCCAGGCTGTACTTTTACTAAAAAATCATCAGGGCGAATTTCAAGTATTTCATTCATCTCCTGAAAGTTAAGAGAGATGCCTCCTTTAACAGGAATACAATGACCTTCCAGGCTGGAGCCTGCTCCAAAAGGCACGACAGGAATTTTGTTTTCATTTGCGAATGACATAATAGAAGAAATTTCTTCTGCCGAAGCAGGGTATACTACTACATCAGGCAATACAGGGCTGTGGTAAGATTCATCACTGCTATGCTGTCTAAGGATTGTTTCATTTTGTGTGGCTCGTTTTTCAGATGTGCGTTTTTTCATTTCGAGCAAAAGATCCGCTTGTGCAATATTCAAGAAAAACACGCTCCTTTTGTTGTTATAGTTCTATTTTACATAAACACATACAAAAATCCTTTCTAAACATGAAAATCAGCATATATGCCCAAACTAACTGATGAGGTGATCATGGTGCCAAAACGCACAAATGTGTTAAGTGTTATACTTTTAGCAATATGTATTTCAATAGCCATATCGGGCTGCGGAAAGACTGACAGCTCGAACCAATCCGAGGGGAGAGAAGAGCCGGTGATGGGTGATGGGAAACAAAATCAAAAGAAAGATCGTCCTGAAGAAGGCCAGAATGGAATCGTTGCAGGAAGTATCGAGTCTTCGATTCAAGTGTTGGAGCAGCAGAATGAAAAAGGAATTCTATTTCGTTATGAATTGAAAAATCAAACAGAAAAAGAAAAAGTATTTCAATTTCCAACAAGCCAGAAGTTTGATTACGTGATCAAGGACAAGAATGGCAAAATCGTCTACCAGTATTCGAAGAACCATATGTTCATGCAGGTGTTATCTTCTTTAAAGTTAAAGCAGGCGGATACGTTTAAACAAGACATTTTAGTCAAAGATTTAGAAGCAGGAACATATGAATTAGAGGTCTGGCTGACTCCAAAAGGCGAAACAGAAGATTATCGTCAAAAAATTACTTTTAATTGGCAGTAAATTGGGGAAGAGATGAGTTAAGAGCTCATCTCTTTTTATTTTTTGAAGGTCTTCGTAAAACATGTTGCTATTGAAAGTGGTTGATTTCCGCTCCAAGTACTCGCTTTCCGCGGGGCGGGCGGTGAGCCTCCTCGCGCTTTGCGCCCCTAGGAGTCTCACCTGTCCCACTGATCCCGCAGGAGTCTCGCACCTTACGCTCCAATCAACTTGTCCACGAAGCTCTTCAAAAACAAATATAAAACATGGAATAGAAAGTAAATTAAAGTGAAACAAAATACTTGAAAGTCAAAAAAGGTCAAAGTATAATATGATTAAAGATGAAAGGTCAAAGAAAGTCAAAGTCAAACTTTCATCGAAAATTATAATCAGCGCAGCGTTTATCGCAAGCTAAATAAAATAATTTGAGGGGGTTACAAATATGCGTTGTGAACAATGTGAAGTTAATCCTGCTACAATCCAAATGAGTATTTCCATGAATAAAGAGAAGAAGCAATTTGTACTTTGCTCTGATTGTTACCATAAAGTAAAACAAGAGATGAATACTGGGGGAGGAATGAACATGAACTTCTCTTCTTTCGATGATATATTTCAGCAAATGATGAGTGGTCAGGCATTTACTGATCAAAACAATCATCAGCATCAGCAAACTCAAAAAGGAAAACGAGGCGGAGGCTTTTTAGATAAATTCGGCCGAAACTTAACAGACGCTGCTAAGGCAGGAATCATTGATCCTGTTATCGGGCGTGAAAAAGAAGTACGCCGTGTGATTGAGATATTGAACAGACGTACAAAAAACAACCCGGTACTAATTGGTGAGCCTGGTGTCGGTAAGACAGCAATAGCAGAAGGACTTGCTACTAAAATTGTAGAAGGCAATGTGCCGGGTAAGCTGTTGAATAAAGAAGTCTATCTGTTAGATGTTGCTTCATTAGTAGCAGATACAGGAGTAAGAGGTCAGTTTGAAGAGCGTATGAAGCAGCTGATTGCTGAACTTCAAAAGCGCAAAAATGTCATTTTGTTTGTAGATGAAGTCCATCAGATCGTAGGGGCAGGTTCGGCAGAAGGTTCAATGGATGCCGGAAACATTTTAAAGCCTGCATTAGCCCGCGGTGAACTTCAAATGGTCGGTGCTACTACAATTAAAGAGTACCGTCAGATCGAGAAAGACGCTGCACTGGAGCGCCGATTCCAGCCGATTATCGTCAATGAACCTACAGTAGATGAAGCAATTGAAATCTTAAAAGGTCTGGCTCCTCGATATGAAGACTATCATCAAGTTAAGTTCACTGAAGATGCACTAAGAGCATGTGTTCAGCTTTCACACCGCTATATTCAGGATCGTTTCTTACCTGACAAAGCGATTGATCTAATGGATGAAGCAGGTTCAAAGAGCAATCTTCAGCATATTAAGATTGAAAAGTCTTCGATTGAAGAGAGATTGGAAGAGATCGTTAAAGAAAAGGAAAAAGCAGCTGCTGATGAAAACTATGAATTAGCTGCGAAACTGCGCCAGGAAGAACTTATGCTCGAAGAAAAACTGAAGACACAGGAAGAAGATAAAAACGAAGCAATCATTCAAATTGAGGATATTCAAAACATTGTAGAATACAAAACAGGCATTCCGGTTCGCAAGCTGCAAAATGATGAACAATCTAAAATGAAAGAATTGGCTTCAAAGTTATCATCACAAGTTATCGGACAAGAAGAAGCGGTAGAAAAAGTCGCAAAAGCGATTCGCAGAAGCCGTGCAGGTCTAAAAGCGAAGAAACGTCCAATCGGATCGTTCTTGTTTGTAGGACCTACAGGTGTTGGTAAAACTGAATTAACGAAGACATTGGCTAAAGAGCTTTTCGGTGATGAAGACAGCATGATTCGCCTGGACATGAGTGAATACATGGAGAAACATGCCGTTTCTAAATTGATTGGTTCACCTCCAGGATATGTAGGACATGAAGAGGCTGGTCAATTAACAGAGCAAGTGCGCCGAAAACCATACAGCATTCTATTACTGGATGAGATTGAGAAAGCACATCCTGACGTTCAGCACATGTTCCTTCAAATCATGGAAGACGGAAGATTAACAGACAGCCAAGGACGTACAGTAAGCTTTAAAGATACAGTAATCATCATGACAAGCAACGCAGGAGCATCTGTTAAACAAACAAAGAAACTTGGTTTTAACGCTGAACAATTGGAAAAAGAAACTCACATCCTTGATTCATTAGGCGGATATTTTAAACCTGAATTTCTTAACCGTTTTGACAGCATCGTTCAATTCCAATCATTAAAAGAAGAACATCTTGTGAAAATTGTTGACCTGATGCTTAAAGAACTGTCTGAACAGCTGCAGGAACAGAATATTACTTTAACAGTAACATCTGCAGCTAAGCAAAAACTGGCGAAGTTAGGGTACCACCCGTCATTTGGTGCTAGACCGCTCCGCCGCATCATTCAAGAACACATCGAAGATAAGATTGCTGACGTACTTCTAGATGAAGAAAATGTAGAAAAGCTGGCAGTAAATGTTGTCGACGGACAAATTATAGTGAAAAAAGCGTAAAACAGAAAAACCTTGCTTGAGTATATCTCCAGCAAGGTTTTTGTTTTACAATTTAAATAGAAGGTAATTCTATTACATAGATGGTATATCAGAAAAAATAAGCCATGCGCCTGCATGGCATAATCTAAACAAAAAACTTCTCTCTATTCTTAGGAGTTGTCTTTGGAGCGGATAATGGTAAGAACAAGCATTGAAAAACCAATCATGAGCGACATTGCTTCAAATACCGTCATCCCAATCCCCCCTTTTTATAATAGGTAAGACTCGTACAAGAATTAGAGAAGGAAAAGTATTGTATGTTTTCCATTTTATCCCGAATGCGTTATTCGTACAAGAACCGGAATAACTATTTCTAATAAATCGAATTAGGTCAATAGGTTTATTTTCCTAATATTATCCTGCGATATTTCTATTTATAATTTCTATATTAATTTCAAATGGTCATAATTACCTAGAAATAATACAATTCTGTTTTATATAACGGGAGAAGCAATAAACAGAGTCAGAAGGAAAATGAACACACCAAGTAAGACAACTAAACATTTTCTAGTCATTTTATTCAATCCCCCTTGTGTATTCCAATGTATAAAAAAAACGGGGACTTCATGACAGTTATTCAAGGAAAATTTCGAGGAGGAAAAAGGTTTGGATACATCTTATGTATGGTATGTAAGTTATGGATCAAATCTGATGGAGCATCGCTTTTTATGTTACATTCTTGGCGATCAGCCTGAAGGTTCATCACAAAAAGAAAGAGGCTGCAGAAATCCAGCAATGCCTTTAAAGAACGGGAAAGCTGTTCTTCCATTCCCTCTATATTTTGCAAGAGAACGTACAAAGTGGGGCGAGGGTGGAGTGGCTTTTATCGGTCACGAAAAAAATGAGAAATATAAAACATATGGAAGAAAATATCTAGTTACAGTTGAGCAGTTCCTGGATGTAACAGCCCAAGAAAACAGCTGTGATGAAATAGAGGCAGATCTCGAAGAAGTAATCGAGAAAGGGTATATTCATTTTGGTTCAGGATGGTACAGCAGGATGGTTTATCTAGGTGAGGAAGAAGGCTATCCAATGGTCACATTCACATGTAATCTAGATCTGCATGAGCAGAATCTAAATCCGCCGCCAGCAACTTATATGACGACAATTGCAAAGGGACTGAGTCAAATAGGATTAACCTGTAAAGAGGCTGTGGAATACTTTGCTGAAACTCCGGGGATTTCAGGGAAAATGAAGGAAGAAGAGATTGAGAGTATTATTTGCTCCCATTTCTAACATGCCAAAAGTTTTATAGCTTGGCCGTTCTTTATAAAAATTACCGATAAAAGGTATGGAAGTAGGTCGACCGTTATATGACTTATGGAACTTTTTTTACCTTTGTATAGGTGAGATAATAAAGTCCCCTATACATAGAGAGGTGCTTTTGATTAAGCACCTCTTTTTTTATTTTCCATCGATAAGCTTCGAATCTCCTTTTCTAATTGTTCATCTTAATTTCTTTGATAGAAATGATTCCGGCAGAGCAATTGAATTGTTCAGCAATCAGTTTCCTTACTTGATCATGGAGATTCGATTTTCCAGGGTTGATATCCACAATAACAATATTGCCTTGAGTGACTTTCTCCTGGCCATGGCTGAGTTCAAAATCTACGAGAAGTTTAGCCATTATAAATCTCTCCTTTTTTTCTTTGATATAAACTGCTTGTTGAAATATTCGACATATTTCTGAAAATTCTGTCTGTTTAAATACAAATAAGGCGGAAAGTATCGCAGAATCCCTCGATATTGTACTTTTCTTACTTTTTTCACAGGTAATACCATCCTTTCGGAGAATTTTAATAGGTAGATTGTCAGATAAAGGGGGATCTGTGTGGAGGGAGCACTTCAGAGGAAAAGCATTCGTAAAAGGTTGTCTTGGAAAAAGAGTTTAATGATTATGGGAGCAGCACTTATTGTTATTTTAGGAGCGGCAGCGGGTACTGCATATTTTTTACTGCAAAAAAGTGAACCTAAAGTAAAAGGAACGCTTGTCTTAAATGGATTGACTTCAAAAGCAGATGTGTACAGAGACAGTCATGGTGTCCCGCATATTAAAGCAGGGTCTATTAAGGATCTGTTCATGGCTCAAGGATATGTAACCGCGCAGGACAGGATGTTTCAAATGGACCTTAGCCGAAGACAAGCTTCTGGGATGCTAAGCGAAGTCATTGGGGAAAAAACACTTCCGCGTGACCAATTTTTCAGGACCCTTGGTTTGAGAAGAGCGGCTGAAGCTTCCTATAGCGAGTATTCTTCTGAAACAAAAAAATATCTTCAATGGTATGCAGATGGAGTAAATGCATATATGGACCAGGCAAAAGAGCAAAATACTTTGCCGATTGAATTCTTGCTGGTTGGCTACAAACCTGAAAAATGGACACCTATCGATTCGCTGGTAATCGGTAAATATATGGCTTTTGATCTCGGGGGACATTGGGAAGGCCAAGCTTTTCGCTACTATTTAATGGAGAAATTCTCAAAAGAAAAGGCACTGGATCTATTTCCAGGCTATCCGGCTGACGCCCCGTCTATATTAGAGGATTTAAAAGAGAGCGGTCTCGATTTCGATAAAAGTTTCGCAGATGCAGTGATTCCAAACTTTCATAACGGAAGCAACAACTGGGTAGTATCCGGCAGTAAAACAGAATCGGGTAAACCCTTACTGGCAAACGACCCGCATCTTCAGCTTGGAACTCCATCAATATGGTACCAGACACATTTATCAGCACCAGATTATGAAGTGAGCGGAGTTATCTTTGCAGGAATACCAGGAATTATTGTGGGTCATAACAAACAAATTGCTTGGGGTGTAACAAATGTAGGTCCTGATGTTCAGGAATTGTATGTAGAAAAGAGGAATCCTCATAATCCTTATGAATTTCAGTACATGGCCAACTGGGAAAAAGCCGATGTGATAAAGGAAGTAATTAAAGTAAAGGATAAACCCAATGTCGAGCATGAAGTTGTGATTACAAGGCACGGGCCGGTGATCTCAGAATTTGCTCATCAAGATAAACCGGGAACAGCATTAGCTTTAAAATGGACAGCACTCCAGCCATCAAAGGAATTAGAAGCTGTCATTCAAATGAATCGGTCAAAAAATTGGCAGCAGTTTGAAAAGGCTCTAGAATCATTTCACACTCCTGCTCAAAACTTTGTTTTTGCGAGCACGGATGGGACAATTGCGTATAAGGCAAATGGTCTTATACCGATAAGGAAACAAGATTATACGTCTCTTCCTGTACCAGGCTGGACGAATCAATATGAGTGGAGCGGCTATATTCCGTGGGATAAGCTTCCTACAACTGTAAACCCCGAAAAAGGCTTTATTGCAACAGCTAACAACAAAGTTGCATCTGATTCGTATCCTTATCACATATCAGATACGTTCGCTCAGCCCTACAGACAGCAAAGAATCGTTGAAGTGATGGGAACTAACCAAAAATTGACGATAGATGATATGAAAGCTCTTCAGTTCGACCAAGCGAATAAACAAGCTGAGGAAATGCTTCCGATTCTTTTAGAACAGGTATTGAACGAACCGTTATCAGAAAAGGAAACAGAAGTCGTAACAGTCTTGAAAAAATGGAACAAAAATGACAGTAAGGATAGTGCAGCACCTCTAATTTTTCATATTTGGATGGAATCCTTCAGTAATGAGCTCTTTGAGGATGAGATCAGTGAAGAAATGATGAAGATGTTTGACGGCCGGGAACAAATAGTTGATGAGCTTATTAGAAAAGCATATGCAGGGACTCCTGGACCTTGGATCGAACAGAATGGGGGTCTGGAAAAAGTAACTCAGAAATCCTTTTCAAGTATGATCACTGAGCTCTCAGATAAATACGGAGAAGATCTTTCCGATTGGAGATGGGGCAAATTTCATTCTCTGACCTTTGAACATCCATTAGCTGCAATTAAGCCTCTGAATCTTTTGTTTAATCCAGATACAGAAGAGATGGGAGGCAGCCGTATTACAGTCGGAGTAGCCGGCTGGAATCGTGAAACAGGTAACATTACCCATGGCGGCGCATGGAGAATGATTATCGATATGTCTGACACATCAAAGGCATATCATGTAGTAGGACCAGGTCAATCAGGGCATGTCCTAAGCCCATGGTACAGCGATCAAGTAAAAGATTGGGCAACTGGCAAGTACCATGTTACAGAATTAAAAACAAAAAAAGAAGATGAAAGCAGACACCTCGTTTTACAGCCAGCTGAAGAAAATTAATAACAGCAAGACACTTGTCTCTGTCAAAATACAGGGTTGGACATATGGTGGAGAGAAAGGCAAAAACAAGCTGGGAGGTTTACCCTTTGTCATACCACACGTACCACCTGTGCCGCCGTTATATTGGCAGATCCGTCTACATTGATTGCCATTGCGGAACAAGGTATCACGGTGTCCTAAAGCATGTCGATGAGAAAAAGGCCTACATTCTGCCGTATAGTTCAGATCAGCAGGATGAGAGCAGCGGCCGTTTCTTTGCACCAGCTCTAATAGGTCTAACACTAGGAACCATCGCTGGATTAGCATTGGCACCGCGCCCCTATCCAATCTATCCTGTTTATCCGCCATATCCGCCGTACCCTTATTATTAAACATTGAAGAGACTGACCTAAAAAGGTCAGTCTAAATTTTTAAAGATAAGAAAGAAAATACATGCTGGTTACATAAAAAGAATAAAGTTAACACAAGAAACGACTAGTAGATGAGGTCTTAAAAACAGTAATCGAACCGTTATAAGTCCTCAAAAAAATTTATAAGTCCTTAACCATTTGATACTGAAATTACCACTACTAATAGCAATAAAGATTTACGAAATAGCCTTTTTTATCATTTTTCGCTTTATGGTGCAGGAAAATAAATAGCATAGATGGAAAGTAACGTATACACAAATCAGATGCGAATACAATTTAAGACATACTACAGAATTTTTTACGAGGGGGTTTGGGAATGAAGCTTGCATTTTTGTTTCACCCGGTAAAAGATTTACAAGAATCACAACGATATTATGAAGGGCTCGGAATGACTGAAGCCTGGCGTGAAGGCAATCAAGTGATGGGATTATCTATGCCTGATTGTGAAGTTCAATTAATGATTGAAGAAGATGAACTGGAACTTGGACCTGGCGGGGTATTTGTTGTTGACAGTGTTGATCAATTCTATGATGACAATGAAACAAGACTCCATTTTGTTAAAACACCTTGCAGCATTCCTCCTGGAAGATATGCGATCTATAAAGATGAGGCAGGCAACCCGATACGCATCATTGATTTTACGAATAAAGATTAATCTGAAAGACACGCCAGGATGCAGACTATTCCTGGCGTGTTTATTGGGCTCTTTACGGTACGTGTTCTTATATTTATTACACGTTCGCTCTGACTCATTGAGGTTTCGCTCAAAAACGCCGAGTTACGCTCAAGGTTTTCTCGCTACGCTCAAACTGCCTTTAGTTTCGCTCAAAATCTTCCTTTTTCGCTCAAAGTCTCTCTTCTTTAGATAAAAAAAGAAGACAGAACTCGAGAGGCAGCTGCTGCTAGACAGTAATACTCTATAGGTGCACAGCGCTGAAATGGCTCACTCACCTCGCTCCGCGGAAAGCGAGCGACCTGGAACGGAATCAACTACTTTCAAAAACAACAAAATTAGCAAACAGCCTATTTAAAAGAGGTGAAAATCCGGACCCTCATCTAAGGCAGGATCATGCAGATCTCCAACGTAATTCAATAAACTTTCTCCTTCATAATAATAGGGCTCAGTATCTTCTAGCCAGCTTTGATACTCTTGAAAATCATGATCGAAATTACCGGAGTAGAAGCGGTGCGCTACTTCATTCGTTAAAGTATCAATGATAACGATACCCCTGTACGTCTGACGGTCGGGTTCATCATAATCACATGCAATATAGTACGCCATTGTAATAACTCCTTAGATGATAGTTCTACACATAATGTTGCAAATTAGTTCTTTTTTCATACCATTATTTTTTACTTCTCTCATAAAGATAAAACGATAAGCCACAAAAATCTTACACAGTGTTTATACGGAGTTTACATTTTATCTGTACGATTAAAATGAGGCGGATTGAAAAGAGGGAATTTAAAATGAAAACGTACTTTATGATTCAGGAAAAAATTAAACCTGCTTGGATTCAAGAAATGGTGATAAAGGCTAATGAGTTTGAAAAATGCCAGATCTATTTGGAATGCAATGCTCTAAGGATTAACGCAAAAAGTCAGCTGAGTATGAGTTTATTAAATGGGATGCAAGGAGTATGCTGTGTTTCAGCGCATGGCGAAAATAGCAGGACAGCAGTTGATGCATTGCGCAGTTTAGGAACCAAAGTTTTAAATTAGTTTATTAAGTCAAAAAGTAAGGCTGGCTCTTATTGGAAGCGTCCTTCCGAGCCAGCCTTCTTTATTTTTTATCTTTGCCGCTTCTGTTTGTTTGGACTAGTTTTTGCAAAAGAACGTCTTGTACAGCTGATCGCGCAAGATCTGCCTCCTTATGTTCTTCTTTGGCTTTTTGTTCAATAGCCTTAATATCACTAGAATTGTGATGACTCAATATATTGTCCACCTTTCTGCTGTTTCATAATGTGTTATTTCCGCAAAAGAGATGAACAGGGCCCTATTCCTCTAAAAAGGAGAAATTATAATAAACCTATGCACAATCATATAGAAATATGTTTGATAAAACTCTAAAATCAAAACTGAATACAATTTTTGCAAACCCCCTTGCAATCTCATGAGAAGAGTCTAAAATGGATAGTTGAAACGACGCTTCAGGAAAAGAAGGGATTAAGTTTGCATAAAGTAATTTGGTTTACAATTGGGGCTTTTTTACAAGGACTTGCGATGGCCGTATTTTTATTTCCACACGCTATACCATCTGGCGGAGTGGCAGGCATTGCAATTTTAAATGATTTTTTCTTTCACGTACCTCTAGCTCTGACCTTATGGATTATTAATTTTGGCTTACTGCTGCTGGCGGTAAAGAAACTTGGAAAACAAACAGCATTGTGGACGATATATTGTGTGGCTATCACTTCAGTAACGGTTGATTGGCTGGCTTCTCTGATTCAAAACCCTGTAAATAATATCTTTTTTGATGTAATTTATGGTGCTTTCATTTTTGGGATAGGGGTCGGTATTCTGTTCCGTTATGGAGCTTCATCTGGAGGAATGGATATTCTTGCATTGATTATTGCGAAGTGGACAGGAAAGAAACCTGGCATCATTTTATTTTGGATCAACAGTATTGTGCTGCTCTTAACGGCTATTACCATCGGGGTTGAAATCATTTTGTTTGCAGTGCTATGTCAGTGGATGAGTACAAAGATTATTGATTATGTCAGGACTGCGCAATTTCAGAAAAAAGCGAAGCAATATATGTAAAAAGGGTACGGTTATAATAACCGCACCCTTTTTTTGAAGCGTACAAATTAGCAATCTTTGCCTTTGTGCGCCCACGTAGTACCAACGATAATGAGAAGGATGAATAGAACTACTATGATCGCAAAACTCTTGCCATGACCTCCGCCACCACAATAACCATATCCGCCACCATACATTGGTGCGTTCGCTAGTGAAGCATTTACCGGTGAATTTGCATACATTCTAAAACTCCTCCTTACGATTTGTACTTTCGACTTCGATACAGTATATGTGATAGGTATTAAGCGTGTATGGACAAAAGCTTAGTTTTTTTGGAATTAGGCGGAATGTAATATTTTTGATAAAAAATTAATGTTACGTCTTAAGTGAATTGGGGTAACTTAAAGCAAAGGAGGCGTTATACATGCAAACTGCAACCCAAACTCAAATGAAAACTACAAGCAGACTATTAAAAACTCAATCATGGGCTCTGATCGGTCTTGGTACAGGTGCATTGGTCTGGCTCTCTTTTAAACCAAATCGTATAAAAACTAAAATGAAAATTAAAGATCTTAAACGAAGAGTTCGTCCGGATCATATTGAACGAACTCAGCTGCCAATTAATAAGGC
This sequence comes from Fictibacillus arsenicus, assembly GCF_001642935.1. NCBI lineage: Bacteria > Bacillati > Bacillota > Bacilli > Caryophanales > Fictibacillaceae > Fictibacillus > Fictibacillus arsenicus. The sequence goes on from NZ_CP016761.1 coordinate 823,015, forward strand.
GGGGCATCCAGATCCAATGGATGTTGATGATAACAAGATGGTAGAAGAGGGAGCTATGTACTCGGTAAACTATTATAACAATCGGAAACAATAAAAGGATGGGGGGAACCCATCCTTTTTTATTCTTTATTTGTATTGAGCAGACGAATGCGGGTGAATATTGCATAACTCTGTAAAAAATTTTAGGCCTTTATGACGATAGCCCGTGTAAAAAAATGTCCGGTTTTGTAACATTACTTCTTCTTTTGTGGAAACTATTTTCAAGTCCGGAAAAAGCCGTCATAATAAGCAAGAAGTATAAAATGACAAAAGAGGAGCCGATTTTCGTGGAGAAAAAAGAATGGAATAACTCTCTTCTAATGGAATGCATAAAAGAAAAAAAAGAAAAGCTGGTAGAAGTTGCAGACCGTAAAGGATTAACCAGCAAAGAAACTGTAAGATGCAGTCAGGAATTAGATGTATTATTAAATGTCATTCAAAGACAAGCCACTTATTAATCAGCGTTTGTTGAAGATGAGTTCATCTGTTAATTGATCTATGCGAAGTAAAATGGCCTTTTTTGTTACTAAAGGATAATTACAGTGAAATTCCGATAACAATTCTCTAATCTCCTGAATAAGGGTAATTTCTTGTTCAGGCATATGCTTTAATGATTCGGTTTTCGATTTAAATTGAATCAAGTTGTCCTTCACGATAACACCCCATTTTAAATATTATGTTGGATACTACTTCCATAGAAGGATTTAAATCCCTTCTAAAAGTCGAAATGTTTCCTTTCTACAGCAGAATGTGACAATATCTTATTATAAAGAAAGGCTGTTTTCGCAAACTTTGTTGCTCTTGTTTTCGGCACGCTGATCCCGTTAGGAGTCTTGCAACATGCACTCCAATTAACTTGCCAAGGATGAGAAAAAATTTGACCCAAAAGCAACAAACTTTTAGAAAAGAGCCTAAAGAAAAAACAGTTGTAGAAATGGGAGGCTATAAACAGATGACAGCGATTAAAACATTGCAGGATACTACCGTTTTACATAACGGCATAAAGATGCCTTGGTTTGGCCTTGGGGTATTTAAAGTAGAAGAAGGACAAGAAGTTATTAATTCTGTTAAGTGGGCAATTGAAGCTGGATATAAGAGTATTGATACAGCTGCGATCTACAAAAACGAAGAAGGCGTTGGACAAGCCATCAAAGAAGCTGGCGTTCCGCGTGAAGAATTATTTATTACAACTAAAGTTTGGAATAAAGATCAAGGATATGAGAGCACACTTGCTGCTTTTGAAACAAGCATGGAAAAGCTGGGGCTTGAATATTTAGATCTTTATCTGGTTCATTGGCCGGTTAAAGGAAAGTACAAAGAAACATGGCGTGCTCTAGAAAAGTTATATAAAGATGGAAAAGTAAAAGCGATTGGTGTATCTAACTTCAATGTGCACCATTTAGAAGATATCTTAGCTGATTGTGAGATCAAGCCGATGGTGAACCAGGTAGAATACCATCCGCGTCTTGCACAAAAAGAACTGCTTCTATTCTGTAAAGACAATGGTATTCAGATGGAAGCGTGGAGCCCTTTAATGCAGGGAGAATTGCTGGACGAGCCAACACTTGTTGAACTGGCGCAAAAATACGGGAAATCCGTAGCACAGATTATCCTTCGCTGGGATCTTCAAAATGGAGTTGTAACGATTCCAAAATCTATTAAAAAGCACCGCATCGTTGAGAACGCTGATATCTTTGACTTTGAGTTATCACTTGAGGATATGGCGAAGATTGACGGTCTTAATGAAGACCGACGCATCGGTCCAGACCCAGATAACTTCGACTTCTAAAAGGGGTCTGACCCCAAACAAATACAAAAACTCACTTTTTGTCCACGTGGAAAATACATTCCACGTGGACTTTTTGGTTGATGTTAACCTCCCGTTTCCGCATTCTCTTTAAGGGTAAAGGCTAAGTAAAGAGTTAGTCGTACATAATTAAGAGGAACCTGAGTTATTTATTACCTAAACCACAATCAAATATAGTTACTTGACAAAAGTAAGTTAACTTTTATATACTTAACTTACAAAAAATAAGTTAGTTTATTGAAAGGAAGATAAACGTTATGACGATGCATACAGATGGAATTCATCATATAACAGCGATTGTAGGAAATCCTCAGGAGAATGTGGACTTCTATGCTGGAATACTTGGTCTTAGGTTAGTTAAGAAAACCGTTAACTTTGATGATCCAGGAACATATCACCTATATTTCGGTGATGAAGGTGGAAAGCCTGGAACGATAATGACTTTCTTTCCTTGGCCTGATGCTTACCGAGGGCGTGTCGGGTCCGGACAGGTTGGGACTACTTCTTTCGTAGTTCCAGAAAGAGCCTTACCATTTTGGGAAGAAAGGCTTCTTCAATTTCATATTGAATATAAGAAAACTGTACGTTTTAATGAAGAATACCTTGAATTCATTGATCCGCATGGACTGCAGCTAGAGATTGTTGCAAGAAGTGAAGGTGAAAACAGTACGTGGCCGTTTGGTAAAGTAACACCACAATACGCTATAAAAGGTTTTGGCGGTGCTGTTTTATTATCAGCAGCTCCTCATATGACAGAGAAAGTGTTAACAGAGGTTATGGGGCTTGAAAAAATCGGTCAAGATGGGGATTACCTTCGTTTTAAAGCAGCGGGTGATCTTGGAAATGTCATTGATATCAAATTGTCGCCAGAAGCTCGAGGCGTGAGCGGGGTGGGCACTGTCCATCATATTGCATGGCGCGCCAGCAGTTATGATGAACATGAAATGTGGCAAAAGCACGTGAAGGAAAATGATTTCCATGTTACGGAGATTATTGACCGTCAATATTTTAATGCCATCTATTTCCGTGAAGAAGGTCAGATTCTCTTTGAAATCGCAACAGATCCTCCAGGATTTACACGCGATGAGACAGAAGAGGAACTAGGTAAGAGCCTGCTTCTGCCACCATGGCTTGAACCTCACCGGGAACAAATACAAAGTCACTTGCTGCCTGCAGAGGCAAGAATTTTAGAGGAGGACAAATAAATGAAACACTTGTTTAAAAAAGGATCAGATGAAAGAAAGCCAGTACTTCTCTTATTGCATGGTACTGGAGGAAATGAAGAAGATTTATTAGCTCTGGCAGATATGATTTCGCCTGATTCTGCTGTGTTAAGTGTACGGGGCAATGTTTCAGAAAATGGCATGCCTCGGTTTTTCCGCAGATTAGCAGAAGGTGTCTTTGATGAGGAAGATCTGATTTTCCGTACAAAAGAACTTAACGATTTTATAGATGAATCCGCAAATAAATATCGTTTTGATAGAAACAATGTTGTCGCAGTCGGATATTCTAACGGTGCTAATATTGCAGGAAGCCTGATCTTCCATTACGAAGATGCGTTAAAAGGAGCTATCCTTCATCACCCGATGGTACCAAGAAGAGGTATTAAGCTGCCCGATCTTACTAATCTTCCTGTATTTATTGGAGCAGGTAAGAATGATCCGATCTGTCCAGCTGCAGAAACGGAAGAGCTTGAAAATTTGCTCACCAATGCTGGTGCAAAGGTACATGTGAAATGGGAGAACATGGGGCATCAGCTTTCTAGAGCAGAAGTAGAAGAAGCGTCAGAATGGTTTGCCAAAAATTTCAGCTAAAGAGGTGAGAGAATGAAATCAATCGATCCGGACACTCTTTCCATAAAAGAAAACTATAAATTTTTAACTGGCAGCATCATCCCGAGACCAATTGCATTTGTAAGCACCCTATCGACCGATGGAGTCTTAAACGCTGCACCATTCAGCTATTTTAATGCTTTAACTTCTAATCCGCCTTTGATTGCTATTTCGATCGGCAGAAAGAAAGGTGTTCAAAAAGATACGTCACGAAACGCTGAGGCACTAGGTGAATTTGTCGTTCATATTCCAGATGAAACCTATATTGAAGCAGTAAACATCACATCAGCTAACCTTGGTCCAGAAGAAAGTGAAGTGGATCTTGCAGAATTAACAGCTGTGGATTCTGTAAAAGTAAAGGTTCCAGGGATTGCTGAAGCAAAAATCCGGATGGAATGTGTTGTAGAACAAATCTTGCCGCTTGGCGGAACACCTGATCAGCCAGCAACCGATCTTCTTATCGGAAGAGTGGTTCATTATCATATAGCTGAAGAATTATACAGCGACGGTAGAATAGATGCAGAAAAATTGCGGCCTCTTGGAAGGCTTGCGGGAACCAATTATGCAAAGCTGGGAGAAACCTTCTCATTAGACCGGCCAGAATAATTAACAGAGTCTCTCTCTTTTAAAGGGGGAGATTTTTTTGTGTCAAAAAACGACAAAAAGGATTCGGAATATAACAATGAGTCCTTTGATATATATCCTTTGGGATAATGAGCGCAGCTCTTTTTTAGGTATTATCTATCGTTTTGCCTGAAATAAACCTGGGCAATGTGGAGGGGAAAATATGAAAAGGATTGAAAAAAACATTGAATTTCCAAGTTTATAAAAAAGCATAAAGAAAAATTTGGAAGATAAATAGAAAATTTATAACATAAAAAGAGTGACATAGTTCACATTTTTTTACAAAGATTTCTTATTTTACTAAAATAAGTTCGTTTGTCCTGAGCCATAGGTCTGTATTATTTTCGATAACTAAATAGATTAAAATTTTTCTTGTCCAATAGTCACGGAATTACGAATATCGTCTCAGACAAAGGATTTATTTTCCAATTAATAGGTAAAAAAGCGACATATTATTACATTAATTTACAGAAGTTATGCTTTATCCTTTAAATAGCAACAAAGAATTACTAGTTTTTATCTAAAAAAGCAGGAGGTGTGACAGGGATTTACTTTTACTGGTTTGATCTGTACGACAAAAAAGAATAGGGAGGGAAAAGCAACATGGGTAAAAAACGAAAAAAAGTACGATGGCTATCCGTATTTTTAGCTTTTTTAATGGTTGTTCCATTGATGTTCCCGTCTCAAGCTAATGCCGTATCGAAAGACAAACCTTCTACTTCGGCAAAAAAAGCAGCATTGGAAGGTACTAAAAGTAAGGTCTCCAAAAAACTAAATGAACAATTCAGCAAAAAGGATAAGGTCACTTTCCTTATCAAATTTAAAGATCAGGTGGATACAGCCGAAGTAGCTAAAAAAGCTGCTAAAGAGGCTAAAGCCCAAAAGTTAACTTCGAATCAATCAAAATTAATGAAGCGTTCCACAGTAGTATCCTCTCTTCGCGCAAAAGCGCTTGAAACTCAACAACACACAAAAAACTACTTAGAAAAGCAGCAAAAAGCTGGAAAAGCTGCTGATATCCAATCTTTTTATGTCGTTAACGGTATGGCAGTAACGGCTACAAAAGAAGTTATGGAAGAAATCGCAGCATTCCCTGAAGTTGAAAAAGTCCTTCCGAATGAAACAAGACAGCTTATTCAGCCCGTAAGTTCAGTTAAGCTTCCAGAAAAACCACAACAAAAAGCAGGTTTACAGGTTGAACCGAAAAATGAAACATCATCCATAGAATGGAATATCGAACGTGTAGGAGCTCCTGCCGTTTGGAATATGGGAATAGACGGTGCTGGTACTGTAGTAGCATCCATTGATACAGGTGTACAGTGGAATCACCCAGCCCTGAAAGAGAAGTATCGCGGATTCGATCCGGCAAACCCTGATGCTGCAAACCATGAATACAACTGGTTTGATGCAGTTGGCGGACAAGCTGCTGCATATGATGATCTGGGCCATGGTACACACGTTACAGGTACAATGGTAGGTTCTGAAGCGAACGGAGCTAACCAAATCGGTGTTGCGCCAGGTGCAAAATGGATTGCTGTAAAAGCTTTCTCTGCAAATGGCGGTACAGATGTTGATTTGCTTGAAGCAGGTGAGTGGATCCTTGCTCCGAAAGATGCCGCTGGAAATCCTCACCCAGAAAAAGCGCCAGACGTTGTTAACAACTCATGGGGCGGCGGACCTGGACTTGATGAGTGGTACCGCGAAATGGTTGCAGCATGGCGTGCAGCTGAAATCTTCCCTGAATTTTCAGCTGGTAACACAACCATCTTTAACCCAGGCGGTCCTGGATCTGTAGCAACACCTGCAAACTATCCTGAATCGTTTGCAACAGGTGCTACAGACATCAATGACAGTTTAGCAAGTTTCTCACTTCAAGGTCCTTCGCCTTATGATGAAACAAAGCCTGAAATCTCAGCTCCTGGGGTGAATATTCGTTCTTCTGTTCCAGGAAGTGCCTATGAAGGCGGCTGGAATGGTACTTCAATGGCAGGACCGCACGTATCAGCAGTTGCTGCATTGTTAAGACAAGCTGATGCGAGTTTAACCGTAGAAGAAATGGAAGAGATTTTATTATCAACAGCAACACCGCTAACGGATGCAACATTCCCTGAATCTCCTAACAATGGCTATGGACATGGGCTTGTAAATGCATTTACAGCTGTTTCTTCTGTAGTAACAGGTTTAGGAAGAATCGAAGGGACAGTTACGAAAGAAGGAGAGGACACAGAAGCTCCTTCAATTACACACGAAGCACCAAGCGAGTCTTACAAAGAAATGCCTTTAACTCTTGAGGCACAAGCTTCAGATAATATCAGTGTTACTTCTGTTCAATTAAGCTACCAAAATACCGATGGAAGCTGGACAGAAACAGCTGCTGAACGTACAGGCGGAGACTATAAGTCTGGTACGTATACGGCAACTATTCCTGGTTCAGCATTAACCGGTGACCAAATCGTTTATAAGTGGATTATAAATGATTTTGGCGGAAATGAAGTTTCAACAGATAACTATACGGTAGCTCTTCTAGCAGGTATTTCAGTTGGCTACGAGGAAGATTTTGAAGGTAGCCCTACTGGATGGACTTCTTATGGAACGAACAACAGCTGGGAGCATGGTACACCAACAAGCGGACCAGGTGCAGCACATTCTGGTGAAAAGGTGTATGCGACGAATCTAGAAGGAAACTATGAAAATAGTGCTAACATGACACTCGTAATGCCTCCAGTTGATCTGCCAGAAGGCAACAGCTATCTGCAGTTTAAACAGTGGCACGATTTAGAACGCAACTACGATTATGGACATGTGTTCGTTTCTACGGATATGGAAAACTGGACACAAAAACTGCGTGTTAACTCTACTTCCGGCGGATGGATCGATGGAGAAGTAGACTTAAGCGAGTATGCTGGGCAACGCGTTTATGTGGCGTTCAATGTAACAACAGACGGTTCAGTTTTAAAAGCTGGCTGGTATTTAGACGATGTGAAATTGGTGGATCAGCCATTAGCACCTGCGCAAAAAGCAAAATTAGGCAAAGGTTCTGTTGATAAGGCTCCTTCATTAGAAGCGAAGGCAAAGGTAGACCCAGCGAAAATTTTACCAGTGAAACCGGTTGAAGAAAAAGAAACATCAAAAGACGGTGAAGCTGCACCAATGGCACTTCCGATGCGTGCACAAGTGAGTGTACTCGAGTCTGGAAGATCTGTTTACACAAATCCTCAAGATGGAACTTACGGGTTGACGCATGCTGCAGGAACATTCACTGTTCAGGCTGAAGCATATGGATTCCGTTCCGCAACACAAACTGTAAATGTTGAAGCAGATGGTACAGCCACTGCAAACTTTACATTAGAAGAAATTCCTAGAGGTACTGTTTCAGGTACAGTAACAAACGAAGTAACAGGAGAACCAGTTGCTGGAGCTACTGTAATGCTTATGGAAGATGCAGCAGTTGCACCAGTAGAAACAAATGCAGATGGTTCTTATGAAATTGAAGCTTATGAAGGAGAGTATACGCTTAAAGTCGTTGCGCCTTCATACTACAGCGAAGAAGCATCTGTTACGATCACAGGCGGAGAATCTGCTGAACAGAACTTCGAATTAAAACCTTTCATCGGTTATCCTGGCGAGATCGGATATGATGATGGAACCGCTGAAAACGCACGTGCATTCTATGATGCAGGCAATGGATGGGCAGTGAAAATGTCCCTTGCTGAAGGAAATGATAAAGCAGCAGTAACGGGCGGATTGTTCCGATTCTGGGATACCGAGTGGCCAGTACCAGGCGGAACTGACTTCCAAGTGGCTGTTTACGATGCAAGCGGTCCAGACGGTACTCCTGGTAAGAAACTAGCAGGTCCTTTTGATGCCACTGCGCTTCGAAACGGCGAATGGACACATGTGGACTTAAGTGAGCATGGCATCATGGTAGAAGGAGATTTCTACATGGTGTATATCCAGAGTCACCCGAATCCGAATACACCAGGTCTTGGAACAGATGAAGACGGTGAATGGTCAGGTAGAAGCTATCAGCTGGTTGGCGGTGCATGGTCACAGTCTCCTGAAGATGAAGGGAACTATATGATCCGTGCAACGGTTAACTACGAGGTAACGGCTCCTGTTATTACTTCACCGGCAGATGGTTCGTTTACAAATGTAGAAAACGTAACCGTATCTGGTACAGCTGCTCCAACAACAACCGTTGAGATTTATAACGACGGAGAAGAAGTAGCGAGTGTAGCAACGACAGATGAAGGAACGTTCTCTGCAGATATCACACTTGAGGATGGTGCGAATAGACTTACAGCGAAAGCCGTTACAGAGCAAGGTTCAACGGATGAATCGGCTCCAGTAACAATAACGCTTGATCAGACAAAACCGAGAGTGAGCATCACTTCACCAGAAAACAATATGAAAACAAATCGTGAATCTGTAACAGTTACAGGTACAGTTGATGAAGCTAACCTTGACTGGGTAAAAGTAAATGGTCAAAGAGCTCAAGTTGACGAAGAAGGCAACTATAGCCACCGTATGCTCCTAAATGAAGGAGAAAATGTGATTAAGGTTGTGGCTCTTGATAAAGCTGGAAATCGTCATGCTAAGACTGTAAAAGTGTATGCGAAGTTTGAAGCACCAGTCATTGAGAACTTAATGCCAGATACAGACAAAGAGCTGAAGAGCGGAGAGTCTGTAAAAATTGAGTTTGACAGTGAACCTGGACTGGATGCAGTATTCGTGATCCACATGCCGCTGACAAATGCAGGAGGAGTGGCTAACGCTACTGAGCTTCCAATGCGTGAAACTTCAGAAGGACATTATGAAGGATACTACACAGCAACTTCTAATGTAAAAGCGCCGGGAGCCGTAATTGAAGTTATCGCTTCTGACGACTACGGTAACGAGACACACGAAAGAGCAGCAGGTAAGCTGTATATCAATGAGAAGAAAAAGTAATAGTATTAGTAAAAAATAATCTTTGCCGGTTCCTTCTTTTGAGGAGGGGACCGGTTTTTTGCGTTTATTAGTACCTGGTCATATAATTTGTTCATAATTCGACAAATATAAGTGGATGCTAAATACATAATCTGTGTTAAGATAGTTAAGATGTGAAATAAAGGAGACTGATTTAATGAGCGAACATTCGAAGTACGACATTCGTGAATGGAAGAAAAAATTAGCACCATTTGAACGGCCGCGTATATCAGCAAGCGTATGGCAGTTAATTAATTCAGTTGGGCCATTCCTGATCTTATGGGTTTTAGCTTATCTGAGTTTAAATATATCGTTTTGGTTGACACTTCTTTGTGCAGTTCCAGCTGCAGGCTTCTTAGTCCGCACATTTATCATTTTTCATGATTGCACACACTATTCATTTTTTAAGAGCCGACGAGCTAATCAAATCGTTGGTATCTTCACAGGGCTATTTACTTTCTGTTCATATGAACAATGGAAAAACAGCCATGCAACTCATCACGCTACAAACGGAAACTTGGAAAAGCGCGGCGTTGGTGATGTCTGGACGATGACTTTGCAGGAATATGCAGAAGCTTCATGGTTTAAAAGATTACAATACAGAACATATCGCAACCCGATCGTTCTTTTCTTGATCGGCCCATTATATATCTTTTTAATCGATTACCGTTTTAATGCGAAAAATGCTTCAAAAAAGGAAAAAATGCATGTATGGCTGACAAACGTTGCATTAGTGGCAATCGTTTTATCAGTAGGCTTTGCGATTGGATGGAAAGCATTCCTGCTAGTTGAACTGCCAATCTTTTATATTGCTACATTTTCTGGCGTTTGGCTGTTTTATGTACAGCATCAGTTTGAAGATGGGTATTTCGAGCATAACGAAAAGTGGAACTATGTAGAAGCTGCATTAAAGGGAAGTTCGTTCTACAAGCTTCCTAAAGTACTGCAATGGTTCACAGGAAACATCGGATTCCACCATGTGCACCACTTGAATTCCCGAGTTCCTAACTACCACCTTGAAAAAGCGCATAAGAGTGATCCAAGGCTTCAGGATGTTCCAACACTTACGCTTTTAACAAGCTTAAAGTCATTGACGTTTAAGCTGTGGGATGAACAGTCTAAGAAATTTATCGGTAACAGAGACATCCGTAACTTTATCCGGAAAAATAAAACAGCGTAAGTTGAAAGAGTCATCGGCAATTTTTTTTTTGGTAGCCGAGGGCTCTTTTTTTTTTGTTCCAACTGCTTACATCTGTACATATATTGGATATATGCCTACTCACTATAAGGAGGAGGGTGAAGATGAAGTTAAATGTACAATATATTCCTGTGAGTAAAATTAGACCTAATCATACCGGTAAAATAACAGAGCACATAAAAAAACTTAGAAATATAATGTGGGATTGTATGCACATTTTAGTTGTGAAAAAAGAAAAGGATGGTAATTACACAATTATCAGTGGTAACGAACGTTATGCATATATTCAAAAACATACTAAAAATAAGTTTGCTCCGTGCATTATAGATGAAAATAAATTGTGCACAGAGCTAAGATATTGGATTTACCGAGTTTTCATTGTACACTTACAAGAAAAAGAAAGTAAGGATATTTTCGATAAAATAAGTCCGAATAGTGTTTCAATCATCCGCTATTTTTTAAAAGAAGAACCTCGTTTTAGAAGTTTGTCTCGTTTGGAGAAAACAAAAGTACTCATTTTAGCTTTACGGTACAAAAAAACAGTAATTACTTCAATGAAATTAAAAGTGGATGAATGCTTTAAAAAAACTATACAATAGATAAAAACAGATGATATAATTTTACTGTTAGGAAAATATAGGGAATAAAGGAGGGGACTGTTGTGACAAAAAAACAATTTCAGAACAAACCAATTACGATGTGTGTGTTACACAGCCTGCCTCTTTAAAATAGAATTGTAATTTTCGATAAATGCTAGAGACCATCGTATTAAATGAAGGTCTCTTTTTTATATAAAAACATCCATCATTACCTTCCTAACATTGGTTTGTTCAGATTCAGTTTATATAAAGGGAGATTAGATGGATGAAAAGAAATAAAAATGACGGAAAAATGATTTCAAAAATTGAAGTACCTGTTCATAATGATTTCGAGGGGAAAATTACAATATTCAGGATTGAATATTTGGTAGACGAGTTAAAAGTAGTTGGTTTTATTATTAGACCAAAATCTGATACCAAGCTGCCTGTTCTCATCTATAATCGTGGAGGAAATTGTGAATATGGAAAACTTGATGATGAGCGGTTATATCGGTTGAGCAAATATGCTTTAGAAGGGTATGTTGTTTTAGCATCTCAATATAGAGGGAACGATGGTGGTGAGGGCAAGGATGCTTTTGGGGGTGATGATGTCCGGGACGTATTCGCACTCTCATGGCTGGGGGATGAGCTTCCATATGCAGACAAAGATAATAAAGTTATGATTGGACATTCCCGTGGCGGAATGATGACTTACCTTAGTATTAAGAAAGGAATTGATATAAAAGCTGCTGCAGTGATAGGAGCCCCGACAAATTTACTGCGCAGGCCATTAGCATTTCCTATGGAAAGTGTCTTAGCTGAGCTCGTTGGTGATTTTACAGAAAAGAGAAGTGAATACTGTGACCGATCTGCATTACTTTGGCCTGATAAAATTAAAACGCCTATTCTAATTCAGCATGGAGATGCAGATTTACGCGTGAATTATGAGGACGCTGAAGAACTTGTAGAATTACTTAGGAAAAATAATTCAGAGCATAAGTTCATTCTTTACAAAGATGGAGATCATGCACTGAATAATTATGGAAAAGACCGAGACAGAGAAATTTTTGATTGGTTTTCATTATATATAAACGATTAAAATAGAGCATAAAAACGTGCACTCAATATTCTTGAGTGCACGTTTTAGTTCATATCCCATAAATCACTAACTTTTATGGTTGGATCGACTCTTTTAACAGCGGATAATATTTTTCGTATGGTTATCATTCTTGGACTTTTTCTAGGATTCGATGCTAATTCTTCTATTGTTTTTCTTTCTAAACCTGAAGTTCGTGTTAACCAGTCAGTATCTCTATTATGCCGTTCGAGCCAAATGCCAAGCTTACTGCGTTTCTGCTCCACTCTATTCATTTCGATGATACCCCCCAAGTCATTTGCTTTTTCTCTATACTATTTGTTACCCGCTTGTAAAAAAGATAAAACCTTTTTATACATTTTTCTACATCTTTTGGACTAAAATGGGAACTGCTTGGAGTATATTAGGTAAAGCTTTTATAGTAAAAAAATCCTAAAACCAATGGAAGAAACCCTTTTTATTTGAAGCAGGAAATCGTTTAAAGATAAAGAAAAAGCTTTATTAGAAGGCTTTTGGAATGTTGCTATACAAAAGTACATGATAAGCCGTTAATTATTCTTGTGGAAAAATTTGTGGGTACAAATGGTGTATTAAAGAAGAATTTTCTTTTCTTTTTGAAAGATCTTCACTTATAGTGATAACAAAGGTGGTGTCATAAATGGAGGATGTCAGAAGCTTATTTCATGTTCTGAACAGAAGATATAATCGTCTAGAGAAAGATTGCTGCCGTATTGAGGGGGCAGGCATTTCACTTGTACATAATCATATACTTTATGAAATTGATAAGCATAACGCACCTTCCATGCAGCAGATTGCAGATTTGCTTGGGATTGATATTACAACTTTCAGCCGGCAGATCCAAACTCTTATAAAAATGGGACTTGTGATTAAAAGTGCAAATCCGTCAGATAAACGATTTTATTTTTTATCTTTAACGGAAAAAGGGAAGCGGACTGCAGATGAGATTAACGCCTTGGTTATTTCAAACTTAGAAGATATTTTTTCGCAGATGAATGAATTTGAACGGGATACTGTCATTCATTCACTAAAGATTTTAACTAGGTCTATGGGGCAATTAGGGAGCAGCAAGGTATTCCGATAGCAAATTCATTTTCAAAACTTCTGAAAACCAATGTTGGGTTTTCTTTTTTTTGACTCTACTCTAAAAAAATTCATTTCTTCATTGACAAGTTGAATGGAGTGGAAGGTGCGAGACTCCTCGAAAATAAAAATCAATTTTCTTCGTGCGATGTAACGCTCTCGAAGCCTTCCTTGTCCTGCGGGACAAGCCGGACAGGTGAGACACTGTAGGTGCAATGCGCCAAGGAGGATCGCCGCACGCCCCGCGGAAAGCGAGCATCCTGTAACGGAAATCAACTACTTCCAAAAGCAACAAAGTTTGCGAAAACAGCTTTTTTTCAACAAAAAGAGCACCTGAATATATCAGATACTCTGTTAAATGATTTATAAGTAAAAATTGCAAAGCTGGCTATAAATTATATCTAATTTCGTTCTTTCCTGACTGAAAGAAGAAAGTGAACGAGCAGCTGCTGTAATTGCGGATCTTGGATGTTTTTCTTGGTGAAATGACGTCTTACCAGATTTCGAATAATCACTTCACTCATTTTCCTTTTCCCCCTCTCTTTGTTTTCTCCATAATTCTCGCCTAATCGATAAAAATCCTCCAAAATGTCGAAACAATAGTACTCGTTCCCTAGATAAATAAACGAAAAGCAAATAGCAGGACAATGGATGGAGAAATGCTTTGGCTATTTTATAGAAGTAAATATTCAGAATATATTGACTAGTGCGAACGCTTTCAATTATGATTTAGATGTAAGACCAGGTCATAAGGAGGGGGTTTTCAAAGATGAATTCCATTTGGTTAGCCATTATTGGAATGGTAATGTTTGCGTTCGGGTACAAGTATTACTCTAAGTTTGTAGCTGAAAAAATCTATAAGCTGGACCCGAATTATGTAACACCGGCACACAAGTACAACGATGGGGTGGACTTTGTTCCAACAAACAAATTTGTACTATGGGGGCACCACTTTTCATCAGTAGCAGGGGCATCGCCAATTGTAGGTCCTGCAATTGCCTTGTATTGGGGCTGGCTGCCAGCATTTTTATGGGTATTACTTGGTACTGTGTTTGCTGCAGGTATCCATGATTTCGGTACTCTTGTACTATCGGCAAGACACAAAGGCCAGTCGGTAGGATCGATTACGAGCACGATCATTGGTAAACGTGCAAAGATTATGTTCTTATTCATTATTCTTATCTTGATGTTAATGGTTAACGCTGTATTTGCTTGGGTAATTTCAAATCTTTTTATTAAGTTCCCGGCAAGTGTACTGCCAATCTTTATCGAGATTCCACTGGCGGTTTGGATTGGGTATGCAGTTTATAAAAATAAGAAAGAGATGCTTGTACCATCCATCATCGCATTAGTTATTATGTATGGAACTGCCATTCTTTCAAGCAAAGTTCCTTTTTTACAAATCGATCTAGTATAATATTTTGGCGGTGAAGGAGCCGCAGGAGTATTTGGCCTTGGAGCAGTAGGGTCGTCATTTTTAGTCTGGATCGTTATTTTAATGGTGTATTGCTACATTTCATCCGTTCTTCCGGTGTGGAAGCTTCTGCAGCCTCGTGATTACATCAACTCCCACCAATTAGTTGTAGGTTTATTAATGCTTTACTTAGGACTCGTTTTCCTTCAGCCTAAAATTACAGCACCAGCTGTGAACGCTGCTGCAGGAGATGTTCCTTGGTTCCCATTATTATTTATCACAATTGCCTGCGGTGCGATCTCAGGATTCCACGGTCTCGTATCTTCAGGAACAACGTCTAAACAGCTTGATAAAGAAACAGATGCACGTTTTGTCGGTTATGCAGGTGCTGTTGGGGAAGGAACGCTAGCATTGATCGCAATCATTGCTGTTTCAACCGTTTTTGCTACTCAAGGTGACTTTTTAGCAACGTACAACAGTTTTGCTGCTGCAAGTTCAGGCGGTCTTGGAGCCTTCATTCAAGGGGCAGCACAACTCGCTACAGGACTATGGATTCCGGCAGATATCGCTGCTACGATCGTTGCGGTTATCATCGTAAGTTTTGCTGCAACATCACTTGATACATCTTTCCGTTTAATGCGTTATATCATTTCAGAGCTTGGCGTTGAATACAACATGCCATCATTAGAGAAGAAACACGTTGCAACATCCATTGCAGCTGTGTCTTCAACAGCTCTTGTTATTCTTCCGCAGGGGCCGAACGGTTTTGGATCAGGTGGATACCTGCTATGGCCATTATTCGGAACGAGCAACCAGCTTTTAGCAGGAATAAGCTTGCTTCTTATCACGATCTGGCTGAAACGCCTTGGCCGAAACTACATGGTGACTCTAATCCCTATGCTGTTCGTGTTTTTTATGACATTATGGGCGATGATTCAACAAGTCGTCTTCACATGGTCTGGTATGGGAGATAACGATGCGAACATGCTTCTGTTTATCTTCGGAAGCTTGATTCTAGGCTTTACGCTCTGGATCATTTTAGAAGCGTTATCTACATTTAGGAAAAAGACGGTTGAACCATTATCTACGGATATGTAAAAAAAGAGTAGAGGCTATTTGATAGTCTCTACTTTCTTTTCAAGGAGGAGGCGGCAGGCATCATGTCTTTAGTAGAAAAATTAAAAGCTGCGGTAGATTTGTATGATCAAATTCTAAAGCAGCCGCACCGTGCAGAGATTGCAAGAGAGTTAAGAGACGATGAGGATCTGTTCATGCTTTTATGCGTATCAGAAATGCTCGGAATCCCAAATCCAGCCTATTATTATACACTTGAACTATATCCGCTGCTTCTCGATAAATTTCACGACTGGCATGTAAGAATGGGCATGGATAAATCACCTTTAGAAGGAATTCGCTGCTGTTAGGAGAGATGAAAATGAAGGTATATTTTATTGGGGGAAAAGGCGGAGTTGGTAAAAGTACAACGGCTTCTGCATTTGCTGTAATGTGTGCAAGAGAAGGAAAACGGACATTGCTCGTTTCAACTGACCCGGCACATAATACAGGAGACCTTTTTCAAGTAAAAAAGGTAAAGGGAACAACACAGGTAGCACCAAATCTGGATCTGATCGAAATTGACTCAGACCAAGAGGCCATAACGTACATGGCACAGGTGAAGCAAAACATAAAAGGGCTGGTTAAGGTTACGATGCTTGAAGAGGTTCACCGCCAGCTTGATCTAGCAGGTAAATCACCCGGTGCTGCAGAAGCGGCTGTATTTGATAAGATGACCTCGATTCTGCTGGAGGACAGCAAGGACTATGATGCAGTTGTGTTCGATACGGCACCGACAGGACATACTTTAAGGCTGCTGCTTTTACCGGAATTCATGGGAGTATGGATGGACGGTCTTCTAGAAAAAAGGAAGAAGGTACAGGACAACTACACACAGCTTCTGTACGACGGTGAAACGAGAGAAGACCCAATCTATGATGTGCTCCAAGCCAGAAGGCAGAAGTTTAGTAAGGTAAGAGAATTAATCATTAATAAAGAAAAAGTAACCTATATGATGGTGCTGAACCCTGAACGGCTTCCGATCTTAGAGACGGCTAGTGCCGTGAATACCTTAAAAGAACATGGAATCTCAGTAAGCAAGATCATCGTGAATAAGGTGATACCGGAAGACGTAGAAGGGTCGTTTATGCGTAACCGTAAAGAAGCAGAGAGGCCGTATCTAGAGGAAATTAAACAGATGTTTAAGGATACGGACAAAGTGTATGTGCCGATGTTTGACCATGACATCGCCACAAGAGATGGATTGGAAGAGTACAGCCGGTTTCTTGAAACGGTTAAATTGCAGAATGTATAAGTGAAACCAGCGTTCGGATTTAGAGTCCAACGCTGGTTCTTTTTTGTTGTTCTTTTGAGGAGGACATTAATTGGATGTTATTGGAAAATTATGTGATGAAGTATCATTTTTATGTGATGAAGCCGGTTTTTTATGTGATTTGTTGTGATATATATGTGATTGAACTGTTTTTTTATGTGATTGTAACGCTCGAATTAGAAATTGTATTTTTAGGAGGGATTACTTTTTCCTGGCTAAAAATAAGGCTACAGCGTGCTTTTTTGTAATGGTTTCCCCGTGTTTCAGAATTGCTTCTTCAATTCCTCTAAATAACGTATCTTTTTGCACTTGAGGAAGCACCTGATGTCCTGAATGTGTGTTTAATAGTTCGATATAGTCTCGTGGTTTGTAGATATGATCCCATTTGTACGTTTGAACTTGTAATTGATGAAAGTGACCGGAGTGCAGAGTGAGATCGCTTCTTTCGTGAATGAATTCTTCTAAAGAAGGTATGCTGCTGTCATCCAAATGCGGTGCATGCTCTTGGTAGACACTTCTTATAGATTGATAGACAGGTTCATCTGAAGCAATGTGAGCGAACCAAAAAAATGCGGAAACCCCGTCTTTTTTTAAGAGAGAAGCTGTTTTGGGATATCCGGTCTCAGCTGAAATGAAGTGAAAAGCTGTACCAGAGAAGGCAAGGGTATACTGATCAGCTGAATTCCAGTCCTCAAAAGCTGAATGAACGATTTTAACGTTCGGATATGCTGAAAACTTGTCTTGTGTGAGCTTTGCGAGGTTCTCTCCATATTCGATACATGTAATGTTCGTGAAGTCTTGTTCAATAAAACCTTCCGTTGCTTTTCCAGTTCCGCAGCCGATTTCAAGAAGTTGATCATCTGGCTGTAAATTAGCGTAATGGATAATATCTTTATAAAGTTGATCAGGGTAATTGGGACGATATTTTTCATAGGATGACGCAAAAAAATTAAACGATCGTTTAAGAGCATTCATATTTAATCAGCACCTTCTGAGAGTTTTAAGGAAAATGATACCAAATTTAAGGCTGATTGAATAGGGTGAATTGTGTCTAAATTGTAGGGGGTCTGACCCGGGTCAGACCCCCTTTGATGTTTCTTTCATTTTCCCTTCTGTTCTAAAGGATTTGCCTGCCTACATATGATGGGATGATGAATAACTTCTGAGGGGGAGGAAAAATGAGCGGCAGAAATTACTTAAGGTGGTCTCAAATTCCTTATCCAGGAGAGCTATATCCCCCAATGAATGCTGTTACGCCTGAAGCAGGATCGTGGCCGATGTTTTTTATAGCATGGAGAGGTCAAGAATTCCTGGATCCCTTTGGGCAGAAAATACGATGGAATATTAAAAACCCAAATACGATTAATTGGGAAAGTGAGCTAATCATAGTAAAACAAACACTTCAAAACCTAACACCTCAGCAGATACGTATTGCTCAAAGCTGGGGCACAGGTGAGGTAAGTAAACAGGTCTTGCCAGTCATATATAACATGATGGAAACATATGAACTTGCCTCTACGAAAGCTGCCAGGTTTTTAGGTTTTTATCACGCGGCTATTAATGATGCATTTGTAATGGCATGGCACTTTAAGTATCTTTGGGATGTGGCACGTCCATGTCAATATGACCGCAATTTGGTCCCCGTTTTGTTCACACCTCGTTTTCCGGGTTATCCTTCAGCACATGCTGTTATGGCTGGCTGCTCAGAGATAATATTAAGTTATTATTTTCCTCAAGAGAGGTATCGGATCAATCAATGGATGGAAGAGTGTGCGATGTCCCGTCTATATGCAGGAGTACACTTTAAAGTGGATAATGATGAGGGTTTATCGCTCGGCAGGCAGCTCGGGCAGATTGTTGTAAACCTGATAAAATCGCAGAATATATAAAGAAAAACCGGATGCAACTAGACTGACCTAGTCATTTGAGACAATAATAAAACACCCTTTAGGCTGCCATACTACCAAATTCAATTGGGGTGTGGTAGCCTAATTTTTCTTGGATACGTTCTTCATTATAATACTTCATGTATTGATCTACTTGTTCCCTGATTTTATCCATCGACATAGAATTAAACTTCACATACTGAAATCCTTCAGATTTTAGATTTGAATGGAAGGACTCGATAACCGCATTATCCCAACAATTTCCCCTTCTGGACATACTGCTAATCAATTTTCTTTCGTTTACTAAATGTTGATACGTATAGGATGTATACACACTTCCTTGATCAGAGTGAATAATGACCCCTTTGGGGTTCCCTCGTGATTCCAAAGCTGCTTTTAACGTATCTGCCACAAGAGGGGTTTGTTGATGGGTATAGAGCTTGTAAGCCACAATTTGATTATTAAATAAATCCATTATGGTTGATAAGTACAATGTGGTTGAACCATACTGAATATACGTTATATCTGTTACCCATTTTTGATTAGGCAAAGTTGCTGAAAAATCTCGCTGTAAAATGTTTGGTGCGACAATGATTGATTCCCCTTGAGATTTCCACTTGCGCTTTGGTTTTACACGGCACTGTAGATGATGCTTTTGCATAATACGTTGAACAGAATTTCGATTCAAACTAATTTGATGTCGACGCTTTAGTAAATTCTTAATTTTACGATGACCATAACGATAGTTAGTCTGTTCACAAAGGGAGATAATGGCCTGCTCTGATTTAGACAGTTCATCAGATGGAGCAGACAACCAACGATAGTATGTGGATCTTGGAACGTTTAAAGCGCATAGAACAGCCGTAACTGTGTACTTTTTTCGTAATCTTTTTACTAAACGGAGAACTACTTCTTTTTCAGCTCCTTTTCGATCTCCAAATACTTTTTTAAAATCTCATTCTCCTGTTTATAGTGATTGAATTGACGTTCTTTCTTTTCCTCTTCACTAGCTGAATCAGGCCCTTGACCATAAGAGTATTGCTTGCCTATTGGCTGATTAAACCGATGTACTTGATTTTCCCGATACCATTTCATCCATGTTTTTATTTGAGAAACATTTTTAATGTCATACTTATTCATGATTTCTTCATTCGTAAATTGGCCACTCATTTTATCCTTAACTACAGCCCACTTTGTTTCTTTTGAATAAACGTTTTTGCCCACGCAAAAACACCTCCGATTATCACTTTTAATAAGTGTATCATTTCGAAGGTGTTTTATTGTGTCCCATTTATCTAGGTTAGTCTACAACATCCGGTTTTTTAATACCCTCGATAAACATATTCCTCTTTAGGCTTGTCAATTTCTTTCCAGCTTTCCACTTTTACATAAGGGATATCAGCTTTAAAGGGCTGATAATACATCGTTTCAATGGTGCCATCGACTTCGATCCACTTATCGTTAGGGAACGTAGTCCCTTTTGGGAATTCAACCATCATGCCGAAAACCCCAGAATCTGCAATACAATGAATTACACCAAAACGAAGAAGAAAGAGTTCATTGCTTTTATTTTTCGATTGATCCTCAGCGTTATAGGTAAAACCCTTAAACTGAACATCCTTTCCAAGGAAAATCCCTGGCTTGTAATAGATGCTTTCCATCCCTTTTAAGTAGTTCTTGTCATTAAGCACGACTTTATCGCCTTTTGTAAAAGGCTTTAACTCTTTATCCATAATGGTGTTGTAGCTTTCTTTCCCGTAATACACACTGGTATCAGGTTTTAAAAACTGGTGCTCTCCAAAATCACCTTCGTTCTCGAGACCTTTAAAGTGAAATCCTTTTGTTTTAACTGTCTCTGAGTCCAGAGAAGCGATAGGGAAAAATAACCCTGATATGATTGGGAAAATCAGAATGCTATTCACCGTCACATTTCTTAATCGGGACGGTTTTTTGTGATGATCGTGGCCGCAATCAGGCACTGCGCATGCTTCGTCATGCTGATGATCATCGTCTTCGCTTTTTCCGTAAATATAGAACTGGACAAGCGTTAGAAAACCTAAGATAAAAATAGCTGAAAAAGAGATATAAGAATATTTCATGTTGATGTATTTGCTGATATCACCTGTGGCATGCAGATGCATAAACAAAAAGGTAAATCCGATTAAAATAAGGATGCGTATCATTTAATGGCACCTCCTTTTTATAAAAATAATGATCCGATCAATACAAGCACAGTTATATATCCAATAAGACTTAGTACTAATTTTTTCTTAAAAGCAGCGAGCATCATAAGCACATTTTTGATATCAAGCATCGGTCCATAAACTAAAAACGCCACGATGGAACCTATTGTAAAGGTGCTTTGGAATGAGGAAGCAATAAATGCATCGGCTTCAGAACAAAGAGATAATACGAAGGCTAATCCCATCATAACAAGGGATGAAGACACTTCCCCTTGTCCAATCGCTAAAAGCGTTGATGTCTTCACGTACGTCTGCATTCCAGCAGCAATTAAAGCACCGACCACGAGGTACTTTCCAACTGAGAAAAATTCTTCAACCGCATGTACAAACGTACCTTTAAGTTTGTTGAAAAATGAAACAGGCTGTGCTTCGATTGTTGCAGCGGTTTCGTTAGCTGCTGGATTCTTGGACAAATGATGAATCTCGTTTTTAAGGACTTTTGCATTCTTAAATTGAACAGCTAGAAGAAATCCGACTAATACAGCAACAACCATCGCGAGTCCGCCTCTGTAAATCATAACGTCCCACTGATTTCCGAAAGCAACAAAAGTAGAAAATAAGACAACAGGGTTAATGATAGGACCTGTAAGCATAAATGGAATCGCTGCAAAAACAGGAACCCCTTTTGCGATCAGCCTGCGTGTGATGGGGACGATACCGCACTCACAAGCAGGGAATATCGCACCTAAAAAAGCTGCAAATAAAACAGCCAGCACTTTATTTTTCGGCATGATGCGTGCCACCATTTCTTCGGTAACAAACATCTGAATAACTCCGGCAATGAGCACTCCTATAAGAACAAAAGGGAGTGCTTCAATGAGGATGCTAATAAATACCGTATTCATCTGTAAAAATGTTTTGTCGAGCATCGAATATCCTCCAAACTCGTAACTTCTTTAACGTACAAAATATAAATTTAAAAAACAAGTTAATAATCAACTAAGCATATACACTATAACTCAAATATCAAAGGAAAATAAATGGTAAATGAAGAATTAGAATAAAATGGGAAAAGGGGACTGGTCCCCCTACAATTTATTTCCCACCACGAAATCGAGAAAAGGGTGTAACAGTATGAACCATTTTGAACTGCGACCGAAGCAAAGATCTTCATTTCGAATTTCACTAGGCAAAAAGTATTATACCTTTAAGAGATTTCTTGAATGGTATATAGATAAGAAAACGTACGCTAAAACCATAAAAAAAGAAAAACTGCCTTTTGTCAGTTTTTCACATCAAACCATTCTTCTTCGGAAGCTTAAGGATGTTGAAATGTGGTATCAGCATAATAAGGTAAAGAACCTTAAAATCGCGATACAGCGTTTAAATGGGATACTTATAAAACCAGGGGAAACTTTTTCGTATTGGAAAGGTATTGGTACGACAACGAAAGCAAAAGGGTATGTGGATGGAATGGTGCTTTTTTATGGAAAGTTCAAGAAAGGTACTGGGGGAGGACTCTGTCAGCTTTTTAATCTGATTTACTGGATGACTCTTCATACACCGTTATCCGTTACTGAACGTCATCGGCACAGTTATGATGTGTTTCCAGATTCTAAACGAACACAGCCGTTTGGAAGCGGAGCGACGTGTGCATATAATTACTTGGACCTGCAGATCACTAACCATACAGAAAATACCTATCAGCTCCATCTATATTTAACTGATACACATCTAGTGGGCGAATGGCGGTCAGAGCAGGAGCCTTTACAAAGCTACGAAGTGTATGAGAAAGAACATTGGATTACACCTGCATATTGGGGAGGCTTTCTGCGCCACAACATGATTCACCGAAAAGTGTTTAACCGTCAAAAACAGCAGATTGACGATGAATATGTAACAGAAAACCATGCCATCATGATGTATGAACCTTTACTTGAATCCAGTCAGAAAGAAGCATGAAAAAAACCTTAGCCGAATTCGAACAGGCTAAGGTTTTTTACTTAGCTTATAAATTCTTTAATCCGGTAGCTAGGTTTCAGCTCCTTAATTTCACTTTTCGTTTTAGCTCTTCTCTTGAAAATATCACCTTCCTGAATTATTGTAAATGAATGCTCAAAGATTATGACAAAAAGGGTAATGATAATAAAAAGAGATGAGAGAAGGGCTGCCTATGATTCGCACGTTAGCGGTAGTTGATCAAAAAGTAATAAT
This sequence comes from Fictibacillus arsenicus, assembly GCF_001642935.1. NCBI lineage: Bacteria > Bacillati > Bacillota > Bacilli > Caryophanales > Fictibacillaceae > Fictibacillus > Fictibacillus arsenicus. The sequence goes on from NZ_CP016761.1 coordinate 846,341, forward strand.
AAATCCGCCTTTAGAGCGTTTAGATGAAATCCAGGCAGACTGGGTTTGGGTAGATTTTGACAGTCCGATAAAAAAAGAAACGAACCTGCTGCGATCGTTTTTTGATTTCCACCCGCTAGCTGTGGAAGACTGTGTAAATAACTTGCAGAGACCAAAAGTAGAGTTTTATGAAGAGCACTTGTTTTACGTCGTACATGCACTGGATGAAAAAACTCTGGAAGCTACAGAAGTAGATTTCTTTACAACAAAAAACATGGTGGTCACTTTTCATAAAACAGAAGTTCCTGAGATCGATTTTGTGTGGAACTATCTAAGAGGTTTAAAGTCTGTTCCGCCTGAACTTGGGAAAAATGAACTCATTCATAAATTAATGGACAAGCTTGTAGATATGTATTTTCCGATCATGCATAAACTTGAAGAGCGCGTTATTTCGATTGAAAGCAACGAGGATGATGAAGCACCTAAGCTGATCAACCAGATCTTTGATATTCGTGCTGATCTTCTTTCATTGCGGAAGACCGTGGTACCTATGCGGGAACTTCTTTATCGAATGCTGGAGTCAAAGCGCGTTGGCCTGGATGCAGATGAAAGGTCCTACTTTCATGATATCTATGATCACCTTCTGAGATTAACGGATATGATGACCTCTGCCCGTGAGATGACGTCTGATATTCGTGACAATTATATATCTCTTAACTCATACCGGATGAACAACATCATGAAAACATTAACGGTAATCACAACAATCTTCATGCCTTTAACCTTTATTGCAGGTCTCTATGGGATGAACTTTGTTAATATGCCAGAACTGAAATCTGAAAATGGGTACTTTTATGTGCTGGGGATTATGATTCTATTAGGAGTCATGATGTCATTATGGTTTAAGAAAAAAGGCTGGTTTGAACAGGATTAACTCACTGTTTAAAACCCTCTGAACAGGGGAACCTACTTGTAAAGAACCCGTTTGGAGGGAAACAGATGAAAAAAGATATTATCGGTACATATTCAAGAGAAGAAGAGGCAGTTGGGGCTATTAAAGCACTTGTTGAAAAAGGCTACAAGCCGTCTGAAATTTCGATCGTCGCTAAAGATGATGAAATCGTTGACAATGTGGCAGATGAAACACATGTGAATGAAGAAAAAGTGCTGGATGATGATATGGATAGTGCTACATATGGCACCATCGCAGGTTTCTTAACTGGCATCGGCGGGGGAATCGCCGTTCCTGGGCTGGGTGTTCCAGGAGTAGGACCGCTTCTTGCCGCAGGTCCTTTTGCAGCGATGTTTGATGACGGGGAAAACGATATGAAAGAAATTCTTTTGAAAATGGATGTGTCAGAAGAGGAAGCAGATCGTTATATGCAGGATTTAGAAGACGGAAAAATTATCGTGATGGTCGAACATAAATAATCGTTGAAACGAGGGTGCCTGAAAGGGTGCTCTTTTTTATTCGAATAAAATACAAGCTTAGGGAGAAAATAATCTCAAACTTTGACCTAAGCAGGGTGATGCTATATGTTACGTCGGAAAAAGAGAACAAGTTATACACTGCTTCCTTTATTGGGCCTTGTATTTACCGGTGGATTTTTTGCGTTTTTAACATTAATCAGAAATAAAGAGCCTTACCGTTCACTTGATAAAAGGTGGAGTCGTTCCATTTATGACTCGAATACCTTTTCGAATCCATTAATGGTGTTTTTTTCTCGAATGGGATCAGGATTTTTCACTGTACCTCTTGGCTTAATACTGTTCTTCAGCTATCAAAATACAGGGAATCGAGACAAAAGCAAATTAATTCTTTTTAATGTGATTGGTATAAGAATTTTGAATGCACTTTTTAAACAGCTGTTTAAAAGAAAGCCTCCGGAATGGGAAAGATTAATTAAAGCAAGCAAGTATGGCTACCCAAGTGCACATACAATGAATGCTGCAGGGTTTTACGGATTAGTGCTCTTTTTATCGGGAATGTGGAGAAACTTGTGGGCTCTTTTAGTATCATTCGTTTTTTTGATTATGATTGGAGTCAGCCGTGTGAAGCTGGGAATTCACTATATTCTCGATATGATTGCTGGACTGGCCGGCGGTTTGTTTTTAAACCTGCTAGGCATTAAAACATACAAATGGCTCTTCAGACGCTGATTTTTTTGCAGCGTCTTTTTGCTTGAAACTTTTTCCATTATAAAAACGTTATACAAAGTAGAGAGAAAAGGGGGAGATATTGATGGGGGCGATGTTAGATATTGTTTTTGCAATTATCATTTCCGCTGGTATCGGAATGTCCATTTATAATTTTTTTAAGAATATAAATGATAAAAAGAAATCAGAGCCGGTGTATGGATTATCATATAGCGGTGAATATACGCAAAAGAACTTTTGGACGAATAAGATTGTAATATTTGTGATTATTACACAAGGATTTGGTTTCTTAAAATTGTCTTTAACCGTAAACATAATGATGCTTTGTTTGATTGTAATTCTTACCCTTTTATACTTTACACAAATTTTGCGAGGTGCGATCGGTAAGAACGGCATTGTGTCAGCAAAACATTTTTATGAGTGGAGACAGGTTGATTCTGTTGAATGGATAACAGGTCTGCAAGCAGAAAATCCAGGATATCCTAGCTGGGGGCTGGTTCGCTTTCATACAGGCAGCCGTTACGTTGAGTTTATTATTAAGAAAAAGGCAGAAGAAGAAGTACGGTCATTTGTAGAAGAGAAAATGAACTTCGCAAAAGCGAACTAGTTCAAAGGATTTGTTTTTGTTGTAAAAGGTATTCTGTTTTTTCCCTCGAATAAGTTAAATGTAAAAGGGAAAAGGTGGTTTTAAATATGAAACCATGGATCAAAGCAGGGTTAATCACAGCTGGTGTAATCGTTCTTGTCAGCACATTTTTTATTGGTAACCAAGCAGAAAAAGCAGTGGTTCAGCAAGGCAGCTTTAATACGGATTCACTTTACATCGTCAGTGTTTTATTAGGAGCTTCTCTTATAGCTGTTGGTTTAAGGATTAAAGGTAATAATAAAAATAAAGCAATAACCCCAAAGAACAGTGCGAAATAAGCACTGTTTTTAACGTTTTTTGTAGGTCATTCCAATCTTTTGTATAATACGAGTAGTTAACTATTAATTGTGTCAGAGGAGACAAACATGAAATACGAAGATTTTAAAGAAATTGTACACGGCAGAAGAAGCGTCCGTAAGTTTACAGATGAAGGTGTTGCAGAGGAAGATCTATACGAAATCATGGATTGTGCCCGGTATGCACCCAGTGACACAAACTCGCAGACGTGGGAATTTATTGTGATCCGTAATAGAGATAAAGTGAAAAAGATTGAAGAAATGACTTGGGATGCCATTCATAAACTTGCGGCAAAAGCAGAAGAGAACGGAAAGACGAAGGAAGCGAAACTGCTGACACGTTCATTTGGTCCATATGCTACTGCATTCTCGGGAGCTCCCGTTTTAATCATTTGTTTAGCTACTCCGTATGAATCTAAATTCCGTGAAAAAATCTTTGATCCGATCGAGCTTGCAGAAGATGCCGTTTGGGAAGAAGAAGGCATCAAGAGCAGCTGTCTTGCTATCCAGAACTTAATGCTCGCAGCCCACGCGCGCGGTCTAGGATCATGTCCGATGACGGGTCCTGTTTTATTAGCACAGGAGGCCATCCGTGAATTTTTAGATATTCCTGCTCAAAAGCAGATCAATATGGTAATCTCACTCGGCCATCCCCAAGACCAGCCAAAAAAACTGGCTAGAAAAGCAGTTGAAGAGATAGTAACGTATGTAGATTAATATGAAACCGGCTATCTGGGTTAGTTATTGACCTGGAGCAGCCGTTTTTTTGTTTTATAAGGGAAATTGGAGCTCGTTCGCGAGTATTTATGCTCGCTGAACGAGCGCTTTTTGAGATTTATGAGCGCTATTCGGAATTTACGAGCGACATCTTCATCAGAAAAAAATGGAAAAAGGATTTTTTTCGACACTTAGCGAATATATGCAGGATAAAAGTATGATGAACAAAGAAAGAGGAACATCTATGAAAGAAACATTTGATTTAATAGACTTTGCGCTGCAAAAGAGCGGGCTTGAATCTCTTAAAGATACCACGCAAGTTCAATACTTAGGTGAAGGCGCATGGCATCAGGCATATCTTGTTCAGCTGCGTGTTGGAGAAGCAGTTGTTGTAAGGTTTCCAAAGGCGGAAGCTTACGGGAAGAAGGTAGAGTTTGACGAGGCGGCAGCATATGCAGAATACGCAGGAACAAAAGCCTATTACGAACTGGCAAACAGCGTGAAACCTGGTATCTGTCCGGAGTTTTTTCATTATCATGTTGAAAAAGATAAGACGTTTACCGTTGAATCATATGCTGGAAAAGCGATAAAACTTGAGAGCTTTACGTTCATGGAAGCATTTCAGGCTGGTGCAGAAATGGGTGAATTTTTCCGAAATATGGACACTGCCCAGCACAGTTTAAAGGGATTCGGATACTTGAAATGGAATGGTACAGCTGTTGAAGGACAGTTTCAGTCGAGTGTCACTGATTTTATGAAGGAAGAGAACGAAGAGTACTTAAGCGATTTTAAAGAGTTCATCCAAAACTATGATCAGCCGATTCTCCCATTTGCAACGACTCATTTAGAAGAATGCATGAATAACAGGGAGATTGATGAATCACACATTATACTTACAAACCAGGATACCTCTCCTGAAAATATATTGCTTCATGCAGATGGAAGGATAAGTCTTATCGACCCCGTTCCGCTCCTATACAGCGGAGATTCTTTAGCTGGTAACTTTATAAACAATTATCACACACTGTATCCTTCATTTTTTAATGCACCTCGTTATGCGAAGCATCAGTTTGACCGTTTTGAAGAAAAGCTGCAAACCATAGCTGACGGATTTATGGAAGGCTATTGTAATGGTGATGCTGCTGTAAGGAGACGGGTGAAACAAGAGGAATTTATTAAACTGACAAGCTTAACTGCTTTTCAGCAAAAAGTCTTGCATTCTGACATGACGTTAGAACAAAAAATTCGTTACGGCGAAAAAGCTGCAATCGCCAACAGAATTCCTGTACTTGTTAAAAGAATAGAAGAATTTCAATGGGAAGATGAAAAAAGCGGAACGAAGTTGGCATAACGCGCATAGCATAGGCATATTCTTAATTTGAAAACTGACAGTTGAACGATAAGCTTTTTGTACGACTTTTAAAAGTTTTCAAAAAACGGTTGACTTTTAAAAACCGAATGGACTATAATCCTATTCAAGAACAATACAAACATCAACACGTTAATGTGTTAAACATAATTTGATATCTCTTATCCAGAGAGGCGGAGGGACTAGGCCCGATGAAGCCCGGCAACCAACAAACCACATTCGGTTTGGAAAGGTGCCAATTCCTACAGATCATTTTTCGATCTGACAGATAAGAGGAGGCCAAAACCCTCTTCTTAGGAAGGGGGTTTTTCTTTTTTTCCTCTTCTAAACTTCACAACAACTTCATCTCAAATTTTTATTTTTCATTTTAAAAATTGAATATCGTTCAAGGGAAAAGTTATAACCTTTATCCCTAGTTTTCCTATACATTTTATCGATATAAAACACAAAAAGGAGAGATTTATATGACAAAATCATTTGATGGATACGACATTGACACATTGCTTTTACACGGAGGGCAAGCGCCTGATCCAACAACAGGCTCGCGGGCTGTACCAGTCTACCAAACAACGTCTTATGTTTTTTCGGATACGGACCACGCACAGAGCTTATTTGCTCTTGAAGAGCCAGGGAACATTTACAGCCGAATCGGTAATCCGACAGTTGACGTATTTGAAAAAAGAGTAGCCCTTCTTGAAGACGGAGTGGCCGCAGTGGCAACTTCTTCAGGTATGTCAGCGATCGCGCTAGCTATATTGAACATTGCAGAAGCGGGTGATGAGATCGTAGCTGCAACAAACCTTTATGGCGGCACTTACAATCTATTTTCTATTACTCTCCCGAAATACGGAATCAACGTAAAATTTGTTGATGCCGAAGATCCAGAGAATTTCAGAAAAGCCGTAACTCCGAACACTAAAGCGTTCTTTGCTGAAACAATCGGTAATCCCAGTTTGAACGTACTTGATATTGAAGCTGTTGCAGATATTGCACACGAAAACGGAGTGCCGCTTTTAATCGACAATACGTTCGCAACTCCATATGTCACAAAGCCATTAAGCTGGGGAGCAGATATTGTTATTCATTCAGCTACGAAATGGATTGGCGGACATGGTACAGCGATCGGCGGGGTGGTCGTTGATGGCGGACGCTTTAATTGGAACTCAGAAAAATTCCCAGGATTCACTGAACCGGATCGCAGTTATAACGGTTTGAGATATGCGGTTGATTTTGGAACACTCGCATTCGCTACGAAACTTCGGGTTCAGCTTTTACGAGATTTTGGTGCTTGTTTGAGCCCTCACAATGCATTCCTCCTTTTACAAGGATTAGAAACGCTGCACCTTCGTGTTGAAAAACATGCGAAAAACGCGCAGGAGATCGCAGAATATCTCGATAAGCATCCTGCAGTAGATTGGGTTTCATACCCTGGGCTTGAGGAACATCCAAGTCATGAGCTGGCTAAAAAATATTTAAGCAACGGTTTTGGTTCGATCGTGAACTTCGGAATAAAAGGCGGGCGTGATGCTGGGCGTAAAGTGATCAACAACATCTCATTATGGTCACATGTAGCGAACGTTGGTGATGCAAAATCTCTGATTATCCATCCAGCATCTACAACTCATCAGCAATTAAGTGATGAAGAGTTAAAAGCGACCGGAGTAACTGAGGAACTTATCCGTTTATCAATCGGTCTTGAATCAGTAAAAGACTTAACGAACGATCTGGACCGGGCGATTCAAGCAGCAACGGGGATCGGATCGAAAAAAACAGAGATTACGATCAATGATGAAGGTGTGATTCGCTGGGCATTGCAGTCCTCATTATACAGAGCAGTTGAAAACGGCCAGGAGATTCAGCGGCCAAAGACACTTGCAATCGTCGGGTTAAGTTCCAATCCGGCAAGACCTAGCCACAGACTTGCACGCAAAATGCAGCGTCTTGGATATAAGATCGTCCCGGTAAATCCGAGAGAAACGGAAGTGCTCGATGAAAAAGCTTATCCAGATCTAAAGTCCATTCCGTTCCCGATCGATGTTGTTCAAGTGTTTAGAAGTCCTGAAGCAGCTATTGAACTTGCGAAAGAAGCTGCGATCACCCAGCCAAAAGTATTCTGGCTTCAAGAAGGAGTCATTTCACCGGAAGCTGCGAGGATCGCAAAAGAAGCGGGAATTGATGTGGTTCACAACAGATGTACCTATAAGGAAGCGCAGCGTTTAAGAGGTACGATCGCAACGTATGCGTGTGAAGTATAAGAAATAAAAAAATAAAAGCCAAAAATAGAGATAACAAAAGTGGAGGGAAACTGATTATGAAGAATTGGTGGAAAGGAACGCTGCTCGTTAGTTTAGCAGCTGCACTGTTATTAGCGGGCTGTTCGAGCTCAGCAAAAGAAGGAGAAAAACCAGAAAAGATCAGATTGGATTACGCGTTCTATTCGCCAACAAGTCTGGCACTTAAAAAGTTTGGCTGGGCAGAGGAAGCATTTAAAAAAGATGGCATTGAAGTAGAGTGGGTGCAAAGCCAGGGAAGCAATAAAGCGCTGGAGTTCCTGAATTCCGATAGTGTGGACTTCGGTTCAACTGCCGGAGCTGCTGCACTTATTGCAAAAGACAAAGGTGCACCTATCGAATCTGTATATATCTATTCACAGCCTGAATGGACCGCATTGGTAGCAAAAGATGGAGGCCCGATTAAGGATGTAAAAGATCTTAAAGGAAAAAAGGTAGCGGCAACCTTCGGAACAGATCCTCACATCTTTTTATTGCGTGCTCTAAGTGAAGCTGGACTTTCAGCAAAAGATGTTCAGATCGTAAACCTTCAGCATGCTGATGGTGCAAACGCTCTAATCAAAGGTCAAGTAGATGCCTGGGCAGGACTTGATCCGCATATGGCAAGAACAGAGTTAGAATCTGGAGGAAAATATATCTACCGAAATCCAGATTTTAATACGTACGGAACGCTGAATGTTCGCTCAGAGTTTGCTAAGAATCATCCGAAGCAAGTGGAACAAGTGATTGAGCTTTATGAAAAAGCAAGAAAATGGACACTGGAAAATCCAGAAGAAGCAGCAAAACTTTTATCTGAAGAGGCGGGGATAAAAGAAGATGTCGCTAAAAAACAACTCGAACGAAATAACTTCTCGGAACCTGTTCCAGGATCACAGCACGAAAAAGCTATATCGGCTGCAGGCGAAGTACTTCAGACAGAAGAGATTGTCAAAAAGGATACAGACATCCAGAAACTCGTAAAAGAATTGATTAACCCTAAGTTTGCTGAAAAAGTAATCAATAAATAACACAGAAGGAAGGAGGAAGTGCCAGTGATTTCAGAAACTCAAAAATGGAAAGCGGGAGAGAGAGCAGCTGCTGCTAAGCTCTCTTCTCCAAAAGGTTTATTCAAAAAAGGACGCGGTATCGTTCTTGGTTCAATTTTGCCAGTCGTCCTGCTTATTGCTTGGGAGCTGGCTGCGAAAGCTGGATTGCTGGCGCCTCACCTGCTTCCAGCACCAAGCGTTATTTTAGAGAAGATAATAAGCATGTATAGGGATGGTTCTCTATTCGGTCATGTTTCTATTACGTTAACACGCGTGTTCTTAGGATTTGCGATTGGTACAGGAGCCGCGGTTGTGATTGGAGCCGTCGTCGGGTATGCCAAAACTGCTGAACAGCTTCTTGACCCATTGTTTCAAGCGGTTCGTTCCATTCCTTCTCTCGCATGGGTACCGTTGTTTATTTTATGGATGGGAATAGGTGAACCTTCCAAGATCTCATTGATTGCAGTCGGCGTGTTTTTCCCGGTGTATTTGAATATCGTGGCAGGCATTCAAGGGGTTGACCGAAAGCTGATAGAAGTAGGCAAGATTTATCAGCTATCTCCATTTCAGCTGACGAAACGCATTATTTTACCAGCAGCATTGCCATCTTTTATTACAGGGATGAGAAGCGGTCTAGGACTTGGCTGGATGTTTGTTGTCGCAGCCGAACTGATGGGAGCAAGTGAAGGATTAGGGTATTTGCTGGTCGTCGGCCAGAACACGTATTCACCAGACACGGTCATTGCCAGTATCCTGCTTTTTGCCGTATTAGGGAAAGTGACAGACGCGATACTAAAATGGATTGAATACCGCTCTCTTAAATGGCAGGACAGCATAAGCAACCAAGCGTAGAAGGAGGGAAAACAGATGCTTCAGATTAACCGTTTAAAACGGACGTTTAACAATAACCAGGCTGGATTTCAGAACATTAATTTTTCCGTCGATAAGGGAGAAATCATCGGGATCTTGGGCACAAGCGGATGCGGTAAAAGTACACTGCTGCGTGTGCTTTCCGGACTTGATTCGAACTACGAAGGAAAGATTTCATCAAAAGATGGAAACGACAATATTGGAATGATGTTTCAGGAACCGAGACTTCTGCCATGGCTGTCTGTTAAGAACAACATCTCATTCGGTTTAGAAAAGGAAGAACGAAATTCAAACAAATATCAAACGTATTTAGACCTTGTAGGATTGACTGGTTTTGAAAATCATTATCCGAAAGATCTCTCTGGCGGGATGGCACAGCGGACAGCAATCGCGAGAGCGCTGATCACAGATCCTGAGGTATTGCTTTTAGATGAACCCTTCAGCGCACTAGACGCATTTACAAAAATGCAGCTGCAAGATCTCCTTCTATCAATCTGGCAAAAAAAGCAAACGACGATGCTGCTTGTCACACATGATATTGATGAAGCTCTCTACCTTTGCGATCGAATCTTCATCTTAAAAGGGCAGCCAGGAGAAGTATTTGCTGAAGTAGCTGTTGAGAAACCAAAGCCGAGGACGCGTGGAGATGCTTATCTATCAAAACAGAAGGCACATATATTGAATCTATTAAATGTTGAAAAGAAAGCAGCAGGTGACGAGCGATGACAAAACTAGCAGCCATTGAGCCTGTAAACGGGACCTATAATGTTGTGACTGACAGAGATGACGCACCATTTTCATGGATCTCCATAACAGAAAAGTTTAACAGAAGAGATGACGGAAGGACGAACATGGCGTATGAATGTGTGGACCGCCATGTGGAAGAGGGACGCGGTGAGAAGGTTGCTCTTCATTACTTGGATGATTCACAGGAATTTAAGATCACTTATCAGGAACTCAAGGAAACAACAGATAGATGGGCAGCAGTGCTTTCCAAGCATGGTGTAAAAAAAGGGGATTTCGTATTTGTCTTTTTGCCAAAACACCCTGATTGCCATATTGCAATGCTAGCAGCTATTAAACTAGGAGCAGTTGTCGGTCCTCTGTTTGAAGCATTTATGTCAGATGCAGTTAGAGACCGCATTGCAGACTGTGACGGAACTTTTTTAATTACAGACCAAGACCTCAATAAGCGCGTTCCACGGGATGAGCTGCCGAGTCTCCATACTGTCTTTTTAACAGATGGAGCCGGTGAAAACGGAGAGATTTCGCTGCAAGAGGAGCTTAATAGAGTAGGAGATGTTGGAAGCCAGATAGAGTGGGTCGATCCTGAACATGGTTTGAATATCCATTATACCTCTGGTTCAACAGGAAAGCCGAAAGGAATTATACACGCTCACCGCGCGATGACACAGCAATATTTAACAGGCCGGTGGGTGCTTGATATACAAGCGGATGACGTGTATTGGTGCACAGCGCATCCGGGATGGGTAACTGGAACGGTGTACGGAGTTTTTGCACCACTTTTAAATGGAGCAACGATCGTGGTTCATGGCGGACGTTTTAAAGCAGAACAATGGTATGAAACGCTGCAAAATGCCGGCGTAACCGTCTGGTATAGTGCTCCTACTGCGTTTCGGATGCTGATGGCAAAAGGGAATAAGCTTCCTGAACAATATGATCTATCGAAACTGCGTCATATTTTAAGTGTCGGTGAACCGTTAAATCCAGAGGTTATTTATTGGGGAAAAAATATTCTTGGAAAAAGAATTCATGATACGTGGTGGATGACAGAAACGGGTGCGCAGCTTATCGTGAATCTGCCGAATGAAACGATCAAGCCAGGATCGATGGGAAAAGCGTTTCCGGGAATTACGGCAACCGTTTTAGATGAAGAAGGAAAAGAACTGCCTCCGTTTTCTGTTGGCCATTTAGCGATCAAGGCACCTTGGCCGGCCATTATGAGGGAAGTGTGGCAGAACGCTGAGAAGTATAATTCATATTTTGGATGGGGTGACTGGTACGTTTCGGGTGATCTTGCTTACCGTGATGACGATGGCTATATCTTTTTCCAAGGACGTTCGGACGACATGATCAATTCATCTGGTGAAAGAATCGGTCCGTTTGAAGTCGAGAGCAAGCTCATTGAGCACGAAGCGGTGGCTGAAGCAGGAGTGATTGGAAAGCCTGATCCGATCCGGGGAGAAATCGTTAAAGCATTTATTGTACTGAAAGATGGCTATTCACAGAGCAGTGATCTGTTAGAAGAGATCCGTGTCTATGTTAGAGGGGAGCTTGCGGCACACGCTGCACCGCGCGAGATCGAAGTGGTAGAGGAACTCCCGAAAACAAAGATCAGCGGAAAAATTTTACGAAGAGAGCTGAAGGCCCGTGAGTTACAAAAACTTGCTTGAAACAAACCGGAAAGTCGGCAAGGTGAAAATCGGTGATTTTGCCTTAGAGTCTGGCCAAGTAATTACGGATGCTGAGCTGGCATATGAGATAACCGGAAATACGAAGGGGCCAGTGCTCCTTCTATGTCATGCTCTTACTGGAAATCAGCATGCATACGGTTCAGAAGAAGAGCCAGGCTGGTGGAGAGGACTGATCGGACCCGAAGGATACATTGATACAAACCTCTATCAGGTGATTACATTTAATGTTCTTGGAGGATGCAGCGGTTCAACAGGTCCAGCGAAGGTTAATCCGGAAACCGGAAAGCCTTATCACAAAACGTTTCCCTTTGTTACGGTCCGAGACATGGTTCGTGCTCAGCGCCAGGCATTAGATGTTCTAACCGTACCAAGACTTTTTGCTGTTTTAGGCGGTTCCCTTGGCGGCATGCAGGCGATGGAATGGGCCGTTCAGTATCCATATTTTATGGAAAAAGTATTCATTTTCGCAGCTACTCCATTTCTAAGTGATTATGGTGTAGGTTTTAACCGGATGGCGATCCACGCGATTGTGAATGATCCTGTCTATAGAAGCGGCAGGCGAGCTGAAGGAGAAAGATTAGTAGGTTTGGAAATTGCAAGGATGGCGGGACTTCTAACGTACCGTCAGCCGAAGCTCTTTAATGAAAGATTTCAAAGAGAAGTACGTGAGACAGATATTGAAGGGAAGCCTTATTTTCAAGTGGATTCTTATTTAAATTATCAAGGGGAAAAATTGACGAAACGATTTGATGTGGACAGTTATTTGACCCTTTTATATGCGATGAATGCTTATGATATCGGTGATAAGCTTGGGGGCTGGAAACGTGCAGCCTCACAGATTCAGGCGGAAGTCCATGCTTTTGGATACGAAGGCGATCTGCTTTATCCGCCAGAAGTGATTGAGGGCTTTGTTAAACACACGCGTTATGGAACTTTTTATTCGATTGAAACAGACTTTGGCCATGATGGTTTCTTAGTAGAATTCGAAAAGTGGGGACCTTATGTAAAGAATGCATTAGATCAGGAGAGGAGGCTGCAATATGGCACCTATTAAAGCGGCATTGCTTGGTTTTGGAACAGTCGGGCAAGGTGTTTATGAAGCGTTGAAGACTCACAGGGAACAGCTGAAATCTGTACTGGGTGAGGAAGTCATTATTGAAGCCATCTTAGTAAAAGATGGTGCAAAAAAGCGGGATGTTGATGAACATATCCTTGTAACGACTGACTTTGATGAAGTTTTAAACATTCCAGACCTGCAGATTGTTTTCGAAGCTATTGTGGGAGAAGAGCCAGGATTTACGTACTTAAGCAAAGCCATTGAAAAAGGGTGCCGCGTTATCACGGCTAACAAAGTGATGTTTGCCAGGCACGGTAAAACATTGCTGGAAAAGGCAGAAGCAGCCGGGGTTTCAGTAGGCTATGAAGCAACGACAGCTGGGGGAACACCGATTATCCGCAGCATTTCACAGCTCTTGCAAGTGAACGATATTCTCTCGGTCGAAGCTATTTTAAATGGTACATCTAATTATATTTTGACTAACATGCGAGAAAAAGGTTCAGCTTTTGAAGATGTGTTAAAAACAGCTCAAGATCTTGGATATGCAGAAGCTGATCCCGTTAATGATGTAGAAGGGTTTGACGCTTTTTATAAGCTCATGATTCTTAGCGAATTGTCTTTTGGAAGTTCTCCAAACTGGGATGAGGTAGAAAGAAAAGGAATTACTGAAGTTTCATCTGAGCAGATTGAAGTGTTTACCCGCTGGGGCTATAAAGTGAAGCATTTGGCGCGGATCAGAAGTGACAGCGGTCTATTCACAGCATCCGTAAAGCCAGTGCTTGTAGATTCTGAACATCCTCTATACGGAGTGGAAGATGTTCAAAACGCAATCATGGTAGAAACTAGTCTTGCTGGCAAAGTGACTGTTCAAGGTGCCGGCGCAGGCAAACTCCCAACGGCAAGCGCGATGGTTGAAGACTTAACTTACGTGCTTCAATCTCATTCAGGAGCAGCTGTGAGGAAGAAGCAGTCAGTATTGAAAGTTGATTCTTCGAGTAGTGAATCTGGCAGTTCTTCTTTAGTAGGGGAATATGTCGTAATCGGTTCTTCCGTTGGTTTTAATGGTTCGGATGATATTCAGCTGTTAAAACAAGATGTTAGAGGAGACTTGGTTTATTTACTGATCAGATGTCACGAAGAAACAGCTAAATCGTTAAAGGCAAATTCAGAGCTTGTTGTTTATGAAGTGGCAGGGAAATTGAAACCAGCAGAAGTTAAAGTCGAAGATAGAGATCTCGTGCTTCAAAGAGTGATTAATCTTTAAGGTGATAGCCTCATCAAGTGGTTGTTGAAAACATTGCAGAGTGTCTCCTGCAGTGTTTTGTGTTTGGTGTGCTGGATGGCTGGATGAGTGGAAAAACTCAGAAGGCACTCATAAATTCCGTAGGGCGCTCATAAACATCGTATCGCGCTCATAAATTTCAGATGGCGCTCATAAATCTCCGAAGACGAGCATAAATGAACGAAATCCACTCAATACGTATATAAAGCTGGCTCAATAAATGAATATCGAGCCAGCTTTTACTTATTTTTTATCGTAAATTATTCATTTTCTGCCTCATACTCCTCATTCACAACAGTAAATTCGTCAATTAAATTTCCATCAGAAGAGGTTGTTGTAAACGTTATACGACCTTTATCTACATGTGCACTCATAGAAACTGCGATATTGTCTGTGTTAACAAAATCGAACTTCTCATCAACCACAGCATCATAATGCTTGTTACCTGTAGTTCCTGCAACGACATATACAGTTCCATTTGAATCTTCTTGTCCATTTTTTAATTTCTTTGTTCTGCCATAAGAATGATCATGGCCCGAGAAGACGATGTCTATTCCTAATTCATCAGCTACTGGCGGTATTTTTTCTTTCATCGATTCGTTTCCGCCAAACGGATTGGTGTAATATGGAGGTTGATGGGTGACAAGGATTTTCCATGGCTTATCTGAATGATTCATATCTTCTTTTAGCCATTGAAGCTGCTGATCTAAAACATTGGCATTTGTTGAATAACCTAAGACACTGATGTGCATGTTATTGTAGTCGACGGAATACGTTCCGCCTTTATCAATCTCAGGTCCATTTTCCGGGAAGTTTAAGATCGCTTTTGCCAGCGAACCATCGCCATCTCCCATATATTCATGGTTACCCAGAGCGGCAACTAAGTCGGTTGAATTAATATTTTCGTATTTGTTAAATACTCCTAGCGTTTGATCCCATTGATTGAACTTTGAAGATTCATCAATTATATCTCCAACATGAATCATGAACGCTGATTCTTTTTTATCCAACTCCCCAAGAATTTTGTCTAAATGACTTAAGTCAGAAGGGGACTGGGTATCACCTAATACGGCAAAATCAAAGGTTTGCTTTCTTTTTAAAGTAGTAAATTCCTTCAACTCCGACCAGTGTTCACCATCACCTACGCGGTAAACATAAGTCGTGTCTTGCTGAAGCTTTTTAAGTAATACTTCATTAACCCTTACGATCCCATTTTTCTTAATATCCAGTTCACCACTGAAAACCTCATCACTTGAAGATCCGACTTGCTTTATAAAAATAGAGGCACCTTTTCTTTCAAAGTCATCCTTCTTAGCGTATTGGACGAAAGCTGATTGATCCAATGCAAGCGGGCTTGACATCCATGTGAATCCTTTTGTTTGATACGGGTTGCCCGTGGTGGTAGAAATGATATTCTTAAATTCAGATTCACTAAGTAGGGCAGGGTAAGACTGGGTTTCGGTTTTAAATGAATACTTTCCGTCTTTAACTGCATATAAAGTGATTTTCTTAATTTCATCTGTGAGAGATTCAACTCGAAGTGTACCGTTTGAGTCTGTCGCTCCAAGTGAAATTTGATCTTCTTCTCCTTCAATAGCAGCTAATATCTCTGCATTCTCTACGGGTCCACCATTGTTATCTTTAACTGTAAGAAGTGTTGATTTTCCGATTAATATGGGTTCATGATCCAATCCAAATGCTGCTTTAATAGGTATACTTACAGGCTTCATTGAAAAAGTGGAAATGAAATTTTCTTCCTTTGGTGCACTGTAAATAATGTCTCCTTTTAATAGTTCGTAAGTTAATTGGCTGCCTTCCTTCGTTGTAGCAGGGACTTCAACTTTTATCGTGGCAGCATCGGCACTTTCAGCCGTTTCACCTGAATTTACCAGATCTAATGTAAGGATTCCAGTTTCATCGTTATAACTTGAAGTACTTGACTTGAAGTGATCTGAGAACAGAACTTCTTTTACAGGATAGTTTTTATCGATCTTCATTTGAATAGAAGAACTTGAGAGTTTATCGTTTTGGACTGTATTCAACACTAGGTTCAAATCAGCTCCTAAATATGCTTGTTCCTGTCCGTGATGAATTTCAATTTTTGCAGATCCTGTATTCATTGTAAAATAACTTGTATGAATCGCCTGATTTCCAAACTTATCGGGCACAATCAG
The DNA here is from genome assembly GCF_001642935.1 of Fictibacillus arsenicus. Classification (NCBI taxonomy): domain Bacteria; kingdom Bacillati; phylum Bacillota; class Bacilli; order Caryophanales; family Fictibacillaceae; genus Fictibacillus; species Fictibacillus arsenicus. Next base: position 862,639 of record NZ_CP016761.1, read on the forward strand.
AGTTACCTTATGAGTGCCGTCAGCCCATTTATAGCCGCTTAATGAAACAGAACCGTCCATGTCGTAAGAAAAATGTCCTTCTGCTTTTGCGTAGTCTACGCCATCCACAAGAAAACGAATTTTCTCCCAGTCAATACCCGTTTTAAAAGGATCTTCTTCATATTCGTTTACTTTTGCTGTGATCGTAACTTCGTTAGCTGTAAAGTCTTTTCCGTCCGTATTAACGGAATGTATAACCGGAGGGAACAGGTCATCCACTTTTTCACCGTATACTGCCCGGATATTATCAAAATAGATAGACCCTTTCGTCATAGGACCTGTTATACCTGACTTCGTAGACATCATTCTGATTGCCTGTGTTCCTGAGATTTTAAATGGACCGGTAAAAGAAGACGGAATTTCTGCCTCGATATATTTCCACCCAGTCCAGTCAATACCTGGGTTTTCTTCGGTAAGGTTAATGGTCTGATTTTTACCATTCCCATAAACGATATACATTCTGAGCCAGTATCCTTGTGCTTCTGGTGTTCCATAAACCCACATTCCAATACTTGAAGGATTGCCTTCAATTGCTGTATGTGAGCCAGAACCTGCGTAAACACCTAGCGTGGTTCCTTTTTGGGCATTTGTAAAATCAAAATCTAACTTTAAAGACTGTTCATCGAATCGGACTGGATCAGGATATTCAGATAGGGTCAACATTCCTTTTTCACCGCGATTGGCAGTCGATGTTTTCCAGTTTCCTAAACCATTTTCAAAATCATATAAAACGATCGGGAGCTGTCCAACCGTTACGTTTATGCTTGCTTCAAGAGATGAACCTTTTAAACGGGCTGTAATGGTGCCTTTGCTATTTTGATCACCGGTATGAAGAACCCCATTTTCATCAACAGTTCCCATTCCCTCAGGTATTTCAAATTCAATATCCTGCAAATTCCACTTCACGTTTCTTTTTTGAAAACGAGTCATGAGGTCTAATTGTGTATCGCTGTTTCTGGCTACGGTAAGCTCATTTGAACCAAAAAACATTTCATCCGGGTTTTCAATTTCAATGATACTTCTGCCAACCTCTAAACCATCATGTTTTAATAGGATATGAAATTGACCGGTTTTTCCATTTGAAATGAACTTCTCATTTTCCATTGTTCCAAAAGAGGAATCAGATAACTCCCAAGTCAAACCATTGTCAGGGAGCGGAGCAGAGGCAAAAGACTTGTCCCGTCCTTTAGCTTTGAATTCTATTGTTGATCCCGGGGTAAAAGATTTGTCGTATGGTTCAACGTATGCTGAATGGAAAACGTGATCAGAAGGTTCTTTTGTTACAACAAGCCAGGAGTTTGCGACACCTCTTTCGTTTCTGTCAGAAGGCTGATTGTCGACTTCAAGATCGTCACCGCCAAGCTGGCGTGTTGTAAATGTTGATGATCCTCCACCGTCCAGATTAAGTGCATGAACTGCGCCAAGATCAATCATTAGTTGTGCTAAGTCTTTCATGGAAATGCCAGCTGAATAGGGTTCCTGCCGTCCATCAATAACTGCGAAGAAAACATCTCCGTCTTCTTTTATTCCGACAGCCGTTCTAGGTTCTTTATCTTGTCCAGTTTGTGGGGTTTGATAGATTTGTCTATTTTTAACGAGGATTGCATTGCCGCCAAGTGCTTCTTTTAGTTCATTTTTTACTGCTTCATAATCAGTGGAGTTACCGATAATCGCGTCACCGTCTTTCTTTATTCCAAAGAAATTCCACGTACGGCCGTTGTAATCTTTAATGGCTCTTCCATCCTTATAGACGATTCCATGCGGTTCACCGGTAGCCATGTTATAGAAGTCTGCATTTACAGCTGCAACTACTTTGTGGTTTTCTCCATCTGCAGCATTCGCTTGTGCCCGGACCGGCTGCAGACCAAAACCGTCTCCATCATTAGGTGTACCTGCTTCTATTGCTACATTAGGATTATGTACATCAACGTCTACTACAAAACTCTCAATCTTTTTACCTTCTTTTCCTTCAAAACTATAGTGCTTTTCTTTTACACCTGGAGCCAGGTCTGCACGGTATTCATTAATAGGTGTTTGAACAATTTCAGATGTTAAGTCGAACTCTCCTAAAGCCGATGTTAAACCTGGTGAGATTGTACTGCTAATGACTGATAAAGCAAGAACAGAGGGGAGCATTTTCTTTTTCCAACTATTTTTCATTTCTTCCTCCTGTAAACATTTTTTTGGACTTGCAAGTTTATTCATACAGGTTTACGATAATGGAAAAATATTAATTTACTGTTATTAATTTGTAATTATGTTATATAGTTATACTAAAAAACTAACTTGCTAGAAACAATAGGGCGAAAGTTGTTCAATTTTAATAGGTTAGGAGTCACATATACGAATATGTTTATTTTCTGGCGAAACCCTAATGTTTAAAAGACCTGCCCTCCTAAGAGTGCAGGCCTTTTTTCTCTCTCTAGTTCTCTATCTGTCGAGGGGTTGTTCTAAGCAAAAGGTTTTAACGCAATTGATTGCTAGATTAATTCAGCGCATTGCTCCCTGCTAGGAAGCAAATTGATTAACACCAGCCGTGTCCGCCGCCGTAACCGCCGTCGTATCCACCGCACCAGCAGCACCCAACGATGATTAACAAGATAAATAGCACTACGATCAAAGCAAAGCTGTTTCCGTGTGACTTAAATCCCATATAACCCACCTCCTTCTTTACAATGACAGATTATTAAGCGTACAAGTTAAAGGTTTGGGCGGAATTAGCCCATTTTTTCGGGACAAGAGCGGAATAGTGATAATACTTGAAAAGATGAAAGGTGTATTTACCGAAATTTGGATTAAGGTATAATTACATCAGCGGTAATGTAGATTATAGGATTTATTTCGGGGGTATTTTATGTTAGATATAATGCTTTATCTGTTCTTCGTCTTTCCGATTTTAAGCTTATTGTTAGGTCTTATTGGAGGTCTTATGAACGTCGCCAGCTGGAAGACGGCATTAGCCGGAGCTTTAATTTTTACTGCTTTCTATATCTACTGGTCATCGTCACTGACACCTGAAGGAGATTTAGGTGGTACAGCGGCATTTTTAATAATCGATGTGTTATTGATCTACGGTGTAAACCGTCTTGTACTTTTAATAAAATCTTTTTTCAGGAGTTGATACGATGTATGGAATTCTTGGATTTTTAGATCGTGATACAGAAGAAAAAATAGATGAATTAAGGCAAGGGATGAAAGAGGCTGGCATAACTGATTATGGGATGAGACCGCACGTTACAATTGCCACTCACCATGAGCTGGAAGTTGAATTTTTCAAAAAAGAAATGGAAGAGTACTTTAAAAATCAATCTGCTATAGAGTTGTTTTTTCCGTCAATAGGAATGTTTTTAAACAGCGGTACATTGTACGCAGCTCCAACTAAAGATCCAAGTTTAACAGACTTTCACTCTAGGTATCATAAACGGTTTATGGGAATAACCGATTCTAAATCTTTGTATGTACCAGCACAGTGGGTGCCTCATTGTACCATCGCCAGCCATCTGACACATGAAAAGCTGGTGGAAGCCTTTGATTACTCGGTAAAATATCTGGAGCCTTTCACTGCCAAAATTGAAAGTGTAGAATTGCTTGAGCTTGTGTTTGATGATGATGTTTGTACAGAAATGAAGGATATTTTCACAGTAGATTTAAAGGGATTTCATAGCTGACGTTTTATAGGATCTATTGTATGGTTATACATATAAATAGCCATATAGAAAGGAATCGAATTAGATGTGGAACGAATTTAAGACTTTTATTATGCGGGGCAATGTGATGGATCTTGCCATTGGGGTAATCATCGGGGCAGCATTCGGAAAGATTGTAACTTCTTTAGTTGAAGATGTGATTATGCCTCCGATCGGTCTTTTGCTAGGGAAAGTAGACTTTAGCAACTTATACATAAACCTCGGAAAAGGGGATTATTCCTCATTGGCTGAAGCCCAAAAAGCAGGAGCAGCAACGCTGAATTACGGCCTTTTTATTAATACGCTCATTAACTTTTTAATTATTGCTCTTGTTATTTTCTTGGTAGTAAAGCAGATCAACCGTTTAAAAAGAAAAGAAGAAGTGAAAGAACCGGATACGAAAGAATGCAAGTATTGCTTATCGACAATTCCACTAAGAGCAGTTAAGTGTCAAAATTGTACAGCAGATTTAAATGATGATGCAGTAGTTAGACAGCCCTCAGAGTAAGAGGGCTGTTTTTTGTAATTTAAGGCGTCAGCAAAGTTTTCTTTATCATGTATCTATCATAGAATTAACATAGAAATAATTACAATAAATGGATAATATGAAGAAAACAGAATAGAGGTATTTTTTATGAAGAACTTCAGAAAAGTCATTTGGATAGTAACCGGATTTTTCTTAGTCGGTTTTTCTTTCCTTTTTGGTCCAGACCTATTGGTGAAATTCCAAGCGAACCAGCAGGCGTCACAGTTTTTAAAACATGCTGCGAATCAAAATTTTGATGATGCGTTTGAACAAATTTACTTTTTTAATGGAGCATATGACGAGGACGTAACTATAACGGAGGATGCGGCAAAAAAAAGCTGGATTAAAAGAAACAAACAATTGTTTACAGAGGGTACGTATATAAAGTCATACGAGAACTTAAAAATCAGGACGAATGATGGTTGGCCATCCGGCAATGTGGATCTAGTGATGGTGGAGAACGGAAAAGGAATAAAATATAAAGATGTATATTTAGCGTTTAATAAAAGAGATAAGTGGAAGATAGGAATTATGCAAAGCATGCATGAAAGAGATTGGGAAAAAGCTTTCAGCGGGCATGTTGTTCAATAAAATAGTAGATTCGAACATTTTTACGTCAAAATTTACAGATAGAATCAGCGTTTGGGAGCGAAAGAGGAGAGGACTTTGAGGAAAGCACTTCCTGAAAACTAGGTATGTTTTGCGTGAAACTCCAGGAAGTCTGCGTGGAACGAGATGGATTCGGAGTGGAAACTTACTCTTATTGAGCGAACGTGTAATAAAAATAAGAACACGTACCGTAAAAAAACCAGCAGTAAAAGTAAAAAGCTGATCCCTTAGACTGGCCTAGTCAAATGAGACAATAATAAAACACCACCAGTTAGGCTGCCATACTACCAAATTCAATTGGGGTGTGGTAGCCTAATTTTTCTTGTATACGCTCTTCATTATAATACTTCATGTACTGATCTACTTTTTCCCTGATTTTATCTATCGGCATAGAATTAAACTTCACATATTGAAATTCTTCAGATTTTAGATTGGAATGGAAGGACTCAATAACCGCATTATCCCAACAATTTCCTCTTCTGGACATACTGCTGACCAATTTCCTATCCTTTATTAGTTGTTGATACCCATAGGATGTATACACACTTCCTTGATCTGAGTGGATTATAACCCCTTTGGGGTTCCCTCGTGATTCCAAAGCTGCTTTTAAGGTATCTGCCACAAGAGGAACTTGTTGATGGGTATAGAGCTTGTGAGCCACAATTTGATTATTAAATAAATCCATTATGGTCGATAGGTACAATGTAATAGAACCATATTGAACATATGTTATATCTGTTACCCACTTTTGATTAGGTCGAGCTGCTGAAAAATCTCGATTTAAAATGTTTGGTGCGACAATGATGGATTCCCCTTGAGATTTCCACTTGCGCTTTGGCTTTACACGGCACTGTAGATGATGCTTTTGCATAATACGTTGCACCGAATTTCGATTCAAACTAATTTGATATCGACGTTTAAGTAAATTCTTAATTTTACGATGTCCATACCGATAGTTAGTCTCTTCACAAAGTGAGATAATGACCTTCTCTGATTTAGACAAATCATTAGATGGAGTAGACACCCAACGATAGTATGTGGACCTTGGAACGTTTAGCGCGCTTAGAATAGCCGTAACCGTGTACTTTTTTCGTAATTTTTTTACCAAACGGAGAACTACTTCTTTTTCAACTCCTTTTCGATCTCCAAATACTTTTTTAAGATTTCATTCTCCTGTTTATAGTGATTGAATTGACGGTCCTTTTTTTCCTCTTCACTAGCTGAATCAGGTCCAAGACCGTAAGAGTATTGTTTGCCTATTGGCTGATTAAACCGGTGTACTTGATTTTCACGATACCATTTCACCCATGTTTTTATTTGCGAAACATTTTTAATGCCATACTTATTCATAATTTCTTCATTCGTAAATTGGCCACTCATTTTATCCTTAACAACAGCCCACTTTGTTTCTTTTGAATATACGTTTTTGCCCATGCAAAAACACCTCCGATTATCACTTAGAATAAGTGTATCATTTCGGAGGTGTTTTATTGTGTCTCATCTACCTAGGTTAGTCTACCTTGAGACCAGCTTTTTCTTTGCTTATTTTTTGATAAGACCGATTTCTACAAGACGCTCATATAAGAAGTCACCAGCTGTGATCGGCGGATACTTCTCAGGATTATCTTCAGTGATGCATGAAGGAATCGTCTCCAACAATGAATTCGGGTATGGGTGTACGAAGAACGGCATGGAATAACGAGATGTGTTCTCGCCTTCAGGATTTACTACACGGTGAGTAGTTGCCGGGATCACTTCGTTCGTGATACGGGAAAGCATGTCCCCAGCGTCAACGATAATTTGTCCTTTTTCAGCTTTAACAGGTACCCATTCGCCTTCATGAGTTAGAAGTTCTAAACCAGAAGCTGTTGATTCTACTAAAAGAGTGATCAAGTTAATGTCTTCATGCTCACCTGCACGAATCCCACCTTTATCCATTGAATCATCAAGTGGCGGATAGTGGATTGCACGAAGAATGCTGTTTCCGTCTTGGATCATGTCAGCAAAGAATCTTGGACGAAGGTCCATTTGAATCGCAAGTGCTTCAAGCATGTTGCGAGCAACACGCTCTAACTCACGATAGAAGTTCAACGCATATTGACGAAGCTCTGCTACTTCTTCAGGCCAAACGTTAGCTGCATAATCACTTGAAAGCGGGTGTCCAACAGGAAGCTCTTGACCCACGTGGAAAAATTCTTTTAGATCTCCAACAGAACGATTCTTTGCATGTTCTTTTCCGAATCCAGTGTATCCGCGCGCTCCGCCTTCAACACCTTCATACTTTTGCTTAATTTCTGTATCAAGTGTGAAAAACTTTTCCCAAAGTTCATAGTTTTTTTCGATTAGGTGAGTGTTCACACCATGACCTTCTAAAATGATGAAACCTGTTTCTTTCAGACCTGCTTCAAATTCAGCGGCGAATTCTTTACGCTGTTCAGAAGTGCCGTGCGTAAAGTTTTTCAGGTTTAATGTTTTAACTAGTGATGCAGTTTGTGTAGACATATTATATAGCCCCCAGACTTTTATGTAATCGCTTTCAAACAGTTTAAATTTTATCATAAAAGTATTGAGTAGCAATAGCTATTTTCAAGAATAGTACTATTTTTAAACATAGGTAGCAGGGAGATACAAGATACTGGAAGTGGTTAAATGAAATTCAAGTGCTTTGTGTTACTATTAAACTACAAATTATTGATTGGAATCGGTAGGTGAATTCATGCCTCAATCTGTAAAAATATCCGTTCGGACACTTGTCGAATATGTATTCCGTTCAGGTAGCATTGAATCAGGATTTAAAACGACATCCTCATTAATAGAGGGAACGAAAGCTCATCAAACGATACAAAAAACTTATGGTGAAGCAGATGCTGCAGAAGTATTCTTGCAGATGAGCTATACGTATGAAGAGATTGATTTCATGGTGGAAGGCCGCTGCGATGGTCTTTTGTTTGAGGAAGATCATGTGACGATTGATGAAATCAAATCAACCGCAAAACAGTTAGATGATATAAAGAAAGATTCTTATCCCGTCCACTGGGCTCAGGCAAAGTGCTATGCCTATATGTACTTAAAAAAAGAAGAAAAAGAGAAGGTTAGGGTTCAGCTTACATACGTACAGGTGGAGTCAGGTGAACAAAAAAGATTTCATGAAAACTGTACCATGGCAGAGCTAGAGGAGTTCATGCTTAATCTCGTAAAAAGCTATGCTCCTTATGCGAAACTTCGATTAGAGAATCTGCAGCTGAGAAACGAGAGCATCCAAGAACTTCCTTTTCCGTTTGATCATTATCGAAACGGACAGCGGAATTTTGCAGGTGCCGTTTATAAGACGATTGCGGATAAAAAAACACTGTTTGCTAATGCGCCAACGGGGACTGGGAAAACGATTTCTACCCTATTTCCTGCTGTTAAAGCCATGGGAGAGGAAAAGGCAGAAAAGATCTTTTATCTTACAGCAAAAACGCTGAACCGGAAGAATGCGGAAGAAGCCCTTTCGCTGATGAAAGAGAAAGGGTTGTTTTTTCAAAGTGTAACGATTACGGCGAAAGACAAGGTTTGTTTCAAAGAGGAGACGCGCTGTGATTCTTCCTATTGTGAATTTGCTGACGGGTATTTTGACCGAATCAACGATGCGGTACTAGATATTTTAAAAAATGAATCGATAATGAATCGTGATGTCATCTCTCGATATGCACAAAAACATAAAGTCTGTCCGTTTGAATTTTCGATTGATCTGGCATATGCGGCAGATGGTGTGATCTGTGACTACAACTACGTGTTTGATCCGCGAGTATCTTTTAAACGTTTGTTTGAAGAACAAAAGAAACGTACGGTGCTGCTCATGGATGAAGCGCATAATCTCGTAGACCGCGCTCGTGGCATGTATTCTGCAGAACTGCAGAAATCAGCATTCTTGCAGCTGTCCAGAGAATACAAAGGAAAGAATGACGGGCTATGGAGGACTGCAAAGGCGATAAATGATGAGATGCTGAAACTGAAAAAAGAATATGGGGAGAAACAGGTTGCCGTTCCTGATCTTCCTGAAGATTTTATCGGCTGTTTGGATGATTTTCTGGTGCAGGCCGAACAGCTGCTGGCAAGCGGTGAAAGTGATGAACAGCTGCTTGAAGCCTTTTTTGCTGCGCTTCAAATGGTAAAAATATCAGATTTTTATGATGAGCGGTTTGTTACATTTATTGATGTGTTTAAGAGCGAAGTAGAGGTTCGCTTATTCTGTATGGATCCGTCACAGCTTCTTTTTCAAACAGGGAAAAAATACGGCTCCCGCATTTTCTTTTCTGCGACACTTTCTCCGCTATCCTATTTTCGGGAGATGCTTGGCGGCGGGGAAGAAGACTATGTAATTCGCATGCCATCACCTTATGAGAAGGAACAGCTGGATGTTTTTATTCAGCCTCTTTCTACTCGTTTCAGAGATAGAGAAACGACAATTGAACCTATAAAGGAAATGATTATCGATCTTGTGGATAAGAGGCCGGGGAATTATCTCGTCTTTTTCCCGTCCTATCGTTATATGACCGATGTGGTTGATCGGCTTCTGGAAGAAGATCCAGCATTTCATCCTATTGTTCAGCACCCTGCCATGTCAGAGGACGAGCGTGAGAAATTCCTGGCTAACTTTGATACGGCTGGAGAGCAATCTCTTGTTGGTTTCGCTGTCATGGGCGGTATTTTTTCAGAAGGAATTGATCTGAAAGGCGACCGCCTAACAGGAGCTGTAATAATTGGAGTCGGTTTGCCGCAAGTCGGATTAGAGCGAGATACGATGAAGGATTATTTTCAAAACGCTGGGAAGAATGGCTATGATTTTGCATACGTTTACCCGGGCATGAACAAAGTGCTGCAGGCTGGGGGCAGGGTAATAAGGTCTGAAGAGGATCGCGGAACACTCGTACTTGTGGATGACCGGTTTTTAAGCCGCAAGTATGTGGAGATGCTGCCGGAAGAATGGAGGGATTTTGTTGTGCTAAAGGGGTAGGATGTTTGTGGGTAGTTTGTCGAAAAGTCTATAAAACATTTTGAAGGCTCATAAAAATTTTTGAAGGTCATAAAAAAATTTTGAGGACCATAAATTTCCTCGAAGGCTCATAAATGAAATCATACTTATTGTTAAGTTGCTTGGCACCGGCCAATCCTTCCTAAATCAAAAATGAAAACACTTGGAGTCACCGCTCCAAGTGTTTATTTTTTATATAATCCAGCCCATAAAAATGGCAAACCAAATGTATCTGCCGGCTGCTTTATTTCTTTCATTTTACGAAGTTCGAGCTCTTCAAAATCTGAAAACACCTCACGAATCTTTTTAAATGTATAACCGAGGCCGCCTTTCATCGTTCGTTCCCGATAAACTTCCTCATCTGGTATATCAAGTCCCATGCCTTCTGCATCAAAACACGTAATCGCAAAGTGCCCGCCTGCTTTTAAACAGTTGTTTAATAGATGAAGATAGCTCACCCTTCTGTGAGGAGGGACATGGTGGAAACAGCCAGAATCATAGATTAAATCGTATTCATCATGAGGAATATCGAGTTTGAAGATATTGCCTTGAATCAAATTTACATGAACATTTTTTTCTTCCGCTCGTTCACGTGCCCATTGAAGTCCTTCACTCGAAAGATCAACAGCATCAACCTTAAACCCTAGTTCTGCAAGATAGATAGCATTTCGTCCAGGTCCGCATCCCAGTTCAAGAACCCGTCCGGGCTTAATAATCCCGTTTTCAATATAGTTCACTAGATTCTCGTCCGGTGCGTCAATAAAAAAAGGAATCTTCTTATTTCGATCTTCATAAAAAGAATTCCAGAATGCACCTTCATCACGTAAAAGTGAGTCCAGCATGTCATAAACATGTTCATTTTTAGTAATTAATTTTGTCAAAAAATCGTCCGCCTTTCATAGGTTAAATAGGCCGTTGACTGACTGAGATGTATATCTCTATTTTACCAAAAAATAGATTATAATTGGGGTGAAGAGTGAATAAAAGAGGTGGAAAAAGTGAAAGATTTAGCGGGTCTTACATTAAAAAAAGCAGGAACTGAGCATGTGGCAGGAATAGCTAAAGTTTGCTCAGAAGGATGGAGAGCAACATATGGTTATTTGGAAGATGAAGCGTATGTAGAGCAGGTTATTGAAGAGTATTTTAATCAGGATAGGGTCTTGAAAGAAGTCACCGAGTTCAGTGAACAGTGGCACGGCTACTTTATTGCGAAAGAGGAAGGTCAAGTTGTAGGTGCAATTGGCGGCGGAACAACGGGTAGCCAAAGGGGTGAAATCTTCGTCTTTTACATGGATCCAAATAAGCGAGGATTAGGAATCGGAAGTAAGCTATTGAGCTTTTATACGGATTATCAAAAAAGTCTTGGTATAAAAGAGCAATGGCTTTCAGCGCAAAAGGGTAATGAAAAAGGTATTCCTTTTTATGAAGCGAGGGGATTTGTAAAACAATCCGAAAAGGTAAGTAAACGAACCCATCACATTTCTTTCCGTTATATGAGAAAAATATAAGCCCTCCATCGAGGGAGGCCACTGAAAATCCGGTTGATTACACCGGTTTTTCTTTTTTTGCCTACAAACATGTAAGGATTGTAGCGGAAGGGTACTGACTCCTCGAAAATGAAATTCACATTTTCTTCGTGAGAGGCAAAGCTGTCGAAGCCTTCCTTGTCCTGCGGGACGAGTGGGACAGGTGAGACCCCTAAAGGCGCGTAGCGGCAGGGGGCTCACCGCCCGCCCCACGGAAAGCATGTACCCTGGAGCGGAGATCCCCGCATTCAACAGATTATTTAGAGACTTTTTCAAAGCCCTCCATCGAGGAGCTTTTTTGTTATTCATCCACGTTTTTTTTACGCAGCAATAAGGATTGAAAGTCCATGCTTCCACCGGCTTCAGGAACGACATGAAAGTTCCGCACTTCAAATAATGGCGATACTACGTCTTGAATGTCTTCGTTTGTATAAAAAGAAAAGAATCGTTTTGGTATATATGTGTCGTCTTCCCAAACTCCTTCTGAATCTTTTCCGCCGTATACTCCCATATAAAACAATCCATCGTCTTTAAGTACCGTATGAATGTTTTTGAGAACAGCAGGCAAGCTCACTTTTGGAACGTGAAGCAGTGTATTCATCGCCCATACAGCATCAAAGGATTCAGCATCAAAATCGAGTGTATAATAATCCATCGCTTCTGCTTTTAATCCTTTCATACGGCATGTTTCGACCATGCTTGGAGAAAGATCGATACACGTTACATCAAAGCCGTGATCCAGCAAATATTTCCCGTGCTGTCCAGAGCCTGCGCCGATATCAAGAACTGTACGTAATCCTTCATTGCTAAGAGCATCTATGTAAGATTTCAGCTCAACAATCTTCCACTCTTCTATATCGGCTTTATCTCTTGAATCAGCCTGCTCGTTATAGCTTGCTTTCAGACTTTCTTTTAACAAAAGATCCATGTAGTTCGCTCCTTAAAAAAGATATGTTCGAAAAGCAAAATGATAGATTTATTATAGCGAAAGATGTCAGACTGGTAAATTTTAAAATGAAAGAAAATTCTGCGAAGGAAAGCCCTTACATTCTCCTCCCGCCTTGTCAGTTCTGCTTTGTAGTAAAAAAGTTGTGTTCTTAATTCCCCCTTGAAAGCATGACGAGCAGCCTGTAGAATGTTAAGAAATTCAATTTTCTGAATAATCATAACAAAAAGGAGGATCATCATGGCACGTTCAGCAATTAAAGCAGTACCAACACCAAAACCGCCAGAGCCGGATCAAAAACCAAAGAATTTTTTTAACAGGCTATTGGACTGGGTAGAGAAAAACGGAAATAAGCTACCTGATGTTCTTACTTTATTTGTGATTATTACAGCACTTATTCTTCTTGGATCTCTTATAGCTGGAGTATCAGGCTGGAGTGCAGTGAATCCTGCCAACAATGAAAGAATTGCAGCTGTCAATTTATTAAACGAAGAGGGCATTAAACGGATGCTGACAGAACTGGTCAGCAACTTTGTAAACTTCCCTCCGCTAGGACTAGTCCTAGTTGTCATGCTTGGAGTTGGACTAGCTGAATCAACAGGTCTTATCTCAGCATTTATGCGCAGAGTCGTTCTAGCCTCGCCAAAAGCACTTATCTTGCCAATTATTATATTTATCGGAATCGTAGGAAACGCTGCTGCTGATGCCGCATTAATTGTACTTCCGCCTGTTGCAGCCATGGTGTTCTTAACACTTGGACGTCATCCGATTGCAGGACTTGCAGCAGCTTATGCAGCCGTTGCTGGCGGATTTAGTGCAAACATCATCATCAGCATGCTCGATGTCATGCTTGCCGGATTTACAGAATCAGCAGCACATCTGCAAGATAAAGAGTATATAGCGAATCCTGCAATGAATTATTACTTCATGCTTACTTCCACATTTGTTCTTTTGCCTGTAGCCGTTTGGGTTACTACAAAGATCGTAGAGCCGAGACTTGGTGAGTACCATCCACCTGACGATCTTGAAGTTAAAAAACAGGCTCTTTCTTCAGATGAAAAAAGAGGCTTAAAGTGGGCGACTATTTCTCTCCTCGTTTACACAGGTATCATACTTCTTGTTACGGTTCCTGAGGGAGCAATGCTTCGTCATCCGAAAACAGGCGAGCTTATCGACTCCCCATTTATGGATTCACTCGTACCTATTATGCTTCTATTCTTTTTAGTTCCAGCAATGGCTTATGGGTTTGGCTCTAGGGCGTTGAAGAACGACAAAGATGTAGCCGAGCATTTAACGAAAGCGATGAGCGGAATGGGGTACTATATCGTCCTTGCCTTTATCGCAGCTCAGATGATTGCTTATTTTAGCTGGAGCAACTTAGGATCAATTATTGCTATAACGGGTGCGGACTTTTTAAAGGAATCAGGATTTACCGGATTGCCGCTATTGCTGGCTTTCATTCTATTCACAGCACTTGTTAACTTGCTTATTGCAAGCTCATCAGCAAAGTGGGCAATTCTTGGTCCGGTCTTTGTACCGATGTTTATGGCCTTAGATTACAGCCCGGCATTCACACAAATGGCGTATAGAATTGGAGATTCGATTACAAACACGATCACGCCGATGCTTGCATACTTTGCGATATTGCTTTCTTTTGCTAAAAAGTTCGATAAGAATATGGGGATGGGGACACTCATTTCGTCCTTGCTTCCGTACACGATCGCCTATACGATTTTCTGGTGCATCTTATTTGCTGTCTGGTACGTGCTAGGACTTCCATTAGGTCCTGGCGAATATATAAAAATGTAGAATCTAAAAGAAGGAGTGAGCGGATTTGGAACAATTATTCAACCGGTTGGCAAACTATCAAGATGAAATGGTGGAGATCCGCAGGCATCTTCATCAAAATCCTGAACTATCATTTGAAGAAGTGGAAACACCAGCTTATATTGCTGCTTATCATGAAAAATTAGGATTAGACGTTCGAACAGGAGTAGGCGGTAGAGGTGTAGTGGCTACATTAAGAGGCGGAAAGCCTGGCAAAACCGTCGCACTTCGGGCTGATTTTGACGCACTTCCAATTCAGGAAGAAAACGATTCTCCTTATAAATCAAATGTACCGGGTGTGATGCATGCATGCGGACATGATGGCCATACAGCTACACTTCTTGTATTGGCAAAAGTATTAAATGAAATGAAAGATGAGCTCGAAGGAAATGTTGTATTTATCCATCAGCATGCAGAAGAATTAGCACCAGGCGGAGCGATTGTCATGATCGAGGACGGCTGCCTGGACGGAGTTGACGTCATTTACGGAACTCACCTTTGGGCAACAATGCCAACCGGAACAATCGGGTACAGAACAGGCCCAGTGATGGCAGCTGCCGACTCTTTTACAATAAAAGTTCAGGGGAAGGGCGGACACGGCGCTCAGCCTCATAAAACGAAAGACAGCATCGTGATCGGAGCACAGCTTGTTTCAAACTTGCAGCAAATTGTGAGCCGCCGAGTGAATCCGCTTGACGCAGCAGTAGTATCAGTAGGCGCATTTGAAGCGAAAAATGCGTTTAACGTAATCGCAGACTCAGCTAAACTCACTGGTACAGTCCGAACCTTTAAAGAAGATGTACGTGTTGCGATCGAAAACGAGATCGACCGCATTGCAAAAGGGACCTGTCTCGCTTCGGATGCTTCTTATGAATATGTATTTAAAAGAGGCTATCCTCCGGTTGTAAATCATAAAGACGATACAGAGTTTGTCGTAGACGTTGCGAGAAAAGTGCCAGGAGTTTTAGAGCTGGAAGAGATCGAGCCTCAAATGGGTGGAGAAGATTTCGCATACTACCTTGAAAAAGTACCAGGGACATTCTTCTTCACAGGCGCAGAAGACACAGCATGGGACGACACTTTTCCGCATCATCATCCTAAATTTAAGATTAATGAAGACGCATTATTGGTAGCTGCTAATTTATTAGGTGCTGCAACTCTCACTTATTTAAAACAAAATACAGCAGAAAAATTGGAAGTGACAAAATAAATGTAAAAAGCCCCTGAAAAGGGGCTTTTCAGACCGTAGACAAACCCCTTTTCACTATAAATTGAAAAGGGGTTTGTCCTGTTTTTAGCTTTTTTTAGTTAAGATATCAAGCTGGGCATGGCTCTCGCCATGTCCAGTTTGCCAGTTTTTTAAGGTTCATGGCAGCGAAAGTAAGCATCGCCTGCATGGACACTTTTTTAAGCCCTCTGAGCTTCGTCCATCGCATACCATGCTTTTCTTTTGCATCCGCAAAAACACGTTCAATCGTTTCTTTTCGCTTTGCATACATTTCTTTATTCTCTTCAGTATGTCGGAGGTGATTGGCTTCTTCGAGATAATCCTCCCAGATGTGCCTGTGAATCATCTTTATGTGCTGTTGGCTCTGTGTACATTGAGAGAGTACTGGACAGTTTTGGCACTTCAAAGGATTGGAAGCGTATTGACGATAGCCCTCACGGGTCGTCGTTCTATACGATAAAATCTCACCTTGTGGGCATATGTATTGATCATAGTATTCATCGTAGACGTACTCGTATTTCTTAAAGAAACCATCTTTTGTTTTGGGTCTGGTATATGGCATCACGGGACGGATTTCCTGATCTATTAAATACTTAGCGATAGCTGGCGTTTTATATCCTGCATCAACGGCAAGGGCAGTTGGTGTTCCTACATTTTCGATCAACTGATTCATCAATGGCTCGAGCATTCGACTGTCATGAACATTGGCTCCTGTGACTAAACTTCCTAATATAAATCCTCTCGAGTCGCTGGCTGTATGAAAGGAATAGGCAAACAATTTCTCTCGTTCATCCTTCACATAGTAGCCACTCTCAGGATCAGTCGTACTTATTTTCACTTCTTTAGTTTCAATCTTCGTTTGAGGGGGTAATGGCTTTTTTCCGTGTTCCTCACGGTCAACATTAATTTCTTCTTCTAATAAGTTCTGATAGCTACGCGTTTCAACACGAACTGTTTTCTTATCGAACTTCTTTTTATTGGCGTTTGCTTTCACATGTGTGGAATCAATAAACGCAACAGTTGGATCAACCAATCCATGATTCATCGCTTCACGAAGAATACGGTAGAAGATTTGTTCAAAGAGATCACTATCGTGAAAACGGCGTGCGTAGTTCTTACCGAAGGTTGAAAAATGAGGTATCTTCTCACTAAAGTCATAGCCTAAAAACCATCGATAAGCGACGTTTGTTTCAATCTCTTTAATCGTTTGACGCATGGAGCGAATACCAAACAGGTACTGGATTAAGACCATTTTGATAAGAACAACTGGATCTACACTCGGTCTGCCATTATCTAGTGAATATGTATGTTTTACTGCATCATAAATAAAATCAAAGTCCATAACTTGATCAATTTTACGTACTAAATGATCCTGAGGTACAAGCTCGTCGAGAGCTGCTAAAGTTACTTGATGACGTCCTTCAGTAGAATGCTTAGATAACATGTTAATTTCTCCCCTCAAACATTATCTAGTTTAATTCTACAATAAAAAAAGCTTGTAGACATATACTTTGTCTACAAGCTGAAAAGCCCCTGAAAAGGGGCTTTTTGCTTTAGAAGAAAAGAATTACTCACAACAGCTAATAGATTTTATCTGAATTAGTTTTTAGAGTTCTTTTTATATGATTCTAAAACATTTTTAATAGCTTCAACTAGGTCTGTCTCAGAAGAAATACCTTCAGCAGGAACAGTGCTGTTACTGCTAGCTTCGATTGTAATCTTTAATTTACTTTCAGCTGAACTTTGATTTTCTTGGTTTTTAGCCAACATAATCACCTCCACTAATACTATATGAAGTGGCAGAATGAGTGCTTGTACGTATCACCATTTTTTAAAAATTTTAGTGATTATGCAGGAATGATTGCAGCGGTTTATTTTAAAGGCTGTTTTCGTTTACTCTGTTGCTCTTGTAAGTGGTTGATTCCAGTTCCAGGATGCTCGCTTTCCGCGGGGCGTCCGGTGAGCCCCTGGCACGTTGCGCCTTAGGGGTCTCACCTGTCCCGCTCGTCCCGCATGATTCTCGCACCTTGCACTCCAATCAACTAGCCAAGAAGCGAATTTAAGAGAAAAGAGCGATTTTGAATGATAAAAAGCCCCTTAACTGGGGGCTTTTTACTTTAGAAGAAAAGAATTACTCCCAACAGCTGTCACTAATATTTTTGCTCTTGTTAGTGGCAGGGGTCTTCTGTTTTAGATATTTGTCTAAAACAGCTCTAAGTGCTTCAACAAGATCGTTGTTATTAGCAATACCTTCAATAAGAGAACCGGTATTGCTGCTGTCAGCTTCGATTGTAATCTTTAAATTACTTTCAGCTGTATTTTGATTTTCTTGGTCTTTAGCCAACATAATCACCTCCACTAATACTATATGAAGTGGGAGAAGCTGTGCTTGTACGTATCACCATTTTTTTAGTGTTTAACCAGATAAATTTTGTTTTATAGTTTTCCAGTTGTTTTTGAAAATCAGCCGTCGTTTTTTTATCTGAAAGGCATTACTCCCAACAATTTTCATTAGAAGCTGAAAGCCCTATTCCTCCAGGGCCATTCTTTTTGCCTTTTTCAGCAGAAGCTTTTTTATCAGTCTGTTCAACTTGTTCAGCAGAAGCGTTTGTATCAGTCTGTTCAACTTGTTCAGCAGACTTTTTTGCTTTTTCGTTTTTTTTCTTGCCCAAAAGATCACCCCCACTATCACTATATGTATCTGGAGAGGGAGTGCTTGTACAAATCACTATTTTCTTTTTAAGTTCCGTAAAGTTCTGTAAAAAATTTCTTGTATAATAAATGGATTCCTTTTATAATAGTGTAAAATTACACTTTTTTATTTTGGAGGCGGTGTCGGTGAATTGAAGAGGAAATGGATATTATTATGCATACTAATCTACAGTTCTGCCATTTATTTAAGCTTGCGTGTTTATTCCGATCAAAACGAAACACATATGGTAACAGATGCAGGAAAACTTTTACCGACAAAAATGAAATTTGTTCAAAATGTCCAATCCACACGTGAATTACAGCAGTGGATAAAAGAAACCAAAAAAACTGGAGAAACGATCGCCATTGCAGGCATGCAGCACAGTCAAGGAGGTCATACACTCTATCCAGACGGTACACTTTTGGATATGAAGGGGTACAATAAGATTCTTGCATTTCATCCAGAGGCAAAAACAATTACCGTGCAATCGGGTGTGACATGGGCTGACATTCAGCAAAAGATTAACTCGTATGGTCTCTCAATAAAAGTGATGCAATCACAAAATATTTTTACCGTTGGCGGTTCATTAAGTGTGAATGTTCACGGACGTGACATTCGATATGGTTCATTAATTGATTCAGTAGACTCGTTTCGGTTGTTAAAGCCTGACGGAGAAATAATTAATGTCAGCCGGACTGAGAATAGTAAATTGTTTCCTTACGTAATAGGAGGATACGGTTTATTCGGTGTCATACTTGATGTGACCTTTGAACTTGCAGATGATGAACTGTATCAGCATCGATCAGAAGCTATGAATTATGAAGCGTATGAAACTTATTTTAATGAAAAAGTGAAACAAGATGATTCAGTCAAGATGCACCTTGCCCGAATATCAGTCGCACCTGAATCTTTTTTAACAGAGATGTATGTAACTGACTATATGCTTGCTGCCGATCAACATGAACGAGAAAAATACATGGAATTAAAAGAAGAAATTGTCGCTCTGCCAAAGTTTATGCTGGGTTTATCCAGATACAGTGATTGGGGCAAAGATCTTCTCTGGGAAACTCAAAAAGAATATTTTATGAATAATGATGGGAAGTATGAGACGCGGAATAATGTGATGAGGTCAGACAGTGAATTTATGGAATACGAGAATCCAAACAAGACAGAAGTTCTTCAAGAATACTTTGTCCCTATAGATCAGTTTGCTGAGTATATTGATGACTTAAGACCAGTTTTAGAAAAGGAAGAACTAAATTTATTAAACATAACAATAAGATATGTAGACCATGACGAGGATGCGGTTCTCTCTTATGCGAAGGACGATATGTTTGCTCTCGTCATGCTGATCAATCAAGGCCGTTCAAAACAAGATATCCAGAAAACAGAAAAAATTATACAAAAGCTGATAGATATAACTTTACAGCATGATGGAAGTTATTATCTGCCGTACTACTCCTATCCAACAAGAGCACAGTTAGAAAAGGCATATCCCCGAATTGATGAATTCTTAAAAAAGAAAAGAGAGTTTGATCCCGAAGAACGCTTTAAAAATCTGTTCTATGAGAGGTATGGACAATGAACTATCGAACATTCGTAGCATCGCAGAGTATTTTAATGACGGCTAGCTCTATGGTGTTTCCTTTTTATTTGCTTCTTATAAGGAATATTGGTGACAGCTACTCGCAATTTGGATTGGCTTATGGACTCTTTGCACTTACAGCAGCACTGATTCATCCTATAATCGGAAGACTATCAGATAGAATAGGAGACCGTTCATTATTGCTGTTATATACGTGGGGGATGGCTGGAGTAATGATTATTGTTCCGCTTATTGAAACCATCTCAGCGCTTTATATTTTACAAATCATAATGGGTATTTTAGGAGCGGTACAGAAAACCACTGAAAAGACAGCTCTTGCAAGGCAAACAGCTGGAAAACATACTGGACAGAAAATAGGAAACTACCATTTATGGACGAGTGTATGGGGAGCTGCTGCGGTAATGGCAACTGGATATTTAATAGATTTCCTGACGATTGGAAGCCTTTTTTATATCGCTTCATTCTTATATATGATATCTGCTGTGATCTTAATGAGATCTGATTACATTTTGACGGACCAAATGAAAGAAAAGCCCGTGCAGCCATAAGCTGACGGGCTTTAGTATAAAAGGAGGCTGTTTTCGCAAAAATTGTTGCTCTTGGAAGTAGTTGATTTCCACTCCAGGCTGCTCGCTTTCAACGGGGCGTACGGTGAGCCTCCTGCCGCTTTGCGCCATTAGGAGTCTCCACCTGACCGCTCGTCCCGTAGGACAAGGAAGGCTTCGACAGTGTTACATCGCACGAAGAAAATGTGATTTTTTCATTTTCGAGGAGTCTCGCATCTTGCGCTCCAATCAACTATTCAACGTTGCCCATTTAATAAACATCCAAAAGCAAATCTATCAGAAAGCAGTCAAGAAAAGCAAGCTGATGACTAAGCATTATTGAGTATTTTGCTAAAAATGGTTTCAAAAGAGATGACAATCAAAAAAGTATAAATAAAACCTAGAAGGATTTCTTCCATATTTAGCTCCTTATTTCATGGATTCTGCAATGTTTATCATATCTTCTGTTGTCCATGGATTGTTCGTTTGCGGAACAACATTCAATGTAATCTTGTAAGTCAGCTTCTGATTCTTTTCCGACCAGACTAATTCCCGCGTATCCACATGATTCATTCTCATATCTGCAATCGAACCATCTTTTAGTTTGAATGACAAGGGTAAGTCAGGATCAATATTTTCAACTCTATTAAAATAGGTAGTAGCAGTTAAACTGGCATTGTTGTCTTTATGGAATACGATTTCTGCAAACCTTGGCTGAAATCCGGCATTCTTTTCAACTGTTGAGGAGATTGAATCAGGTATGAAGGGCAAATGGCTGGGAATTTTCACTTGTGATAATTCTTCGTCTGGAAGAGTGTGCAATTCTTTTTGTATGTCAGGGTATTCCTTCATTAAACTTTCAAGCTCTGGTGAAGGAGATGAACAACCGAACAAAAACAGCAAAGTAACGATTCCAGCCAACCTTTTCATATAAAAGCCTCCTAAATGGCATTAAGAGAGATCATCCTCTCTTTCTTTCTTACGCCAATATTTTTGGATAAACTTTTTCACAATGTCTTTCCCGGCTAAAAGCGCACCTAGCCAGAAGAAGACTTCTCCTCCAATAAATAATCCACTCACGATGCCTGTCTTGGCAGCAGCACTAAATGATAAAAAGGGAATAATGGGAATAAAAATCCATAGGACAAATGAGAGTATGATAAATATAATTCCAGTTTTCTTTTTCATGGTTGAAAACTCCTTTATATATGTCTAATAGTTAATACGAAAAAGTCTTCATAAAAGTTCCCTCATATCCATTTATAGTATAAAACCGCTTGTTTTTTTCACAAGAAGACTTGTCAAAATTCCCAATTTATTCTTAGTTGTAAAATTTTCCAACTTTGGATAATGTTAAGAGGACACTGTTATAAAAGGTGGGGGACCGATTGAAGAAAGAACTTGTATATCAAAGCAAAGATAAAGAGATAGAAGTTTTTGAAGATGAGTTTGGCAAGATTACTTTAAAAGAGATACCACACGAAGCAGCTGTAATGGTTGCCCTTGAAAATAATAGTTTAATATTGATCAGTCAGTTTCGGCCAGCGGTAGAAGAAATTATCATCCAGCTTCCAGGCGGGGGTATAAACGTTAATGAAGAACCTGGGGAAGCAGCGAAACGTGAGCTGCTTGAAGAAACTGGTATTGTATGCGGGGATGCTATGTTTTTAGGCAGCATTCAGCCGAGTGCTTGCTACAGTAATTGCGTTACACATGTATATTTTACGAAAGACATTCTTGAATATAGGTCGCAGAAACTGGAGAAAAAAGAAGCTTCTATTCAAGCTTTTCATATTCCTATAGAGCGGGCCTTTCGCAATATTGAGCAAGGCATCTGGAAAGATAGTGAGCTGGCGCATGGATTGCTGCTTGCACGATTGAAGGGATTGATCTAAATGAGTTGCCTAGGGTGCGATTTAGCAAATGCTAAAATGCCTGTACATACCGTATATGAAGATGAACTTGTTCGTTGTTTTCTGGACATTGATCCTTTTAATGAAGGGCATACATTAATATTACTGAAAAGACACGTAAGAGAACTTATTGAATTAACGCACCAAGAAACACTTGCCGTTATGAATGCAGCCAAACTGATCTCTGAAAAGTTAAACACTTGTTTAAAACCGGATGGGATTACAATTAACCAAAATGGGGGAAAATTTAGTGATCTGACTCACTTTCACATGCATGTTATTCCAAGGTATGAAAATGACGGGTTTACGTGGAGTGAATCAACGATTCAGGATGGTGCTCATAAGAGATTAGCTGAAACAGCGGATAAGCTACATGGAGTCTAATCTTTTTATCTGTTAGATAAAGTGTGCCACAATGGTGACTAAGGAGGGATTCGTTTATGGTTACGAGTGTTCATGATCGAGCGGTGCTGCATAACGGTGTTCAAATGCCTTGGGTTGGTTTAGGTGTTTATAAAGCAGAAGATGGTGATGAAGTCATCCAGTCCATTAAATGGGCACTTGATGCAGGGTATAGAAGCATCGACACAGCCAGTCTTTATAACAATGAAGCAGGAGTCGGGCAAGCTATCGCTGAGTCAGATGTACCGAGAGAAGACCTTTTTATCACGACAAAGGTCTGGAACTCAGATCAAGGGTTTGACGAAACACTAGCGGCTTTTGATGCCAGTTTAGAAAGGCTTGGACTGGAATATGTTGACCTTTACCTCATACACTGGCCTGTTCCTGGCAAGTATAAGGAAACATGGAAAGCTCTTGAGAAGATTTATAACGAGGGCCGAGCAAAGGCTATTGGTGTAAGTAACTTCAAGCAGCATCATCTTGAAGATCTAATAGCAGATGCAGAGATTAAGCCGATGGTGAACCAGGTGGAATATCATCCTCGTCTGACACAAGAAGATCTTTTAACATACTGCAAACAGCAGGGAATACAGCTTGAGGCTTGGCGTCCGTTGCTAAAAGGTGAAATTTTTGAGGAACCAACTTTAGTAGAAATTGCTGATAAGCACAATAAAACCGCTGCACAGATCATTTTAAGATGGGATCTCCAAAATGGAGTTGTAACGATTCCAAAATCGATAACGCAACACCGTATTGAAGAAAATATTGATATTTATGATTTTGAGCTGACGAATGAAGATATGACGCGGATCTCCGCCCTTAATCAGGACAAGCGGAACGGTGCTGATCCTGACGATCCAGAATTTTATAAGCAGTTTGAATAAATACAAATGCAGTCTTTCTCAAATGAGGGGCTGCTTTTTTATCCATAAAAATGAGGTGGATATATGAATTTTACTGCAGGAGATAAATTTATCTTTGAAGAGATCAAAGTCAAGGTAATAGAGGTGAAAGCAGATTCCGTTATATTTGAAGTTTCAGAAACCGGTTATGAAGGAGATGAAGGAGGCTTGATGGAAGTGCCAAACGCCTATTTAAAAGAGAAAAAAGATCAGATTAGACGATGCCCTTAGTTTTAAAAAAAGAATAACGGGAAAAATGATATACGTAGATGACAGAAAGGAAGTGCTAACATGTCAAAACGCGTATTGATTGTCGTAACAAACCACCAAAATATCGGAAATAACAAAACAGGTCTCTGGCTCGAAGAGTTTGCAGTCCCTTATAATGAATTTCGTGATAAAGGATATGACATTACAGTCAAAAGTATTAAAGGCGGCAGTATTCCTTTAGATCCCAACAGCTTAGAAGAAGTCGAACAAGATCAATATAAGGAGGCATTATCACTTCTGGAGGATACAGCTGAACTTAGTGCAGACGATGCAGTAAGTTATGATGCGATCTTCTTGCC
The DNA here is from genome assembly GCF_001642935.1 of Fictibacillus arsenicus. NCBI lineage: Bacteria > Bacillati > Bacillota > Bacilli > Caryophanales > Fictibacillaceae > Fictibacillus > Fictibacillus arsenicus. The sequence goes on from NZ_CP016761.1 coordinate 886,672, forward strand.
TGGCGGTCATGGAACAGTCTTTGATTTCCCGAAAAGTGATGCGCTAAAAGAAGTGGTAAGCCAGATGGCGCAGACAAATAAGGTGATCGGCAGTGTTTGTCACGGACCTGCTGGACTTACAACAGCGACACTGAAAGATGGATCTTCTATTGTAAAAGGAAAGATCGTTACAGCCTTTACCGATGAAGAGGAAGAAGAAATGCAGCTTACGAAAGAAGTGCCATTCTTGCTCGAAACAAAACTTCGTGAGCTTGGTGCAGAATTTCAGAGAGCTGGTAAATGGGAAGATTTTGCCGTTACAGATGGAAATCTTGTTACCGGACAAAACCCGCAGTCCAGCAGAAGTGTAGCGCTTCGCATGATCGAAGTCCTTGATAAGAAGTAATATATAAATTTACAAAACGGCCGGCTTCTGCTGGTTGTTTTTTTAGTTATTCACCCATTAAAAAAATGTGAGTATTTTATTAAAGACATTTTAAAATGGGGGAATTCTTGTGGGGTACTATATTAGAGTTGAGGAGAACGTCAGGATTTATGTGGAAGATGTTAACCCTGGCGCTGAAAAAACAATTCTTTTTATTCATGGATGGCCTGCGAATCACAAGCTGTTTGAGTATCAGTTTAATCAGCTGCCATCGATGGGTTTTAGATGTATCGGCATTGACCTTAGAGGATTCGGCAAGTCCGATAAACCGTACTCGGGCTATTCATATGATCGATTGGCAGATGATATTTATGCAGTTGTTCAGACATTGAAATTACGGGATTTCACGCTTGTCGGGCACTCTGTTGGTGGGGCGATTTCAATCAGGTATATGGCAAGACATAATAGCTTTGGGGTTTCAAAACTTGCTTTGCTTGGTGCTGCAGCTCCTAGTTTTACGAAGCGCGCTGATTTCCCATTCGGTCATACCGTTGAAGAAGTTAACACTTTTATCTCTGATACGTATAAAGATCGGCCTAAAATGCTTCAAGGATTCGGTGATATTTTTTTCTTTAAATATGTAACGGCTCCTTTTTCCGACTGGTTCTTTCAGTTAGGTTTAGAAGCTGCAGGATATTCGACTGCAGCAGTCTTAGGCTCTTTGCGTGATGAATCGCTTTTTTCTGATCTAGGTAAAATTCAAGTCCCGACCCTTATTCTGCATGGTGTTCATGATCAGGTTTGTCCATATCCTTTAGCTTTGGCGATGCAGAAAGGAATACGAAATTCCAAACTTGTTCCGATAAATAACAGCGGTCATGGGCTGTTCTGGGAAGAGTGGGAAGAAGTTAACAGAGAAATTGTCCAGTTTATTGGATAAGGAGGAACGAGCAGTTCTATATAGAAAAAAGAGGAAAGTACAATTTAGGAGATAAAAGATGAAGATAGAGTTAAAAAAAGTAACTCGCGACAATTGGGAAGAAGCATTAGGACTGCGTGTAAAGGAAGAACAAAGCAAGTTTGCACCGATTCCTGCTGTATCACTAGCCAAAGTTATTAAGCCAGACGGACCTGATGTTGAGTATCTGCCCTTTGCCATCTATGCTGAAGATAAAATGGTTGGTTTTATTATGCATGCATATGAAAAAGAAACATCAGATATGTACTGGATTAACGGGTTTATCATTGATAAAAAATATCAAGGAATCGGCTATGGAAGGGCAGCTATTATTGAAATGATCGCTTGGATCAGAAAGTCATTTAATCAGTGCTGCGAGATCCGGATAACCGTATATCAGGATAATCATCATGCAAAAAAGCTATATGAGAGTTTAGGATTCATTAAGACCACTCTAATGTCTGGAGAGGAAGAAGTGTGGCGTTTGCCTTTGGAAAAAGCTATGCGTAAAAAGAGTACAAAATAACATGTAATTACTTGTAATACATCACGTGAAGGTGTTCATGATGATCGAGTGTTGCGAGCAGAATATCAGGCAGTATAGTATTCTGTTTTTGAATTTGATCTAACAGCCAAGCCTCATTTTTTCCTGTTTCCAAAAGTTCTTGTTGATTGATTTTTCCTTCTTTAATGACAACCTGAGGATAATCGAATGGCTTTGGCGGCAAGTTTATATCTTTTTGAATAACGGTTTGGTATTGCGGCTGTAAAAATGAAGTAATGGTGCCATTGGATTCAAACAAAGCGAGTGCGACTTCTTGAATATCTATTACCCTATGTTTTCGCAGTTCAGAAAATAAAACATCCATTGAAATTCGGGCTTTTTTTAAGTTCTTATATAAAATTTGTCCATTCTTTACTAACGGAATAGGTGCCGGATCTATTAATTTTCTTAGCGGGTGCCAATGAAGGCCAGTCATGGTTGTAGTCACATAAAGAATAACAAGAACGGACATTGTGATAAGAGAACCTTTAAGCCCAAGATGCTGGTCAGAAAGCGGATGGGCAATGATGTTTCCAAAGATGAGAGCCATAATGAAATCTAATAAACGAAGCTGTGAAAAAGATCGTTGTCCCATCAATTTTACAGCAAACAGCATAAAGAAAAAGGCAACGATTGCCCTTAGAATCCATTCGATCGCCAATAAATTCTCTTGAGCTTGATAAAAATCCAGCATACTAGCACCTCGTAAATTCTTGATGCATATAGTATGGTCGTAAAAAATGACTTTTTAACCAGAAATAAATTATAAAAATAGTTTGACTATTCGTGCAGGTATGCTACAATCAATTTTAAATTAAAACTTAATCGAATTTCTTCTTATCCAGAGAGGTGGAGGGACTGACCCTGTGAAGCCTCGGCAACCAGCACATTTGTGCACGGTGCCAATTTCAGGGAAGCTTAGGGAATAAGCTCCGAAGATGAGAAGCAAGTGGGTACTTTTTTCGATATTCGAACCCCTTCGCTCTTTTCTTGGAGTGAGGGGTTTTTATTATTTTAAGGAGGTGGACGGCATTAAAAAAGGAGTGAAAGTATGGCAGTACTTTCACCCCGGCTGCGATTATCATCCTTGAGGAGGACACAGTATCGCTTAAATATTTTATCATTTTAAGTGAAATGGCGTCCAATTCAGGGAAAAATCCTTGAGGAGGAAAATAAATGAGTGAGTTGAAATTTGCGTATTGGGTACCGAATGTAAGCGGAGGTTTGGTCGTATCTAAGCTGCCGCAGGAAACAGACTGGACATTTGAAGCGAATAAACGTTATGCACAAATCGCGGAGGAATCAGGATTTGACTTTGCACTTCTTCAGACGCGATTCTTTGCCAGCTATGGTGCAGAATATCAGCTGGAGGCGGCTACACTTGCAGCAGCACTGGCAAGTGTAACGAAAAAGATTAATCTTATTTCAGCCGTTCATCCTGGTCTATGGCATCCTGGTGTTTATGCGAAAATGATGGCTACACTGGATAATATCTCTGGTGGCCGTGCTGCGATTAACGTAGTAAGCGGCTGGTTTAAAGGCGAGTTTACAGGCTACGGGGAACCGTGGCTGGAGCATGACGAACGATATCGCCGTTCTGAAGAATTTATTAGAGTTATAAGAAGTCTTTGGACAGAAGAAGAGACAACTTTTAAAGGTGATTTTTACAGAATAAATGGCGCTCCTTTGAAGCCGAAACCTGTTCAAAAGCCAACCCCTCCAATCTTTCAAGGAGGAAACTCAAAAGCTGCTAAAGAAATGGCAGCGAGAGTTTCAGATTGGTATTTTATGAACGGCAACACGACTGAGGGTTTTAAGAATCAGATCGAAGAAGTAAAAGCATTAGCTAAGAAAGAAGGTCGTACTTTGAAGTATGCGGCCAATGGATTTGTCATTGTACGAGATACAGAAGAAGAGGCTGTTCAAGTACTGCGTGATATTGTATCGAACGCTGATGTTGAAGCCGTTGAAGGATTTGGAGAGGCTGTAAAAGAAGCGGGGCAATCTTCTAAGGAAAAAGAAGGTATGTGGGCAAATTCAACATTCGAAGATCTCGTCCAATACAATGATGGATTTAAGACAGGATTGATCGGGACGCCTGAACAAGTAGCTGACCGCATTATTGAGCTGAAACAACTTGGAGTGGACCTTGTTTTGACAGCCTTTTTACATTATGAAAAAGATTTGAAGGACTTTGGGGAGAAAGTGATACCGCTGGTGAAAGAAAAAGAAACCAGATTGAAGGAAGAAGGAGTGCTTGTTTAGATTTGATACGAATATTGAGAAAAAGTCGCCATTGGCGGCTTTTTTGTTTTGTATTGTATAGAATTTACGAGCGATTCTGGAATTTTACGAGTGATTCTAAAATTTTTACAAGCAATTCTCAGTTCACGGGTTAAAATCGTAGTTCTTCTTCAGTTTGTAAGACTTAAGACCCAGGCGCCACTACCAGCCTTAAAAATTTATGGAAAGAACTTAGGGAAAATTCATCATTGACGATGATAATCATTATCATTTAAGGTTATACATGTAATTAATAATGAGAATCATTTTCAGTAATCTAAATTCAATCAAAATCTCAAGGAGGAGCAAACATGAGCACCTTACAAATGGAAATGAACGAACTTTATCTGAAGCAGCAGGAAAAACGGGAATCAAACGCGAGATCCTACCCTAGACGCATACCGATTGCTATAGAAGAAGCTGAAGGAATCTATGTAAAAGATGCAGATGGAAGAAAATTCATAGATTGTCTGGCCGGGGCAGGGACGCTGGCACTTGGGCATAATCATCCGGTTGTGATCGATGCGATTGAAAAAGTGCTACATGACAAGCGTCCATTACATACACTGGATTTAACGACGCCAGTAAAAGAAGAATTCGTAAGTGAAGTGTTTGATAGTTTACCAGAAGAATTCGCGAAACGAGCAAAGATTCAATTTTGCGGACCAACTGGCGGAGATGCGATTGAAGCTGCGATCAAACTCGTAAAAACAGCGACGGGAAGAAGAAGCATTCTATCTTTCCAAGGTGGGTATCACGGAGCAACACATGGAACGATGGCTCTATCCGGTAACTTAGGGCCGAAACAAAATGTTCAAGGGCTAATGCCAGATGTTCACTTCATGCCTTACCCGTATGCATATCGCTGTCCATTTGGGATGGGTGGAGATGACACTCATAAGATCAGTGCCAAATATATCGAAAACCTTTTATATGATCCGGAAAGCGGAATCTTGCCTCCAGCAGCAATGATCTTGGAAGTCGTACAAGGTGAAGGCGGATCCATCCCTGCACCGGTTGAGTGGCTCCGTGAAATACGCAGAATCACGAAAGAGCGCAATATTCCGCTTATTATCGATGAGGTTCAAACAGGTATTGGCCGTACAGGCGAGCTGTTTGCCTTCCAGCATGCAGGCATCATTCCTGATGTTGTTGTTTTATCAAAAGCTATTGGCGGAAGTTTGCCATTATCCGTTGTGATCTATGACCGTGAACTGGATAAATGGGCACCAGGAGCACATATCGGAACGTTCCGTGGTAATCAGATGGCGATGGCCGCTGGTACAGCTACTCTCAAATACATCAAAGAAAACAACTTATCACAGCATGCGAAAGAGCTCGGTGAAAAGCTCATGCTGGAACTAACTATTCTTCAAAATGAAATTTCTGAGATCGGTGATGTCCGCGGACGTGGATTGATGGTTGGGGCAGAAATTGTGAATCCAAAAATCCCGTCGGGGCAAAAAGGAACATTTGCGGCAAATCCTGAACTAGCGAGCCGCATTCAAAAAGAATGCTTTAAAAGAGGCTTGATTTTGGAAGTCGGAGGCAGATATGGAAGTGTCATCAGATTCCTGCCGCCACTTATCATTACTGAAGAACAGCTGGATGATGTGATAGCGATATTTACAGATGCGGTAAGAGCCGCGCTCAAATAGGGGTGCAGAATGAACACAACTGATTTTGACCGTTTTTTTCTAAATAACAGTGAAGCAGGATTGCAAAGTTTTCAGCACATCCTGTTTGAATCACAGCATTTGCTGAGCCAATTTTATAAAAACAATACAGATGCCTTTAACGGAAAGCATCCACATGACATTGAAAAAGAAATTCTTGCCATGCCTATCGCTTCAAAAGATGGAGATGATCCTCTCATGGTCCTTGAAGAAGTGAAAGAAAAGATCGTTAAAAACAGCATACACGTATCACACCCGACAAGTATAGGGCATCTTCATTGTCCTCCGCTTATTCCAGCAGTTGCAGCTGAGCTGATCATCGGTGTACTAAATCAATCGATGGATTCTTGGGATCAAAGCTCAAGCGCCACGTACCTGGAAGAACGGCTGATCCAGTGGGTGAGCGAAAAACTGGGACTTCCGAATACGGCAGATGGCACATTTACAAGCGGAGGCACACAATCCAACTATATGGGATTACTGTTAGCACGTGACCATTTCTGCGAAAAAGAGTGGAGCTGGAACGTGAAGATGGAAGGTCTTCCGCCTGAAGCAGGCAAGATGCGTATTCTTTGTTCTGAAGATGCTCATTTTACGGTGAAAAAGTCAGCGTTCCAGTTAGGAATAGGTGAACAGGCAGTTGTAACCATCGAAACCGATCACAACAAAAAGATGAATGCCAATGTATTAAATGAAGAAATAAATCGGTTAAAGTCTGAAGGCTTATATCCGATGTGTGTCGTTGCCACAGCGGGAACGACTGATTTCGGGAGCATCGATCCGATTCAGGATATAGCGGTGATAACTGAGAGGAACGGTCTATGGCTGCACGTTGATGCTGCTTATGGAGGGGCATTGATGCTGAGTAAAAAGCATTCGAACAAACTCGCTGGTATTGAACAAGCTGATTCAATCACCATTGATTTTCATAAGCAGTTTTATCAGCCGATCAGCTGCGGTGCATTCTTCGTGAAAAATAAAGAAAACTTCCGTTATGTTGCGCATCATGCTGATTACTTAAATCCTGAAAACGATGAGGAAGACGGACTCTTTCATCTGGTAAGCAAATCGGTTCAGACAACAAGACGATTTGACGCATTAAAACTTTTTATGTCACTTCGAATCGTCGGTGAAAAGAATTTTGCAAGCATGATCGATTATACACTTCACCTTGCGGAACAAACGGTTAAAGTGATGAATCAAAAAGATACATTCGAAGTGTGCAATATGCATCCGGAGATCAATGCCGTTGTATTCTGTTACAGAAATGATGACCTTGAAGAACGGGACAATATTAACACTTTTATTTATAAAAAACTTCTTCATACAGGTACGGCATTGGTTGCAAAAACAAAAGTGAAGAGCCGAGTATTTTTGAAATTTACATTGCTGAATCCGCGAACGACTATCGTGGATATTGAAGATATTCTTCATAGCATTTCTCAATTTGCAGCAGAGTACGAAAACAGGGGGATCACCCAATGACAAATCATAAATTACGAGCAGAAAATGCAAGCATGCAAAGTTTTTTAAACTGTTACCTTAGAGAAACACAAAATTTCACGGAAGATCATCCAGCTAGGGTGGAATGGCGCGGTGACACACCAGAAAAATGGCTGAAGATCTCATTAACAAATCAAGAAATATCCCTATTTGCAGCAGTTAAGCATTATTCATTAACAGGGCGTCATTTATTCCACTTCCCGGTTTTTTATAAAACGGATGAAAAAATGATTCCGCTTGATTACGTCACATTGGTTTCGCTTCTATCTAAAGAATTATTAATTGATCAAGAACGGGAAGATGCAGAAGATGAGCTGCTGCTTCGCACAATACTTAGCTGCCGAAACATTCACCGTTATTTAGAAGAACGTAAAGATGACGCAGATCAGTTAGAGCAAAGTGAGTTTACGTTTATTGAAGCAGAACAGTCTCTTTTATTCGGCCATCTGCTTCATCCGACACCAAAGAGTAAGCAAGGCATGAATGTGGAGCAAGAAGCACTTTATTCACCAGAACTAAAAGGTGCGTTCCAGCTGCATTTCTTTAAAGCAGACCGTTCTATTGTTGCTCAAGATTCGGCTCATGATTTGACAGCAGAAGAGATTACGCTGGAGCTTCTTAAACAAGATGAAAAGTTTACCAACACAATTGAGCAGGATGACCAGTCTGTCTTTATACCCGTGCATCCTTTACAAGTACCGGTTTTATTAAACGATCAGCACGTACAAAGATACATAGAAGTGGGCAAGCTGAGCTACATGGGACCATATGGTGAACCATTTTCAGCTACTTCATCGATGCGATCTGTGTACAACCGAAATTTTAAATACATGTTCAAATTCTCTGTTCCAATAAAAATCACGAATTCTCTTCGTGTGAATTTAGAAAAAGAACTTCATCGTGGAGTAGAAGTGACGAGGCTCATGCAGTCCCAGATCGGGCAAGAACTTAATGAGGTATTTCCCACTTTTAAAATCATTCAAGATCCAGCCTTCTTAAACATACCTTTGGAAAAAGAATCGTCGGGCTTTGAAGTAGTAATCAGAGAAAATCCATTCTATGAGAACGATCAAAATGCTAGTTTGCTAGCGGGGCTTTGCCAGGATCATGGATTTGGCGGACGTTCGCGAATTGCAGCCATCATTCAGGATCTTGCCGAAAAAGAAAACAGATCAACCGAAGAAGTAAGCAAAGAATGGTTCTCAGAATACTTAACGATTTGCTTAGATCCTTTGTTATGGCTGTATGAAACATATGGTGTGGCACTTGAAGCTCACCAGCAGAACTCTATTGTTCAGCTCGAAGGAGGCTATCCATCTCGATTCTATTATCGTGACAACCAGGGCTACTATTATAGTGAATCAAAGGCGGATTTATTGGTGGAACAAGTGCCTGACTTGAATCGGAAGAGCGTTACGATCTGCAGCGATGAAGTTGCCATAGAACGGTTCCGCTATTACTTTTTCATGAATCACCTGTTCGGACTGATCAACGGATTCGGTTCAGCAGGTCTTATAGAAGAATCAGAGCTTATGAAAATGTTAAGGAACAGGCTGCTGCATCATGATAACCTGACTGGCGGCAAATCCGGATTATTAAGAAGTTTGCTAGATTCTGAACATCTGCCATGCAAAGCTAACTTGCTTACACGCTTTCATGACATGGACGAGCTTGTTGGTTCAATGGAAACTCAGTCAGTCTATACGAACATCCCAAACCCATTGCAAAAGGTGTTGACTTTAGATGCAACCAGAATTTAGTTTCTACGACTCAACGATTGGAAAAACACTATCATTTGTAAAAGTAGATTTGGAGCGGGATGTTTCACTTTTGCATAAGTGGCAGCAGCGGCCTTATGTTATTCCGTTTTGGAAACTGAATATTTCGTTTAAAGAATACGAAAAGCATTTAGAGAAATTTTTGTCAGATAAGCATCAGACCTTGTATTTGGGCTTGATCGATGGCGTTCCAATGAGCTACTGGGAAGCATATTGGGTAAAAGGGGATATCGTTGAAGATTACTATGATCCTCACTCAGAAGATCAGGGAATTCACCTTTTAATCGGAGAGGAAGCATATCTTGGGAAAGGATACGCACTCCCTTTATTGCGGGCGATCGTACATTTTCAGTTCCTGTCGCAAGGGACAGAGAAAGTGATCGCAGAACCTGACATACGAAATGAAAAGATGATTCATGTTTTTGAAAAGTGCGGCTTTACAAAAGTGAAGCCGATCGATTTGCCGGATAAGACCGGAATGCTCATGTATTGCCATAGAGAAACGTTTGAGAGGAGGTGGGAAGATGTCTTTGAAACAGCCACAACTTGAAAAAGTGTATGACATCATCGGTGTTGGCATCGGTCCATTTAATCTTGGACTCGCGGCAATGCTCGATGAAACCGGAGGAAAAGAAGCATTGTTTTTTGAGAAAAAAACAGAGTTCAATTGGCATAAAGGGATGCTGATCGACGGTACAACTCTGCAAGTTCCTTTCTTCGCAGATTTGGTAAGTATGGCAAATGTAAAAAGCAAGTACACTTTCTTGAACTATCTTCAGGAACATAACCGATTGTATCACTTTTATTTTCTGGAAAACTTCCATATCCCAAGAAAGGAATACAATCATTATTGCCGCTGGGCAGCAAGTCAGCTGAACTCATGCCGATTTGGAATGGCAGTGGAACACATTCTGCCTGTTGAATTTGCAGAGTTTCCACTTTATGAAGTCATCGTAAGATCTGAAGAGACAGGGGAAACAGAAACATATTACACGAAGCATCTCGCTGTTGGAATCGGGACTATTCCTTCTATACCTTCACATCTTGAAAAGAAACTTGGTGCAAAAGTCATCCATTCTTCACAATATTTAGAATGCAGAGAAGAGATATTGAATGCTAGATCAATTACAGTGGTCGGATCAGGACAGAGTGCTGCTGAGGTGTTCTATGATCTTGCTCAGCTTCAGGATAATGATGCGTATTCGTTGAATTGGTTCACTCGCTCAAAAGGATTTTTCCCGATGGAGTATTCAAAGCTTGGGCTTGAATATTTTTCACCGGATTATACGAATTTCTTTTATCAGCTTCCCTCAACCAAGAAGGACGAGCTTTTGCAAAAGCAAGACCTTTTATACAAAGGAATCAGCATGGATACGATTGCGGATATCTATGATCTGCTTTATGAAAAATCAGTTGGGCAAAAGAAACCTGAAATTCACTTACAGGCGATGACTGAACTTGTTCATTTAGAGAATGATGCAGATACGCATCTGCTCTCACTTCGCCAAAATGTTACGAGGGAAGTCTTTGAGCTCGAATCTGATGTTGTCATTTTAGGTACAGGCTATGCACCTTCATTCCCGCACTTCTTGATGGATATGCAAGAAAGAATCCAGTGGGATCACAAGAACCGCTACCAGATCACTCAAGACTACCGATTGCAGACGAAAGATCTTGAGAACAACCATATCTTTATTCAGAATGGTGAGCTTCACACTCACGGTGTCGGTGCTCCAGATCTTGGTCTCGGTGCACACAGAAACGCAGTTATCATCAATAAACTTTTTGAGCAGGAAATCTATCCTGTAACTCATAGGAACGTGTTTCAAAACTTTGGAACGGAACCGGCATGGAAGCCCGCAACCGTACGCTAAACCTATTTCTATTAAGCTGTGTCTTTCTGTTCGTATGTACAGAAGTATTGTTATCACCGTTCTATCCGCAATTTTTCAGGAAGGTATTTGGTATAACAGACCCGGATTTAACGGGATTTTATATTATGACGTGCAGGCTAGTTGTTGTGGTCTTCACCCCGATTTGGGGACTGATCGCTAACAAATGGCAAAACAGTTCTACTCTGCTGATCATCGGCCAATGTGGAACAGGACTTTCCTGCTTCTGGATGGCGGTTTCACAGACGTTTGAGATGTTCGTCGCAGCGAGTGTTCTTTTGCTCATTTTTAAGAGCAGTTACTTTTTGCTGTACACGATACTGATGCAAGAGAACCGAAAAGAATCGTCAGGTGCTGCTGCAAGCTATCATGCTGTTCTGCAAGGTGCGATCGTAACGGCGACCTTATTGTCAGGATGGGTCATACAGATGAAAGATCCGCTGTTGATCTTTTGGATGGTTGGAACCATGGAATGTGCATTGGGTCTCGTCAGTTATTTCATGTTAAAAAAGGTGGATACAAGTGAAGTGATAGATGCATCGTTACAAGACAACAGTAAGCACAGTTTGCTGCCGCAATTTTTGATGTTCGGAATTGTCGTGCTGACCTTACATTTAGCTGTAAATATGATTCGTCCGTTTTTTACAACGTTCACCGAAAATGTGTATAACACTGATACAATGACGAGCAGTGTATTGTACTTGATACCAAGTCTTATGGCGATCGTATCTTTGCCGCTTATTCGTAAATACAGTGAGAGGCTTGGCTGGAACGGCTATATAGCCGCAACCGTTATGATTATTACAGGATTGTTTTTTCAGGGAATTGAAACGGGCATCGTTGGTTTGATCCTGTTCCGCTGTATGTTTGGAATAGGAGCTGCATGGTGTCTATCAAAATTGGATGTGTTTATTTTTCAATGGAGTCAGAACTCCCATGGAGATTACAGCAAGGTCTCTGCAATTCAAAACGTAGGACTCCTGCTCGCACCTGTAGCGGCATCATCGATCGTTAACACCCGTACGATATCAAACGTGTTTATCTATGCAAGTTTGTTTGTCGTTCTCCACTTAATTGTTTTCTTATGGGGAACGTTCACGAGAGAAAGAAACAGAGGGAAACTTCAGTTACATAAGGAGGAAAAGCATGCTTTATATAAATGAAACAGAATCGATTCTTAAAAAAGATACGTGGGAAACGGTAAACAAAAATTTGCTGGCTAAGATGCTGGCTGAGTATATGTATGAAGACATGATTCTTCCTGAACAAAATGAAGACGGATTTGTTTTCACCGTTAATGAAGAGCGTAAATACCGTTTTACTGCTGAAAGCCGTTTTTTTGACAGCTATGATGTAGATGCGTCATCGATTGAAGTGTTAGAAGAAGGTGAGTGGATTCCGGCAACGAGTGCGATCCGTTTCTTAATGGATATTCAGCCGATGATCGGAATGTCTGCCGAAACCGCCGGTCATCTTATTAAAGAATTGAATCATACACTGATCGCTGATGCCAATCTATTAAACAATCATAAAAAAACATCTGATGAATTGGTGGATCTTGATTATGCGGAGTTAGAAGGCGAGATGTCAGGACACCCATGGATCACGTACAACAAAGGGCGCATCGGTTTCGGCTTTGATGACTATAGCGAATATGCACCTGAAAATCAGCAGGAAACAAAACTGTTCTGGATCGCTGTTCACCGCGACCGAGCACAATTTCAATCAGTGAGCGCATTACATTATGAAAAACTGATCATAAGAGAGCTAGATGGTGTTCTTGTTCAGCGATTTAATGAAATTTTACGTGAGAATGGGAAACTGCCGATGGATTACTATTTCATGCCTGTTCACGAATGGCAGTGGAAAAATGTTCTGATTCAAAACTTCCCTGAAGATTTGGCAAAAGGCATGATCGTTCCATTAGAAGAAGGAACGGATCACTATTTACCACAGCAGTCGATCCGTACGTTTGTGAACAGAACGAATCCGTTGAAGGCACATGTGAAACTGCCGATGAGTATTTTAAATACGCTCGTGTATCGCGGCCTGCCTTCAGAGCGGACAGTAATCGCTCCTCAAGTTACAGAGCATATAAAAGGAATTTATGAGAAGGACAGTTTTTTACGGGATGAGTGCGAAGTTGTGCTGCCTGGCGAAGTGGCGAGCATTAATGTTAATCACACGCATTACAGCGAATTAAAAGGTGCTCCGTACCAATATCTAGAAATGCTCGGAACAATCTGGCGAGAAAGCATCTACACCTACTTGAAGCCGGGGGAACAGCCGATTACACTCGCTGCTCTTCATCATGTTGATGGGAATGGAAAGCCATATGTACAAAGCCTAATCGAAAAGTCTGGCATAAGTGCGGACGAATGGGTGAAAAAGTTCTTTGGTGTTGTCATGCCGCCGCTGCTGCACTTCTTGTATCAATATGGAACGGTTTTCTCACCGCATGGTCAGAATACGATCTTAATTTTAAAAGATTACCAGCCTGAAAGACTTGCGGTAAAAGATTATGTGGATGATGTGAACATTTCAGATCAGCCTTTCCCGGAGTTAGAAGGTGTAACGGAAGAACTGCGAAAGGTTTTGCGCAGTGAGCCGCCTGAAGGTTTAACGCAGTTTATTTTCACAGGACTCTTTATCTGCCATCTCCGTTATATGTCAAATGTGCTTGTACGAAACGAGCTGATTGAAGAGACCGCATTCTGGTCACATCTAGCTGACAGCATTGAAGCGTATCAAGAGAGGTTCTCTCACTTAGAAGAACGTTTCAAGCTATTCGATTTCTTTAAGCCAGAGCTGACAAAACTATGTTTGAACCGAAACCGGATGGTGGATTACGGCTATGGTGATGGAGATGACCGCCCGCACGCATCAGAATTCGGAAAAGTAAAGAATGCGCTTCATGAAATACGTGTAAGCAGAGTAACTGTTTAAAGATGAGTTTAAATTAAGAAAGGACTGCATTTTTGGAATGCAGTCTTTTTTAGATTGCAGTGCTGATGATGATGCGGGGGGACAGAGGAGCAATGGTGTCGGCGGATTTCGGTGAATGTCTAGTCGTGGATAAACCTCGAAAATTTTTGGATTGAGGTCCATTTTTTGTGGATAAATGGCCAAATCTTGTGGATTCACCGTCCAAAATTTTGAGATCACTGTTTGCGCGAACGTGTATCAGATTAAAGAACACGTACCGTAAATTAAAACTGAAACTTCTGTCTTTTTATTTTCGTATGTAATAATATGTAAAAGAGGTGTGATGGGGGGGCAATTGTATGGATGATTTTGAAGACTTTCAAGAGTTTCAAGAACCTGGTTTTGGTTCAGGAGATTGGATTTTTGATTTTGGACCAATGTTCATGGGAGTTATCTTTGTACTTGTTATAGGGGCGTTTCTTTTTGTGATTTTTAAAGGAATCAGTCAAAGGAGCCACAATAACAAACAACCGCAGTTGACGGTTCCTGCTGATGTAAAAACAAAAAGAAGCAGAGTTAGCGGAGGCGGTAATGATAGTTCAGCGCATACAAGCTATTTTGTGACATTCGAAGTGGAAAGCGGAGACCGTATGGAATTGCAGGTGAAACCGCAAGATTATGGACAGCTGGTTGAAGGCGACAAAGGCAATCTTACTTTTCAGGGCACGCGTTATCTGGATTTCGAGCGAAATAGACAAATAGAATCTATATAGATGGAGTTGGGAATAAAATGGCAAAAGAACTTGAGAATTATCAATCAGGTGTTTTAAATGCTTTCTTAAATAAAGAAGGGAAACTGAAAAGCATACCTTCACAGAAGAAGAAAAAGTTAGTGGTACTGGAGTACTTGGTGCGCAAATTAGAGGACGAAACTTACAGTGAAGTTCAGATCAATCAATTCATCAAACAATACCATGAGGATTTTTGTACAATTCGTAGAGAGTTTATTGTAAATGGATATATGGATCGAGACGTAGGCTTTTATAAAAAAAGAGAAGAATCATTGTGGGTGAAGTGGCAGGAGCTGAAGTAAACCGATGGGTGTCGTTAGTTTAGATAAACAAGCTTCAGAACAATCGTTATGGGAACATCTAAAAAACGATGCAGAAAGCCGTTTTGATTTGCACATTTATAAAAGTATGCCAATTAAACGCGGCTGGCTGAATCAAAAGTGGAAAATAGAAACGAAAAAAGGGACCTTTCTTTTAAAGCAATACAATAGGGAACGCATTAAAAAATATGACCTTGATACCATTCGAACGGCACTTCAGACTCAAAACCGCTGTCTTCATCATGGAGTTCCCTGTCCGGAACTGCTGGAACTTGGAGGTGAACTTTTACATGAGACTGCGGATGGTGAGCTTTATACGATTATGCGCTTTATGGAAGGAAACTTAATGAAGGCTGGAAATACTAACCTTCAACAGATGAAATCATTAGGATCAGCTGCAGGAAAGCTTCACAAACGATTAAATGATGGAACTCTTCCTCCCAAAAAAGAAACAATGTTTAATCTGCCGGCTATCCAAGATCGTATTGATTATTGGAATTCTGTTTTATTGGAGTGCGATGAAAAAGATTTAACAGAATTAAGACCCTTAATACTTTATCAAAAAGAGGCAACCAATAAAATGGTTAAGGAAGACTTTGAAAACCTGACTCCAGGATGGTGTCATCGGGATTTATGGGTCGATAATGTATTATTTTCGGCTGACTCCGCAACAGCTATCTTGGATTTTGACCGAATGAATTATGACTATCTTGAATTAGATATTGGCAGAATTATTATCTCAGCCTGCTTACATAACGATACTCTAAATAGAGAAGCAGTACATGCATTTATTGAAGGATATCGCCATACAAATGAATTATCGCTTGAGAGGTTAATTAGGTCGTTAAGGCTAGTTTGGTACATGGAGAGCACGTGGTGGATATCCGTTACCGAGCATGAAGGTGAGCCGCCTAAAAGATTTGCACACGAAATGAACTGGCTGGCACAACATTTAGGCAATCTAGAAGAGATTTTAGCTTGGAAAAAATAAGCAAGGCAAATCACGTTTTAATCATTCAGCTTAAGGGAAATTCCTCATTATCAGATCAGAGGAGTGGTTAAGTGGAAACGAAACAATTAACTTTGCTTACTAAAGAAGATATGACAAATCCAGATAGAGTTCCAGCTTGGGTCATTGAAGAGTATAAGACCTTTCATGAAACAGTAACTGACAAGACGTTTCCTTGTTACTTTGGTATGGCCGCTGAGAAAAAAGGTGAGCTCCGCTATGCTTATGTGACTCATGATGACTGGTCAAACCTGCCTGAAGCTATTAAAGAATTCAATAAACTATTTGACACGCCTAAACTGATTCGCCATGGTTTATTTGTGTTCGTCGAACCTGAAAAAGAAGAGAAAGACATTCCGCATTATCGTGAATATTTCTGGAACATCCTTAAATACCTTCACGAAACAGATGATCAACCATGGCCAGAACATATTCCTAAAGATCCTGATCATCACTTGTTTGCCTTTTCAGTGGATAATGAACCCTACTTTGTGTTTGGCAACGCACCAGCATATAAACAGCGTAAAACGAGGGATCTCGGAAACAGCTTAGTATTAGGATTCCAGCCAAGACGTATTTTCGAAGGCTTAGAAGGAACATCCCCAGGCGGAAGCATGTCACGTGAAAAAGTACGTGAACGTGTAGAGAAGTGGGATAACTTGCCGACACATCCGAACATCAGCCATTATGGTGACCCTGAGCATCGGGAATGGAAGCAGTACTTTATCGGAGATGACGTAGAACCGATTACAGGAAAATGTCCGTTTCATCATAAGTAAAAATGAAATAAATAAAGTAGGACTCTTTTGCTGGAGTCCTTTTTATATGGAAACCTTCTGCTTTTTATCTTTGTGATATCTGACATTGCTGATGAAAATAACGATACTAATAATAGTAGCTGTAAAATAGGCTTTGTTAAAATCGAAACGTTCAATACTACCGTCTTTAATCCAAATATGATAGCTAAGCTTTGCTGCCATAATCAAAGGAACAGAAAGAATCATTAGAAGCACATAATAATATAAGGTTTTTTTTGAAATCATAAAAGCCTCCTCAAACTTTCTAAAAACGAATTCTATAGGGAACAGATGAATTCCTATCATTTAATAAATTTTTTTCTTAAAATAGAAATAGAATGTTATTTAATAAATGGGAGATTACTTTTATGAGATTAAAAGATATTGCAATAAATATGGCATCAATTTATCAGCAAAATCCAAAAATAGAGGCTGTTTTACTCGCAGGCTCCGTTTCGAGAGGATGGGAAGATAAACATTCAGACATCGAGCTGAATATCTTCTGGTCTGAACCGCCAACAGATGAAGACCGAATGCATCCCATTCAAACTATCAATGGATCAGTGATTGATTTTCACCCATTTGAGGAAGAAGAATGGGCAGAGAGCTATTTAACACCTGAGAATGTGAAGCTGGAAATCAGCAGCTTTTTAACAAGTACTGCTGAAACTTGGATTAATGATGTGGTGAATGAGTTTGATATGGATTACGGAAAACAATGTATGGTTTCTTCTATCTATTACGGACGGAGTTTATATGGAGATCAATTGATTAATAAATTAAAAAGAAAAGTTCAAATTTATCCAGCTGAACTTGCAGAAAAGATGATTGAAGAGAACTTGGCGCTCTGGTACAGATGGAACAATCGCAAAGCATTATTAGACCGGAAAGACTGGCTAATGCTGTATGATCTGATGGGATCGGTTCAGAAAAAGCTAATGGGTGTGCTATTTGGATTAAACAAATTGTATATTCATCATCCATCGTTTAAATGGATGCACAAATATAGTGAGATTTTTAGCATTAAGCCAGAAAATATGGATGAAAGATTTTCTGCAATTTTTATAGGAGATGTACATAACAGTGTGCAAGAGTTGGAACTTTTAATCCACGAGGTTTTCCTTCTTGTAGAAAAGCATAATCCTCATCTCGAATTTTTGAAATTATACAAAGGAAAACTGGATTTTGTCCGACCTGAAAACAAGGTATAAAAAATGTGTAATAAATACAAAATAGTGATAGCCATCCGGGTGGATTCGTCCGCTCGGGTGGTTTTTTTATAAAGAGAGATAACTTTTAGCCATTATTGGCAAAAATGAAAATAGAATAGTTGAAAGTGTAAAAAACGTTTACGGTACAGATGATTTAGGGAAGAGCCTTATATATACCTTAAATGGAGGATTATGAATGGCTACCGTAATTAAAGGAGAATATAAGCTCGTGAACTGTGACAGTGAATATGGAACGTTAAAAAAAGTAATTGTTTGTGAACCTAGATATATGAAGATCGATGAAATCATCAATGAAACGCAGCGTCATTTTGCGAAAGACAATATAAATATGAAACGTGCGATGAAACAGCACCAGGATTTTGTGAAAATGATGGCCAATCATGGTGTAGATGTTTATAAACTTCCTCCAATGGAAAAATTCCCGGAACAGGTTTTTACACGGGATATCGGTTTCACAATTGGTGAGACGGTATTCGTTTCGAGAATGGGAAGCAATATTCGTGATGGTGAAGAAAAAATCCTCCGAAACTGGCTTCTGGAGCATCAAGTGAACCTCTCTTTAATAGAAGGAGACCGAATTGAAGGTGGAGATGTAATCGTTCATGGCCATAAAGTATATATCGGAGTAAGCGGACGGACTTCAGAAGAAACCATTCAACAATTGCAATCTCAGCTTCCGGATATGGAAGTTATCGCTGTTCCATTCGATCCAATTTATTTACATTTAGATTGTGTGTTTAACATCTTATCTGATAAAGAAGCACTTGTATATCCGCATGCGTTTGAAGAAAATGACTTTAAACTTCTCGCATCTCATTTTGAATTAATCGAAGTGAATAAAGACGAGCAATTTACGATGGGAACAAACGTATTATCGATCGGAAACAAAAAAGTATTAAGTCTTCCGTGCAATAAAGATGTAAATAACGCATTACGGGAACGAGGATATGAAGTCCTAGAAGTAGATATTTCGGAAATCATAAAATCAGGGGGATCGTTCCGCTGCTGCTCGATGCCTTTATATAGAGAATCGGTATATTAAAATAAAGTCTCTGCCACTAGGCGGGGACTTTTTTATTATTTATTTAAAACTGTTTCATAGGAACATAATTTTCTTAGTTGAGGGAAAAGAGTAAGTATTCTACATAATAGGAGGTTATTATGAGAGCAGTTACTTTCCAAGGTACAAAAGACATCCAGGTGAAAAATGTTGCAGATCCGGTAATTCAGAAAAAGGACGACATTATTGTACGAATCACTTCAACAGCTATTTGTGGTTCTGATCTTCATATTTATCAAGGTGCCTTGCCTACTACGAAAGATTACGTAATTGGACATGAACCAATGGGAATTGTAGAAGAAGTTGGTCCAGAAGTTACACGGGTAAAAAAGGGGGATCGAGTAGTACTTCCTTTTAATATTTCGTGCGGTCAATGTTTTTATTGTAATCATGATATGGAAAGTCAATGTGACAATTCCAATCCAAATCCAGCGATTGATACAGGGGGATATTTTGGATTTACGGAAAGGTACGGGAACCATCCAGGAGGACAAGCAGAGCTGCTGCGTGTACCTTATGGAAATTTCATGCCATTTGTCATTCCTGAATCATGTGAACTTGAGGATGAAGCTTTGTTGTTCATGTCGGACGTACTTCCAACAGCTTATTGGAGCATCGAAAGTTCGGGTATGAAAGAAGGAGATACAGTAGCTGTGCTCGGATGTGGACCTGTCGGTTTAATGGCCCAGAAATTTGCTTGGATGAAAGGGGCTAAACGAGTTATAGCCATTGATAATATCAATTACCGTTTAAATCATGCTGCAACAAAAAATCGTGCGGAAGTTTACAATTTCGATGATTTCGATAACATGGGTGCTCATCTTAAAGAAATAACAAGCGGCGGTGTCGACGTGGTAGTCGATTGTGTAGGTATGGATGGAAAAAAATCGGTTGTTGAGAAGGTTGAACAGAAATTGAAGTTGCAAGGAGGTACACTCAGTCCCATTGAAATTGGCCTTTATGCAGTGAGGAAATTTGGAACGATACAGCTTACAGGTGTTTATGGATCTATGTATAACATGTTTCCCTTAGGAAATATCTTCGAGAGAAATGTAACGTTGAAGATGGGGCAGGCACCAGTCATTCATTACATGCCTTTGCTTTTTGATAAAATTATTAATCAGGAATTTGATCCAACAGAGATTATTACACATCGAATTCCATTAGAGGAGGCAGGGAATGCCTATAAAACATTTAACGACCATGAAGATGAATGTATTAAAGTTGTACTGAAACCTTAAAAATAATAAAAAGGAGCTCGGCAAATCCGAGTTCCTTTTTATTTATAATTGATGTATTTCTTTATGAACTACAGCATGAAGCGGCAGTAGGATCGAAAATGTTGTAACTTCATCAGAAGAAGTGCAGCTGATTGTTCCTTTATGCTTTTCTATGATCTTTTTGCACACAAAAAGACCTATTCCGGTACCTAACTCCTTTGTTGTGAAAAACGGTTCGAAAATCGTTTTAATCGTTTTAGGAGGAATAGCAGGACCGTTGTTTGAGATCGTAATATGTACGTTCGAATCTGACTCGGTTTTGCTGTAAATCATAATACGGCGATCGTGTTTCTTTTGCCGCAGAGCATCTATGGAATTCATGATCAGGTTAAGCAGAACCTGTTTCAACTCATCTTTGTGTGCCCACAACGTAATGGTCGGGTCAATCCGAGGGACCACATTCACATCAGCATCTACCAGACTCGGATACATAAAGTCCAGTATGTCTGAAAATAAATCCTCGAGCGCAAATTCCTCTGCATCTCTTTCCTGAACCCCTTTTCTAGAAGCATGAAGAAATTGAGAGATACGGAAATTAAGTTGAGTTAGCTCATGGCTGATGATGTCGATATACTTCATTCGCGGGTTTTCTTGCTGCATGAGTTTTACAAACCCCATAACCGCAGTTAGCGGATTTCGGAACTCGTGAACAAAGCTCGATGACATCTGTCCGAGAATGGTCAGGCGCTCTTTGTGGCTTTGGTCGATAAAGTGCGTCTTCTCTTGAATTTCAGCGTCTTTTAATTGGGTATACTTTTTAACGGCGTGGTATAAAAACTCATCAAAAAGAGAATTAATCGTTTCAATGACCGGCTGAAGCTGTTCAATAGAAATACCTGAACCCGTGACGAACCTGACAATTTCACTTCGGCCTAAATTTACATTATATACGAATTCGCCAATATTAATTTTTGCTTCTAATCTTTGAACGGCAACTTCACGTGCGAGCTGCTTAATTTTTTCAGGTGAAAGCTGGCCGCGTAAGGAAAGCTTTACGAGCTCAACCATGTGCAAAGCATTTTCGATGACCTTATCCTTATGTATATCATGGTTAGAGATCACGACTTTTTTATGCCAATCGTTTAAATAATTCGGCAAATTTTCATCCATATATGTAATCAGACTCTCCGTAATGTCCAACGCCTGCACCTCTTTCAACATGAAATGATGAAATATGAAGAGAATTTATTTGCTATGTAAAAGGATCCCTACTACATATAGTAATTGATAAAGGAATTAAATGCTATATGCAGTTTACAATTTTTTCATTGAAAAGGGAAAAAATAAGGTAGGTAATTTGATAGTTTATAACGAAATCTATAAATGAACTTCAATACCTATACTTCTTCTTTACTAGCAAAAGCTATCCTTCAATAGTCTGCTAAATTTTCTAATAATTCTAAAAATATTTTAAGAGATTTCATATTATGAAATTATTCGATTGTATCAAACCATCTTTTTAAATACGATGAACGCATATTGAAAGGGGTGGTTGTCTTTAAGCTGACATTCTAAATAACGTATCCGTTTGAGGGGGAGAATTTGTGATCTCATCTGTTCAAAAAATTTCAAGGATATTAAATTGCTTTACCAAGGATGAACCAGCACTAGGAAACTTGCAGATTGCTGAAAAATTAAATATGAACGCAAGTACTGTCCACCACCTTGTAAGGACACTTTGCTCTGAAGGCATACTAATTCAAGACAGTCAGAAAAAATATAGATTAGGATGGAAGCTTCTAGAATGGAGCAACCATGTCATGTATCAGCAAGACATAAACACTGAAGCTCTTCCGCTGTGTGAAGGTCTTGTCAGAAGGTTCAATACAACTGTACATATCGGAATGCTAGATAGTGGAGAAGTGAGATTTGTTCTGCGTGTTGCATCATCGAATTCAGTACAAGTCCCGACTTTTATTGGTGATACGAAGCCTGCTTATTGTACGAGTACTGGAAAAGTCTTGCTTGCTTACAATACCTCAATGATTAAACCGACGATATCAAGAGGACTGCTTCGACGTGCACCTAACACCATTACATGCGTTGAAAAACTAAAAGATGAGCTCGCCGTAATAAGAGCAAACGGATATGCCATTAGTAATAATGAAAACGAAATGGGGCTGTATGGTATAGCAGCACCCATAAAGTCGTACACAGGACAGACGATTGCGGCACTTAATATGGTAGGACCCGTGTCTTATATGCTCGGACAGGACACCCCTTCCATGATTCATCATGTCGTGAAGACAGCAGAATCCATTTCAAAAGAACTAGGTTTTATCAGTGTTTTATGATAGCGCTTACATTTTAAATCGTATTGGAGGAGTTAAATATGAAGAAAAGGTTAAAGGTAGTACTTGCTCTTTTTTTAGCATTAATCCTTCTGACATCATGCAGCAGCGGAGCAAAAGATTCAGCTAGTTCTGGAGATGCATCATCTGATGGGAAAACGTATAAATTCAAGCTGGCTCATATTACACCGCCTTCACACATGTGGCACAAAGCTGCTGAAAAATTTAAAGAGGAACTTTCTAAACGTTCTGATGGAAGAATTGAGCTCGAGATCTATCCATCATCTCAGCTTGGGAGTGAAGCAGACATGATGCAGCAGATTGAATCTGGATCGGTTGATTTTGGATTTATTACAGCAGCTTACACAAGTTCACGTTCTCCGTCTTTTGCGGCATGGTTTGCTCCATACGCATTTGAAGATCTAGAAGCAGCACACGAAGCAAGAGAATCAGAACCCGCAAAAAAGATTCTGGCAACACTTGATGAACAGGGAATCACAGGCTTGGATTATCTGTTTGCAGGACAGCGTGTAATGCTTTTTAAGGACAAGCATGTAAAGAAGCCTGAAGATATGAAAGGTTTGAAACTTCGTGTAACACCAAGTCCGCCGATGCAGGATTTCTATAAATCCACTGGAGCATCAACAGAAGGACTTCCGCTTCCTGAGGTTTATTCTGCAGTTCAGACAGGAGTAATCGATGGTATGGATATGGACTTGGATGCAGCGATCACAAACAAATATTATGAAGTAGCTAAATACGGAGCGGTCACGAACCACATGGTGTGGCCAGCGGTTGCTATGGTTAATAAAAGCACGTTTGAAGGCATGTCAGACGAAGATCAAAAGATTGTACGCGAATCATTAAAAGCCGCAGCGGATTATGCGGTTGAAACGAGAGCAGGGCAAGAAGAAGAGTTCAGAAAAGAATTGGCTGACAACGGGATGAAAATCTATGATATCGATCCTGAACTATTCAAACCATATATAGAAGAATTTGATAAAAAATATGGACCTACTGACCCGCTGATTCAGGAATTTATAGATTCTGTAAGAAAGTAGGCTCTGAGATTGGGGTGTTTTTAATGAAGATTAACTACGATGGAAAAATGAATGAAAATATAAAACGCCCAATTAATGGGGGAACTGGAATAATCCAAAGTGTCAGCAATGGAATTTCTCAAATCGAGAAATTCCTTGCTGCAATCCTCATGCTCGCACTTGCAATAATCGTAGCGCTTTCAGTAGCATTTCGATATTTCCTGAATTCACCCTTATCATGGTCAGGAGAAGTTGCCGTATTTTTATTGATTTGGATCAGCTTTATCGGCGGTAGTCTGGGACTAAAATATAAGTCTCAGGCTGCTGTTACGCTGCTGCTTGATTATTGTCCGCAAAGAGTAAAAATGTGGATTGCCGTTTTCAGCCAGGTGTTTATTATCATATTTCTCGTCTTAATATTGTCATACACGTATACATGGATATTGTCAGATGGAGTGGCTTTTCAAAAGTCGACAGCTATTTTGCTACCCATGTGGATTCCTTACAGTGCCGTTCCGATCGGCTTAACGTTTGCGTGCATACATGTACTTGCTCAATTAGTTCACGTTATTAAAACAAAGGGGGCAGAAATATGATAACTGCTCTCATTATAGGGATCTTTATTCTGTTTTTATTGATGGGAATCCCGATTTCTCTCGTATTAGGGATGATAACAGTCGTTTACTTTTTCTTGAATGGAAACACTGCTTTATTAGATTCAACCCCAATGAGACTTTATTCTGGACTTGATAATTTCGGCTTGCTGGCTATTCCTTTGTTCATGCTCGCAGGTGAGCTTATGAATGGAGGAGGAATCACTACCCGTCTTGTGAAATTCGCAAAAGTTTTTGTTGGTCATGTACGCGGCGGACTGGCTTATGTAACGGTAGTTGCGAACATGTTCTTAGCCTCGATCTTAGGATCAGCGAATGCACAGGCAGCCATGATGAGCAAAATTATGGTGCCGGAGATGGAAAAGGAAGGATACAACAAAGAATTTTCTTCTTCCTTAACACTTGCGTCATCCATCATTGCACCTATCATTCCGCCAAGTATGATTTTTATCATTTATGGAACCCTTTCTGGAACATCAATCGGCGGCTTGTTTATGGCAGGGATTGTTCCAGGACTTATTTATGGGGCTGCGTTTATCAGTGTAATCGCTTATATGGGCTACAAATACAATTTTCCTAAAAGTAAAAAAGCTACGGGTAAAGAAATGTGGGAAAGTACAGTAAAAGTACTGCCAGCACTTGTTGTACCTTTTGTTATTATCTTTGGGATTTTAAGCGGTGCCTTTACAGCCACTGAATCAGCAGCAGTAGCTTGTGTGATTGCCTTCTTGGTTGGGATGTTTTTTTATCGTGAACTCAAGTGGACGTCCATTCCTCAAATTTTAATCAATACGGTTGTAAGCACAGCTACGGTTACATTCTTAATCGCTATGGCTAATATCTTCGGCTGGCTGATCGCGTTTGAACAAATTCCGCAGGTTTTTGCGGACAGCATGTTATCTATTTCGGAAAATCCGTTTGTGTTTTTGTTGCTCGTTAACATTATGCTGTTGATTGTTGGGATGCTGCTGGATGGGATTGCGGCGCTGATCATATTAGTCCCTGTATTTATGCCTTTAGTTACATCCTTTGATATCGATCCGATTCATTTTGGTGTAATTATCTGCATTAACTTAACAATCGGTCTGTTAACACCGCCAGTTGGAACAGGGTTATTCATTGTTTCATCGATCGCTGAAGTTCGTTTTGAGAAGTTAGTCAAATCTTCAGCACCATTTTTAGTAGTAGCGATCGCTATTTTATTTTTAATCACATATTTAGAAGATGCGGTTCTTTGGATCCCAAGAATGATCGGTCTTTAAAAATGAAAAAGAGCCATTCTGCATGAGGGCTCTTTTTTCATAAGGGTTTTCTCTATAAGGTTGTTGATTTTGACTCATGTCTTCATTGGAAAATTGATTGGAGTGTAAGGTGCGTGCCAGCCATATGGATATACTTCTTGCAAGGCATGCGACGAGGAAGCACGCTTCGCTGGGTTTACGTGAAGACGCAGGAGCACAAATGCTTCCTTTATGTGAGACTCCTAAAGGCGCAAAGCGGCAGGAGGCTCACCGCACGCCCCTAGGAAAGCGAGCATCCTGGAACAGAAATCAACAACTTTCAAGAGCTACAAAGTTTTTCAAACCTTAATTTTTCATAATATTAAATTAATTTTCTGATAATTTCATAATATGAAATTTCAGTATTGAGAGTTGAAAGCGCTTTCTTATATAGTGGTTACAAATTCAATCATCTATTCATAGAGGAGGCAGATGGTATGGGAATTAGAACTGGTGCTCAATATATTCAAGCTTTGAAATCTCGTTCACCAGAAATTTGGTTAGAGGGCAGGAGAGTTACAGATGTAGTGAACGAACCTGTTTTTAAACAGCCTATTCAAGAGATTGCCAAACTTTACGACATGCAGCATGATCCGCAATATCAAGATTCCATTACTCATATTTGCAAAGAAACGGGCGAGAGGGTAAACAATGCGTTCCTGCACCCGACGAGCTATGAAGAAATGATGGCGAGAAGCCAGCTGTTTGAAATCTATGCAAAATCTACTTTTGGACTCATGGGACGTACACCTGACTTTTTAAATGTTGTTGTAACAGGCATGGCCCATAATGGATGGTTCCTAGATCGGTACAATCCCGAATGGTCTGTAAATATCAAAAACTACTATAACTACATAAGAGATAATGATCTATTTTTGACACATGCGATCATTAATCCCCAAAATGACCGCAGCAAAAACTCTCATGGACAAAAAGATATGTTCACACATCTTGGAGCTGTTGAAGAAACTCCAGATGGGCTGGTCGTTCGCGGAGCAAAAATGCTGGCGACACTCGCCCCGATCACGGATGAAGTAATCATCTATTCGTTTCCTGGATTCGCACCTGGAGACGAGCGCTACGCTCTTGCATTTGCGGTGCCGGTGGACACTCCAGGACTTAAGCTTATTTGCCGTGAGCCTATGCAGGACGGCAAGCGTTCACAGTTTGACCATCCATTGGCATCACGCTTTGAAGAGATGGACGCACTTCTTGTCTTTAACGACGTACTTGTTCCTTGGGATCGTGTATTCCTTTATAACAATGTTGAAGCTGCTAATCTTCTATATCCGAAGACAGGAATTGCACAGCAGCCTGCTCACCAGTCAGGTGTTAGAGGCTATGTGAAACTGGCATTTGCAACTGAAGTCGCTTGTAAACTAGCAGACTCTATCGGTGTTGACGGATATCTGAATGTACAGAATGACCTTGGTGAACTCGTCCAGAACGTCGAAGTAATCCGATCATTATTACGAGTAGCAGAATATGAGTATGAAACGACATCTTCAGGTGAAGTAATGCCGAATGCCGCAGCCCTGGAGACAATTCGCGGCATGCTTCCAAAAATGTATCCGAGAGCAATTGAAGTAATCCAGATTATCGGTGCGGGCGGGCTGCTCATGTCACCGACAGGAAATGATTTTAATGCACCGGAAATCCGAAGTGAGATTGATAAGTATTACTTAGGCCGTGAAGGTGTAGATTCGCTCGAACGTGTAAAGCTGTTTAAGCTCGCTTGGGATCTTTGCGGAGAAGCTTTCGGACAGCGACTTGTGCAATATGAGCGCTACTACACAGGAGATCCAATCCGCAAGAGAGCGATTTTCTATAACGGATACAAAAGAAAAGCTAAGTTTTCAATGGTTGATGAAGCACTTTCTGTAACACATGATCTTGTAGCTGACCAGCCTAAGCTGGCTAAATAAAAGGAGGCAATAAGGATGAGTACAACGACAACTTTAAAATCTTTTAACCTATTAAAATGGATTGAAGAAAACAAGGATCTTCTTAAGCCGCCGGTAAATAACAAGGTAATTTGGCAGGACTCAGAATTTATCGCGATGATTTTAGGTGGACCGAACAAAAGACGTGATTTCCATGTGGATCCTTCAGATGAGTTCTTCTATCAGATCAAAGGCAGCTGTTATGTAGAAATCATCAACAAACAAGGCAAGCGTGAAGTAGTGGAAGTAAAAGAAGGCGATGTGTTCATGCTGCCAGCAATGGTTCCTCACTCACCTCACAGGGTTGCTGATTCTTATGGACTGGTTATTGAGAGAAAGCGTGCACAAGGCGAGCTGGAAGACTTTGTATGGTTCTGTGACCGCTGTGACTCTGAGATGCACCGCGTGACAGTTCAGTTAAGTGATATTGAAAAGCAAGTTAAAGAAGCGATTCACAGCTTCAACTCCAACGAGCGTGTCCGTTTGTGCAAGGACTGCGGCTATCAGATGCCTGAGAACGTGGAGGAATGGAAGTGCTAAGAATCGACTTTCACACACATATCATTCCAGAGTCGTTTCCTGACTTTGCTGAAAAGTATGGTGGGGAGAGATGGCCGGTTCTAAACAGAACGTGTGCATGCGGTGCTGCAATTATGGTCGGAGGCAAAAACTTTAGAGACGTAACGGACCAAGTGTGGGATCCGAAAAAACGGATCGAAGACATGGATCGTGAAGGGGTAGACATTCAAGTTCTATCCCCGATCCCCGTGACGTTCTCTTACTGGGCGCCGCCAGAACAAGCCGAAGCGATGGCAAGAATCCAGAACGATTTTATCGCAGAAACGGTGAATGAATATCCAGACCGCTTTGCTGGACTTGGGACTGTTCCGATGCAAGACGCAGATACCGCAATCAGGGAAATGGACCGTTGCATGAACGAACTTGGTCTTCATGGAATCGAGATCGGAACGAACGTTAACGGACAGAACCTGGATCATCCTTCTTTTCTTGAGTTTTTTAAGAAAGCAGAAGAGTGGGAAGTGCCTCTGTTCATTCATCCATGGGAAACACTAGGGAAAGAACGCATGCCGAACCATAATTTTATGTACACGATCGGTATGCCGAGTGAAACAGCACTAGCTGCTGCGTCTTTGATCTGGAGCGGCATGATGGAGAAGTTTCCAAAGCTGAAGATCTGTTTTGCTCATGGCGGAGGGTCTTTTCCTTACTTGATTCCGCGCCTCGACCAAGGCTGGCATGTGTGGCCGCACCTTCGTTTGACTACACATCCTCCGAGTCATTATGCAAAGCAATTTTATTTTGATTCGCTGAATTACGACCCGATGAACATCCGTTATATGATGCAGCGTTTTGGTTCTGACAAGATCTTTATGGGATCTGATTATCCGTTTTTGCTGCGTGAAGTGAATCCAGGAAAAGTGCTGGATGAAACAGTGGATCTTACAAATGAACAGCGCAAGGCAATGCTTGGC
Organism: Fictibacillus arsenicus; assembly: GCF_001642935.1. Taxonomy (NCBI): domain Bacteria; kingdom Bacillati; phylum Bacillota; class Bacilli; order Caryophanales; family Fictibacillaceae; genus Fictibacillus; species Fictibacillus arsenicus. The sequence goes on from NZ_CP016761.1 coordinate 915,745, forward strand.
GGTAACGCAGCAGCCTTTTTAAATCTCGAAAAACGAAAGCGGGGTGCAGCCGTTGCAAGTCATTCAAACACCGGAGGATAAGCTTGAAAGTCTGGGGCTTATTTTGCCAGAAGTGCGCCCGTCTGTCGGTAATTATGTGAGCTGTGTGAGAGTGGGTAACCTCCTTTTTACAGCAGGACAGGGTGTTGATCAATATCACGGAAAGCTTGGTGAAAACCTGACGCTCGAAGATGGATACGCGGCTTCGAGACAGTCCATGCTCAATCTGCTGGCTGTTGTTCAGCATGAGCTCGGAAGTTTAAACAAAGTAAAGCGCATTGTGAAACTTCTTGGATTTGTGAACTGTACAGAGAATTTTACAGACCAGCCAAAAGTCATCAACGGTGCGTCTGACCTTTTAGTTAATATTTTTGGTGAAAAAGGAAAACACGCCAGATCCGCAGTTGGAATGGCACAGCTTCCGGGCGGAACAGCGATAGAAATTGAGATGATTGTTGAGATAGAAGAAGAGAAGGGGGACTAGGAAGTGAAAGCAGAAACCCTTGCACAGACGGTAAAAGTTAAAAATGCGAAACTGTTCATTGATGGAGAATACGTCGATGCACTTTCTGGTGAAACATTTGAATCCATTAACCCGGCAACTAATGAAAAACTGGCACTTGTAGCAAACGGCAGTGAGCAAGATGCGAAGCGGGCCATTCAATCGGCTAAAACAGCTTATGACAGCGGAGTGTGGAGCAAGATGCCGGTAGAAGAACGGTCAGATATTCTTTGCAAGATGGCCGATCTCATCATGAAGAATGTCGATGATCTGGCGATGGTCGAAACTCTTGACGTTGGAAAGCCAATTAAAGAAAGCCGGGGATTTGATATTCCCCGTGCTGCATCTAATTTCCGATTTTTTGCTGAGATGTCAAAATACATGGTAAGTGAGCATTATGACAAACACAACATTATGTCCTATGCCAAGTATAGTCCTGCAGGGGTTACGAGTCTGATCATCCCGTGGAATCTTCCTTTTATGCAGATGACATGGAAAGCTTCAGCGGCACTTGCTTCCGGAAATACAGTCGTTGTAAAACCAGCTTCGTACACGCCTCTTTCTGCCGTTATGTTTGGAGATATTGCGAATGAAGCAGGGCTCCCGCCAGGTGTTCTGAATATCATTACAGGTCCGGGAAGCACAATGGGAGCAGCGATGACCACTGATCCAAACGTCCGCCGCATCTCATTTGTCGGAGAATCAAACACAGGAAAAACAATTATGAAAAACGCCGCTGAAAATTTAATACCTGTATCGCTGGAGTTAGGCGGCAAGTCAGCAAATATCGTATTCGAAGATGCTGATTTAGACGAAGCGGTTAAAGGATCCATTGATGCCATCTACCGGAATCAAGGAGAAATATGCTTGGCAGGATCCAGATTGCTTCTGCAAGAAAGCATCTATGACGAGTTTTTGGACAAGTTTGTTGCAGCTGTTAAGAAGATTAAGGTTGGAGATCCAACCCAGGAAGATACCGATATGGGAGCGCTTGTATCGAAGAGTCACCTTGAAACGGTTGAAAGCTATGTAGATATTGGGTTAAAAGAAGGTGCAAAGCTCGCGTGCGGAGGTAAGCGAGTTAAAGGATTCGAAGCAGGGAACTTCTATGAACCTACCGTTCTGTATGATGTGAACAATAAGTGGCGTGTGGCACAGGAAGAAATCTTCGGACCGGTGCTTGTCGTCATTCCATTTAAAACGGAGGAAGATGCGATCCGAATCGCAAACGATTCACAGTATGGTTTGGCAGGAGTTGTCTGGACAAACGATATCCGCAGAGCACAGCGAGTTTCAGCCGCTGTAGATTCAGGTTTGCTCTGGGTAAACTGCTGGTACATACGTGATCTTCGCACACCATTTGGCGGTTCAAAAGCGAGCGGAATCGGACGTGAAGGCGGGAGACACAGCTTCGAGTTTTATTCAGAAGCGAAAACAATAACGATGAAACTTTAGTTTTTGGAAAAAGATTTTTCTTTGGAAAGGATTTTGTAATAGCTTCGATGAAAGTTGATTGGAGCGAAAGGTGCGAGACTCTGCGGGATCAGCGGGACAGGTGAGACTCCTAAGGGCGCATGGCGCCGAGGAGGCTCACCGCACGCCCCGCGGAAAGCGAGCATCCTGTAGTGGAGATCAACATCTTACATTAGTTTTTAGATATCAACAAAGTACTTATACAGTCTTTTATTAAAACGTGATTGGAATCCAGTCGCGTTTTGATCTTTGAATAGAGAAGGGAGGATCTACAAAGATGCAACAACAAATCATTTCTAAGTTAACAGCAGAACTAATGGAAGCAGAAGAAAAGTTGGTCCCTGTTAAGCCGTTATCTGTACGATATCCTGAACTGTCCGTCAAAGACTCTTATGAAATTCAGCTGGAATGGGTTCAGAAGAAGCTGGAAGAAGGACGTGTGGTAATCGGGAAAAAGGTTGGTCTGACGAGTAAGGCAATGCAGAACATGCTCGGTGTCAATGAACCAGATTATGGTCACCTTCTTGATCATATGAAAGTTACGACTGGCAGTGTGCTTTCCAGAAAAGATTTTATTAAACCAAAAGTGGAAGCTGAGATTGGTTTTATTTTAAAAGAAGATCTGAGCGGCCCGAATGTAACGTATGTCGATGTTCTGATGGCAACTGAAGCGTTAGTTCCTACGTTAGAAATCATAGACAGCAGAATAGAAGATTGGAAGATTCAGCTTGTGGATACGGTTGCCGATAACGGTTCATCAGCAAGAGCCGTTATAGGTGAACCATTTTATGAGATTGAGCAAATAGATCTTCGTACATTAAGCATGACACTCATAAAAAATGGGGAAGTAACCGCGACAGGATCAGGGGCTGCAGCTCTTGGACATCCGGCACATGCGATTGCATGGCTTGCTAACAAACTAGCAGACTACAATATATCTTTAAAAGCAGGAGAACTCATTCTTCCAGGTGCCTTGTCTGCTGCAATCGATGTAGATTCAGGTGATGAAATAACCGCAGCTTTCGGAAAGCTAGGTTCAGTAACCATCTCGTTTCGTGACTAAAATTATGTGCAGAAAGGACTAAAATCAGTGAAGAAGATTAAAGCAGCTATAATCGGATCGGGTAACATTGGCACTGATCTTATGTATAAGCTTCAAAAAAGTGATTCTCTGGAACTTACAGCAATGATCGGCATTGATCCTGAGTCTGATGGTCTAAGACGTGCAAACTCTGCAGGTTATCGAGTATTCACGAATGGGATCGATGATTTTATTGAAAGACCGGATCTTGCTGACATCGTGTTTGATGCCACTTCTGCTAAAGCGCATTTAAGACATGCTGACATTTTAAAAGATATGGGGAAGACAGTGATCGATCTTACTCCGGCTGCTGTCGGTCCGTTTGTATGTCCACCCGTTAACTTAGGAGATCATATGGAATCATGTAATATCAATATGATCACGTGCGGAGGACAGGCTACGATTCCGGTCGTGCATGCGATAAACGAAGCAGCTGATGTAACGTACGGTGAAATTGTTGCGACGATTTCATCATTAAGCGCGGGTCCTGGAACTCGTGCGAATATTGATGAATTCACCATCACAACGCGGCGGGGAATTGAAGAAGTCGGCGGTGCAGATCAAGGAAAAGCGATTATTATCTTAAACCCTGCAGACCCTCCAATTTTGATGAGGGCAACCATTTACTGTGAAGTGAAGACTCTGGATGAAGAAAAAATCAGACAGTCAATCGCTGAAATGGAGAAAAAGGTTAAGAGTTATGTACCAGGTTACCGCTTAAAACAGGAACCATTATTTGACGGGAGCTGTGTAACTGTTTTTGTTGAGGTAGAAGGAGCTGGAGATTATTTTCCAAAATACGCAGGCAATCTGGATATCATGACAGCTGCTGCAAAACAAGCTGGAGAAATGGTAGCTAAGCACCTGCTTGGCCATGAGAAACATTTGAACAAGGCGGTGGCAACTCATGAAACGAAATAGTTCTTTGCCGCTGAAATTTACAGAGGTATCCCTTCGTGACGGCAGTCATGTGATGGCCCACCAGTTCACGGAAAAACAAGTGTTTGATGCAGCTAAAGCTCTTGATGAAGCTGGAATGCATTATATCGAAGTGAGCCATGGTGACGGGCTAGGCGGATCAACGCTTCAGTATGGCCGGTCTCTAACTGATGAGATGAAACTGATCGAAACTGCGGTTGGTGCTTGCCAACAGGCTAAAGTGGCAGTGCTTCTTCTTCCGGGCATCGGTACAGTCTCAGAGTTAAAGCAAGCAAATAAATTAGGTGCCAGTCTCGTCAGAGTGGCTACTCATGTTACTGAGGCTGATGTTTCCGCTCAGCATATCCACATGGCACGGGAACTTGGCATGGAAGTAATGGGCTTTTTGATGATGGCGCATTCTGCTCCGGCAGAAAAACTGATCGAACAAGCAAAACTCATGGAGTCTTATGGTGCACAAGGTGTGTATGTAACGGACTCGGCAGGAGCCTTGCTTCCTCATGAAGTGAAGGAGCGGATATCTGCGTTAAGAAACTCACTTGATATTGAAGTCGGATTCCACGCACACAACAATTTATCTGTTGCTGTGGCTAACACTTTAGTGGCAATCGAAGAAGGTGCGACCCGGATCGATGGAAGTGTTCGCTGTCTTGGAGCAGGTGCAGGGAATACTCAGACGGAAGTGCTGCTTGCAGTGCTGGACAGAATGGGGATTGAGACAGGAATTGATTTATATAAAATGATGGATTTAGCTGAGGATGTGATCGGACCGATGCTTCCGGGATCGCAGGAAATCCGGAAAGGCAGTCTCGCGATGGGGTATGCAGGCGTTTATTCTAGCTTTTTGCTGCATGCTGAACGAGCGGGTAAACGATTTGGTTTAGACCCAAGAGATATTTTAATAGAATTAGGTAAACGAAAAGCGGTAGGCGGACAAGAAGATCTCATTATTGAAGTTGCTGCTGAATTAGCAAAGAAATCGAAACTGGAGGTGTAAAGCATGACAGTAACGAACAGGTCTGATATTGAAGTGGTCGATTATCTTTTGCGAGCGGAAAGCGACGTGAAAGAAGTAGTGAAAATAACCGATCAGTACCCTGAACTGTCTATTGATGAAGCGTATGATCTGCAAAAGAAGCTGATTGAAAGACGAATGGAGAAAACGAAAACAAAACGGCTCGGAATCAAACTTGGTCTGACGAGTAAGGCGAAGCAGGAGATGATGGGTGTTCATGAGGCGATTTATGGATATCTTTTAAGTGACATGCTTGCTTTCGAGTGGGAACCGCTTCAGCAGCACAGACTGATTCATCCAAAAGCAGAACCAGAGATTGCATTTATTATGAGTGAAGATTTGATGGGGGAACATGTAACGGCAGATGATGTGATGAAAGCTGTAAAGTATGTTGTAGCAGCTATTGAAGTGATCGACAGCCGTTATAAGGATTTCCGCTTTACACTTCCAGATGTCGTAGCAGATAATTGTTCATCTGCGAAACTGATCCTAGGCAGCAAGATGGTTAAGCCGGAGGAGCTGGATTTGGCAAGCATCGGAATGGTTATGAGTAAAAATGGCGAAATGGTTGCAACAGGTGCGGGATCAGCCGTTCTTGGCCATCCGGCAGAAGCAGTTGCATGGGCGGTGCAAAAGCTTGCTAAGCGAGGCGAAGGATTGAAAAAAGGTGATATCGTACTTAGCGGAGCATTATCAGAAGCCGTTGCTTTTGATATGGATGACACAATCATTGCTCAATTTGATGGATTAGGTTCTGTCACGCTTTCGTCCAGATATGTAAAGTAGGAGAAGTGAAGTTAAGGTGCCGATTATTCACGTACATGTTATAAAAGGCAGAACAGATGAGCAGCTGAGTGAGCTGATGGAAAGCTTAACTAATGCAGCGGCGGAAAGTTTAGACGTGAAAAAAGAGCAAGTACGCGTACTGATTCAGGAGGTTCCGAATAAACACTGGGGAGTAGGCGGAAAACCAAAGCAAAATTGAGCCCCTTTGAGGACTGGAGCCGGTGAAAAAGCCGATTTGAAGAAGCTGATATGATTGAAGATGAAAACGGAGAACAGAACGTGATGTAGATGTCCCTTCTGATTATTTTCAGGGGGGATTTTTCAATTTTGAGGGAGAAAATGAGGTGAGTTTACCAAAAACTAAGCTGGTCAGGTTGAACCCTTCGAAAACGCTCAAATCAGGTACAGTTTCGATGACCGAAACTGTTTCCGGACGATACCCGACGTGGTATTCAGCCTTCGCCAAGAGTCCGATTCCAGAACAAAACGGCATTAATCCAGAAATTTGGGCAGTTTATCCACATGTTTTAGCCCTCAATCAAAAAATTTTAGCTGTTTATCCACGAGTCTGCAATCCTCGACAAATTCTTCCCCTACCCCCCCTTGTATACCCCTGTCCTAACTTCATGTAATACTGGAATAGTACAATCGTCAATTCTCATACCCTTAAACGATATGCTATCGTGAGGAGGGACCTTGATGATTAAGCGTTTTAATAGACTGGCTATCGAATTGCCGACGCCTACCAACCCTGATGCAAATGCTGCGGCAGCTGTTCAGGAGCTATTAGGCGGTCGATTCGGAGAGATGTCTACGCTCAATAACTATATGTATCAATCGTTTAATTTTAGAAAAAGGGGAAAGCTTAAGCCGTTCTTTGATCTCGTTTCAAGTATTACTGCAGAAGAATTTGGCCATGTTGAACTCGTTTCCCATACGATTAATCTGATGATTTACGGTACAACGCAGCCGGGTGATGTGAATTCGGCACCGATGGCGGCAGCTACTGACAAAAGAAACACGCAGCATTTTATTGCAACCGCACAAACTTCATTTCCGTTTGATTCGATGGGGAAAGCATGGAATGGAGATTATGTGTTCAGCAGCGGCAACTTATTGCTGGATCTGCTTCATAACTTTTTCTTGGAATGCGGGGCGCGGACTCACAAAATGAGAGTATATGAAATGACCAGCAACCCGGTAGCACGTGAAATGATTGGCTATCTGCTCGTTCGCGGCGGCGTTCACGTTCTTGCTTATGCAAAAGCGATTGAAATGGTAACAGGTGTAGATATCAAGAAAATGCTGCCTGTTCCGGATCTTGAAAACGCAGCATTTGAAACGACAAGAAAGTTTGAGGCGGAAGGTGTCCACCGGAAACTTTATACGTTCAGTGATACGGATTATCGGGATATTGCCTTGATCTGGGCAGGCGAGCATCCGCTTGGGGGACAGCTGGAAACCATAATCGGTGCTCCAGAAGGTGCTCCAATGCCTGAATTAAGATCAATATCAGAAGAGTTTGCACCAGGTATCTCGCAGGAAGATTTTTATCAAATCTATGAACGGTTAAAGAAAAATGCAGGAATTACCTAAACCGGCGTAATATGCGTCCGGTTTTTTTATGTTATATTTTAAATGTTTATCTCAAATGACCTCAATTGAAGGGACTTACCTTATGACATATCGACAAATTAAATGGCTGATTCTATTGATTCCAACGATCTCTGTCGGGTTGTGGGAATATGTCCGGCATACGGTGCTGCTGCCTTATATATCTATGAATGTGGGAAACTGGCTGTCTGCCATTATCGTATTTCTTGTTACGTTATATTTTTTAAATATCCTGTTTGGCCGCTTGGAGCGAATGGTGCAGGAATTGCAAAAAGAACGTGCTGAAAAAGCAGTGCTGGAAGAACGCGAAAAAATCGCTAAAGAACTGCATGATGGGATCGCACAGTCACTCTTTTTCCTATCCGTTCAAGTCAACAAACTAGGAAATGAAGTAACAGATACTGAAAAATATAACAAACTAAAAAAGACACTGCAGCACATACATGAAGATACGAGGAGTGCCATTCAAAACCTTCGAAGTGTGCCTGCTGAATCAGATATTACGTGGACCAGATCTTTAAATGCTTTTTTTGATGAGATGGAAAGTCAGCATGATCTTACAATACATCGAGATTGGCAGCTGACTGATGAGGATCTTACTTCGAAAGAAAAGGTTGAATTGTTTGCATGTGTTAGAGAAGCGATTGTTAATGTTATCAAACATGCCGGAACATATGAAGTATGGGTGGAAGCAAAACCAATGACAACCGGGTGGACATGTACAGTTTTGGATAATGGGTCGGGATTTGATCAGAACCAAAATACGGATGGATATGGTTTGAAAATCATTCAGGATAGGGCATCTTCCCTGGATTGGAAGTTAACGATAGAAAGCCAAAGCGGAAAGACTTTTATTTCGATTCAAAAGGAGGAAACGGCATGACACAGCCTATCCGGTTATTGATTGTGGATGACCACTTGCTTGCGCGTGAAGGAGTTAAAGAAATTCTAGAAGATCAAAAAGAATTCGTGATTGTTGGGGAAGCAGCGAACGGTATTCAGGCGATCCAAAAAACGGAAGAGCTGTTGCCGGACCTAGTTCTTATGGATATTTCCATGCCGAAGATGAATGGGTTTGATGCGACAAAAGAAATCAAAAGTAAATTTCCAAATGTGAAGATTGTAATGATGACCGTGTCTTATGATATTACGGATTGGTTTGAAGCCTTAAAGCGCGGTGCTCAAGGGTATCTCCTTAAAAATTTGAATACGGAAGATATGCTCAATGGATTAAAAGCTTACTCTATGGATGAAATTCCAATGTCGAAAGAGATGGCATTCCGCATATGGAAAGAATTCAAAAAAGATGGACAAGCAGAACAAACCCTTTCTGTTAGAGAGCAGGAAGTGCTGCAGCTAGTCGCAAAAGGAAGTTCCAACAAGGAAATCTCTAAACAGCTCAGTATTTCAGAGAATACAGTAAAAACACATATGAAGAATATTCTTGGAAAGCTTCATTTGGAAAACCGTGTGCAGCTTGCAAGTTATGCTTACGATAATGGAATCGTTTGATAAGGAGTGTGACATTAATTTGACACACTTTTTTTGCATGCATCACCCATTCGAGTGATTACCTATTTCCGTGCATTGATTATAATCTTTCATATCGAGTACTACATAAGGAGAATATGATATGCAATCAGCGGCTAAACAATTGCCAGTTAAAAATGAAAATAAAGCAAGGGGAACGAATAGTCTTTACCAGACATTCTGGAGATGGCATTTTTATGGCGGAATTATTTTTGCCCCATTTTTAATTGTATTATCAATAAGCGGTGCTCTTTATTTGTATCAATCTGAGATCGAAACAATGATTTACAAAGACAAGCTAATTGTCCAGCAGGGAGATAAAACCTTGCCGCTTTCAGAACAAGTTGATGAGGTAAATAGGGAATATCCGGAAGCTGAAATCGGTTCTGTTCGTTTGCCGAAGGAAGATAATAGGGCGACTCTAGTTAAGATAAGCGAGAATGAAGTGGTGACTCAAGTATATGTGGATCCATATACAGCGAAAATTACAGGTACAATATTGGATGAAAAGCATTTTAAGAATGTGGCTGCAAAACTTCATAGTGAATGGATTGTAGGCGGGACGTTTGTTAATCGTTTAGTCGAACTGGCAGCTTGCTGGACGATTATCATTTTAGTGACAGGTCTGTATATTTGGTGGCCGAGAAACAAATTGTCACTCACGGGTACGATTGTTCCAAGATTTAAAAAGAATGGGCATGTTTTTTGGCGTGATCTGCATGCAGTAACTGCATTTTGGCTGTCATTCATGATTTTAATCTTAATTGTTACAGGATTGCCATGGTCAGGTGTTATGGGTGAGCAGATCAACAAACTTGCCACTTCTGCTAAAGCTGGTTATCCGACCTATGCATGGACTGCACCTAAGGCTGAAAAAACAACGAATGAAATCGCAGAAGATATCCCTTGGGCAACTGAAAATAATCCTGCTCCAACATCAGAGCCAGCAGACGGAAAACTTTCACTTGATCAAATTATGTATCTTGCTCAAGAGAACAATATTCAAAAACCGTATACGATCTCTTCGCCTATAGGAGAAGACGGTGTTTTTACAGTAGCATCTTCAAGAGATAAGCCGGAAAATGAAGCGACGGTTTATTTTAACCAGTACAATGGCGATATTGTAGAGGATGTTAGATTCAGTGATTATGGATGGATGGCTAAAACGATTTCGATTGGAATTGCGCTGCATGAAGGTCATTATTTTGGACTAGCTAATCAGCTTTTAGGTACAATTGCTGCACTTGGACTAGTCGCGATCGTAATCTTTTCACTGATCATGTGGAAAAAGAGAAAGCCTGCAGGAAAATTAGGTGTACCGAAAAAATCCGATAAAAAGTTGCGACCATGGCTAATTGTAATCATGATTATAACCGGTATTGTGATGCCGCTTGCGGGAATTTCCTTTATTACTGTGTTCGTTTTCGATCGATTTATTATCCCAAGAGTGAATCCGCTTCAAGAATGGCTATCGTAAATGTAAAAATAATTATAGAGGTGAAAGATAATGAAAAAAATTATGATGATTTTAAGTTTAGTTTTTGTGATGACTGCATTATCAGCATGTGGTGGTTCAGGCGGATCACATGATGAGCATAAAGATCACAAACAACACGAAAATAACAGTGAAGAATCGTCTCAGTCATTAGACTGGGACGTTCAGTCGTTTTCTTTTAAAGATCAAAATGACGAAGCGTTTGGAAGTGAAGATTTAAAAGGGAAAGTATGGATGGCAGACTTTATATTTACCAATTGTGAGACTGTATGTCCGCCGATGACGGCTCATATGGCGAAACTTCAGCAGATGGCAAAAGAGGAAAATGTTAATGTGGATTTTGTCTCTTTCTCTATCGATCCAAAGCGTGATGATGCAGAAGCAAGAACAAAATTCGGAGAGAACTATGATGCCGATTTTTCAAGCTGGCATTTCGTAGGAGGGTACAGTCAGGAAGAAATCGAGAAGTTTGCAAAAGAATCGTTCAAAACACCAGTTACGGCTGACCCTAAATCAGATCAGTTCATACATGCCACATCTTTCTTTTTAGTCGATCAGAACGGAAAAGTTGTATCCAGATATGACGGTGTGGAAAATACTCCTTATGAACAGATCATAAAGGACATAAAGAAACTATCGGAAAAATAAAACGGCTGAGATGTGCTGGTTGTTATTGAGCAAACACCCTATAGAAATACTCAATAAGGACAAGGGAAATAAATTGTTTGGGGACTGACCCCAACAATCTATTTCCCCTTCATTTGTTCACACAATAGTTAGGGTTAAGGAGTCTATCTTTATGCGATTTATGATAAAACTAAAGATAGATTTGTAATATTGGAGGTATTTATTTTATGAACCCAATTAAAATGCTGAAAACAATTGGATTTTTAGAAGGCTGGTCATTCCTTATCCTTCTATTTATCGCAATGCCTTTAAAGTATTTTATGGATCAGCCGATGGCAGTAACGATTGTCGGTGCACTGCATGGTCTGCTGTTTGTCCTTTATGTCTTAGCCATTCTTTATGTGTGGAACGTTAAAAAGTGGCCGTTCATGAGAGCGTTTCTTGCTGGACTTTCATCTGTAGTGCCGTTCGGTCCTTTTATATTTGACCGTAAATTTTTAAGAGATTAAATGGGAGGGGATAACTGCTTTTGCGGATATTCCCTTTTTGTTTAATGAGTATAATTTTTTGTTCGGTAAAACTCTTTTTTTGTAAGGTCCCAACAAATTTTTGTTCGGTTCGCTCCAATAAGTACACTTCCACATCAGCTTCTTTCCTTAATCGCCTCCAATATTGTTAAGAAATCGTTTAGATTGTTTTAATTTCCTATATTTCGGTTATTTATAGTTTAATATGTTCTTTAAAAGAAAAAGCAAGATGAACCTTTTACTCAAGTGGAATGACGACTGAGCGATATCAATATATATATCAAGATGCAATGTCATGAAATGAAAAGTTAAGGGAGGATATTTATGCCGATTGAGCATGCTGCAGCTGTAAAGTTAAGCGAACAATATCAACAGGTCAGGTCCTTATCAGAAAAACTAGCATCAAAACTTCAAAATGAAGATACGATCATTCAGGCAATGCCTGATGTCAGTCCTCCAAAATGGCACCTTGCCCATACAACATGGTTTTTTGAACGATTTATTTTAAAAGAAAACGATTCTTCTTATGTCCCGTTTAACCCTCAGTTTGATTATCTATTTAACTCCTATTATGAAACGATTGGTTCCTATCATCCGCGTCACTCCAGAGGGGTGTTATCCAGACCGTCAATGGATGAAATCTATGAATTCCGTAATCATGTAGATGAAGCCATCATTCAACTCGTCAATCAATTTGAAAGTCAGCTGCCTCAGGAGATACACGATCTGATCGAGATCGGTCTTCAGCATGAACAGCAGCATCAAGAACTTCTTTTAACAGATGTGAAATATAATTTTTCATGCACTCCTTTATTGCCTCAATTTGCTGAACCTAAGACTTTCCAGCTTCCACAATCAAATACCGAAACAACGTATATCAATATTGAAGGCGGTCTTGTAGAGATCGGATATTCTGGTGCAGGTTTTTCGTTCGATAATGAACGGCCGCGTCATAAAGTATGGCTTGAGCCTTACCGGCTGGCTTCTCATCCTGTAACGAATGGTGAATACATCTCATTTATAGAAGCCGGCGGTTATGAACAGCCGGAGCACTGGCTGTCTGATGGCTGGGCCACCGTAAAAAAAGAGAAGTGGAAGCACCCCCTTTATTGGAGGAAAACCGAAGACGGCTGGTATACATTTACCTTAACAGGCGAAAAGAAACTCAGCCTGGATGAGCCGGTTTGTCATATCAGTTTTTATGAAGCAGATGCGTTTGCAAGATGGAGCGGGAAAAGGCTCCCGACTGAAGCCGAATGGGAACATGCGATGGCTTCAATTCCAATCGACGGGAATTTTGCGGAAAGTGAGTGCTATCATCCTGTTGTGGATCATTCAGAAAACTTAGCTCCATTTAAACAAGTTTACGGAGATGTGTGGGAATGGACGAGCAGCCCGTACACATCTTATCCACGGAGCAAACCGCTTGAGGGTGCACTTGGCGAGTACAACGCGAAGTTCATGTGCAACCAGATTGTTTTACGAGGCGGATCCTGTGCATCCTCACAATCCCATATTCGTCCGACATACCGCAACTTCTTTCCAGCAGACAAAAGGTGGCAGTTCAGCGGATTGCGTTTAGCGGAGGACCAATCATGAAAGCCGTTAAACAGAACGTGCATTATCATGTCGGGAATGAAAACGAAACAGATATGTACAGTGAAATTTTGAACGGTTTAAAATCATCACCTAAATCAATCTCACCCAAATATTTCTATGATAAAAAAGGTTCCGAGCTTTTCGAATCGATCACAATGCTGCGGGAATATTATCCGACAAGAACAGAGTTATTTATTTTAAAAAAATATAAAAACGATATAGCAAATGCAGCAGGAACAGACAGTGCGCTTATTGAGTTTGGGAGCGGCAGCAGTGAAAAAGTAAGGACACTTTTAGAAGCGATGCCTGACTTGAAAGAATATGTGCCGATTGATATCTCGAAAGATTTTCTTTATCAATCTGCTAGAGCGTTATCAATGGAATACCCAGATTTAAATGTTCATGCAGTCTCAGCGGATTATACCGCTAAATTTGCAATGCCAAAACTTGAATCAAAACGAAAAGTTGTATTTTTTCCAGGTTCAACAATCGGAAATTTTGAGCCGCATGAAATGGAGGAGTTCTTGAAACAAACGGCTGACCAATTAAAACCAGGCGGAGGTCTATTGATTGGTGTGGATTTGAAAAAAGATCACGCCGTCTTAAATGCTGCTTACAATGATAAAAAGGGAGTTACACGTGAGTTTAATTTGAATCTGCTCAATCGATTAAACCGTGAACTGCTGGCAAACTTTAAGCTTGAAGATTTCAGTCATCATGCTTTTTACAACGCTGAAAAAGGCCGGGTTGAGATGCATCTTGTAAGCTTGAAGAATCAGGTGATCACCATTGGTGACGTTCAGATTGCCTTCCAAGAAGGAGAGACTATTCACACAGAAAACTCCTATAAATTTACGATTGAAGAGTTCCACCAGATCGCCGCCATGTGCGGATTTAAATCAAAGAAAGTCTGGTGCGATGAAAGGCAATGGTTCAGCATGCACTATCTTGAAGTCATTTAAGGTAAAAAGGACCGAATTTTGTTTTCGGTCTTTTTTTCTTTTACAATGAATGGAGAATGCTTTAAGGGAGGTCAAGATGTTTGCTGCCATTTTTTTATTTATAATTGCTGGAATTGCCGAGATTGGCGGAGGATATCTCGTATGGCTTTGGCTCCGCGAATCAAAGCCGATTACATATGGAATAGCTGGAAGTTTAATTTTAGTCGCCTATGGCGTGATCCCCACTTTACAGAATTTCCCGACGTTCGGAAGGGTCTATGCTGCATATGGCGGTGTATTTATCATATTAGCGGTACTATGGGGCTGGCTGATAGACAAGAAAACACCAGATATGTATGACTGGCTTGGTGCAGGAATCTGCTTAATAGGAGTTTCTGTCATGCTTTGGGCACCGAGGAGTTAGCTTTTTTGTATATATATTAAAACACTGGGCCGTTTCATTGGGCATTTTTCACAAAAAAGCAGATAATATAGAAAAAGCGTGAAAGAAGGTTTTATAGATGGAACTAAAAGGAATTCACCACGTCTCAGCGCTTACGGCAAATGCTCCTGAGAATTTTAAGTTTTATACAGAAGTGATGGGGCTCAGACTGATCAAGAAAACCGTGAACCAGGATGACACGAGTGTTTATCATTTATTTTATGGTGATGAAAAAGGAAATCCAGGAACGGAGCTTACGTTTTTTGAGATACCGATGGCTGGCCGCAACCATGATGGAAACAATTCGATTTCTGCGATCTCACTTCGTGTAAAAGATGATGCATCATTAAATTACTGGGAAAATCGATTAAAAGAACATGGAATTGAAACAGAAGGGATCAAAGACCGTGCAGGACGGCAGACTCTCGCGTTTCGTGATTTTGAAGGGCAGCGTCTTATCTTAGTTTCTGATGAAAATAACAAAGGTGTAGCAGGCGGAACTCCTTGGAGTAAAAGTACAACTCCAGAAGAAACAGCGATTATTGGACTTGGTCCTGTTCGATTAACTGTTCCTGCAGCTGAGCCAACCATACAAGTGTTAACAGAACTTTTAGGGTTCCGTAAAAGAGGATCATACTCTGCAGAAATTTCTGGTCAGCCTGATATTATTGTTTTAGAAACTGGAGAAGGCGGATCTGGGGCTGAGATTCATATTGAAGAACGGACAGATCTGCCGCAGGAACGTCTTGGCCGCGGGGGAGTGCATCATGTCGCATTCCGTGTAGATAATGAAGATGAACTGCGTGAATGGATTGAAAAAGTAAGAACATCCAGATTCCCTAACTCTGGATTCGTTGATCGTTTCTATTTTAAATCACTTTATTTCCGGGAGCCTAATCGCATTCTTTTCGAGCTTGCGACAGACGGACCAGGTTTTGATACAGACGAGGAATTAGAGCATCTTGGAGAATCATTGGCACTCCCGCCGTTTCTAGAACCGCAGCGTGAAGAAATAGAAGCACGGCTTAAACCGCTGAATACAAAAGCTTAAATAAGGAATGACGCTTGAATCAAACTTGATGATTCAGGCGTTTTTTTTTTAAATCTGTAATAAAAACTGCAAATTAGGAAAAAGTAAAAAACGCTAGGTATGACTTATATAACCTTTTCTAAAAGATTGTTGTTTTGGGTGGTTTTTTGTAATTTGCCTCCATTGGCACGTTGATTGGAGTGTAAGGTGCGAGACTCCTGCGGGATCAGTGTGACAGGTGAGACCACTCATGGTGCAAAAGCACCGAGAGGGCTCACCGCACACCCCGCGGAAAGCGAGCATCCTGAAACGGAGATCAACTTCTTTCAAAAACAACAACGAAAACAGCCTATTTAAAAGAGTGGAGGAGAACTAAATGTTCCTAAAGTGGTTAACTGGATTGTTATTAATCGCACACCCCGTCAATCAGCCTGATAGCTTAACAGTGAGCCAGCAAGGGAAAATAATCGCCGAGGTGAATCGCACTCAATTTTCTGCCTCGATTCCAGGCATACCTATGATCGATGATGAAAAATACGACCGATTTGTAGATAAGCTCGAGAAACAAACCTACAAAGCCCCTGTTAACGCCAAGATCAATGATGTCGGAGGTGTCGTTCCTGGAGAAGTAGGCTACAGATTAAATCGGCTCATGTTTAAAGAAAGCTTTTACACCTATTTTTTCAGTAAAGGCTCCACGAAGATAGATGTTCCCGAGGTTAATATTTATCCAAAGGTGGATACAGAGCTCCTTGCACATATTAAAACTCAGCAGATTGGACAATACATAACCTACTTTAATTCTAACAATAAAAGCCGTTCCAACAATATTGAACTAGCTTCAAAAGCATTAGACAGCCATGTCGTTTTCCCTGGCGAAACCTTTTCTTTTAATCAAGTTGTTGGAAATCGAACAATAGCTAAAGGGTATATGCGTGCCCCTATTATTGTCAGGGGTGAATTATCTGAAGGTGTTGGCGGAGGAATATGCCAGGTATCCTCTACTCTTTTTAATGCTGTTGATCGGGCAGGATTAAAGATCGTGCAGCGTTATTCTCACAGCAAGAGGGTTCCGTATGTTCCTTCTGGCAGAGATGCAACGGTCAGCTGGTACGGTCCTGATTTTCAATTTAAGAATCAATACAATCAGCCTATTTTAATTAGAGCTAAGAGATATGGCGGAAGTATGATGGTCAAGCTCTATTCCTCTGATGTGATCAATATGAAAACAAGAAAAGTACCAAATGCACCAACCAGTCTTCCGAAAGAAATCCATATCGAGCAGAATGTGCATTTTTCTAACCCAGAGAGATAATAAAAATGTACAATAATGTAATTAGAGATCGTGATTTGGGGAGTTGAAGGTATTGCAAACGTTAGAGAAATTAAGCGAAAGATTCTGGTATCAAACACCTGTCTCTGAAACAGACAGACCGATTTTAGGAGCAGTAGTTGGAGACAATATGACGCTGATGATCGATGCTGGGAACTCAGAAAATCATGCAAAATACTTTTTAAAAGAATTAAGCAAAAACGGTATACGCAAGCCGGGTCTTGCTGTTATTACGCATTGGCACTGGGATCACATTTTTGGGATGTCAGCCTTAGACTTTCCGTCAATTGCCTTCAGCCAAACAAAAGCTAAAATGAAAGAACTTAAACCTTTTTCTTGGGATGATGCAGCGCTGGATGAGAGGGTAAAGCAAGGAATTGAAATTGAGTTTTGTGCAACCGCTATCAAAAAAGAATTCCAAGAACACCGAAAGATTAATATAAAGCTTCCAACAATTACGTTTGATGAAAAAATAGACATTGACCTTGGCGGTGTGACCTGTATCGTGCAGCATGTTGGGGGAGATCATACGGCGGATTCTTCAATCGTTTACATAAAGGAAGAGAAGATTTTATTTTTGGCAGATTGCATATATGCGAACATGTACGCACCGCAAAATAACTACACGGTATCGAATACACTTAAGCTTTTGGATGTAATCGATACGTTTGATGCAGAAACGTATATTCTATCTCATTGGAAACCAGTTTCAAAATCAGAGTACAGCCAAGAGGCGAAGACATTAAGAAGTGTGGCAAATCTTACTGAAAAATTTAAAGGGGAAAAGCAAGCCATTACAGAAGCCTATAGAGAGTGGATAGGCCGGGAACTGAATGGAAATGAAATCGAGACGATTCAGTTTTTTGTGAATGGCTATGAGTTATATCAATAACTTACAGCAACTTTTCTAAAGGCTGTTTTCTAAAAGATTGGTAGGTACCTTGGTGTATATTTGTTATCTATCTCCATTGACTAGTTGATTTGAGAGCAAGGTACGAGACTCCTGCGTGCCAACCACCTGAAGATACTTCTTGCAAGGCATGCGACGAGGAACGCACTTCGTAAGGATTTGCTTGTAGACGCAGGAGCACACATACTTCCTTGAAGGTGAGACTTCTAAAGGCGCAAAGCGCGAGAAGGCTCACCGCCCGCCCCGCGGAAAGCGAGCATCCTGGAGCGGAAATCAACCACTTCCAAAGGCATCAATGATTGCGAAATAAGAAAATCAAGATTAGGAGAATAAGATGATACAAGAATTTAAGATTATGATAGAACAGCTTGGTGGTATTGAAAGACAGATCCGGGTCTTCCTCCCAGCTGGGTATGAGGAAACTGAAGAAACCTATCCGGTTTTGTATATGCATGACGGACAAAATCTTTTTCGTGATGAAGATGCTAGTTATGGCGTATCTTGGGGTCTTGCTGACTATCTGGAAGAAAGTAAAACACCGCTTATAATTGTAGGGATTGACTGCAATCATGAAGGATTTGAGCGCCTTAATGAATATGGTCCTTGGGAAAACCCGACTGTAGGACCAGAACTGCTTCAGATAGATGGTGTTTTTGGAGGAAAAGGGGAAGCGTATCTTGAATTTTTGCTTTATACATTAAAGCCGTTCATTGATGAAAAGTACCGAACGAAACCCGAAGTGACTTTAATGGCAGGGAGTTCAATGGGCGGGCTGATTTCAACCTATGCAGCATGCCGATATCCGCACATTTACAGCAGAATAGCAAGCTTGTCGTCTGCGTTTTGGTTCAACCAGCAGGAAATTGAAAGCTTCATAGAGGAAAGTGACTTGAGTGCTGTAGAAAAGTTTTATATGGACATAGGAACAGATGAAGATACTTCAAAAGTCGATGCAGGACATTACATTCGTTCTTCAGAAAAAGTATATGAAAAGCTCAAGGAAAAGGGTATTGAAGTACGCTTTGAAGTAGCAGAGGGCGGAAAGCATCATGAATCAGCTTGGCGTGAAAGAATGCCGGAAATCATTGATTACTTGATGAAATAAGGAGCTGGAAGTATTGATCACATTTGAAAAAATGAGCAATAAAGAATTTAAGAGCTACATAGAGTTTATGATTCCGGATTACGCAAAAGATACGGCTGAGCACTATCTGATGTCGATGGAAGAGGCAAACGAAAAAGCAGAAAAGCAGATCGAAAGCCTGCAGATCAAGAGAATACAGAGGGACAAAATCTTTATCATATTAAGAATGAAGAAAGACTCGCAGGCTACCTTTGGTTTCATGTTATGAAAGAGGAGAAAAAAGCATTTCTCTATCATATTTACATCCTTGACGCTTTTAGAAAACAGGGAATTGCACGTGAAGCGCTGCGTTTTTTTGAAGAAGAAGCCAGAAAGCTTGGTGCAGCGTCACTAGGTTTACATGTATTCGGAAGCAACGAAAATGCGATAGAACTTTATAGAAAGCTAGGGTTTAAGCAGGCATCTGTTTCGATGAACAAAATTTTGTAACCGTTTAAAAAAGGAGAGGGTAAACATGCGCAAAATTGGATTACAGCTATACTCCATACAAACAGAGGCTGAAAAAGATCTGCTTGGAACTTTGGAAAAAGTTAGTGACATGGGCTATGACAGTGTTCAGTTTGCCGGACTTTTCGGAATATCAGCCAAAGAAGTGAAGAAAGTGCTCGACTCAACAGGCCTGACCGTTGCGGGCGCACATATTCCTTTGGAACGTTTTTCAGGAGATGCTTTTAAGCGGCAACTGGAAGAACAGATGGTGCTCGGAAATGACTTGATGATCATGCCATATTTAACAGAAGAACAGAGACAGTCGATTGATGATTATAAGCGCGTAGCTGATACGCTTAACGAAGCAGGCGTTAGAAGCAAAGAGTATGGGATAAGGGTGGCTTATCATAATCATGATTTCGAGTTTTATAAGTTAGAAGGAAAACTGCCGTTTGATGTTATTTTTCAAGAAACCGATTCTGAACTTGTAAAAATGGAGCTTGATACATACTGGGCAAAGTATGCAGGATTTGAACCGGAAGAACTATTAAACAAATATAAATATCGCTGTGTTTCCTTTCACTTAAAAGATATGACAACAAAAGACGATAAGAAAGTAAGTACGATCGCGGGTTCAGGCATTTTGGACATGAGGGGATTTCTAGAGATTGCGGATGAAGAAAGAATTGATTACTGCGTTATCGAACAGGAGTATTTTGAAGGAAATCCGCTTATGGAAGTAGAAAAAGGGGTTCAGAACATTAAAGCACTTTTATAAGGAGATAGATTAGTGGAAGAACTAAAGATTGTACCTTTTTCTGAAAAATACTTTTCGGAAATACAGGAACTGAACAAAAAGGAAGGCTGGAATCAGCTTGTTGAGCGTTATAAAGAAACATTTGATGCATGGAAAAATTCAAATGCAGCGTATGTCGTAATCGGACCGAACGAAAAAGCAGCAGGTTATATTCGTGGTCTGACAGACAAGAATGTCACGATTTATATTTGTGAAATGCTTGTTTCAGAAGAGTTTAGAGGCAAAGGGTTAGGCGGAAAGCTTTTAAAGTATGTGCATAGTTTGTATCCGCGGGCAAGAATGGAAATGCTCGCATCAAGTACATCGCATACTTTCTATGAAGCTAAGAATTTCAGACCTTTTTACGGTTTTCGCAAAACGTATGAGGAATAACAAATTATTAGGAGGCGTTTGCTATGAGTGAAAAAGTAACGAGTATTGCTCCGATTCAAAGTCACATTAATAATGTTTTTGTTCACGTGTCTGATCTGAAAAAATCAGTAGAGTGGTATGCGAAGCTGCTCAGAATCACGATTGAAATGGATAAAGTACAGTCACCTGTTCATAACATCCCTGTCACTGGTCAAACCGGTTTATCACTTGATGATCACACGTTTGATCCGACGTTTCATCGCACGCCAGGAACAGGGCCGATGTTTAATTTATTTGCTCCAGACATCGATGCTGCTTATGCCGATATAAAAGAAAAAAACATCAAGGTCATCCGTGAGATCGAGTGGCATGTGGAAGTCGCTTGGTTCAATGTGGAAGATCCGGATGGTAATGTTGTCATGATATGTAACTGCTAACAAAAACGGGGGTTGTTTTATGAAAGAAACGCTGACGATTCTTCACACAAATGATTTGCACGGACATTATGAACATGCTTCAAGACAGTCTGCTTTTATTAAGAAAAGAAAACAGGAACTATTGAGTCAAAATCAAAACGTTATCGTTGTGGATGGCGGTGATCATATGGACATGAGCATGAATGAGTGCCTTGCAACGGATGGATACATCCATCTCGATATGGTCTCAGCTACGGGCTATGACGCGATGTCAGTTGGTAATAATGAGCTGCTTCGTCTGCCAAAAGAAAAAATCAGGCAGTTAAGCTTGGATTCAAAAGTACCATGGCTGCTGCTTAATCTTGAAGAAGCCGATGGTTCACAAATTGGCGGCACGAAAAAATCGATGATGCTTGAAGCGGGAGAACATCTGAAAATCGGTTTATTTGGTGCGACTGATCTGTTTGAAGATCTTTATGAGAGAAAACATGGCTTTAAAAACCGGGAGACGTTAACAGAAATAAAAAATGAAGTTGCACATCTAAGAAATGAAGGAGCAAATCTAATTGTTTTCCTTTCTCATTTGGGACTTGAAGCTGACCGAGAACTAGCTAAGGAACTATCTGGATTAGTAGATGTAATAGTCGGTGCCCACACGCATAACATCTTGCTTCAGCCAGAGACCGTTTCAGATGTAATCATCGTACAAGCAGGCTGTTACGGTCAATATGTTGGAGAACTAACGATAACTGTGGATCTTGAAACTAAGAAAGTTACCGATCATTATGGCAAGTTAGCAGAGATAAGCCTGGATGATGAATCGGATGCTGAATTAGAAGAAGTGCTGAAGAACGGGAGAATGAAAGCTGAACAATTCTTATCAGAAGTCCTTATAGAATCTGAGGATGATCTTTCACACGAACAGCTTGTGATGATGACAGCTCATAGTTTAAAAGAGTATTGGGATGCAGATGCAGGAATCATGTATGGCGGCGGATTTATTGATGGCTTAAGCTGCGGGAAGATAACAAAGAGAAGTGTTCTGAACGTTTGTAAAAGCATGCATACACCAATCATCATGGAGCTAACCGGGAAACAGCTTGCTGGTCTCATCAAAGAGACATATATCGAGGATGTGACGAACAAACGCGTTTACGGAGGCGGTTTTCGTCCTCATGGAATTCCAATTGGAAAGCTTCAGTTTTCAGGAATAAGCTGGAACAGTGAGGCTGAAAATGTGTCGGACATCCGTGTGGACGGAGAAGAGATCGATTTTACAAAAACGTATAAAATCGGGACGGGGACACCGCTCTTGTATGAAGAGGTCTGCGGTTATCCGAGTGTTGAAGGAAACAAACTGATCGAACTCGGTAAAGATATCATGATAAAAGATGTACTTATGGATTATATGAAAAAACAATCTGAAGCAAAAAAAACGACGGTGTGATGTGTGAGAAAACTCATTTTTATTGTCATAACAATCATTGCGATGATTTTTGTGATTCGCTCATGCAGTGATAATAATGAGAAAATTGGGAGCTCTATTCCAGAAGCGGTATTAAACATTGTTAATAAAGACGAAAAAAATACCGTAAAACTAGCAATTTCTTCTGATGATAAACCGGAGTATACAATAGCTGACAAAGACTTGTATAAAATCTTCAACATGAATGGAAGTTACATTGTACAAGAGTTTGAAGATTATAAAAACGATGAGAAAATTGATTTTCAATACGAAATAAACATATTTGAATACGGGATCTTATCGTGGTATTTAGACTAACGATTCTAAGCTAACTCAAAAAGGCAGTTTTGATGCTGAAGAGTTAGCTTTTCTTCATACTTCGTAATTACATATTTTACCTTCTATGTGATAAAGTGATAAATAGAATGACTTGGGAGGGATTAGGTTGAACGAGTTAAACCTTGAAAGTTTAAAGGTAGAGTTTGATAGCCTTGTAAACGTGCAAATCGGTTCTGCTGAAGACTTGAAAGCTTTTTTGTCTGATCAAAAGAAACTGTACGAAAAAGTTGAAGAAAAAATGATGAGGCATTACATCGCCTTTCAATGTCAGAGTGATGATGAGGAGAACAAAAGGAAGTATGAGTTCGATCAGCAGCATATAAAGCCGCTTTACAAAAAGTATCAATCTTTACTAGATGAGAAGCTGTTAGAATCACCTTTCTTAAGCGATCTTCCGGACAATGAATATGGGGAATTTAAAAAGAAGCTGCGTGTACAGTTTGCACTTTTTCAGGAAGCGAACCTCGAGATTGAAAAGCATGAAGATGCCCTGGTCAATCAGTATTTCGAGATTGCAGGGAGCTTGACCGCAAATTGGGAAGGCGAAGAGGTAACGTTAAGTGACATATATGTGCATGCTAGAGATTCCAATCGGGATACGAGAGAAAAAGCCTGGGATGCAATGTACACTCCAATTTTGAAGGAAGAAGAAAAGGTTCAAAAAATCTTGGATGAACTGATTCAGCTTCGTGTGAAAAAAGCAGAGAACGCTGGCCTTCCAAACTTTACAGAGTATATGTTTAAGAAATACAACCGTTTTGATTACACGCCAGAGGATTGCAATCAGCTTGCTGAATCGATCAGAGAAAATGTCGTGCCCCTTACCTTGCAGTTAGAAAAGGAGCATAAGCAAGAACTGAATGTAGAGTTATATAGACCGTGGGATGTTACGGGTGTATCTGACAGCAAAAAGCCTTTGAAACCCGTAGATTCTGCTGAAGATTTAATAGGAAAATCAGCCAAAGTTCTAGGTGAACTTCATCCGTCTTTTGGTTCCCTCGTACATGAGATGAATGAAAAGGGACTTCTGGATTTAACGAGCAGAAAGGGGAAAACACAAGGGGGTTTTTGTGAATCGTTGCCGGAAACAGGACTTTCTTTTATCTTTATGAACCTGTCGAACACAGACAGTGATTTAATTGTCTTCATGCATGAGATGGGGCATGGCATTCATGATATGCTGAAAAGAGATCAGGAAGTTTATGCGAACAAACAAATACCGATGGAGTCAGCTGAACTCGCAAGTATGAGTATGGAGTTGCTGACAGCAAACCGCTGGAATGAATTTTATAAAAGTGAAGAAGAACTGAAGCGTTCAAAAAAAGAACATTTAAAATCAGCAGTGATGCTTCTTCCTTATATCATGGTAGTTGACCAGTTCCAGCATTGGCTCTACAAAAATCCGAGTCATTCATGGGAAGAGCGAAATAAGAAATTCGGTGAGATACAGGATAGATACGCTGCTTCGATTGTCCAATGGGATGGCTATGAGGATTGGAAAGAAAAGAACTGGCTGAAAATCCTTCATATCTTTGAGGTTCCTTTTTATTTTATTGAGTATGCAATCGCACAGCTTGGTGCACTGCAATTGTATAAACAATACAAAGAGAACCCTGAAAAAACAATAGAGAATTATATAGAAGCACTGAGGCTTGGAAGTTCCAAGTCTTTGCCTGAAGTGTATGAGGCCGCAGGGGTGAAATTTGACTTTTCATCAAAAACAATAGCGGAACTAATGGAATTTGTAGCTAAGGAATTAGATCTCCTGACTGTGTAATAAATATACACTTGTAAATAATTAAAGAATTTAAATGTTTTTAAAGGTATTCAATAGACTTAGTAGAACTATAAAGAGTGAGGTACCCATTTTTTTACAAAATTCTTGTTTGTTTTTATATTAAAATTTTGAAGAGGTGCCCATAAATTCTTGTCAAAACCGGTTGGTGAGAGAGTTTCGTTCTGTTACACCGACATACCTTTTCCGATATTGAGCCGGATTCTATTTCCAGTGCCTAAAGAAGAGTGTACACTGGATTTCTCAATAACGAGACGTAAATTATGCATCATTAGACTTAAATGTTAAGTTTGACGGTTATTTTTCCTTTGAAGAGGGAAAATAGGGAAAAAGATGTTGTCTTGCATATTTACAGAGGCTATTTATTCGGAAGATTGAGGGGTGAAGGGTAATGAGAAAACAGGATGACGAGAAGATCTGGGATACTGGTACATCTGATTTTGAAGAGGGCGATAAAATAACCTTTCACAATACCGAACAAGGTGTTGAGAAGACATATATCGTCAAAAGTGTTAAAGAGAACGGTGACATTGAATTAGTATATTCAGCAAATAAAAATCAAACTCACATGCAATAATGGGTTCTGATAAGAACAAGCAAAAACAGCTCACGCGGGTGAGCTGTTTTTCTTTTTGGCTGTTAGATGTGGTTGATTTCTGCTCCAGGATGCTCGCTTTCCGCGTGGCGTGCGGTGAGTCTCATTCAAGGAAGCATTTGTGCTCCTGCGTATGCGGGCAAATCCTGCCGAGGTGGGATTCCTCGTCGCATGCCTTGCAAGAAGAATACTCAAGTAGCTGGCACGCTGCTCCCGCAGGAGTCTCGCACCTTCCGCTCCAATCAACTTGTCTACGAAGGGTCTAAACAAAAACGAATCGAAAGGAATATACTTTTAGAAAATAGCCTTCTTATTGGTTTGAGAATTGTGGCTAGAAAATATAGTTCATTTTGATGATTTATTATGGCATAAATATATACTCACCATTGGAATGATAAATAATGGGTGTTTAGTAACCGGTCAAAAGGGATACATATGAGGAAGTAATACAAATTGAGAGGAAGTATAACGATGAACAAGAAACCATTGATAGGACTTACAAGTACTGTTATGTCTATAAATACAATTGAAACACAGAATGAAAATGTAGATACAATCGTTGTTTATAATAAATTTGCGGAAACAGTCAGAGATGCTGGAGGAGTCCCTGTAGTAATTCCGATGGGAAAACCTGAGGAAGCTGATTACTATGCAAAACTATGTGACGGAATTATTTTTACAGGCGGTGAGGATATCAGTTCCATAACGTATGGGGAAGAGCCACATCCTAAAGTAAAAAAAGTGAATAAACATCGTGATGATTTTGAAATTGAATTAGTAAAAAAAGCACGGGAAAATGAAAGAGCGATTTTGGCGATGTGCCGAGGGTATCACTTATTGAATGTCTCTTATGGCGGTACGATAGTTCAGGATGTCGTAAGTGAATTCGAGGACAGCATCAACCACTTCCAATCATCTGCAACAAGAACTGAGCCATCTCACACTGTGACGATCGATGAAAATAGTAAACTTTATAAAATAGTTGGTGAGAAGGAAGTAGCGGTTAATAGCTTCCACCACCAGGCGATTGGAGAAGTAGGTAAAGGCTTGCGCGTAGCAGCAAGAGCTGCAGACGGTATAATTGAAGCGCTGGAGCTTGAAGACGAAAAGGCTACATTCTTGCTTGGAACACAATGGCATCCAGAAGAACTAAGACATGAAAACAAAAACATGATGGCGATTATCACAACCTTTATTGAAGCAGCAAGTAAGACTAAGAAATAAATTTTACAAAAACCTCCAATTGTTGGGGGTTTTTTGTTACGAAGAAAAGAAAACAGGGTAGTAACATCACAGAACATATATTGAAATGATTGTTTTGAAAAATTGCTAAATTTTTGCAAAAAGAAACTTTTTCTGTTGTAAGCCGTAAAATAGGATAGAAATTATTGAGGAGGTTGTCTCATGAATATATCGAGACTTTTGAAATGGGTAACAGGCGGAATTGAAGCGTTCCTTGGAATTCCCTTCTTAGGAGGCCTTATCATTGTAGGTTCTGGCTGGGCTCCGCTTCAGTTTATGTTCGTTCTCCACTTGGTTACATTGATAATTTGTGTTGTGCAAAAAGAAAGATTTTACGGCAGCGTTTTAGGATTAATAACATCTGTTGTAGGTTTTATACCAATTTTGGGAATGATCATGCACATCGTAACAGCTCTTGTCTTGTTTGTGGATGCTGCACGAGGCGGTCGTAAAAAGAAGAATGAACATATAATTGATGCGAAATAGAGATTTTCCAGTTCGGAGTTCCCACACAGCTGACTATTTTACAGCCTAAATAGAATATAATGAAATGAACCTTGAACATGGAATGTGTTTGAGGTTTTTGTATGTGCGGGGTATTCTTGACGGAAAAGGTTTTGGCTGGTGTCGAAAAGTCTATATAAGATTATTTACGGCTTAAAAAATAAAATTACAGCTTAAAAAATAAAATTACGGCTTATAAATTTTTTTTACAGCTTATAAAAGATATTCTCAACTCGTAGATACCTTTGGGGGTATAGACAATGGCCAAGGAGGTTTCTGTAAAAATGAAAGATCATCTTGTATTTGTGTATGGAACTTTGCGAAAAGGTGAGAAATATTCATATTACTTGAACAAAGCGGAGTGTTTAGAAGAGAATTGTACGATCGAAGGACAGCTTTATGATACTGGCTGGGGCTACCCGGCATTATTATTAGAAAGCGGTATAGTTCCTGTGAAAGGTGAGCTTTATAGAGTATCATCTGAACAGTTAAAAGAACTCGATAGGCTTGAAGATTATGAAGAGTATGGTGCAAATAATTTGTATGAGCGGATAATAACCAAAGTTACAACGGAAAAAGGAGAACAAGAAGCAATTGTTTATGTGATGGCTTCAATAAAAGACCATTTTAACAAGATAGACGGGAATGACTGGATTTTACGCAAAAAATAAAACGACAAACAAAAAAGAGGCTGCCATAAATCATGGTAACCTCTTTAATATGAAAGGTAAATCAACTGCTTTTCTATTTGATAATCATTGTGCTAATGGACTGAACGGCAGATTCTACGTCTTTAAACTTCTCTAGGGAGTTAGTCTCAATCTGAATAATCTCGAAAGTATTCTCGTTCTTGGAGTACTTGACAGAAAAAACGGCATTATTGTTTTCGCTAAAGGTGTGTGTAATATCAGATTCAATATATTGTTTGTTCTGCAAGTTTAAAAGTATAGCTTTCACATCTTGTTGGTTCATGATACATCGTCCCCTTCCTATTATGGGGGATCACCTAAGAACCCAAATAATAAAATATTTTCCTTGATTAACTTTTATGGTATCATAGTAAATTTTGAAAGTACAGGTAACACAAGACCTATTCTCCATGATTTACTGGGTTTTTATCGTCAAAATCGCTTCTACTTCGACATTACCTTTCAATGCTCGTGAAATCATACACGAATGCTCAGCCTTTATAGCGAGTTTTTGCAGCAATGTCGAAAATTTTTTTAACTGCTCTTCTTTGATGGTGACGACTGGTCTATGAGTGATCTTTTCATAAGTGATTACACCATCCGTAACATCTACAAATCCCTCTGATTCCATCGTTAAATCTATTTTATCCACCTTGCTTCGCTCTATCATGGCAGCAAGTGTGATGATATAGCAAGTTGCAGCAGCTCCTAATAGCATTTCGTCTGGGTTTGTACCAATTCCAGGACCGTCCATTTCTGGCGGGATCGATACAATCGTTTTAAGATTCTTCGTTGCAATCGATCCAGTGTCATTACGACCTCCAGGCCAATGTGCTTTTAAATGAAAAACATGTTGAGCCATCCGATATCCCACCCTCTTTAACATATCTCTAGTGTAAAGCATATTAACTTACACGTCACATTTGCTGATTATGGAGAAATATTTTTCGTGAAATGTTTAGCTTGAATGGCTGGAAAATAAAACTGAGGTCTAAATGTGTGTGAAATGGAGCAAACACCCTAAGCAAAAACTTAAAAACAGAGTGGGAAATAAATTGTTGGGGGTCAGTCCCTCATGTATACTTAAGCTTATTAAGGATAATTTAGGAGATGGCAAGAGATGGTACATAAGGAAAGCAATCTAAAATTGGTTGTTGCTGGTTTATTGCTGGGTATTTTAATGGCTGCCATGGACAACACGATCGTTGCTACCGCCATGGGGACGATTGTTGCAGATCTTGGGGGCTTTGATAAATTTGTTTGGGTAACAGGAGCTTATATGGTTGCTGTTATGGCAGGAATGCCGATCTACGGCAAGCTTTCAGATATGTATGGAAGAAAGCGGTTCTTTATCTTTGGACTTGTGGTATTCCTCCTGGGCTCTATGCTTTGCGGACTTGCTCAAAGTATGGAGCAGCTTATCGCGTTCCGTGCCATTCAGGGAATTGGCGGCGGGGCACTGATGCCGATCGCTTTTACCATTGTTTTTGACATCTTTCCACCTGAGAAAAGGGGGAAGATGACAGGGCTTCTGGGAGCTGTTTTTGGAACTTCAAGTGTCCTTGGTCCTTTGCTAGGAGCGTTCATTACGGATGCCATCAGCTGGCATTGGGTGTTTTATATTAATGTTCCGATTGGTGCAGCATCTTTTTATCTCATTTACCGTTATTATAGTGAAACCCTTGAACACCGCGAACAAAAAATTGACTGGTGGGGTGCAATCACTCTTGTTGTTGCGGTTGTTAGTTTAATGTTCGCCCTTGAACTTGGAGGGAAAGCATATGCATGGGACTCAACGCCAATCGTTGCTTTGTTCACGATCTTTACCGTCTTTTTTATCGTGTTTTTTGCAGTGGAGCAAAAAGCGACTGAGCCGATTATATCTTTTTGGATGTTTAAAAGACGCCTTTTTGCAACTTCTCAAATTCTAGGTTTTTTATATGGCAGCACATTTATAATTTTGGCGGTATTTATCCCGATCTTTGTTCAGGCAGTTTATGGCGGGTCAGCAACGAGTGCTGGAATGATTCTTACGCCAATGATGCTGGGATCTGTAGCGGGAAGTATGGTGGGTGGTATCTTCCAGACCAAGACAACCTTCCGAAATCTTATGATTGTTTCTGTCATTGCTTATTTCACAGGGATGTACTTGCTTAGTGGTATAACACCTGATACTACAAGGTTGATGCTTACCTTATTTATGATACTTGTTGGTTTTGGAATGGGCTTTTCGTTTTCATTGCTGCCTACCGCAACGATCAATGGTATGGAGTTCCGTCACCGCGGATCTGCCAACTCAACAAACGCATTCCTTCGTTCTTTAGGGATGACGATAGGTGTAACAATCTTTGGAGCACTTCAGAACCGCGTTTTCTATGAAAAATTAAGTGAGAACCTGCAAGGGCAGGGGGAAGCAGCGGAAGGAACATTCAGCAGCATAGATCCTCAAAAGGTATTCCAACCCGAAGAGAGATCCAAAATACCTGCCGATATACTTGAAGGTATAACTGCTTCGGTGTCAGATTCGATCGCTGCTGTTTTCACGTATGCACTTATTCCGATTGCTATATCAGCCGTTGTGATTTTGTTAATGGGGAATGAGCGAGTGAAAATCTCTGCAAAAGAAAAGATAAAATCTGAATAGTATTAAAAATGACGCTTGGATTCGATACCAAGCGTCTTCTTATTTATTTAACCATTTTTGTATTTACATAACCTAAAAGGATTACGTAACCGATTACCATAACAGGAAACAGAATTTGTGTATTAGGATGATCAATGAAAGCACCGACTAACATGGCTAGACCAATAATAAAAGTATAAGAACCTACAAGCTTAGCCAGCCGGTCTTGATCATGTACTCTTCGCTGATTAAAGCCAGATAAAATCCATGTTTGTTTCTTTACGCCTATCAGAAAGGCTAATACCAACAGAACAGCGGCAGTAATTAATAAAGTATTGTTCATCTTTTAATCCCCTCATTTTTTATCGTTTTCTAACAATAGAAGGTCCAATAAAAAAGCTAATCATGAAAGTTAAACTGATATAAATAATTAAGTAGTCAACTTGAATCAAGTGTTGTTTAAACAGAAGCTGGGAGACTAGTAAATAAACAAGAAGAATTAAATTGGAAAAAGCAAAAGATTGAAGGGTGAACTTTCTGAGGTTGTCATTGACTCTTTCGTCATACTCGATTTCATCATTTGCGTTTCTTTTTTGAACGCGGAAGTATTTTATCCCGCCAACTAAAACAACTAGACCTGCAAGAAAGCCCCAGCGTAAATCAGAGGTTACTAAACTCATTAAACTAAAGCAGACAACCGCTGAGATAAAAACATTAAAATAGTTTACGTTCATACCAAGACACCCCTTTTTGTATCATTCTTCAATCCAAAACAATTCATCTACTGGTGTTTCTAAGTACTTGCTTATGAGCAAACATACACGGATCGTCGGATTGTACTTCTGTGCTTCAATTAAATTCATCGTTTGCCGTGTGACTCCAACAAGTTTAGCAAAATCACCTTGAGTTAAGTTTTCTTTTTCAATTCGAACGATTTTTACTTTGTTTTTTATTGTGAACTCACTCAAGAAAAACACCAATCCTTTCCAATTATACACTTTAAATGTAATATATATATTAAAAATATCAATTATATATTACAGTGTAAACAATAAAACTTTTGCTAAACTCTTTTCTAAAAGATTGTTGCCACTGAGAGATTTTGCCCGAAAATCTTCATTGCATAGTTAATTGGAGCGAAAGGACGAGACTCCTGCAGGATGAGTGGTACAGGTGAGACCACTCAATGTCGCGAGGCGACGAGGGGGCTCACCGGCCACCCTACGGAAAGCGAGTCCTGTAGCGGAAATTAACCTCTTACATACAACAAAGTTTACAAAAACAGCTAAAAAAATACACCTCAGAAGAGATGCATTTTAAGCTGAATGTGTAAGTTGTTTTTCTTTTTTCGGAAATATGGTATACGACAATGAAATGACAAAATCAATGGCAAGAATGAGAGCCCATATACGGGTAACGTTATTGGCTGTATCATTTTTATAGAACAAATCTGTCTCCTCCTGGTCATACCAATCTTCAAACAGGGTATCGAGCTGAATAGATGAAACAGCATCAGATAAACCAAACATAAAAAAGAACAATACCTGGAAAGCTGTGAAAACAAGTAAATGTCCAAATAAGTTTTTTCTTTCTTGTTTAGCATGTTCTACTCCATAAAGCGGTTTTACGCTCGCTATTTCAGGTTCTGACAGCCCGCGCCAATTTGCCACTTTTCGCTGTATAAAACTATCAAGTTTTTGAAAATCACTTTTTCCATAAAGAAATGCATACGCGATTACAATTAAAATGATGATTTGATAAGCAGAAAATTCGCCTGTCCTCAAATAATCGAAATAACCCATCGTAGCAATCCATAAATCATTTACGATAAATAATACAAAGAAAGCGGTGCTCAGTCTTTTCAGGTTAAACCAGTATCTTACAACCAAAAACGAAAGAGTAGATACCCAGAAAATGACTTCTGCTAGAATAAGAAACGCCCACTTATTGTCCAAAACAAAATCCACTGAAGTCCGCATCCTCTCAAATATGGTATTTAATTTCCAATAATCAGAATACCACTTCTAAATGGATAAGTCTCCTATCAAATGTATCAAATTATAAAAAGTCATGTAACAAACTGATTGTATATAAGCACTTTTTTAATTAATATCATACAAATGCTCTTCTTCTTATAAGGTTAAAATAACAAGTTTATTCTAAATTCCTTTTTATGGTAAAATGAAAAGAGCAAAGAAAAGAGGGGACATGCATGTATTCTGACTTTAGTGATGAGCTTCGCAGGATTCGGATCACATTAATCGTGATTGCGATAATAATGGTATTCTTACCGGGCAGCAGCAATGTCACAGTTGACCATAATTACGACGATATGTCATACCAAGGAAGTAAATTTCATAAAAACCTTGTTCCGCTTGGAAATGGGTATTTTGGTTTGTTTAGCGGAGATACGGAATTGAAGGATGACAATGAAATGAAAGTCTATTTCTATGATGAAAAAGAAAACAAAATGATGCTTATGAGAGAGGTGAATCTGGATACGGTAGAATTGGCTGCAGAATAAAAAAAGTGCTTGAGAACACTTTCTCAAGCACTTATATTTTAGAAATACAACACAATAAACAATCCAGCGACAAGACAATATAAAGCAAAATAACCAAGGTTGCCGCGCTTCATAATCCCCATGAACCACTTTAGTGAAAAGTAGGAGAAGATGAGAGATGCAATAAATGCACCTGCATAAGGCAATGCCATCTCACTGAAGTTAGATGATCCAGCGATGTCTCCTATAGATAATAAAAAGGTTCCAAGACTTACAGGTATATATAAGAAGAAGGAGAAACGAAGGGCTGTATCCTGTTTCATGCCGAGCGCCATACAGGCTACAATCGTTGCTCCTGAACGGCTGATTCCGGGAATCAACGCAACAGCTTGTGCGAATCCAACGATAACAGCATCTTTTACAGTCAGGCTTTTATCTCCCTTATATCCTTTTAAATTTCGAATTAAATACAATGCAACTGCTGTTGCAAGCAGGGCAAAGCCAACTTGCTGGATTCCTTTTAAATGTTCTCCAATCATTTCTTCAAAAAGAATACCGAGAACCGCAACTGGAATGGTCGCAAGTACTAAATAAACAGAGAACATAAAATCCGATTTATATTCTTCCTTACGAGTGGATAAATAAGCGAACGTATTCTTAATAAGCTCATATAGGTCATGTTTATAAACAAGCAGAACAGCCAGAAAGGAAGCGAAGTTAACAAGCACCTCAAAGTTTAAGTCCTTCACTTCAATACCCATAAAGTATTGAACGATTACGAGATGGCCGCTTGAAGATACAGGGATAGGTTCAGTGAAACCTTGAACCATACCGAAAAAAATGTAAATCAATAGTTCTTTTAAATCCATATGTAAGTTCACCTTTCAATCTTAGAAATCAACGTAAATATAACATTTAAAAAAAAGAAAAGAAAATGTGACCTCTAATTTTTTCGGGAAAAATTTTGGCTGAAAGATATGGAAAGTCGTTTTTTCAGTCAGTTCCTGTATTTTATGATATACTTTTCTAAATAAATAAAATTTATAAACCCTAGGAGGTGACAACTTATATTCCAGAGTGTTTGGGGTATAAGGAGTCTTTTTGGACAGTTTGACCTTATTGAAATTATTTGCAGTAGCCGTATTAATTCTACTAACAGCTTTTTTCGTAGCAGCAGAGTTTGCGATCGTAAAGATCCGGAAATCACGGATCGATCAGCTAGCCGAAGAAGGAAACAAGCGTGCGATTGCCGCCCAGAAGGTCATTGAGAACCTGGATGGGTCACTATCAGCGTGTCAGCTAGGGATTACAATCACAGCTTTAGGACTTGGCTGGTTGGGTGAACCAACTGTAGAAGCCATACTCGGTCCGGTATTTAAAAGCATGGAATTAAGCTCGGCAGTTGTTCATACTCTGTCATTTGCTATTGCCTTTTCATCTATTACTTTTTTACATGTGGTTCTTGGTGAACTAGCACCAAAAACGGTAGCGATTCAAAAAGCTGAGTCAATTAGCTTGATGCTATCACCTGCTTTGATTGGTTTCTACAGAGTGATGTATCCATTCATTTGGTTCTTAAATGGCAGTGCACAGCTTCTAGTGAGAATGTTTGGTTTGAAGCCAGCTTCAGAACATGACATGGCACATACAGAAGAAGAGCTCCGTTTAATTTTGAGTGAGAGCTACAAAAGTGGTGAAATCAACAAGTCTGAATTCAGCTATGTAGAAAAAGTATTTGAATTTGATGACAGAACTGCAAAAGAGATTATGGTCCCTCGTACAGAGATGGTTTGTATGTATCTTGATAATACAATGCAGGAAAACATCGACATCATTGCTGAAGAAAAATATACACGTTACCCAGTCGTGGGTGAAGATAAAGATAATGTGCTTGGTATGGTTAATGCAAAAGAAGTATTCTTTGATCTGATTAAAGGAAAGGAATATCCACTTGAGCATTATATAAGGCCAACACTTAGCGTTTTTGAAAATACACCAATTAAAGAAACATTGTTAAAGCTACAGAAAAAAGGCTTTCATATGGCTGTCCTTGTTGATGAATATGGAGGTACAGCAGGTATCGTAACCATTGAAGATATTTTGGAAGAACTTGTCGGTGAAATTCGAGATGAGTTTGACGAAGATGAATCTCCTATGATTCAAGCTATAAGCCCGAATGTGAAACACTTTGACGGAAAAGTGCTGATATCAGAAGTAAATGATATTTATGGACTTCAAATGGATGATAGTGAACTGGACACGATTGGCGGATGGGTGCTGTCTCAGAATTCCGAGATTCAAGAACAGCAAGTTATCATATATGAAGGTTATGATTTCAAAGTAATTGAACTTGATGGACACCAAGTTAAGAAAATTGAAATTTCTAAAAGAGACGTGGATCAAGAAAGTGATGCGTCAGTTAAAGATGCTGAACATACACTAATTGAAAAAGAAGCTTAAGCCTTAAAAGATCAGTCAGAATTGACTGGTCTTTTTGTTTACAAATCTCGTAGTCGGGTACGAATGTATAAAAGGAGGAGATGTACAATGAAATCAATTACTGTCGAGCTTGAATATGATGAAAGAGTATTGCATGAAGGGCGAGAAGTAGAATCAAAACTTAACGAGCAGCTGTATGGCACGGGCTTCCAAGTTATATCTGTGTCACACCATTCCTCTAATAAAGAACGTGAGAATCCGCCTATTAAAGATGATAAGGATTCATCTGGAGCAGGTGGACAGGCATCACCTGACAATGAAAAACCGCCAAATAAAAATTAATAAAAGACGGGCATTGTCCGTCTTTTATCCTTTTTTATCGAAAATATTACAAAATAGCACAACTAATTTCCCAGGAAATCGACTAAAATTGACAGAATTTATTGATAAATCAACCGGCAAATTTATTATTTAGTTAATAAAACTTTTAAATACAAGTCATATAACTTGAAAAAATATAAAGGGGTTGAAGAAGATGAAAAGTTCCCCGCATTACCGTTTTTTTCGAGTGATTTCAGGAGGTGATTTACTAGACATTGAAATATTCCAATATCCCCACAAAACTACAGTGATTATCAGCATGCTCTACTATAAACAAGAGCACATCCTCATGGTCTCGCAAACAAATCCAGACAGAAGAACCGCAATAAGACTCGCGAGTTTTTCCTTTCTAAAAAGTAAGAACCTATACGAAAAAAAACTTAACATTCCTCCAGTACTTAGTTAACTCTCCGGTATTTTCTGATTGTAATTTTTTTCAACTTTAAGGAAATCATGTAAAAATTTCTTTATTTATAAAAGAACATAGGCTTATAATTTAGTTGATTAAATAAACGTCTATTGGAACAGACGTTTTGCGACGGAGGGTGGATATGAGAATTCCAGAAGGTCATCCAGCAGCAGACGTACTAATTAGCCAAATTAAAAGATATGCAAAGAATTTTGAGCATTCTGAGACTCCTTTTCTAATCCAGGAAGACCGTAAGTGGATTTATGTAAACCCCGCAGCAACAAAGATTTTAGAAGCAGAAGAAGACATCATCGGTAAGCCAATCTGGGACTATCTCCCCTCAGAAATACATGGTTTAGTCGAAGAAAGAATTCAGTCTTGTAAAAGTGGCGTTGTACCTATGCCTAGTGAACAGACATGGATTACTCAAAAAGGAAACCGTATTATCTTAGAAGTGATTGGATTCCCGCTCATGTTTTCATCAGATGCTACACAAATCATTATCCGGGATATCACGAAGCAAAAGCTTGAGAAGAAAGAAGCTTTAGATCACTTAAACCTAATTACAGAGAATATGATTGATATCATTGGACTGGTCAACGATAAGGGTGTTTTCACTTACTTGACCCCTTCTTATGAATGGGTTACTGGTTACTCACAAACTGAAGCAATCGGTACAACTCCTTTTACTTTAGTGCATTCTGAGGACCGTACATACGTGATCTCGGAATTTATGAGAATGATTTCTGAACAATCTCCTCTGACTGTAGAATACCGTTATCAGAAAAAAGATGGCTCATATATTTGGCTCGAATCACAGGGAACCCCAGTAAATGAAGAGAACTCCGTCCGATATGCCGTTGTGGCTACAAGGGATATTACAAAACGTAAAGAGGCAGAGTATGCCTTGAAAAAGAGTGAACATACTCACCGTATTATCCTTGAGCATAGCAACGATTTAATCTGTTTAATTGATTCTGAAGGAAAGTATATGTTTGCATCTCTTTCATATCAGAACATATTAGGCATCGACCCGAAAACTTTACTTGGACTAGACGCATTTAAGTTTATTCATTGTGAAGATCATGCTTCCGTTCAGAAGTATATAGAACGTCTTGCTGCTTCAGAGGATCTGCAACCGCTTGTATATCGGAAAATACATGCATCCGGAAAGGAAATTTTCCTTGAAGGTAAAGGGATGCCGATGCTTTCCGAAAACGGACAAGTTGAAGGGATTGTGTTTATTTCCAGAGATATCACGGAAAAGAAAAGGGCTGAAGAATATATACGCAACAGTGAAAAACTGGCTGTGTTAGGTGAACTTGCAGCAGGTGTAGCACACGAAATTCGTAATCCCCTCACATCTATCAAAGGGTTATTCAGCTTATTAAAGGACAGTGAGGTTGAAAAAGAGAAACAGTATTTTTATCAAGAAGTGATTTATGATGAATTGAACCGAATTGAACAGATTGTCAATGAATTTATGGCACTGGCAAAACCAGATGCACTTCAAATAGAGAAAGAAGTAAATCTTGTCCAGCTCCTGCAGGATACTGTCATGCTCCTGGCAACAGAAGCTAATCTATACAATGTTGAGATCCGTCTTTTATTCAAAGAGAAGACGTTGTTTGTATCGTGTGAAAAGAATCAAATTAAACAAGTGTTTATAAACATCATAAAAAACGCGATTGAAGCGATGAGCAGTGGCGGAGTTTTAACGATCGGTATTGAAGAGGAGAAGGATGGAGCTGTTAAACTTATCTTTGCTGATACTGGAGTCGGTATTGAAGAAGAACGCCTGAAAACGATTGGTGTACCGTTCTTTACGAACAAAGAAAAAGGTATAGGTCTCGGTCTTACAATCAGTAATAAGATTATTACGGAACACCAAGGGAGTTTAAAAGTTGAAAGCATTCCTGGTCAAGGTACAACTGTAGCTGTAACGCTAAAGAAAAATGCAAATAATAAAAAGCTGGTGTAACCATAGTGTGGTTAATCCAGCTTTATTTTTTCCTAACAGATGGCGGTTTTCTTTTTTTGACCAAGTTTGCCTCGAGCTATAGCTTTTTCAATATACTCAGGCGCATACGGGACTTTGCAGGCTGTATTGCCGACATCAACATGCACTTTGCCTACATGCTCTGCGACTCTTCTTGCTTCTTCACTCAATGATGTTGTACAAATTCCTGCCGCCATTACAAAACTGTTCATCGTATAGCGGACACGATTTTGTTGTGTGTGGATTGTTTCTTCAACTTTCTTGAGGAGCTTCTGGATCTCTTTTAGATCAAGTTTGTCATCAGGAGTAATGGTCACATAATTTGCAAAGGTGCTCCAACCGCATGTGGCAATCATTTCATCATCAGACTTTATCCATTCACGGGCAAGTTCCAATGCATATTCACTTTCAGAGGCCACACCTGCAACCGTATATTCAGCCAGCATGTACCAATTTGCTTTTTTCACCCATTCTTGCAGCGTTTCTTTTTCTATTTTTTTAGGGTCTACGGTAAGACCTGCTAAATACATCGCGTCAAAATTACCAGTTTCATATAGTGAGAGGGCAAGTTCCTGATTCTTCTTCACATGTTTTACGAGTTTCTTCATGTCTCCGATCTTCACACCGTAAACGGACCCTTGTGCTCCATGACGTATCCAAGTGCTGCGGGTCTGTTCATTGCTCATTTCTTCAAGTTTAGTCATTACTTCTTCGAGTTTCATCGATTCACACCCCATTCAATTCCATTTTATCATTTTAAAAGTCTTCCACAATATGTTACGATTTTCCTGTTTAGGGGAATGGATGAAACGGTATAATTTCTGTGAATAATTAGGGGGTTCATATGAACGGAAAAATACATATGATGGCTGTGCTCTTGTTTTTATCATTAGCAATGCTTGCCGGATGTTCTGAATCAGAAGAAAAGGCTTCTGAAAAAGAGATTAATATTAAAACAGAAAAAACATCAGAAAAGAAAGAGCCAGAAAAGATTCCCGATGCGCCAAAAGAGCTGGAGGATATGATCAAACAACAACCGGGTGTTTTGATGGAAAAATATATGGAACCTAAGCTGGAAGGATTAAGCGGCTGGGCAGGCTATGACTATATCAATTTCTATAAGGACGAGTTCCAGCCGTTAGCAGAAAAAGAGATTAAAAGTTACTTTTCAAAAAATAAAGATCTATCAAGTCAGGAGATTTACAATTATTTAGTCTATCAACTGGCATCAGGCCAGTATGAGTCTTATTATGAGCAATTGCTGTCTTATGAACACGGATACGAAATGCCCGAACTGCCATCTGGACCTGATGAAATTGAAGAAGAAAAGAAACCTAAGAAAACGAATGTTGTCATTCTAGTTGATGCCAGCGGAAGTATGAAAGCGGAAGTTGATGGCGGGGTAAAGATGGACCTCGCAAAAGAAACGATAAAAAAGTTCACGAATGACCTTCCTGATGATACAAGTGTTTCACTATTTGCCTATGGACACATAGGGTCAGGGGATGATTCAGACAAAGCGAAATCGTGTGAGGGCATTGAGGAAGTATATCCGTTAAAAGTATATGAAGCAGCAGCGTTAGATGCATCGTTGAATTCTTTTAAAGCGAGTGGATGGACACCTCTAGCAGGAGCGATTGAAAAAGCAAATGAGCTGTTAAGCAAATATCCTGAGAGTGAGTACGAAAATATTGTTTATATCGTCAGTGATGGGGTGGAAACGTGCGGCGGAGATCCAGTTGCAGCGGCAAATAAGCTGACAGACAAAAATACTAAAGCAAAGTTGAACATTATCGGCTTTGACGTTGATGATAAAGGTCAGCAGCAACTAATGAAAGTAGCGGATGCAGGTAATGGAAAGTATGCCTCTGTTCGTGATAAAGCATCTCTCGAAGATCAGGTTCTGAAGAAATGGCGCCCGACGATCGGCCAGCTCGTTTGGACGCAGGGAGTAAGCGGTCAGGACTATATTGATGCACAAAAACGAATGAATGATATTTATAACCCTTTATTTCATATCTCTACGAACGAAGGAAATCGCATAAGAAATGCTGTATACTTTCTTCAGCAGAATAACCTTATTCCACGGGAGAAAGGGAATGAAGTTATTGATCTTGCAGACGCCAGCGCAGAATTAAGAAATGAACATTTTAAGAAAATTAAAGAAGAAAAACAAGCTGAAGCTGAGCGTGTACAAAAAGACATTAACGCCAAAGTTGAGGCGTGGAAACAGCAATGGCGCGATGAAATTAATGAATAATAAAATGGACCGAATTTCTTATGAAATCCGGTCCATTTATATGCCGTCAAACATTTTCCAAATGCCTCTTCCAAGCAATCGGATCATCCCAATCAACAACTCTGGAACAAAGAACAATACATCACATAAGAAATCAAACCAAGTGTAATGCTGGTACTGTTCCTTTCTTTTTTTCCTTCGCTTAAAAGCCATCATGATCACCTGTTCCTTTGAAGGTATATGACTAATTATATCAATTTCCTGTAGAAAATATCTCTTGTTTTTTGTTTAGTGTCTTTTCTAATAAATAGTTGCTTAAAAAACATCACTGACAAGTTGATAGGAGCGTAAGACGCGAGATTCCTGGGGGATCAGTGTGACAGGTGAGACACCTAATGGCCCAAAGTGCCGAGGTGGCTCACCGCACGTCCCCCCGGAAAGCGAGTACCTGAAACGGAGATCAACTACTTCCAAGAGCAACAAAGCTTGCGAAAACAGCCTTTTGTTTAAAGGAATTGTTAAAAAAAATAAGCCGAAAGTGTCGATGCTTTTTAATCTTTTACTGGTGATTTCTTATTCTTTCATTCGATTTTCAATTCTTCTTATAAAAAAAGTAATGAAAAAGTCCCAGCTATTTCTTTTTCATATTTTTTTTTCGGTTTACAAAGGAAATGGTTTCTTAACAAACCATCTATATAATGAGTGTTGTTTGAAAATTCATTTTGAAAGGGGAAACATCATGAAAGATGAAAGACCAATGGATGAATGGATTAAGAAGCTGACAGAAGACAGCTTGGAGAAGCGAAAGCTGGACCGCCGAAAATTTTTAGCAGGTGCTGGAAAAATTGCTGGTCTCTCATTAGGGTTGACGATTGCACAATCAATTGGGGCGTTTGAAGTGAATGCAGCACCTAGGTTCAAAAACTATCCATTTACACTAGGAGTTGCCTCAGGTGATCCGTTATCAGACAGTGTTGTGCTCTGGACAAGACTTGCCCCAGATCCGCAGAATGGCGGAGGAATGCCAGATCAGGCATTTCCTGTGAAATGGGAGATAGCCAATGACGAAAATTTTACAAAGGTCATTCAACATGGGACAGAATTAGCACAGCCGAATCTTGCCCATTCTGTTCATGTAGAAGTAGAGGGATTAAAGCCGAATAAAGTTTATTATTATCGTTTCAGAAGCGGAAGTGAAAACAGTCCGATAGGTAAGACAAAAACTCTTCCTGAAAAAGGGGCCGAAGTTTCCAGCATGACTTTTGCATTTGCATCCTGCCAGCAATATGAACACGGTTATTACACGGCATTTCAGCACATGGCTGAGGAAGAACTGGATCTTGTCATTCATCTCGGTGATTATATTTACGAATATGGACCAAATGAATATGTATCTCCATCAGGAAATGTTCGCGCACATAGCGGGCCAGAAATTATCACACTAGAAGATTACCGTAACCGTCATGCGCAATATCGCTCAGATGCTAACCTAAAAGCTGCACATGCTGCTTTTCCTTGGGTGGTGACGTGGGATGATCATGAGGTGGAAAACAACTATGCAAATATGATTCCCGAAAAAGGACAGTCTGCAGAAGCATTCGTGAAACGCCGTGCGGCTGCCTATCAAGCCTATTACGAACATATGCCGCTGCGACGATCGTCATTGCCGCACGGTGCGGACATGTTATTGTATCGTGATTTCACCTACGGAAATTTAGCGGCGTTCAATGTCATGGACACGCGTCAATACCGTGATGATCAGGCGAACGGGGACGGAAGTAAACCGCCATCAGAGGAATCAATGGATCCAAACAGAACTCTGACCGGTCAAGAGCAGGAAGATTGGCTGCTTTCTAATCTAGGTAACTCAAAAACACATTGGAACATTCTCGCCCAGCAAGTCTTTTTTGCGCAGCGCAACTATGGAACAAGTACTGCACCTCGATACAGCATGGATGCTTGGGACGGATATACTGCTTCTCGCCAGCGCATCACAGATTTTGTTCAATCTAAAGATATGAATAATATCATCGTATTAACAGGGGATGTGCATGCGAGCTGGGCATGTGATTTGAAAGCAGACTATAATGATTCGGCTTCAAAAGTAATCGGGGCAGAATTCGTCGGCACTTCCATCACTTCTGGCGGTAATGGAGCTGATAAGCGTGCGGATACAGATAAGATCTTGGGATTAAACCCGCACATCAAGTTTTTTAATGATTATCGCGGATACGTTCGCTGCACGGTAACACCAGAAGAGTGGCGTGCAGATTATCGGGTATTGCCGTTTGTTACCTCGCCTGGAGCGGATATTTCAACCCGAGCATCTTTTGTGTATCAAAAGGATCAAACAGGGTTGAAACAAGTGGATTCAAATGTGGTGCCAGCTGGTGTTAAGTTATCAGCAGAAGTAGAAGAAGACCGCAACCGTGCACATGGAAAAGCGCATGAAAAGCAGATGAAGAAGAACGGAATACTGGTACAATAATGTTAAAAGTGACCAAGAGGCAGCTCTTCTTGGTCACTTTTTCATGTCTTTGATCGATGTTGAGCGAAAAACAATGATTTTGAGCGAAACGACAAGTAGTTTGAGTGAAGATAGAGATTTTTGAGCGTACAAAGAGTTTTCTGAGCGAAGAACAAACTTTTTGAGCGAACGTGTAATAAATATAAGAACACGTACCGTAAATTAGTTCTCTTCCAATAATAAAGGCCGGCTAAATTCTTGTTAGCCGGCCTTCCTGTTTATTTTTAGCTCTTTTCTAAAGCATTGTTGCTTTAGGCTTTTTCTATTCTCATCATTGCAAGTTGATTGGAGCGCAAGGTTGCCGACTCCTCGAAAATGAAAATCACATTTTCTTCGTGCGATGAAACGCTGTCGAAGCCTTCCTTGTCCTACGGGACGAGCGGTCAGGTGGAGACTCCTAATGGCGCAAAGCGGCAGGAGGCTCACCGCATGCCCCGTGGAAAGCGAGCAGCCTGGAGCGGAAATCAACTACTTTTAAAAGCAACAATGTATGCGAAAACAGCCTTATTTTTTATCCTTCATCGCAGCTTTCAAAGCATCAGCTAAACTGTTGCCAAAACCTTCGTCTTCTTTGTTGTTTGCACTGTATTTTTTCATAAGCTGCCGTTCTTCACGCTTTGTGACTTTCTTTTTCATTCCATCTGCTTTTTCAACGACGTTACATGGCTTGCACTGGAAGTACGTGCCGGCCTTTCCGTTATGCAACTCCATCTTTTTCTTGCACTGTGGACAGCGTCGGTTAGAAAGCTTCGGATCCTTACGGCGGCGGTATGAACATTCACGATCAGAGCATACGAGCACCTTGCCGTCATGCCCTTTAACTTCTTTAAGAAGCTTGCCGCAATCTGGACACTTTGAGCCTGTTAAGTTATGAGCACGGTATTCGTGTGAACTCGTTTTGATTTCCATTACCAGCTGCTTCGTCTGCTTGCGGATATTTTCTAAAAACTCTTTCGGATTGCCATTACCGCGTGCAATGGCTTCAAGCTGTTGTTCCCATTTAGCTGTCAGCTCTGGTGATTTCAACTCATCGTTCACAAGTTCAATGAGCTGTTTTCCTTTCGGAGTAGGGTGCAGCTTATTGTTTTTACGATCCAAAACTTCAGAACCAAGCAAGCGTTCGATAATATCAGCACGTGTGGCTGGCGTTCCCAGGCTGTATTTTTCCATTCGTGATAAAAGGTCAGCTTCAGTAAAGCGTGCAGGCGGTTCAGTCAGCTTCTTCTCCAGATTAACGTCTTTTACAGATAACGTTTGACCTTCTTTTAAACTAGCTAAAGCTCTAGGAGATTCTTCTTCTTTGCCTGATAATACTTTAAAACCTGCATCAACCACTAAAGTTTCTCTCGCGATAAATGATTCACCCGCAATGTTTAACGTAGCCGTTAACGTTTCGGACTTATATGCCGGGTAAAAGAGAGCAAGGAACCGGCGTGCGATCAGATCATACAATTTTCGCTCGTCATTATCTAGATCACCGAGGTGAAGCGGTTCGTCTGTCGGAATAATCGCATGGTGATCCGTAACTTTTGCGTCGTTAAAAACTTTCTTCGCAACGACTTTCCCTTTTTGCTTCAAAAGAGGCTGAACTTCTTCACGGTATCCACCCGATATTCCCTGAAGACGATCGTACATCGTGTTTTCCATGTCTTTTGTTAAGTAGCGCGAGTCGGTTCTTGGATACGTAACAAGTTTGTATTGTTCATAAAGTTTCTGCAGAACAGAAGATGTCTTCTTAGCTGAGAAACCAAATCGGCGGTTTGCATCTCGCTGCAGTTCTGTCAGGTCATATGGCATCGGGTGAGCTTCTGTTTTTTCTTTCTTTATAAGTGACTCAACAGTTGCTGACTGCTCCTTCACCTTTTTCACGATTTCTGCTGTTTTTTTCTCATCAAAGAGACGTTTTTCTCCGTTTCGTTCCCAGGAGGCTTTTAATATACCGACTGTCGCATCAATTGTCCAAAAGTCCTTCGGCTGAAATGAGTTGATTTCTTGCTCACGTTCTAGAATCATCGCAAGGGTAGGTGTCT
Organism: Fictibacillus arsenicus; assembly: GCF_001642935.1. Lineage (NCBI taxonomy): Bacteria > Bacillati > Bacillota > Bacilli > Caryophanales > Fictibacillaceae > Fictibacillus > Fictibacillus arsenicus. The sequence continues at coordinate 960,564 of NZ_CP016761.1, forward strand.
GTACTCGGCCAGCAGACAATGGATCATTATATTTAGTTGTAAGTGCACGCGTCACATTAAGCCCGATCAGCCAATCGGCTTCTGAACGACAGACCGCAGATTGATACAAGTTGTCATATTGTTTTGCCGGCTTTAACTGGTTGAATCCATCACGAATCGCTTTATCTGTCTGCGATGATATCCAAAGACGCTTCACCGGCTTTTGCCATCTTACTTTTTCCATGATCCACCGGGCGACGAGTTCACCTTCACGCCCTGCATCAGTTGCGATAACAAGCTCATTTAGATCTTTTCTTTTGGCAAGCTGTTCAATCGACCGGAACTGGTGACTAACCTGGCGGATGATCTTCAATCCCATATGCTTCGGTATGATCGGCAGATCCTCTAAACGCCATTGCTTATACTGTTTGTCATAGTCCTCAGGCATCTTTAATTCTACAAGGTGTCCGAGTGCCCACGTTACAATGTGTTTCGGTCCTTCAATATAGCTTTTATTTTGTTGCTTGCATCCGAGAACACGGGCAAGATCACGCGCCACACTCGGCTTTTCAGCAAGAATCAGTTGTTTCATAACGTACCCCTTTCCAACTTCTACTTTAGTCATTATAACAGAGTATAAAAAGAGGAAAGAAATGAGTAGAATTTTCACGCCGGTTTTTCAAAATACTGGTATACTAAAACAAGAATACTTAACTTTGTTGAGTACTTTTCAAAGATGTTTTTTTATAGCAGTTTCGGTGGGCTGAGAGGGGAAAGTGAACATGTGGAGAAACCGGAATTTTTTAATTTTGATGTTTGGTCTGGCTGTATCGAGTACAGGATTGTGGGTTGGGATTATTGGCAATCTTGAATTTTTGCAAAAGAATGTGGAGTCGTCCTTCTTGCAAGCTCTCATTATTTTAGCTGGATTTCTTGTAGGGATTTTTCTGGCACCGATGGCGGGCAGGATTATCGACCGCAGCAATAAGAGGAAGATCCTCATTTATGCTGGGTTTGCGAGATGCGCAGCTATCTTTTTTATGTATTTGGCAATCGCCTACAATAATGTATGGTGGATGGTTGTTTATACGCTCGTTATCGGAATATCAGGCACCTTTTCGCAGCCTGCTATGCAGACGATGCTTCCATTAATCGTGAAAAAAGAAGAACTTTTAGATGCAAACGGCGTGAACATGAATATATTCACAGCTTCTAGAATCGTAGGAACAGCGCTCGGTGGTGTTATGTTAGTTGGAATGTCACTTTTTGCTGTATACACGGTAACGTTAATTTCCTATGTCATTCTTTTAATCTCAACTTTCTTTCTTAATGTAGAGGAAAAGCCGAAAGAAACAGATAAGAGTGGCAGAAAGGAAAACTTTTTCAGAACGCTTGGTGAGCTGTATCCAATCGTGAAGAAGCAGCCGAAAGTGGTTTATGGAATCTTTTTATTGATTCCTGCTTATCTATTTTTGGCAGGATTTAATTTGATGGTTATTGAAATCAGTGACCTGCAGGACAATCCAGGGATAAAAGGGATTCTTTATACGACAGAAGGGGTTTGTGTATTCATAGGAACGTTCTTGTCTAAGAAGTTCTTCCGTGATAACCCAAAGCTTTCATATATGTTTGCGATTACGTTTATCATCGCGACAGCACATACATCTTTGTACTTAGCGGATCATCCGGTCATGTCAATTCTGTCATTCGGACTGTTCGGTCTTGCTGCAGGAACACTTTTTCCAGTTGTTACAACGATCTTCCAAACGGAAGTACCATCTGACTATCATGGAAGGTTCTTCTCCATCAAAGGGATGGTCGATAATATTATCTTCCAGGCATTGATGCTTTTAACAGGACTGTTCCTGGATACGATCGGCTTCTTTAACATGGTGATCGGGTTTGGGATCACATCGTTTATTATCGCATCTGTCATACTTCTTCAATACATGGCTAAGGGGAACCGTAATAAGCGTGGACCTGTTGCAGTAACAAAATAATTTGTAATGATGCTGACTCTAATGGCCATAAATCGGCTTTATGGAGTCAGTTTTTTCGTTATTTTAGATATCTCGCTTTTTTACTAGCCAAGCATCCTTTTGGGAGGAAAGATGAGAGGTCATTAAGCGAGATTTTGCCATGTTTGCGTGGAACTGCATATCTACCGCGGGAAACTGGCTATGATCTGCGTGGAATACTATGTGTACCGCGTGAACTGATAGTTGAATGCGTGCAACTCTATCTTTTTGCGTGATCGTGTAATAAATAAAGGCTGTTTTCGCAAGCTTTGTTGCTCTTGTAAGTAGTTGATTTCCGTTCCAGGTTGCTTCGCTTTCCGCGGGGCGTGCGGTGAGCCCCCTCGCCGCTTCGCGCCTTTGAGTGGTCTCACCTGACCGCTCGTCCCGCAGGAGTCTCGCACCTTCCACTCCAATCAACTTGTCAGTGAAGGGAATGAACAAAATTATTTAAAAGCAACAATCTTTTAGAAAACAGCCTAAATAAAAGAACACGTACCGTAAAACTGCAGTAAGTAAGCAAGGAAACTAAAAATTTCTCTTACGACCATAACAGCAAGATTGAGGACGATTTTTGAAGAATGTACTGATAAAATTAAGATAAACAAGATAAACAAGATAAACAAGCGGATGGAGGGATGAAGTTGAATCATGTAAATATGTCATTTGATGAAATGTGGGATAAGATCATGGAATGTGACAGGTCTTATGACGGGTTGTTCTACACTGCTGTTAAAACAACCAAGATTTATTGCCGGCCATCCTGCAGGTCCCGTAAGCCGAAAAAAATCAATGTGGAGTTTTATGAGACGATTACAGAATGTCTAGAGTCAGGTTACCGCGCTTGCAAGAGGTGCCAGCCTGAGATTGAGCACTGTCCACAGATTGATTTGATTCGAAAAACAACCGCTTATTTGGTAAACAACTATAATCAAAAGATCAATCTGCAAAATATAGCTGACCATGTTGGTGTAAGTGCGTTTTATTTGGAGCGGCTTTTTAAAGAAGAGATGAGCGAAACACCGCGTGAATATCTTGAAAAAATCCGAGTAGATAAGGCTTCCTATCTTTTAAAGAAAACAAATCGAACAAATTTGGAAATCGCTCTTGAGTCAGGTTTCCATAGTTCTTCTAATTTTTACAAAGCATTTCGCCGTGTGAAAAAATGCTCACCGAGCGATTACAGGAAATCTGCAGGATTATCGGAGTCTAAAAATGCAGTGGATTGATCACGGAAACCATATCGAGATAATACTGCCTGAGGGATTTAATTATAGAGAATGTCTTGTTTTTCTTGGAAGGTCTGATCTGGAACTGTTGCATCATATTCATGATCAGTATCTGATGAAACTAGTAGACACAAGTGAAGAAGAGGTACTGCTGAAGATAAACAGCCGGAAGAGAAATCTTACCATAGAGTTTCCGTTCGGCGCGCCCTCAGACAGAAGCAAAGATGATGTTGCTCATTACATCTATGATTGGTTTGACCTTAAAAGAGACCTGAGCGCGTTTTATCAGATGGCTTCTAATGATGTTATTCTTCAGCCGTTGGCGGAAAAGTATAACGGATTGCGCATTATCGGCATTCCGGATTTGTTTGAAGCACTTACATGGGCAATTATGGGTCAGCAGATTAATTTGAAGTTCGCCTACACATTAAAGAAGCGTTTTATAGAGAACTTTGGTGAAAAGCGGGAATATAAGGACACGTCTTATTGGCTGTATCCCTCACCTGAAAAAATCGCAAATCTTAATACAGACGATTTAAGAAAATTGCAATTTACAAGCCGCAAAGCTGAGTATGTGATCGGTGCAGCTAAAGAGATGGCTTCAGGAAAGTTATCGAAAGGGATGTTGATGGATATCCGTGATCCAAAGAAACAGCATGAAACCCTTCTGTCTTTAAAAGGGGTTGGCGCATGGACCGCAGACTACGTTATGATGAAATGCCTGCTAGAGACAACGGCTTTTCCTATCGCGGATGCAGGGATTCATAATGCGATAAAAAAGCAATTGAATCTGGCTGCTAAACCGAAACAAGATGAAATTATTGAATTGGCGAAAAATTGGAGTGGCTGGGAGGCATATGTCACTTTTTATCTTTGGAGGTCATTGTATGAATAAGGGATATAAGCTAGACTATCAATCTCCTATAGGAGTCATTGAGATCATAGGCAGTGAAGAATGTATTCAATCTATTATGTTTGTTGATAGAGATTTATCGATGGGGCATCAGGCTGACATTCCAAGGGTATTAAGAGATTGCTATAACCAGCTCGACGAATATTTTAAAGGGGAGCGTCAAATATTTACGTTTCCTTATGAACAGAGAGGAACTTTATTTCAGCAAACAGTCTGGAATGCGCTTATTAATATTCCTTTTGCAGAGACGGCATCTTATCGTGACATCGCAAACTCTCTTCAAAACGAGAAAGCGATCAGAGCGGTAGGGAACGCGAACGGTAAAAATAAGTTGAGTATCATCATACCCTGTCATAGAATTATAGGTTCAAATGGAAGTTTAACGGGTTATGCAGGAGGACTTTGGAGAAAAAAATGGCTGTTAAATCACGAAAGGGAAATTAAGAAGATTACTTTATAATTATAGTGATAAAACTTTTAATTATAAATCAAGATTATTTAAAATAGTCCGATAATTCAATCATATTAAGCTTTAAGAGTGCTTTTTAAAAACTTTTATAAAAGTCGAAACTTTAATATTTACAATAGTAAGAAAAAGTATTAAAATGATAAAGTTCCAAAAAATAGAAATATAGATATAGGGGGCATTCTCAATGAAAAAATTCTTAGCAGTAACAGCAGCTGCAGTTCTAGCACTTAGCGTAGGTTGCAGCAAGGAAGAAGAAAAGCCGAAAGAAGAAGCGAAACCAGCGGCAGCTACAGAGAAAAAGGAAAATGATAATACAGAAAAAATCACTCTTCTAAACTTTGAAGGTGAATTGATGCAGCAGCTTAGAGAGTATCATGCAGCATTCAATGCATATGCGGCAGGTGCAGCAAAAGAAGGCGAAGAAGCACTTCCGAAAGAAGAGCTTGATAAGCTGAAAGCTGATGCAAAAGCAGCTGGAGAAAAAGCGGTAGCTGAAATTCCATCAGTTGAAGTTCCAGCTGAATTATCAGAAGAAAACCAAGCAACGGTTAAAGGTGCTTTAGAAGAGCTGAAGAAGTCATATGAAGCAAAAGTTGCCGGTTTAGAAGACGAAGCAAAAGCAACAGAAGCTGACGAGTTGTTCACAGCTTTTGAAGAGAAGTTAAACACGATTCATGAAGACTTAAAATTAATTCCTGGAAAATTCATCAACGAACTACAATAATAGAAGTAACTGAACTGCTGTCTCACATGAGGGAGCAGTTCTTTCTGTCTAAAGGAGGTTATATTTTGCATGATACAAATTAGAGCAGAAAGAAGCGGAGACCAAAAAGCCATTTGCCAAATAAACGATGCGGCTTTTAATGGTGACAATGAATCAAGATTAATAGATGCGATTAGGAATTCAGAGCTGTTCGTGCCAGAGTTGTCCTTAGTTGCTGTAGCTGATGGAAAGCTGATCGGGCATATTCTTTTCAGTATCGTTACGATTAAATCAGGTGAGAATGATGTCCCGACTTTGGCACTTGCACCTATGGCTGTTGTTCCTGAACAACAGAACAAAGGTGTCGGATCATTGTTAGTAGAAGAGGGGCTAAAGAGGGCAAAGGATCAAGGATTCGAGCATGCAGTTGTGTTAGGTCATCCAGAATTTTATCCGAGGTTCGGCTTTGTACCAGCATCAACTAAAGGAATTGAAGCACCATTCCCAGTTCCGGATGAAGTGTTTATGGCAATAGAGCTTAAAGAAGAGTCTTTAGATCAAATCAAAGGAAAAATTGTATATCCGTCTGCTTTTGATACGGTTTCATAGGATTTTTAAGACAAAAGCAGAAATAGATAAGAGATTCTATCTGTAAAGGAGCTGTGTATGATGAGTCTTGCTAAAACGGATGTTTCGTCTGAGTATATGCGTTCTGTAAAGACGCGTTTTCTGGATGCGAAAAACTATGTGGAAAAGACGTTTGATCAGCTTTCGGAAGAACAATTATTTTGGTACCCGAATGAAGATTCCAACAGTGTTGCAGTAATCGTTAAACACATGAGCGGAAACATGATCTCCAGATGGACAGACATTTTTGACACGGACGGAGAAAAACCTGACCGCAACCGTGACGGTGAATTCGAAAACACGATGTCTAACCGCGAAGAAATGAAAGTGTTGTGGAACAAAGGGTGGGAAGTATTCTTTGAAACACTAAACGGTTTGAAAGAAGAAGATCTTCTTCGTAAAATCTATATCCGAAATGAGCCTCACTCTGTCATGGATGCGATCGAGCGGCAGATGTATCACTATTCGTATCACATTGGCCAAATTGTTTATATTGCAAAAATGCTAAAGTCGGATCAATGGCAAACATTAACAATTCCTAGAAAAAAATAATAGGAATTTTATAAAACATGGTTTATACTGGAAATATCAAATGAAAGGGGTGATGACAAAATGATTAAGAAATTCAATAAGAACAGTCATATCTTGTCCTCGCCCAACGGTTATAAAAAATAAACATTTAATCGGTGTGCTCTGGATTCACTATGACTTCCAGGGGCTTTTTCTGATTAATAATGCTAAAGCCAAACGGGCATCCTGCTCTTTTGGCTTTTTCTTTTGCAGATATCTCTGGCTTATTGAAAGGTTTTAGTTTAAAAAATCTAATACAAGAGGTGCAATAAGCTAATGATGAAACTTAGTACAATGTTGAAAGTGGCAAGCACGGTTGACAGTGAATGGCGCAGTTCTATAGCAGAGAAAATCCTTGAGCATTGGGATTATGATGAAGGAAGTGTTTATGCTTTTCGTTACAGTGCGAACTTTATTTTCGTTTTTAAGAAAGATGAAGAGACTCATTTTTTGCGTTTCAATGAAGTTTCTGAAAGAGAACTTTCATTAATTGAAGCAGAAATGGAAATCTTAGATTATTTAGCTGGAACATCATTACGTACTGTTAGACCAGTCTTATCGTTGAACGGAAAAAAGATAGAGCGAATCGAAGCCGAGAACGGAATTTATTACGCTTCTGTATTTAAAGCTCTTCCAGGAAAACAGTATGAGATCAATGAACTTGAAAAATATCAGTTTTTTATATGGGGAATGACGCTAGGGAAACTCCACGGTGAAATGAAAAAATGCGATGAATCTGTTCATTTCAACCGCCTAACCTGGAGGGATCATTTAAACAGTGTCGAAAAGTTACTTCCGAAGCAAGAGACTGCTGCGAAAAAAGAGCTTGCCAATCTTGTAAGCTGGGCTGAATCATTGCCGGTTACTCGAGAAAACTTCGGATTGATTCATTATGATTTTGAATTAGACAATCAGTGCTGGGAAAATGACGTGGCAGGTATCCTGGATTTTGATGATTGTGCCTATTATTGGTATGCCGCTGATATCGCTTTTGCATTAAGAGATCTTGATGAGCAAAAGATGACGAACCCTTTGTTTGCTGAATTCGTTAATGGATATGAAAGCGAAACGACCTTGGATTCTGATTTAGTAGAGCAGTTACCGATGTTTAATAGACTTCATGAACTTACGATGTTTGTTAAATTACTTCGTTCAGTTGATATTCCAGATTCAGCAGATCATCCGGAGTGGATGTCGAATTTAAGAAAAAAGCTGGTTGAAAAAATAGAAAAATATCGTTTTTCCTTTGAACGATTACATGTTAATAATAAGGAGTTGTTAAAATGAAAAACGCACTATTAGTTATAGATGCTCAGCAGGAACTGATTGAAGGGAATAAAGAAGAACAAGCTGTTTTCAACAAAAATCATCTAATAAAGAATATTAACCTAGTAATTGAACAAGGAAAAGATGTGGGAGCGGAAATCATATTTGTTAGAGATCTGGACGTTGCAGAGGGTGAGGGAAAAGGTTTCGAAGTTCATTCGGAAATCCATGTACCTGAAGGAGCAGCATTTTTTAATAAAAAAGCCACAAATGCCTTTTACGGTACTTCTCTATTAGACGATTTAAAAGAAAAAGAAATTAGTCATGTGGTGATTATGGGATGCAAAACAGAGCATTGCATTGATACGGCAGTAAGAATGGCGACGGTAAACGGACTCGATGTGACATTAGTCGGCGATGGTCATTCAACGACAGACTCTGCTGTGTTAAAAGCTCAGCAGATCATTGAACATCATAATAAAATTCTTCATGGCCATTATAACATTGATTATTTCTCGGTAGTCAGGAAGACAAGTGAAGATCTTTTCAGTCCGATTCATAATCAATATCGATGAGCATCATTTTATTAGTCAACTGATTTTTCAGCTTGTATAATTAAAATTGAAATTGCTTTTAACTTTATGGGAGGCGTAAAGATGAGTGAATTAACATTTAAGAACTTTGAATTGTCACGAAGCTTTTTCCTGAAACATCTTGGGGAACTAGACAAAGAAACTGCAGAAGTTCAGCCAGAAGGATTCAACAACAATATCCTTTGGCATGTTGGTCATGTTTTAACAACGGCTGAATATTTTATGTTTGGATATCCCGAAAAATCAAATCACCTTCCATTAAATTACATCGATCTATTTAACAGAGGAACAAGTCCTGCTGACTGGAAAGGTGAAGTGCCATCCCTCTCTGAACTAACAGCACAACTGAAAGACCAAATGGCTCGAATAAAAGAAATTCCAGAAGACCGTTTGCAAGAAAAGTTAGAGAAACAATTTTTCGACTTCAAAACCTTCGGCGAATTGGTGAATTTCGCTGTGTTCCATGAAACGTATCACCTTGGACAGATGCATGCGATGAAGAAAGTGATTGAAAAATCAAAAGTGCAACAAGGATAAAGATAATAAAAGGCTGTTTTCGCAAACTTGTTGCTCTTGAAAGTGGTTGATTTCCGCTCCAGGATGCTCGCTTTCCGCGGGGCGTGCGGTGAGCCTCCTCGGCGCTTTGCACCGTTAGGAGTCTCACCTGTCCCGCTGATCCCGCAGGAGTCTCGCACCTTGCACTCCAATCAACTTGCCAATGAAGAGAATGAAAGAAATAACCCAAAAGCAACAATCTTTTAGAGAAGAGCCTAATAAAAAGAGTGGTTCCTTAAATGGAAACCACTCTTTTTGAGTAAATAAGTTATGTACTTTTTGCACATGATTATGCTATTATATAAAAGACGCGCGTTATTATTTTTGTATATATATAATATCCCTTAATTATATTATATAACAAAATGGAAAAGCGTGTCAACAGAAAATTTATTTTAGGGAGAGATCGGATGACGACATGGAATCGGGAGCAGCAGAATGAACAAGAAAGAGTAAATGAAGTAATCAAGGAACTTTCTCAAGCTACTTCTAGACTTCAAGAGCATTTAGGCGGAAAACTATCTGATGTGGTCCAAATCCGAAAAAACTTTTGGTCGGACGTTACGGTGAACCTAGATGATCCTGATGATGCCATCGAAACAGCAGCAAGTATCAAACAGCAATCTGAACTGTTATCTGAGATCGAGAGAAGTCATATTTCAGCGGAAAGCCGATTAAAAACATACGAAAAACTGAAGAATTCACCTTACTTTGGAAGAATTGATTTTAATGAAAATGGTGAAAGTGAAACGGAAAGAGTCTATCTTGGTATTGCTTCTTATTATGACGAAGCGACAAGTGAATTTTTAGTACATGACTGGAGAGCGCCGATCTCAAGTTTGTATTATGATCACTCCCTGGGTGAGGCAAGCTTCAGGGCGCCAAGTGGTACGATAAAAGGCGATTTAGAATTAAAGCGGCAATTTATTATAAAAAACGGCCAGATTCAGGGGATGTTTGACACCGGAGAAGCGATTGGAGATGAACTTCTTCAGCAAGTCCTTGGTAATCAGGCGAATACTCAAATGAAAAGTATAGTGGCGACCATTCAAAAAGAACAGAATGCCATTATACGAAACACGGAAAGTGATTTGCTTATCGTACAAGGAGCAGCAGGATGCGGAAAAACATCTGCTGCACTGCAGCGTGTAGCCTATCTTTTATACCGTGACAGGGAAACCCTACAATCCCATCATATTGTTTTGTTTTCTCCAAATAACATGTTCAATAGCTATGTCGCAAACGTCCTTCCTGAACTTGGGGAAGAAAATATGGAACAGACTACTTTTCAAGCTTATATCGATCACCATTTAGCCGAGGAATTTTCAGTTGAAACGCCATTTGAACAAATGGAGGCAATTCTTTCTGGTGTTGGTGAATCTTCACGGGTTGAAGGAATCAAATTTAAAGCGTCCGTTGATTTCTTAGAGGCCATCCATCAATATGTTGAAAAGCTAAGTGAATCTGGTATGCAATTTTTAGATGTTAAGTTTCGGGATAAAACAGTGATTCGAGCGAAACAGATCAGTGAATACTTTTATTCTTTAGACTCACGAGAAACAATTCCTTATCGCATGAAACAAACATCCCATTGGATTTTAAATGAATTGAAACTAGCTGAAAGAAAAGAACGCAAGAAACCATGGGTCGAAAAGGAAATTCAGTTTTTAGATAAGTCGGTCTACACAAAGCTTTATGAACAGCTGCAAAAACGAAACAAATATGATGCTGATTCCTTTAACGACTTGGCGAGTGAACAGAAAGTCTTGTCAGCATATGTAACAAGACTGGCGTTTAAGTCACTTCGAAAATCTGTTGAAGAATGTACCTTTTTAGACATGAAGAGTTTATATGCTAAGCTGTTTCAAAAAAATAATAAATTATTGCAAGAGTACGATGTATGGAGTGAAATCTGTAATCAAACGCTATTTAATCTAAAGCAAAACCATTTAGCAAATGAAGATGCTACACCATTTCTTTATGTAAAAGAGTTGTTGATTGGATTTCAAACAAATGCAGCTGTCAGACATGTTTTCATTGATGAAGCTCAGGACTTTTCGCCATTTCAATTTGCTTTTATACAGCGCATTTTTCCGAGAGCCAGATTAACTGTACTCGGTGATCTAAATCAATCCATCTATGCGCATGCTTCAGATCAGTCTTTTAGTATGCTGGAGAAATTATTAGACAAGAAGCATACGGAAACGATTACGCTTACGAGAAGCTACCGTTCTACAAAAGAGATTGTAGATTTTACGAAAAGTCTTTTAAAAGATGATAGCGGAATTATTCCATTTAACAGACCGGGAGAAAAGCCATCTGTTGTGAAGGTGGATGGAGAAGAGCAGATTCACGAGGAATTAGAAAGCCTTATTAATTCCTGGCTGAAAGACGGTCATGAAACGATTGCTGTCATTTGCAGGACTGCCAAAGAAAGTTTACATGTATATGAAAAACTAAAGTCAAAGTTAGATCTAAGACTAATGATTAATGAGGATGCAGCATTTCAAAAAGGCATTATTATCATCCCTTCCTATTTGGCGAAGGGAATAGAGTTTGATGCAGCAGCTATTTACGACGCTTCAGGTTATCAAAAGGAACGCGAGCGAAAACTTTTCTATACGGTTTGTACACGTGCCATGCATGAGTTGACCGTTTTTTACAAAGGTTCACCTTGTCCATTTATTAAAGAAGCTCCGAAGACTCTATATAAAATCAATTAATCATTACAAAAATTCGCTGTTCTGCTGAACAGCGGATTTTTTATTTTGAATTTCTTGAAATGGGGTAAGGATAAGAAAGAAGGAGGGAAATCTGTGCCGTTTGATTATGACCTTGATTTTGAACATATCGATTTTAGAGAGAACCGAGACAAATATAGAGTTGGCCGCGGAGAACAAGGAGTGCTTCTTGTAGAGCCATATAAAAGTGAGATTCTTCCTCATTGGCGTTTTAAAACACCAGACGAAGCTAAAGAGTCATCAGAGAAAATCTATGAACAATTTTTGGAGTATAAAAAGAATAAAGATTTCGTTGGCGCTGATATGGCAAGGAAGTTTTTGCAGATGGGTTATACCCGTGCAAGGCGATACACCAATTACAAGGGTGGCAGAAAATATGATGAAAACGATGAGGTCAATGAAAGACAGATCGATCCTGTCAAAGCAAAGTCAGCTGCGATTTTTGAAGAGAAGTGGAAACTCGCCAGAACAGATGAAGAGTATTTGAAGATGAAAAAGGCACATCAAAAAGAGTTTGGATAAACACCTCTATTCTTGTTAGAGGTGTTTGTTATTGTTCTCCGCCACCGCCAATTCCGCCGCCACCGCTTGTGAACCGATCACCCATCTGGTAGTTTGAATGTTCACCAGGTTTTGCTGAAGAATGATGGGAATGATTGTTGTTCTTTTTGCGCCGCCAATCTACAAAGAATGCAAACAATAGAATGAACCCAATAAAAAGAAAGAACCAAATCATGACAGACCTCCTTGAAATATTCATATACTAATAAGCTATGGTTATCAGCATGAAGTGTTCTGTATTGTTTAAATAAAAGGCTCTCTCTGGAAAAGATTGTTGTTTTTGACGAATTTGTTTCCTACTCTTCTTTGACAAGTTGATTGGAGCGGAAAGACGCGAGACTCCTGCGGGATCAGCGGGACAGGTGAGACTCCTAAGGGCGCAAAGCGCCGAGGAGGCTCACCGCACGCCCCGCGGAAAGCGAGTGTCTTGGAGCGGAAATCAACAACTTTCAAGAGCTCAAATTTTGCATAAACAGCCGAACAAAAAAACAGCAAAGACTTTTCACTCGTGATGTCTTTACTGTCGGCTTTTTCCCTCTAATTCGGTTTCAACTTTAAATATCCGTTTATTTAATACTTGAGCTGTATCATCAAAGTGGTGAATAATCTTATCTGTATAATCTCCCATACTTGTGATGACATTTGTATTGAGCTTGTCTAGCTTGTATTCGATCCGTTTTTGCCCAGCAATCAAAATGAATTGTTGTTTCTTGAATTCTTCCTGATTAGAAGTTAAAGCACCTTGAACATTTTTAATATCGTTAATATCATTTCGAATTTCTTTCATTTCGGTAAGGATCAGTTTTAGAGTATCTTCCATCTCAAATAGCTCCTCTTCAATAAAAATAGTATTTTCAGTATAACACCTGTTACTTTTTTATTGAGTACCTAAAATGCAGAAAATGTATGGTAAGTATTGCAAGGTTGGACTTTGCACATGTTGTGGTTTGCTGAAAAAGGAGTCGATTTTTTTTAAGATTTCGTCAGAAGGGCATAATTACTATCTCTTTATTGTAGTGTGCTCTGAAACAAACTCTCCAAACAAAATATGATCAAGAGGTGCAACATGGGCAACAAACTCGTTTAATAGTTCGTTCACTTCTTTGTCTGAATCAAAGTCTTCCATTGTAATGCGGACGTGTTCTTCTGATTGGAAGTGAAGCAACCCGATCCAGAGTTCCTCATCTTCTTTCACATCGAGTTTCTCTGGAATTAATGAAATTCCATAGTTTTTTGAAGAGGGTGATAATTTAAAGATTTGCTCAGTCACGCCTCCATATTCCTGAAACTTTTTATTCGTTTTCGCAGATATCTCCAGGAACTTTTCCTTCGCTTCAGGTTTGATCTTATAAAGATAGACAAGCAAATGTGCCATTTTCTAACCTCCTGATTTTTATATCATTTCTTTATGTACGACTTCACGGTTAATCACAAACCCCATTTTTTTATAGAAGTTTCTAGCAATCGTATTGTTAATCCAATAATCTAGCTCAAGCTTAGTGGCACCAAGCTCTATTCCCAATTGTTCGATATAAGCTATTACTTGTGAACCAGCGCCTTTGTTGCTGCTGTTTTTCTCTATGCTGATCTGATGTATGTATAAGGATCTGGAAGCTTTTTTGAAGGGTGTTTCTGCTGAATCACGAAGTGTCATCCATACATAACCGATTGGGTTTGAACCTTCTTCTACAAGTAAGAAGATTTGTTTCGGATCCTTCATGATTTCTTTATAAAAATCTCGAATCGGTTCATAGTTATAAGGTGTAAAGTATTCAGGGAAAAGTTCAACATGTACATCCTGAACGTTTTTATTAAGTTTTGCAATAGCCTCATAATCTTGTGTTTTAATAATTTCCATAAGAGTTTTCCTTTCAATTGCTGTAAGTCTTTTTCCAATTTTATCATATTGAGTGGTACAACTAACACCAAATTTTGTTCACAAAACGTCCAAAGGAAATGTGATTTAAATCACATTCCTCCTTCTTAAATTCTTTTACGATAGAGTTGTAAAAAGAACTGAGGGGGAATTGACATGTTACAAGCAAAAACGATTGAGATCATTAAGTCAACCGTACCTGTACTAGAAGTCTACGGAGAAGCGATTACTTCCCGTTTTTATCAACTGCTCTTTACGAAGCATCCAGAACTTTTGAATATTTTTAACCACGCGAATCAGAAAAAAGGACGCCAGCAAGCAGCACTTGCAAATGCAGTTTACGCTGCAGCTGCTAACATTGATAAGCTCGAAATGATTATTCCAGTTGTAAAGCAAATCGCACACAAACATAGAAGTTTAGGTGTAAAACCAGAACATTATCCAGTTGTTGGTGAAAACTTGTTAGAAGCGATTAAAGACGTACTAGGTGATGCTGCAACAGACGAAATTATTAACGCTTGGGCCGAAGCATACGGCGTGATCGCTGATGCATTTATCGGAGTTGAGCGTGACATGTATGAAGCAGCTGAACAGCAAAACGGCGGATGGGAAGGATTCAGAGCATTTGTTGTTGCTGAAAAGAAAGCAGAGAGCAGTGTAATCACGTCATTCTACTTAATACCTCAAGATGGAGGACCGATTGCGGAATTCAATCCTGGGCAATACGTAAGTGTAAGAATGGAAATCCCAGGGGAAAAGAACACGCATATTCGCCAGTACAGTTTATCTGATGCGCCAGGAAAAGAGCATTACAGAATTTCTGTTAAAAAAGAAGCAGGATTAAATTCTCCAGACGGTATTGTATCTGTTTACTTACATGAAGGTGTAAAAGCAGGAGATGTTCTATTTTTAAGTGCGCCAGCAGGAGATTTTTACTTAGACACAGAGAGTGCGAAACCAGCAGTTCTTATCAGCGGGGGAGTAGGTCTTACCCCAATGGTAAGTATGCTGAAAACAGCGGCAGAAGAGCAGCCTGAACGTGAAATGACGTTCATTCATTCGGCAATCAACGGCCAGACACATGCATTAAAAGATGAAGTTAAAAAAGTGGCAGAAGATGCTGAAAACATCTCAACTTATTTTGTTTATGAAAAACCATTAGAAGACGATTTCGGATACGATCAAACGGGTTATATTGATGAAGCATTGCTTCGCAAAGTATTACCATTAAATAAAGAAGCAGAATATTATTTCTGCGGTCCAGTTCCTTTCATGAAAGCTATCAACCATGCACTGCAAGAGTTAAACATCAAAAAAGAAAACATCCATTTTGAATTCTTCGGTCCTGCAAGTGATCTGGAAAAAGAAAAAGTAAACGCATAAAAATAAACGAAACACCTTCCTGAATTGTATGGAGGGTGTTTTTTTATGATGTGATCCAGTGTTCAAAGCTTTTTAATAAGGCTCTTCTTTTTAACAATAGCATGGTTATTAATAGGATTAAGCTAAAAGCGGTTATCCATGCTCCCAGATAAATTCCGCCCAGCGTAAAATAAATACTGATCGTTGGCGCGAAAAAAATCCATCCAACGATGCCGAGGATCCCAACGCATAGATTCAACATCATACCTATAAAAAAATGAGGGGCAACCATTCCTGTATGTTTAACCATAAAAACAGCATATTTGTAGCTGAGAGGCAGACCAGATATAAGGAACAAGATATAGAAGATAATGTTTAAATCGGCTTCACTGAGCAAGAAATCACTCCTTTTGTATTCTATTTATTCCACTTTCGAGAGGAACATTCCTCTGTTTTTCTGGATTGAAACGCATTTGGAAATCATATCGTCTAACGTTAAAAGGGGAGCTGAGGGATGAAGAAAAGATTTTTAGTAATCATGATGACGGTTTGTTCAGTAATTCTGTTTACAGGATGTTCTGCCAAAAAAGAACCTATTGATGGTAAGGTCTCTGGTGCGGTATTTGAAAGTGTACATTCGTTAATCGGGAGTAAGCCAATTGGTTTTGACTTAAAGGATATGAGTATTGATTGGGTGGAGGGTTCGTATAATGAAATTCAAACACTAGCTGATCCGTGGCTTGAAACGTTAACGCCTGCACATGAAATAAACAAATTTCCATTGAAAAGATACATTCATATTTACTACAGTGATCCTTATGATAAGAATGAAAACACTGATTTGTTCATACCGTATCCGAACGATAGAGAAGCTCATAAAAATATAATTCTTAAAGGGAAAGACAATGGAATGACGAAATATTACGTGTTTGAGGGCGGAGAGAAAGAGACGGCTGCATTAGTAGACTGGATGAAAGATCACGAACCGAATTAAGTAGGGGCTGTCCCAAAAGTAAGGTAAACTTACTTTTGGCAGCCCCAATTTTTTATTTTTACAAAATAAAAAATATAGACCCTCGATTTGCACCTTATCAGGAATTTTAGATAACTTACATCTTAGAATTAGGATATTCTCGAGAAAGGTTGAATCAGAAATGACCTGAAAAGTTTTTATGCTTTTGAGTCATTTCCTTTTTCTTTTTTATACAGTGTATGGTGCAAAGTTAGGAAACGGATGATTCGCTTCACCTAAGGATGAGAGACTTTTGATTTCAGCGATTTCCATAATTTCATTCCAGACCCTCATCACGCCCGGGGATTCGTGAGCAGCATCTTTTGCTTGCTCCGATCTCCACTCGAAGATCTCAATGACCGTGCCATTTGCTGCTCGAGCACGGATCGGTTCACGTGAAGTAATAAGATTTTCTGCTTCTAGCGTTTTGATATGGTTCCTTAAGACTTCATTAAGCTGTTCTTCTTTTCCCTCGTGTGGCTGGTAGAGCGCCATTGTTATTAGTGCAGACATTACGCTTCCTCCTAAGAAAGGCAGATTTCTTTACGGTTTGTTTATTCCTATTTTATCATAGGGAACATGTCTTAAAGAGGGTTAATCAGCCTCTCTTAAGTGAAGACTGTTTTACAGACTAGCAATAAAAGGAGAGATAAGATGAGATACCCGCGTTCTTTTTCACATATCGGACTATCCGTACCTGATGTAGAAAAAGCAGTGAAATTTTATGAAGATGTAATGGGCTGGTACACAATTATGCAGCCGACTATGATAGAAGAAGATAACAGTCCGATCGGTGAAATGTGTACCGATGTTTTCGGTCCCGGCTGGAAGAAGTTCCGAATCGCTCACATGGCTACATCCGATAAGATCGGAATCGAGCTGTTTGAATTCGAAAACAATGAAAAGCCTGAGAATAACTTTGAATATTGGAAAACAGGAATCTTCCATTATTGCGTGCAAGATCCAGATGTTGAAGGACTTGTTGAAAAAATTGTTGCTCATGGCGGAAAGCAGCGCATGCCGATTCGCGAATACTATCCTGGAGAAAAGCCGTACCGAATGGTTTATTGTGAGGACCCATTCGGCAACCTGGTCGAAATCTACAGCCATAGCTATGAACTGACCTATTCAGATGGTGCATATTAAGCAAAAAAAGGATGATTCCGGATGGGGTCATCCCTTTTTTTGATGGAATTTGTTTTTTAATTCTTTCGTGTCTTTTTGAGAAAGACAATTGAATGAAAAAGACTAAATAAATAGACATGGAAAAGGTAATAAATGGTTAATCCCACGTTGATTTCAAAATACCCACGTTATTTTAAATAATCCCACGTTAAGTGACCAAAATCCCACGTTAATTTTTATTTATCGAATTTTCGACATCTGCAGATAAAGTACAGGCAAAAAAGAGACTCATGCAGGTCAAACCGACCGCATGAGCCATCAACTTTATCCATCTGTCCCGGTCTTTATGATCTTCTCAAATTGTTCCTGGGTAAGCTTTTTTGCCGGAACAGGCTGTTTCTTCTTTAGACGGCTGGAACGTCTTGTTTTTGTATATGAACCTTGAGCAAGATACTGTTGTTTCATTGCTTCAACCATAAAGTTTAGAGCGAGAATCGAAATGGCAAATGCAGCTAGCGGCGTGTAAATTACCCATAGATTACCTCGAATCTCATAAATATAAGCACCGATCATACTGGACCATTCGTTAATCATAGAAACGGGCAGCGTATTATTGCTTAGTGGTTCAAGAGTGATAATATCCATTCCGCCGATAAAAACCTTTAAAACTCCTAAATGAGCTACGAGCAAAAGAGTAGAAATTAATTGCTGGCTGTACAAGATGCCTAGGCGAGGTCTTAGAAATGGCAGTACATGTTTAAAGAGTGTATGAAATCTACCGCCTCCGAGTACTTTTACAGATGAGATAAATTCATTTTCTAAGAACTTTTTTGTCTCGCTCGCAACGGTAATCATGAGCGGTGGGACAGCAATTACAACAAGTATTGTTATTGCAAAAATCGTTTGTTCATCACGAGGGAGGGACCACGTGAATATCTGCAGCACTGGAAAGAGTATTAGATATGCAATGATTGTTGCCGGAGCATAATAGAATGCTTCGAAAAGTTTGTTAAACATTCTAAGTATTGATTTAGGCAGCTGACTAAACAGAAGGCCAAGCATGGTTCCGATTAAAAGTCTTGCGAATGCGATCAAAAAGGCAAAACTTAGAGTGTACTTTGCACCATCCAACACTTTATGAAGCATACTTACCCCAAAGCGGTCTGTGCCAAGGGGCATATCTTTAAATGGTGCAATCGGTACAGAATCAATGGGCTTATTATTTTCATCATAACGAATTTGCAAGACAGGCTTTTCTTTGTCGGGTACATAATAAGAATAGATAATGCTCCCGAAAAAAAGTGCGATAATAATAAGGAATCCTGTTAAGAATAAGGGGCTTTTCCATATAGACATCTATGCCGCCTCCTCTTCATTACGGCCAAGTTTAAAGTTAATCGAATAAGAGATGGCTGTAAAAATAATATAGAAAGGAACGAACATTAATAAGACACTTACTGTCACTACATCGGGCGTTGTTGGCCCATTATTCAGCATGAATTTCGTGATACCCGGGATCGCCATTATATATTCGACAATAAAGAGTGTTGATATCATTAGCCAATAGATTGTTTTTGTATGATAAAAAAGGCTGATCAAGGAATTCCTTAACATGTGAACATAAAGGATTAATGAATATTTTATTCCTTTTGCACGAGCAAACTCAACATATATTTTGGAATCTTCATCATCAAGCAAAAAGAGCAAAGTCCTCACGATAAACAATGTTGGCAGTATGGCTAAACAAAGAACAGGCAGAAAGAAAATAGGTTCTTGATTACTATGAACGATAGGCATGAGGAGTTCTCCGGTGTTTCGGTAGATAAGGATAATCATATATTGAATCATGGTTATTAAAAAAATATCCGGTAAAGATTCTAGTGAAAAGAAGAAAAAGCGCACTGCTTTTTGGATTCTGCCGGGTAAGCTTTTTATAAGGAGAGCAAATACAACAGCTGAACCAATAGCTAAGAAAAAAGCACTGACAACCAGTTTAAGTGAAAAATAAAAGTAAGGCAGTATAGTAGGGAACATGTATTTTAACTGCTGGCTTTCGTAGTATTCTACATTTGAAAAAGTCATAATCTTAACCATTAACACGCCAATTTTATGGATATAGGCATCAAAGTAAAATCCTAAGTCCTGGTTTAAAAATAGTGCGTTTTTAAGAGCTCCTGATTGCAATAACCGGGCTACAGCCTCAATGCCTTGTACATTGCTGAAAAACAGATATGGCAATGCCCCAATAAAAAATACACCGATAATAGGCAGCGAGAAATTAAGCCCATGCCGCAGGACAGAGACAACCATGAAATTTTCCCCCTCAATCTTTTTATCTATATCTCTCTTTTATCTAATAAAGTTTCGATAAAAACCATAATTTACCTTTTAAGTATATAAAAAAAAGCTGCCCCATTGACAGCGTTCTTCTTATTTCAAAATGCTTAAATACGATTGCCACGGCCCAACGTCTTTTTTATAACGTTTTGCCATGATTCTTGTAATCTGTGAGATGTGGGTTAAGTCATGAACGGCCCAAGTCGAAAGCAATTCTCTTAATCTAACAGAACCAAATTCAGGATGAAGAGCAGATTGTTCATAATCGTTTATGGCATTAAGCTCATTTTTCAGTAATGCGAGACTCTCTTCCCGGCATTGTTTAAACTCCTGCAATAGCTGCTCAATGTCTTTTTCGCTATTAGATAAATGAGCAAAACGGTCAAATGGTGGAAAGGTATAATTCTCGCCTTTTGTCAGAATCATATTTATACGCGGGATCCAGTTCACCTTTTCTCCTTCAATAAGATGAGCTACAACCTCAAGGACGTTCCATGTGTCACCGCCTTCGTTGCACGTTAACCAGCCAGGAGAAAGGCCGGTTAAAAGGCGGGAGAGCGTTTCAGGTGTACGTTCCAATAGCTCAATAGCTTCATTGATTTTGAAATTCATAGTAGGTATCCTTTCTATTAAAATTCATTGATCATTTTTACAACTCTTTTTACCAAATCAATCGATTCAAGTGTTTGTCCATCGATCTCTAAAGCGTGATTCGCCCCAGGGGGAATAAAGTAATCTATATTTTTGTTTGTCTGTAATTGTTCAAGGCTTTCTTTATTGTAAAAAGAATCCCTGTCTCCGATCATACATAATCCTTTATTTTGACTGTTCAGCATTTCTTCGAATACATTCTTTGCTCTTAATTGTGGTGTTAACCAAACCGTCTTCGCATTACGCAAAGGATAAAAGTTTAACGCTTCTGGCATCGCCAAACATCCAAAGGATTTCCCTACGAGGTAATAAGATTCAAAATCAGCGTCACGTAAAGTTTCATGAAGCACTGTCATCACATCTGCTGCCACTGCGCTTTTTAATTCCTCATATGTAAAATGGTCATAGTGATCTGTGTGGTATTCATAGTTTATATGCAGGACTTCATAACCCCTATTTAAATATGCCCCTGTGGCAAAGTGGAGTATAGGTGATCTAACGGTATAGCTTATACCTGGAAGAATGATTGCCAATCCTTTTGGTTTTTCGGTTTTATTTAAAAACGCATAAGGAACTTTCATCTCCTTGTAGCCCTTTACACTTCCTTCAAGTACGTTCATTCCTGTTGCCTCCATTAGGTTAAATAAAAGTAAAAAAAAATTTTAATTATAATATCGTATCGAACAGCTGAACCTTTAGTTGATTTTTGTTCTCATAATTAAGAAACCGTTCAATATGCCATTTGTTAAGTGCCCTTGAATAGTTATTTTTCATAATCCATTCATGCAGCCTTTCATAGCTGTTTCTGATGTCATGGTTAGATCCTTCATGCGTGATCATTGCATATTTTTGCGGCGGAACAGTGAGCGAAATCATGTCTTCTGGAATGTCCTCATATTTATCGACCTGAACACAAACCCAATAACCATCTTCTGTTTCAGAAGTGGCATCAACGATAAAGGCTCCAATTTGCTGATCAGGTGAGATGACTTGTTTAATATCCATTATCCGATCCTGTAATGCGAGAGATGCTTTCGGAATCTCATTTATGTATTGATCACCATCACACAGTACTCTAAAACCAACTAACTTTAATTCTTCTAACTGTCGAATGCTGATTTTATCTTGAAGAATATTTCTGTTCATAAAAAAAACTCCTTTCAAAGGTCTGCTTATTCTCTTCTATAAAAATGGCTCTCATCCTTTATTTTCCTTCTAGTAGCTTAAATCATAGGATTCCTTCCTTATTTTTTCATTTTAATATTACTTTTTACCTGTAAGTGTCAGAATCATATACACCAAATGACCGAATCTAGTGAAAGGTACTTATTTTGGTTAACGGTAAATGTTAAAATGTTGGTGAAACGTTTCGATTGACGATGATTAAAAAACTGAAAGGGGCAGCATTTTATGAAACCAGCAAAATTAATAAGCTTTCTTTTAATGTTTAGTCTTTTTGCGAACTTGTTTGTAACACCGAAAGCCACAGCGTCTGATCTCGGAGAAGACCTTGCTTTTCAGGTTGAATTGAAAGCGATTGCAAAGAAAACGTATAAATTTTATCAGGACCATACAGATCCTGTTACAGGATTGACGTATGACGAAACGCGTTATACAGCGGAAGGAAAGAAGGATGCAACTCACACATCTCCAACGAATATCGGGATGTACATGATGAGTACGGTTTCTGCCCAGCAGTTAGGAATTATTACAAAGGATGAGGCAATAAAAAGAATTCAAGTTACGTTGAATACACTTGAAAAACTAGAAAAATGGAATGGATTATTTTATAACTGGTACAACACGAAAGACGGATCGATCAAAAAAGATTGGGGACAATTCATCTCTCAAGTGGATAACGGGTGGCTGTCGTCTGGACTAATTGTTGTCGGACAAGCATACGATGAACTCAATCCTCAAACGAGCAAGCTGGTTGAGAACATGAACTACACAACTCTATATGACCCTGAAGTAGGTCAGTTCCGTGGTGGATATGACGTCGCTCAAGGTAAGCTAACGGATCACCATTACGGATTGTTCAATACTGAACCGCGTGTGGCGAGCTATATCTCTATCGGAAAAGGTGATGTTCCAAGTGAGCACTGGTGGAAGATGTACCGTACGATGCCGGCAAGCTGGGATTGGCAGGCTCAAACTCCAGAGGGACATGATGCTGTTTATGATGGAGTAACTGTATTTGAAGGGCATTATGAATATAACGGAGTAAAATTTGTACCGAGCTGGGGCGGAAGCATGTTTGAAAGCCTTATGCCGGGAATCGTTTTAAAAGAGAAGGATTTAGGCAAGAATGCATTAGGCTTAAACAACAAGCGTCATGTTGAACTTCAGCAGGCATTTGCAGAAGAAAAAGGGTATCCTGCATGGGGCTTCTCACCGGCAGCAACTCCTGACGGATATAGTGAATTTGCAGCAACACCGCTTGGTACATCTGGATACAAAGATGGCGCAACAGTAACAGCTCATGCTTCTTTCCTCGCACTTGATTATGATCCAGCAGCGGTTCGGGAAAATATCAAGGCATTAAAAGAGCTAGACACATACAGCACATATGGTTTTTACGATTCAGTAAACGTAGAAACGGGCGAGATCGCAAAAGCATATCTTGCACTGGATCAGGGGATGATCATGGTATCCATCGCTAACTATTTAAAAGATGGCGTAATCCGTGACTACTTCCACCAAGATCCAATCGGTAAAAAACCAGAAGAATTACTTGAAAAAGAAGTGTTTTCGATTCAATAGCTAATGTGAGCACCCGAATCCCGTGTGGATGAGGGTGCTTTTTTAAGTGAAAAAGCTGTTGGAGATCGTCTTGTGCGTGAAAGGAACAAGGTCTTGCGTGAAAAGTAGGAATTCTTGCGAGAAACTTTTTGCGTGGAAAGGATGAGATCGTGCGTGGAACGGAAGAATCTCTGCGTGAACGTGTAACAAATAAAAGAACACGTACCGTTAACAAAAGGGATAATGATAATTTAAGCGAAATAAATCATAAATACTACTAGCGATAAGGAGTGATTTTCATGAACACGGCTTCACAAGAACAAACGAAAAAAGGGAAAAACACATATACATTTGAAGAGTTTCTGCAAAAGCGTCAAAGCCTCGATTGGTACCGCGATGAACCGTATTTACAACAAGCGATGAAACATTTTACGGGGACGGAATTTGAATCCGTACATCATGCAGTCCTCTCTTTTTCTCCTGCCGTTTCTTTAAAGTGGAACCGTTTGGCAGAGCAGAATGCAAGGCCAGAGGTTCGGCCTTACATGCTTCATTATGATGCATTCAATAACCGCATTGATCGGATCGTACGCCCGATGGATTTGCATCAACTCGAAAAAGAAGTGTTCGGAGAAGGTCTTTTTTCTGGCAAAACTGCACCATGGGAAAGCTTCGTGAAACGGATGCTGATCCATCAGCTCGGAGAAGCGGGTGTTGCCTGTCCGCTGACTTGTACGATTGGTCTTATTGCTTTACTCGAGGAATATCCAAATCAAGAGCATCCTGAACTTCAAAAGATTTTGCAGCACACAAAAGAGGGTCTTGAAGGAGATTTTGCAATTGGTGCTCAGTTCATGAGTGAAATGCAGGGAGGATCCGACCTGCCAACAAATGTTCTTGAAGCAGTGCCTGACGGGAAGAACTATCGCTTGTACGGAAACAAGTTCTTCTGTTCTGTAGCACATGCAGATTATTCAGTGGTAACGGCTAAAATTACAGGGTCAGATAAAATCTCAACTTTTATTGTTCCGTCGTGGCTGCCTGGCGATAAAGAGAATGAAAAAAGAAACGGCTATCAAGTTAACCGGATAAAATGGAAGATGGGAACAGCCGAGCTTCCGACAGGTGAGATTCAATATAATGGAGCGCTTGCTTATCCGGTAGGGCCAGAAGGTAAAGGAATTGCTGTAGCGGTGGGTATTGTGCTGACACTATCGAGACTTGAGATCGGAATTGCCTGTGCTGGATTTATGCTTCGTGCTGCACGGGAGGCAAAGTTGTATGGAGATTTCCGGACGGTTTTTGGCAAGAAGGTGAAGGATTATCCTCTATCTGCTAGTACATTAAAACGAATCGAGAATGCTGCTGAACGGACGACCGCGGGTGCCTTTAAAATATACGACCTATTCCTGAAACTGGATCGGCCTTTAAATCCTGGCATACCAAAGGACCAGCCGATCGAATTAAGAAAACAGCTGTTCAACTTAAGAGAGCTCGTTTTATTGCAGAAAATTTGTGCGACCAATGAGGGAGCAGAAGTGTTAAGGGATGCAATTTCAGTGTTTGGCGGACACGGAGTGATGGAGGAATTCTCGTCACTGCCGCGCATCTTCCGGGATGTTGTTGTGAACGAACAATGGGAAGGCCCTCGTAATCTGTTATTAACGCAAATATATCGAGACATTCAAAGAGTGGCAGACTGGTATTCACCGGCAGATTTTGTAGAAAGTGTGCTTCAAGGGGCATCGCAGGAAACAATAGAAGAATATGCAGAAAAATTAACTAATTTGATGCAAAAACCAGTATGCGGGGACGTTTCAGAGGAATCCATCGAGGCTGCAGAAGAATGGGATGCATTTTGTGATGGGTTTTATAAGGTTTATCAGACGGTAGCCCTTCAAGAAATTCATACTGAAGCAAAATGAAATTGCGTTTGAGCGAAAAGTGGTGCTTTTTGAGTGTAGCTAGCTCATTTTGAGCGAAACTCAACCACTTTTGAGCGCAGATTAGAGTTTTTGAGCGTAGGTCTGAATTTTTGAGCGTACGTGTAATAAATATAAGAACACGTACCGTAAAAGTAAAAGCTCCAATATAAAGGAAGGGCTGACATTGACAAGTCAGCCCTTCTTTCTATTTCATACCTGAAATGGTATAGCCTTCGATAATGTGCTTTTGGAAGATGATAAAGATAATTACGATCGGCACGACCATGAAGGTTGAACCAGCCATCTGCAATGCAAAGTTTCCGCCGTATTGTCCCTTCAATAGACTCAAACCAACGGATAGTGTATATAGGCTTTCATCGTTCGCGATAATCAATGGCCATAGGAAGCTGTTCCATCCAGCGATGAATGTCAGGATTCCTTGGACCGCCATAATTGGCTTTGAGATCGGAAGGATAAGCTGCATGAACACGCGGAACTCACTTGCGCCATCCAGACGTGCAGCTTCAAGCAGTTCATCTGGAATCGTGGACATGAACTGTCTGAACAAGAAGATGCTGAACGCTCCAACCAATCCTGGAAGTACAACACCAGCCATCGTGTTCGTTAATCCCATCTGGTTCAAAATCAAGTAGACAGGAATCATCGTAACCTGGCCAGGGATCATCATAGTCGCCAGCACGAGATAAAAGAGCTTGTCTCTGCCTTTGAACTTGTATTTTGCAAATGCATATCCAGCCATTGCGTTAAAGAAAAGTCCGACGAAAGAACAGAGGACAACGATAATTGTATTTTTCAAATAAACACCAAAGTTCATGTTCTCAAACAGATAGATGAAGTTTTCTGTTGTAAAGGTTTCAGGCCACAAGGTAGGCGTAAGCTGAAGTACTTCACTTTCAGGTTTGAAAGCGGAAAGGATCATCCAGATAAATGGAATGGCGACTAACAGACCGCCAAGTGTTAAAACGATTCCTGCTATCCATTGTTGAGTTCTGTATGCTTTTTTAGCATCAGATACTTTTGTTTTCATGTTCTCACCTCACATCTTAAAAGTCGGTTTCTTTCTTTTGCAATCTGAACTGAATCATTGTAATGATAATAATTGCGATAAATAAGACAAATGATCCTGCAGCAGCATAACCAAAGTTGCTTAGCTGGAATCCGTTACGGTAGATAAACAGGGCAACTGAAGTCGTACTGTCTAATGGTCCGCCTTTTGTCATAACAAATGGCTCTTCGAAAAATTGGATCCAGCCGATCATTGTCGTAATCGATACGAAGAAGATCGCATAACGCAGCAATGGAATCGTGATTTTCGTAAGCTGTTTCCAATTATTCGCACCATCTAGCTGTGCTGCTTCATAATATGTTTTTGGAATTCCTTGCAGTGCAGCAAGGAAGATAATCATGTTAACTCCGATTGCGCGCCAGACAGCCAGGGCAATCAAAGAGCCTTTAGCGATCGTTGGATCTTGCAGCCAAGGAATAGCCGGTATGCCGACAAGTCCTAAAAGATAATTGAACAAACCGAATTGCGGGTTGTAAAGATACGTCCAAACAACAGCTACAGCGACTACGTTCGTAATTGAAGGCATATAAAAAACGAGTCGAAAAGCTTTGAAAATTCGTGCTGTACCAAAGTTGATCAATAAGGCAATTCCAAGCGAACATGCTATTACAAGCGGAACACCGAACACTACATAAAAGATGGTGTTTCCGATTGATTTTAAGAAGATCGGATCTTTAAATATATTTAAGTAATTTTCAATTCCTATGAAGCTGATGTTCGAGTAATCAGCTAAACCAGCCAGGTCAATATCTGTAAAACTAATCACCAATGCAACCAGAATCGGGAATAGAGAAAATAAAGCCAATAGAATAAGTGCCGGTCCAATGAAGAGGTAAGGAGTTGATTTTGAATAGCTTTTCATGTTTTTCACATCCTTCAAGGTTGCCCGAGTGTAACAATAAAAAGGTAACGAGCAGGGTTAGCTGCTCGTTATACCTATGTTAGACCGGACTTATTTCTTTAGAATCTCCTCAGACTTCTTGTCGAAAGCATCCATTTCTTTTTGAACATCTGCTCCGCCGCGATAAATTTTCTCGAAGCTCTTCAAGTACGTTTGAGCGATTTCTTCCCATTGTTTAATTACAGGCATCGGCTGTGAGTTTTCCATTTGCTCACCGAATGCTTTGTAATATTCGTTGCCAGTAAGCGACTCGTCTTCCCAAGATTTTTGGGCTGCAGGAAGAGAGTTAGTCATTTCCATCCATTTTAATTGTGTTTCTGGTTTACTCATAAATGCTGCGAATTTCAATGCTTCTTTCTCATGCTTAGTGTGTTCAAATACAGATAAGTTAGATCCGCCAAGTGCAGAAATATTGTTTTCTTTTGTCGGAAGTACAGCTGTTGACCATTTTCCTTTTAGATCAGGTGCCTGGTCGTTGATCAGCTTGATCATCCATGGTCCGCTGATGAACATTGGCAGAATGCCGTCTCCACGGAAACCTTGGATGATGTCCATGCCAAGCTCTTCCTTAGGTGCAGCTCCGCTTTCATAGAAGCTGTTCAAATAATCTACGGCTTCAACAAACTTGGGTTCATTAAATTTAGGATCATTGTTTTCCCCTAGAAGTTCAGCTCCGTTTTGGCGAGCGAACATGAAGGATAAACTTTGTTCTTTAGCATCAATAGAGATACCATATTTTCCTTCACCACGGTCAGCAAGCTTGTCCGCAGCATCTTTCAGCTCATCCCAAGTCTTTGGAGCTTCTTTATAACCTGCTTCTTCAAGCAAGTCAGTACGGTAGTAAAGTACACGTGTGTCAACGTACCAAGGTACACCAACCATTTTATCTTCGTATTTAGTCGTTTCAACAGAACCTTCAAAGAAGTTTTTCGGATCTAATTCAGGATAATCTTTTACGTGAGGCGTTAAGTCTTTTAAAGCTCCTGCTGAAGCGAATTCAGGAATCCATGTTGTTCCCATCTGAAGAACGTCTGGTCCTTTTTTAGATGCAACCGCTGTTAAAAGTTTATCGTGTGCTTGATCCCAAGGAAGAGCTTGCACTTTTACATCGATCTTTGGATTTTCTTTTTCAAATTCTTCTGCGATCTTAGGAAGGGATTTTGCTTCTTCTCCCATACCCCAGACTGTTAAAGTAGTCTTTCCTTCGCTTGAACCTTTTGAGCAGCCTGCAAGTGCACCAGAAAGTACTAATGCTCCAACCATTGAAGTAACCATTGACTTCTTAAACCAATGTTTTTTCATAAGTGTTCCCCCTAAATTTGGCTTTTGATTAGCTGTAAAAATAAATTCCCAACTAATTGAAAAAGCAATCTCGTATTATTATTTTCTTTACTTCTTTTGAAAATTATTGTTGAAACGTTTCGATAAGCACATTATAATTCAAGTTGAAATCGTTTTCAACACCAGAATTCAAAAAAATATAAAACTTCCATTATTTGTTGAAAACAAAGGGTTTTAAAGGGGATTTTTATTTTATGCCAGGGTGAGAAGAAATTGACACTCTCGCAAATACATCATATAATCGCCTTGAATTTAATAGAAACGTTTCGATGGCGTATGACTTCGTTCTTATTTAAAGATTGTTGTTTAATGGATTATTTTTTCTTTCTCCTTTCTCTTCATTGCAAGTTGATTGGAGTGAAAGGTGCGTGCCTACTACCTGAGAAGCTTCTCGCAAGGCATGCGACGAGGGGGCTCACCGCACACCCTGCGGAAAGCGAGCATCCTGAAATGGAAATCAACCCTTTCAAATAACAACAAAGAAATAGCCCTAAATTTTAATAAAACTTATAAGGAGCGCGGGTGAATGAACAATAACCGGATTACATCGTTAATAGAAAAAATGACGGTTCACGAAAAGATCTCCCAGCTGATTCAGCTTGCAACGCCATTCTATGAAGGCGCTGCCAATGGAGGTCAGATTACTGGACCGATGCAGGAGCTTGGTATACAGAAGGAAGATGTTATAAATAGCGGATCTGTATTAGGGGCTTCAGGTGCAAAAGAAGTGAGAAGCATCCAGGAAGCTCATTTAAAGGAAAACAGACTTGGCATTCCGCTCTTAATGATGGCGGACATTGTTCATGGGTACAAAACCATTTTTCCCGTTCCTTTAGCGATTGGCTGTTCATGGGATTTAGAAGACGCTGAAAAAAGTGCTGAGATCGCAGCAAAAGAAGCATCAGTAAGCGGTGTTCATGTTACTTTTGCACCGATGGTTGATTTAGTACGCGACCCCCGCTGGGGAAGAGTTATGGAAAGCACCGGTGAAGATCCCTTCCTGAACAGCGAGTTTGCAAGAGCATTTGTTAGAGGCTTTCAGGGCAATGACCTCTCAAATGAGACAGACCGTGTAGCAGCGTGTGTGAAACACTTCGCAGCATATGGGGCAGCTGAAGGAGGCCGTGATTATAACACGGTAGATATGTCAGAGCGTCAGCTTCGCGAATCCTATCTTCCTGCATATAAAGCGGCACTTGATGAAGGCTGTGAGATGGTGATGACTGCTTTTAACACAGTAGATGGAATTCCTGCTACAGGCAACAAAAGACTGATGCGAGACATGCTTCGCGAAGAGATGGGCTTCAACGGTGTATTGATTTCCGACTGGGGAGCTGTGAAAGAACAGATTCCGCACGGTGTCGCGAGAGATGAAAAGGAAGCTGCTGAAAAAGCGATTCAGGCTGGAGTCGATATCGAAATGATGACTTCGTGCTATGCACATCACTTACAGTCACTTATAGAAGAAGGAAAAGTTGAAGAAAAAACGGTAGATGAAGCTGTTTATCGTATTTTAGAGCTTAAGGAAAAGCTTGGACTCTTTGAAAATCCTTATCGCGGTGCAGATGAAGAGCGTGAGAAAGAAATCGTGCTTTCTGAAACACATCGTGAAGCTGCATACGAACTAGCAGTAAAATCAAGTGTGCTACTCAAGAATGATGGAATTCTTCCTTTAAATAAAGAAAAGAAAATTGCGCTGATCGGACCATTTGCAAAAAGCGGAGATATTTTAGGGCCTTGGTCTTGGTTAGGCTCCAAAGATGAAGCGGTTACTTTATTTGACGGGATTTCCAAAAAAGTCAGCTCCGAAAATCTTTTAGTTGAAAAAGGCTGTAACGTTGAAACAGGATCTGAAGAACTTTTTAATAAGGCGATCTCACAAGCAAAAAAAGCAGATGTCATCGTTCTCGCGCTTGGAGAAGATTCTGAAATGAGCGGTGAAGCAGGGTGTCGTGCAGACATTCGTTTGCCGGAAATTCAGCTGGAACTTATCTCAAAAATGAAAGAGCTTGGAAAACCTGTTGCATTCGTTCTATTTAACGGCCGGCCGCTTGATCTGACTGGAATCGAAGGGCAAGCGGATGCCATTTTAGAAGCTTGGTATCCGGGAACGGAAGGTGGAAATGCTGTTGCAGACCTTCTTTTTGGAGACCGTAATCCATCTGGAAAACTGACGATGTCGTTTCCACATACAGTCGGACAGGTTCCTGTTTATTACAACAATTACAATACAGGACGTCCGAAAGATGCACCTGATGCACAAATCCGTTATGTCTCTCAATACTTGGACATCCCAAATGAGCCATTATATCCGTTTGGTCATGGATTAAGTTATACGAACTATCAATACAGTGAACTAAATCTTTCATCAAACACGATGACAACAGATCAATCACTGAATGTCTCTGTAAACGTGACGAATTCAGGTGATATAACTGGTGATGAGATCGTTCAATTATACGTACGCGACATGGCAGGAGAAGTGGTCCGTCCTTTAAAAGAATTGAAAGCTTTTAAGAAGGTGACACTAGCACCTGGTGAAACAAAAACAGTAGAATTCACGTTGACTGAGGAACAGCTTCGCTATCACCATGTTGACCTCACTTTTTCAAGTGACGCAGGAGAATTTACGGTATTTGTGGGCGGCAGCAGCCGTGATGTATTGAGCGCAGAATTTGAACTTACCAAATAGAGAATTGAGGGGTAACTTATGAAAACTATGACGAAAGGAAACTTTGAAATTAAAGCTGGTGACTATCGATTCGCTTTTCTGAACTCTGGTGATATTTTTGAAGTTTCTCATAATGATACGATGATCAATCAATGGATGAGCAACCCGGTCGACGGCGCTTTGAATAACTTATATCTGCGCCTCTTTCAAAATAATGATATCAAAGTAACTCCGCTATTAGGTGTTCGTTCAAATAGTTCAGTTACTCATACAGACAGCCAAGTGTTCTGGAAAGGATCATTTGAAGGTGTTTCTTACACAGTTTCCTTTTCCTTATCAGAGAAAGGCATCTGGTTCTGGGATGTAGAGTTAGAAGGTTCTGATGTAAGAGCCGACCTCATCTACGGGCAAGACGTTGGTCTTGCTCACAGAGGGGCAGTCCGTACAAATGAGGCCTTCATCGCTCAATATGTTGATCATCGCGTTTTTGAAAAAGAAACATTAGGCTATGTAGTTTGTTCACGCCAGAACCAGCCGAACGGTACAGCATTTCCTTACCTGCAGCAAGGTTCACTGACAAAAGCAGCAGGATATGCGACTGATGGTTTTCAATTTTTTGGCCGCTCTTACAAAGAAACGGATGTACCTGAAGCATTATATAAAGAAAATCTTCCAAATGAAGTCTATCAATACGAGTTTGCTTACATCGCTCTTCAGTCAGAAACGGTTGAACTGCAGGGGAAAGAGCAGTTTGTCTTTTATGGCTGCTTTAAGGAGGATCATCCAGAAGCGATTACTTCCGTTGAATATACTTCAGAAGTGCTTGATGCCTGGAAAGACGTGCAATCTCAAAGTGTAGAAGAAACGATTTCTCTTCCAAAAGTGAGCCTGAGCGAACAGTTTGCAGGAACATTAAAAACAGCAGATCTAACGATTGAAGAAGTAGATCAGCTATTCCCGGAAAGAATTTTAGAAGAATATGAAGGAGACACGTTGCTGTCTTTCTTCACACCTACTTATGAACATATTGTTTTAAAAGAGAAAGAAAGAATCGTAGAACGTCCGCATGGTCACATTCTAGTAACAGGCAACAACGTTCATTTAAAAGAAGATACGATCTCGACAACTTCATATATGTACGGAATCTTCAACTCTCAATTAGTTGTCGGAAACACT
This sequence comes from Fictibacillus arsenicus, assembly GCF_001642935.1. Classification (NCBI taxonomy): domain Bacteria; kingdom Bacillati; phylum Bacillota; class Bacilli; order Caryophanales; family Fictibacillaceae; genus Fictibacillus; species Fictibacillus arsenicus. Next base: position 992,991 of record NZ_CP016761.1, read on the forward strand.
TCGTTTCATAAGATGATGACGAATGCCCGTAATGCACTAAATGTAATGAAAACTTCCGGTCAGCGTATTTACGTTGAATTCGAAGGCAAACTTCAACTGTTGACGATGCCATCACTATTTGAAATGGGCTTCAACTATACACGCTGGTTGTATAAAACAGAAGATGAAATGTTTATCATCACAAACTTCACAACGGTTGATACACCTGAAGTAGAGCTGCAAGTGAAGTCAGAGAGCGGAAAGAAATACCGCTTCGTCGTTACAAATCAAGTATCCATGAACAATCAGGAATACGAAGTGCCGTTTAATATGGAAAAAGAAGAGAATGTACTGACGTTCACTGCAGATTCTTCATCAGACAGCGCAAAAACATATGAAAACTTAAGCTATCGTATGAAAGTAACTGGGGCAGAAATGCAAGTGACGGATGAGACGATTTTCGGTGAGAACATCGAGTCTCTGTCAGCTTCGCTCGTTGTTTGTGATCTAGCTCCAGCAAGTGAATGGACGGTTACAGTTCAAGGACTCATTGACGGACAGGCGATTCCATTTACTGAAAAAGAAGCCGATATTGAAATTGAGCGATACCGTGAATTTATCCAAAATACGAATCGCGGCTTCCATTTATCAAAGGGCGGGGAAGAAACAGCAGAACTTCAGAAGATGAACGCACTGGCACACTGGTATACGCATAACATGCTTATTCATTATTCAGTTCCGCACGGATTGGAGCAATATGGCGGTGCAGCTTGGGGTACACGCGATGTTTGCCAGGGACCGACTGAATATTTCTTGGCCACACAGCATTATGACGCAGTTAAAGAGATCTTGCTGACGGTATACTCACATCAATATGAAGAAACAGGGAACTGGCCGCAATGGTTCATGTTTGATCAGTATTTCAAGATTCAGCAGGAAGAATCCCATGGAGATATCATCGTTTGGCCGTTAAAAGCTGTGACTGATTATCTTGCAGCAACGCACGATTTTTCGATTTTAAATGAGGAGATCCCTTATACGGAGAGCTCGTTCGGTTTTACAGAGAAAAAAGCTACTTTGATGGCTCACATACAAAAGCAGATCGACTATATGAAAGCGAATTTCTTGTATGATACTCACTTGTCTTCTTACGGTGATGGGGACTGGGATGATACGCTACAGCCGGCCAATCCTCAGCTAAAAAAATTCATGGTGAGCTCTTGGACAGTCGCTTTAACGTATCAAGTGATGACACAGTTCTCAAGAATGGTGAACAATGTGGACGAAGAGAAGTCTCTCGAATTAGGGAAGCTTGCTGAAAACATTAAAGCAGATTATCAAAAATACATGCTAAGCCATGATGTGATTCCTGGGTTTGTCTATATGGAGAATGCAGATGAGCCAAAGCTTATGCTGCACCCAAGCGATAACACAACGGGAATCAACTACCGATTGCTGCCGATGACCCGCAGCATGATCGCTGAGCTGTTAACACCAGAACAAGCCGAACAGCATCTAAACGTAATCATGGATAAGTTTTATTGTCCAGATGGTGTGAGATTAATGGATAAGCCTGCACATTACAAAGGCGGTGTCAGCACACACTTTAAGCGTGCTGAACAGGCTTCTAACTTTGGACGTGAGATCGGACTTCAATACGTTCACGCACACATTCGTTTTGTAGAAGCAATGGCGAAACTCGGAAAGTCTGGGGAGGTTTGGAGCGGTCTTGAGAAGATCAATCCAGTCATGATTCAAGAAGCCGTTCCTAATGCAGAGAGACGCCAAAGCAATGCCTACTTCAGCAGTTCAGACGGCGATTTCAAAACGCGTTACGAAGCGCAAGAACGTTTCGGCGAGCTGAAAGAAGGCAAGGAGAAAGTAAAAGGCGGATGGCGTATCTATTCTTCAGGTCCTGGAATCTATATGAACCAGTTGATCTCCAATTGTTTAGGGATCCGTCCGCATGGTGAAAATCTTATTATTGACCCTGTGCTTCCAGAAGATATGGACGGATTAGAGTTTGAATATATGCTTGATGAAAAGCCTGTAACGTTTATCTATCGTAATCGTGGAGAAGAAGGAAAGCGTCTTGTTGTTAACGGTAAGGAAGTGAGAGCAGAAATCTATCAAAACCTTTATCGTGATGGCGGATTAGTTGTGAATCGCTCCGAATTTGCCTGCGGATTAACTGAAGAGAAGAATACGGTAGAGATTTATTCATAATCATTCGGTATAATAAAGGAAAACGTTTACAGAAAGAGATAGGAGAGAATTTCGTTGGTAAGTATTAAAGACATTGCGAAAAAAGCAGGTGTTTCCATATCCACGGTCTCCTATGCCTTAAACGGAAGTCCGAAAGTAACGAAGGAAACATCTGAAAGAATTCAAGCAATCGCGAAAGAATTAAATTACATTCCGAGTGCCGCGGCACGTTCTTTGAAAAAAAGAGAAACAAAGATTATCGGAATCTATCTGACAAATTACAGCGGTGCTTTTTACGGGGAGCTGCTTCAGGGAATGATGGAAACTCTCAGTAAAAACGGATATGAGCTGATCGTTTGCAGCGGTAAGGAATCACACCGGTTTTTGCCGGAGCGTATGATTGACGGCGCCATTATTCTAGATGCGACATATGAGACGGAGGAATTGCTAAGTCATGCTGAGCGTGGCCACAAACTTGTGGTGATGGACCGAAGAATGGATCATCCAAACATTTCTCAAGTCCTGCTCGACAACAAAGCGGGTGCAACTCTTGCAATTGATCATTTGGCTGAAAAAGGCCATCGTAAAATTTATGTATTGAAGGGACCTGAAATATCCTTCGATGCCCGTCAAAGACTAGAAGCCGTACAAAAAGCCGTTCAGCGCTATTCCCAGATAGAGTATATTGAACTGGATGGAGATTTTAACAAGCCATCCGGTGAGGCGGCCGGAAAGAAGATTCACCAGGAATTTTCGGAACCAGTCGGAGTATTTTGTCTGAACGATGAGATGGCAATCGGCATGTATAACTATTTTAGCCGGACGAACTTGCGTGTCGGAGAGGACGTCCATATTATCGGGTTTGATAATATTGAAGTGTCTCAATATATCCAGCCTAGACTCGCAACGATCAACTATTCTAAGCACAAATGGGGATCGCTGGCATCAGAGCTTCTGATTAACCTGATCAAAAAGAAAAAGCCAGAACACGAACGGATTAATGTAAGCCTCATTGAAGGAGATTCGGTGAGGAACCGATAATAGGATAAGAATAAAAACAGCTTGGGCCAGTCGCTCAAGCTGTTTTTTGTCGAAAAATCTATTACTACTTAGAAGTGAAAAATTACGGCTTAGAAAAAATATTTACGGCTTATAAATAAAAATTACGGCTTATAAAATAAAATTACAGCTTACAAATTTAAATTACGGTCTAGAAATTAGAAATCCTTAAAAATCAAAAAGCTTGGGCATATCGATCAAGCTTTTTGAATCTAATGAGAACCGCGGTATCTTTTATCGCTCATTGGCTCTTCCGGTTCTGGCTCTATTTTTCTTCTTCTTTTAAGCAGGGTATAACTGTAACAAAAAGCCACGGAACAGGCGATGCTGTAACCGAATATGGCAAAAAGATTGGATTCTGCGAAGTCCATCCAATAAAAGAGTGTGAATCGATAAAGAATGATGAATAATGCTGTTAATAGAATATATAAAATTAAGCGGATTCTAAGCCTAATCCAGAACTTCGTCGCAAGTCCTTCCACGATAAAAGCTGTTGGCAATGTGCAAAAAAGGAAGAAAGGCAGCGTTGTGATTATCCCGAAAAACAGGCTGAATAATACACCTTGCCACTCTACTTCTAACAAATTCCCACCGCCTGGGAGGGCGAAAAACACGAGAGCTCCTAAAAGAACAGATATAACTGATGCAATGATAAATCTCATGACTATCTCCTTACTATAAATTCAAGTTTTTCTTTCTTATATTCTTCATCTTTGTATTCAAACAAACCTAGCCGGTTACCCCAAGGGTCTGAAAAAGTAGCCCATTTTACAGGAACTTCTTCACGTTCATGAATTTCGAACTCCTCAACTTTTAAAATATCCATTAAACGTTTCCTCTCAGCAACAAGATCAACGACACCCAAACGAATCGGACCGTTGCCTTCTGTCGGAATACCTTCAGCAACTTGCAGCCAGCAGTTCGGGATCAGCTCCCATTCAGCAAATCCTTCATGCGGAGTGAAATCTGGCTGCCTGTTAAGCAGTGTTTCATAAAACCGCTGGCCTTCTATTATATCAGAAACACGAACTTGAACCGTCATTTCGTAGATCATATATATGTAAGCCTCCAATTAATGAATTTTATTTTCTATTAAAAACGTTCTTAATGACTCAGAAGTTTCATAACAGACTTTTTTATTTTCTGTACAGATAATTTCTTTTTCAGAGCTATATAGCAGAGTTGCTTCTGTTTGCTCTCTGCTGTACTCCTCGCTTTCTTCAGTCGTTTTTATATGAAATAAATAATTAGGTGCAAGCTTATTCACTGTAATCTCTTTCATTTTACCTAGGCTGTTAGAAAACAGTTCAGGATTTAATACATTAATTGTTTCTTTTTTCTTTAAATCTGTTACTATGACTTGATCTATTAAACCAAATTTTGTCCCAAAAGCTTGGTTGATTTGAACTTCAACGTTTGATCTTAAGGGAGAAGGATCAGAACAACCTGTTAAAACGAAAAAACAAATTATCAATAAAAATTTTGCTTTCAAATGTATGATCATCCTTTAAGTATGTTTTACAATGAATACTTATTTCTCTTATTCAAGAACAGGATTCACCCATTCACACATCACTTCATGGATAATTTTAACACATATAGAAAAGCTAACCCATTTTAGGAGTTAGCTTTTTGCGGGGATTTTTTATTCACCATCATATCCAGAAGAACTTTGTCTGTTGTGCCTGATGTTTCGTTGCCAAGACGGCAGAAGTTTTCGATCGTTCGTTCAACGTCTTCTTCGATGAACCCGTTTGTGGAAGGAATGCATAATCCTTGTGAGGCGAGAATAGCTGACTGTACTGCAGCGCTTGAACATGTCGCGACCTTCATCGCACATCCTGCTTTTGCTCCGTCACAAACCATTCCGCTGACATTACCTAATGTGTTCTGAATGGCAGCTTTAATTTTATTCAGATCGTCACTTAATAGGTAAGTGATCGCAGCAGATGCACTGGCCCCAGCAACGGTAACTCCGCATAGTGCCGACAAACGGCCAAACTTAGACTTCATATAGATCGAGAGCAGATGGCTTAAGGTTACTGCTCTTAGCATTTTTTCTTCAGTTGCTCCGATTTTTTCGGCTGCTGCCACAACCGGCATCGTAACGGCGATTCCTTGATTTCCACTTCCGGAGTTCGCCATGACAGGCATGGTCGATCCAGCCATCCGGGCATCTGAGCCAGCCGCAGAAAGAGCCATGCTGTAAGTTGCGAGATCGTCAGAAAGAATACCTGTTTTAGTTTGGTCATAAAGAGTCTTTCCAACCTTTAAACCATAATCATTTGAAAGACCTTCTTCACAAATCGCCCGGTTCAACTCAACACTACTTTTAACGAGTTCCAATTTATTTAGTGGCACTTCCGTTACGAAAGTGTAAAGGTCATCAACCGAAAGCTCAGGGAACTTTTCTTGTTTTTGAGGTATGGATTTCATTGTGTCAGACTGATCCAGCAGGACTTCACCATTAACTGAGATGTAACTCACATTCGTATGATCACCAGAAATGATTACCTTAATTTTTTCTGTTAGAGTTTCTAAATTAACCTCAATATACAATTTCTCTGGTGTGTCTGCTGTCTCCACTCGTACCTTGCCCTCGCGAACGAGTTGGATCGCAGCCTCTTCATCTGCTTTTGTAACTCCTTCTAAAACTCGAAGCTGTTTAGAAGCATCTCCAGCGACGACACCTAGAGCGGCTGTAAAATCAATACCGGTAAAGCTCATTCCAGGAATTCCTACAGACAATGCATTTTTAATGACATTGCCACTAGCAGAAACCGAGATCGAAGTGACATTTTTTTTCGTATATTTTTTTGCCGTAGCAGCAGCCAGTGAAATGGCAACAGGTTCCGTACAGCCTAAAGCTATCACCAGCTCTTTTTCAAGCAAGTTATAAATCCGCTCCATACCATTCAGCTCCATCCAGATGTTTTTCTCTACTTCTAACAATAATGGGTAGAGATAGGAAAAGGGAAGAGGTAATTATGACCTAATTAAAATAAATAATTTGGATATTTATGTTAAAATTAAGAGGCTGAGGAGTGTGGTTTATGGAATTCTTTATATTTATTATCTTACTTGTATTTATGTTTGATATGGCTAAATTCAGGAAACAAAATCAAACCATTATCGATCAAAATGAAAAAGTAATTTCCCTCTTAGAAGAAATTAAAACCAAGTAAGTGGTGGAGGCTAAATCTATGGATAATCAGGTAGTAGTTTTTATTTTAACGATGATTGGCAGCATTCTTGTTTTTTTAACATTTGGTGCTCTTGTAGGCGGAGAAAATATAGAATTTACTTATGTCACTTTATTCATTGTTCAATTTTCTTTTACAACAGCAATGCTCTTCAAAATTTACGATAAGGTAAAAAAATTAGAAGAGAAGCAAGTTGAAAAGAAAAGAAAAACGATCTAAGTCCTGAAAAAAGGAGATCACGGCTTGAAATTTATTGAATTCGGATTAGGAAACAAATGGTTTATAAGGACAGAAACAGAAATAAACAATGGTGCGGAATTCGAAGAAAAAGGAATCGTTTTGCCTATTAATCTGCAATCGATTTATTTAAGGATCTGGATTAAGAAATCTGTTTTTATTTTGGACTCCAAAGAGGGATATAAAAAGATCAAAAAGAACCGAAAAGATTTCAAAATATTAATTGGAATTAGAAGTCTCTAATTAATCCACTACATACAAATTAAAAAACTGATAATGCCCATCTCCGGTGATCTTTAATATCAGGTTTTCACCGATGGGCTGTAAGAGCTTTTTCTCTTTAAACTGAAGTGATAATTCGTCTGGGAATGCGTCGAATGAAACGGTAAAGGAACCAATTAAAGTTTGTTTTTTATCACTACTAAAAGCTGTACTTAAAGTGAAGGAAAGCTCTTGGGGAAGTTCGGTCTTTGAAAGTTTATGTTTGAGTTTAAGCTGGTTCACCATATTCTTTGTGATGGAAAACTCTGCTTCCCAATAGTCATTTTCACCTTTAAATAAGACAGTGACATCTTTTATTGAGTGCTGTGTCTTTACTGTGGTTTCTGCTTTTTTTACCTGGGAATCTTGTCCTCTTAAAAACGTTGATGCGAAAGCGAATCCAAATAATAAAACAGCTGCTATAAGGAGTTTCTTCTTCAATTTAGATGCCTCCTGTATTCGAATGGAATATTAAAAGGTATTCTTCAATACAGATAAAATTCCTTGAGGTTATGATTTAGAAAGGGAGTAGTGTTCAAAATGACACCGAATATTAAAGTGAGGCGGTTTGAAGATGCTGATTTTGAGACAATTAACCAGTACACTTTACCTGACGAGCAAGCGATCTATACATCCATCCCTTCTCTTATTGTAGAGACTTTTCGGGCAGATAAATGTAACGAGCCGTTTGTGATTTGTTCTGAAGGTCATGTCGTAGGCTGGTTTGCGTTGTACACAGATCAATCAGGAAATATCTACACGAATAATGAAAAAGCTATTCTTTTAAAATCCTTATCGATTGATGCCCGTCATCAAAAGAAGGGCTATGCACTTGAGGCTTTGAGAGGATTGCCTAATTTAGTGAAAGAACAATACAAAGACAAAGACGAAATAATATTAACCGTTCATGAAACGAATTCACCTGCGATAAATTTGTACAAAAAAGCTGGATTTGTTTATAAAGGTGAGAATTACGATGGAGAGTATGGAATTGAATTGATTTTTCATCAAGATCTATTGAAAAAGTGACGGGATATAATCTCGTCACTTTTCGTCGCTATTTCATTTTTCTTCGATACAGATCTCTAGATTTATAACCTTCACCCAAGATGTCTTCCATCTCAAGCAATCGCTTTTCTTGTGTCTCTTCTCGTTGGGCACTGTATACATAACGCGCCCAATCTTTTTGGTATCCGAATGTTAAACTAGTGTAAAAACTTAATAATTCAGCATTTTTTTCTAAATACCTTTTAATATCATCGACATGGACGATATAGTCATCTACGCATTGGCTTTTTTTCGAGGGAGAAGCTGCTTTCTTTTTCTCGGATTTTAAACCAACCACAGTAAAAACATCATTTAAACTGACCATCCTGGAAAACTTCAAATTGCTTTCCGCTACAAAACCATCCTCACCAACATTTATGTAAGGGAAAATCTGATCCCGTTCGATGTATTCTTTATATTGTGGATTATTCTTTTTAGGATAGGCGAAAAAAAGATATCCTTTGTCACTGAGCAGTTGTTTCTCAATAACTTTATGCAACTCGTTTGAGAACTCTTCTAGATTGAACACAAAAGCAAAGATCAGGTCGTATTTTTCTTTTTGAATGGAAGCATCAAAATCAATTTCTTTAAATTCATTGATGTCCCCGGGGAGATTAAGAATCAGCTTGCTTGCATATTTTCTAAGATTTAATTTATCGACGATGGATTTTGTAGAGTTCATGGTTAGACCTCCCAATTTTTTTGTTAATGAATTACTTCAGCAATAAGTCTCTTATATCCTTCACATCTGACACAATGGCATGAGGGGAATGATCGGTTGAAGGAACAGCACCTCGTGAATTAATCCAGATCGCATCGATTCCTGCATCAATGGCTCCTGCTACATCATGAATCCAAGAGTCTCCAATAAAGATCGTTTCATCTGGCTTTATGCCAAAAAATTTCAATGGTGCATGATAAAGCTCCAAATCTGGCTTCCTTAACCCTAATTCTTCCGAACAAAAGATGGTTTCGATTGGAAACACTTTCGATAATCCCATTTGATGCACTTTTTGACGTGGATCATAAAGAGCGTTCGTCACAATGCCAAGTTCGTAATGATTCCTCAAATCCATTAGAAGCTGAATCAGAGATGGATCTTGGTTAATACATGAAAAACCTTTTTGTAAAAACAGATTTTCTATTCCATTGATGATCTCATCGTCAGGTGTCATATCAAAATGAGAAAAGGCATGTTTCCACCGTGCTCTTCGAAATTCCTGAGGCGTAAATTCACGATTCTTAAGCTTTTCGATCAAGTGGGATGGAACACGCAACTTTTTCTCAAGGAAAAGAGCTGCGTCTAAATTTTTCGTTAAAGGATGTTCACTGAGTATTTGAATCAATCCTGTTTTAAACCAGTCTGAATTTAGAAGGGTATCATCTAAATCAAACAAGAGCAGTTTATACTTCTTCATTATGCACCAACTTCTAATGTTTTTTCCGCATAAACCAAACTTTTGTAAACGGTATTTCCTTGCATTAACTCTTCGTGAGTTCCTTGCTCAACTATTGAGCCGTTATCCATTACAAAGATGATATCCGCGTTTTTCACGGTAGATAGTCTATGCGCGATGACGATAGTCGTTTTCCCTTCTCTTACAAGGTCAAAGTTGTATTGAACCAGTCGCTCAGTTTCAAGATCCAGTGCAGACGTTGCTTCATCTAAAATTAACACTTCTGGATTTGAGATGATTGCTCGTGCAAGAGCCAGGCGCTGCCGCTGTCCACCGGAGAGGGTGATGCCTCTTTCTCCAATTTCAGTATCATAACCTTCCGAAAGACCCTCAATGTATTCATGAATTTGAGCCATTTCACAAGCTTTAATCATTTTCTCATGAGAAATCTCTCTTCCTAATAATAGGTTATTCCTTAGTGTGTCTGGAAAAATGTATGGTTCTTGTGTAACGAAACCAATTCGCTTCGTCCAATCTGAGTATACGAGTTCATGAAGGGCATAGCTGTTTACTAAAATCTTTCCTTCTGATGGTTTAAAAAAGCGCATAAGAAGCTGAGCGATTGTGGATTTTCCGCCGCCGCTTGTTCCAACAAAGGCAATCTTCTTTCCAGATGGAATCGTAAACGTTAGATCGTGAAGCACGTTGTTATCAGAATCCTCGCTGTAAGAAAAAGAAACACCACTAAAAGTAATTGATTCAATTTTTTCATTAAAAGGTAGAGAACCATCTTTTTCGGCCGGCGACTCAATCACGGAACGAAGCCTGTCAACGTTGGCATAAATGTTAGACAAATCCATCGAAAATGCAAATAAGCGATGAAGAGAATCCATCAGCTGCCCTGTGAATTGATAAACGATGATAAACATACCGATCGTTAGATTTCCTTGGATAACACTATACCCGCCGTATCCTAACACGATTAGTGAAGCTCCCCATTTTAAAGGTTCACTCGCCAGGATCTGTCTGTTGTTGATTTTGGCCTGCTTCATGACTGCATCAAAATATCGTTTGAAGTGGCGGTTATAGATTGAAGTTTCCCACTCAGTCCGGTTGTACGCCAGTACCTCACGTGTAGAGGAGATACCTTCTTCTATATGTATAAGCAGATCCGTTTTCCGGTCCTGAGCTTCTTTTCCGGCTTTACGAATCAACGGTGAAAAATGTCTGCCCATCATGATATATAATGCACTAAACAGTAAAATCGAAACTAACAGAACAGGGGAAGACAGGAAGATAATGACCGAAAGCACTGTAATCGTAACGAACAACTGGATAAGCCTTGGGATATATCCTCCTATCATGCCGGCTACTTGTGAAACATCATTTGATAAATAATGGACATACTTCGTCACACGTTCATTATGAAAAGTCTTAACGGGAATGCGCTGCATATAGTTCATAAAATCTCTTGTCAGAACATCGATGATTCTCGCCTGAATGCGGTGAAAGGTGTGCGGTGCGATCGTAAAAAGAAGAGCATACGCTATGAAAGCACCAGCGAACATGAGCAAGATCGGAACGAGTTTATCGTATTGCCCGTTTATAAAAACGTCATCGATGATGTATTTTTGCAGTGCTGTAGTCGCGATGATCGACATCGATTCTAAACATAACAACAATAGAGAAAGCAGAAAGAACCACTTAATCTTTTTAATATAATGAAGAAGCCATTTTATATTATCCATCTAACCCCTCCAATTAAACGATTTCTTTTTCAGCAATAGGGAGCTGTGTCCCATGATGTCCTTCAGATAAATGATAAAAGATGCCTTTTCGAGCCATCAATTCTTCATAAGTTCCTTTTTCAGCAGCCTTACCTTGCTCAATGACAACAATCTGATCATAATCTTGTACCGTTGAAAGGCGGTGAGCTACCGTGAAGGTTGTTTTTCCTTTTAAAAGGGTATCCAATGCACGCTGAACTTCAACTTCGCTCACGTTATCTAAAGCAGACGTAGCTTCATCTAACAGGATGATTTTTGGGTCCTTCAAAAACATTCTCGCAAGCGAGATTCGCTGCTTTTGTCCGCCAGAAAGTTTGATGCCCCGCTCACCAATTAAGGTGTCGTAACCATTCTCAAGTTCCAGGATAAAATCATGTGCATATGCCGCTTTGGCGGCGGCTTCAATTTGTTCATCCGTTGCATCAGGGTTACCGAAACGAATGTTTTCACGGATACTCGAACCGAAGAGATAAGTCTCCTGAAAGACATAGCCGATAGAATCACGGATTTGAGAAAGCTTCAAATCTTTTAAAGAAACACCGTCTAGTAAAATATCACCTTTGCTAGGGTCATAAAATCTGCCTAATAGTTTTAGAAGGGTTGATTTTCCGTTTCCGCTCGTACCGACAAAAGCAATCCTTTCACCAGGTTTAACATTTAAATTGAATCCTTTTAAAATGTCGTCTGAAGCAGGATAGCGAAAATGAACGTCCTCGAACTCTACGTGTCCTTTTACTTCTGATAATAATGATGGCCGCTCAGGATCGTTCACGTCAGGTTTAATATTGACCATTTGATAGATTTTATCCACTTGATACATGAGTACCCTTTGTTCAGTCATTGAGGTGATAACAGCGGTTAAGCGGTGCATAGCGGTAAAATAGTATAATAAAAATGCAGAAAACTCACCGACAGTAAGACTGTTAGAACGCACAAGGATAGACCCATAGATTAAGATCGCGATAGCCCCTGCATAATAGGATAGGCGACGGACGGTTCCACGGATATAAGCATAAAGATAGGCTTTAATCATGCTCTTGTTATAGGTAATTACTTTATCGTTCAGCCGGCCGTACTCCCATTTTTCAGAAGAATAGGCACGCACTTCGAGCAATGAGCTGATTGTTTCATAGATTTTCTTGTTTAGTGCAATCCGGTTCGTACTTAATTCTTTACTAAGAAGGGATGCTTTTCGTTCAAAGCGCGGACCGATTAAATAATACAGAAGAAATGCAGGAATGATGATTAGTGCAAGTTTTACATTCATCGTAAAAAGAATAAAGATCGCGATAATTGAGAAGATAGCTTCTTGAATCATAAAAGGAATGAATTGGCGGTATAGATTTTGAACAGCAGTTACTTCTGTATTCATTAAGGAAAGGGTATCTCCGATAGGGGTCTTTTCAAAATAGGAAAACCCTAATTTTCTAAGATGCGAAAAAATATTGAAGTGTATGTCTCTTGAAGCTTTTTCTTGTACAATGCGCTGAAGGTTATTTCTTACTGTGCTGAGGTAGATCATGATCGCGAGCAATCCAGTTGTTGCGCCTAAAAGTGAGAAGAATAGTTTAGTGTTCTTTTCTGGCACGATCACATCAATAAAATATTGAATGAATTTCGGGATTAAGAGTTCAATTCCCGTGATAAAAATACTGCTAAGAATAACGAGAGAAAAAAGCCATTTATAAGGCTTCAAAAAAGATAATGTCCAAAGATACACTTTAAATAAATGAGAGGCTTTGAGCGTTTCCATAAATCAGCTCCTAACATATTTTGTTATTTTAAAATGAGCGGAAGTTTAATTTTACAACAAGTTTGACAGCGTTTCCATAACTATTTTCTGATTTAGAAATGTTATAATCGATATCATATATATGGTGAGTTTAGGGAATGAAGGGGATAGATGAAACGAATTGCAAACAGGAGGTTTTAGTATTGAAAGATGAAGCAGAATTAGTTTTGCCAGTGAAAGCCGATCTTGGCGAAGGGCCATGCTGGGACTCACAAAATGGTGTATTGTACTGGGTGAATATTTTAGGTGAAACAGTGAATATATACAATCCAGAGACGAATGAAAATAGAGAGATTGATGTGAATCAGTTAGTAGGGACCGTCGTTCCGAGGAAATCTGGCGGACTTGCTCTTGCTTTGGAAAAAGGGTTTTATTTCTTGGACTTAGAGACCGAACAGTTAACTGAAATTGTTGATCCGGAAAGTCAGCTGCCAGAGAATCGATTTAATGATGGAAAATGTGATCCGTACGGTCGGTTCTGGGCGGGGACATTGAGTTTGAGCGAAGAGCAAGGGAAGGGATCGCTTTACTGTTTACATTCGGATTTTAAAGTGGAAAAGAAAGTAGGAGACCTTACGATATCCAATGGCCTTGCTTGGTCGCCTGATCATAAATTCATGTACTTAATCGATACGCCAACCAAGAAGGTAACTCGATTTGATTATGATGGGGAAACCGGAGCAATAGAAAATCCGGTTGCTGTCATCGAGTTTAAAGAAGGACAAGGATATCCTGATGGAATGACGATTGATGATGAGGGAATGCTTTGGATAGCGCATTGGGCTGGCGCACAAGTCTCACGCTGGAATCCTGAGACTGGCGAACAATTGATCTCGATACCAATTCCAGCACTGAATGTTACATCATGCACGTTTGGTGGTGCTGACTTGAAGACACTCTATATCACGACAGCAAGAAAAAATATGACGGAAGAGGAGCTGGAGAAATATCCGCTCACAGGAGGTCTCTTTAAAATAGAGATAGATGTAAAAGGAAGCCCCGCGTATTCATTTGGCGGTTAAAAACTAAATCATTTTTACAAGAAGTCAATAAGGTGAGCCGGTAGCAGATACTTTTGCGGTTTAACTTGTTGGCTTTTTACTTTGTAAAAACCTTTAGTATCTGTCTATGAGCCGAAACATAAGGTCTATGAACTTAACTAGTTACTCTATGAGTCAAGCTTTGGAATCTATGAGTCAAAATAAAAGCTCTATGAACCAAACGGATTTCTATGAGCCAAAAGGAATGCCCTATGAGTCAAACCGAACCGTCTATGAACTGTTATAAAAATGAAAATCAATTTACTCAATTTTCTAGGCAATAGCAAATAATTTAAAAACTTCTGAAAATTTTATTTACTTTTTTACCCATATGAATTACAATGTTTTAGGTAAGGAAAATATTTCAAATGAAGGAGGCGTTGGACATGATTCAATTTAATTATGAAACGATGAAAACAATTAACGTCCAATACACAACCTTCTATATGGTATCCGTTTAATTTTAGTTACGTGAATCGGAGCCCCAGGATGTGTATGCATTCTGGGGCCTTTTTGTGCATTTTTTAGTGTATCCAAAAGGTCATCAGCATTCTGGTGGCCTTTTTTATTTTTTATAAAAGGGGTGCTGACGATGATACAGTTCAGAAAATCGCGTGATAAAAGGTGGAATCGCTAAAACATAGGAATTAAAAAACGACTGGAGGCAACAAAAATGGAAGTAATAAAACAATCAGTAATCGATCAAATTACAATCGTAGAATATGATCCTAGCTACGCGGGAAAAGTCGCTGAAATGTGGAACAACAGTCGTGACGGCTGGGGCGGCGGCAACACCATCAGAACAGAAGAACAAGTCTTAAAACAAGAAGCAAACTCAACAAACCTCCATTTATACTTAGCCCTTGATGGCGATAAAGTCGTCGGTTATTGCAGCCTAGGTGAGTACCGCGAAGATGAAGGCGCGCTTTATATTCCTCTTTTAAACGTGAGTGGAGATTACCATGGAAAAAAGATAGGTAAGAAGCTTGTTCTAAAAGCACTTGAGAGAGCGATTGAAATGAAGTGGCCGCGTCTCGACCTTTATACGTGGCCCGGAAATACAAAAGCAGTTCCGCTTTATAAAAAATGCGGATTCTTTTGGGAAGATCGTGATGACACAACACACCTCATGAACTTCATGGCGTCCGTTATGCAAACCGAGGCAATAACAGATTTTTTCAATAAAGTTAACTGGTATGAAAGCAGCACCCGAAAGATTGAAGTTTTACCTGATGGAAATAAGGACAATAACTTCCATTATTATGAGTACTCTTGGGAAACAAAGAACCAAGAGAAATTAAGAATGGAGTTTGAACGTTTTGGAAGGGGACTCCGATTAATTGAAACGGATGACTATCTGATCTCTGCTACAGTTGAAGACTTTAATCTTGTATTTGGTTCAGAATATAAGATCCAATATGGTGTTATCAATAAGTCAGGCAAACCATTAACGGTAGCGATTGAAGGGATGAACGACAAAAATATCGAGTTTCAGGTCTCTAGAGAGACAACGGTAAAAGGTGAAGAGACCATTGAAGTGCCTTTTACAGTAAATCCGATCGATGAAGAACAGAGCGTTTGGCGGACACATCCAACAGTATCTGCAATGCTGACAATCAACGGTAAAAAAGCATTGTTTAAAGTGGGTATCAGACCCAAATTCCCATTGAATCTGAGCTGTAAATTTTCAGATGCATTGACGTTTGCAGGGAACTCATCGACGTTCTATATGGATCTAGAAAATAATTTTAATGAAGAGGCAGCGTTTTCCTTTGAACTGCCTGAATCAGAATTAATCGATATGGAAAACCGCAAATTCCTTGTTACGTTAGCACCGAACGCAAAACAATCCGTACCTGTGAATTTTTCATTGATCAAGCATGGATTCTATTCAGCTGATCTAGAGATTACAGCAACGAAAAAAGATGGAAGCTCTGTGGTTTTCTCAAAGAAAATAGGAACCGCCTTAAAAGGGATCGGAACAAAATTTACAGGAGAATGTAATGATTATTATCACGTGTACAACAGTCAATATCATTTAATCCATGAGAAATTCAACAACTGGATCAAGCCTGGTAAAGGAAGTAAAGACTACAAACTGGCATTGATGAGTCCGAAGCTCGGCAAACCATTTTCGGAAGAACTGTCACGCATTCGTCCCTTGCGTGTGGAGCCGATCTTGGAAGAGGGATATGCTGGTATGAAGGCTGTCTATCGTTCAAATGCATTTCCTGGTCTTGAGCTTGCTTCCATTGTGAAATTATTCAGTGAAGGTTTGGTTGAGCAGCATTTTGAGATCACGAATACAGAAGACACAGAAACAGCAGAAGAAGTTTGGCTGAACAATCCAATTTTTAGCCGTCTCTTAGAGAGAGCGATAATGCCTTATGAGGGAGAAATTTTGGAACTTAACGATTCGATGGGATCTTTTCTGGACTATTGGAAAAGCCAAAATCTTTCTGAAAACTGGATCTTCTTAAGAGGACAGAACAATCCTCGAGGGATCTCATGGTCAAAAGACGAAAGCATTCATTTTGCTTCATGGTTTATGTATTTTGAACACAACGCTGGAAAATTAGCTGCACATCAAACGGTACAGACCAAACCGGTTGTGTTTTCAATCGGTGCATTTCATGACTGGCAGTCGTTCCGTGAATACGCGGTGCAAAAGAGCAATATGCCTGCTACGAGCCTTACGAATCATATGACGTTCTCCATCAATGATGGGAACCCATTTGTGAGCGGGACTGAAGTAAAGGCTGTAGTTAAAGATTATAAATCAGCGTTCTTTAACGGCATGATTGAAATTAAGCTGGACGATGAAATTCTGCAAAGCCACCTGTTCGCTTCAGATGAGGAGATGACGAGTGCATCGTTTGATATTCCGCTGGCTGCTGAGGAACCGGTTCACGTTTTAACATCCAAAATGAGTTTAGATTCTATCGATGTTACGCGTCAAACTGCGGCTTTTGTCATGAAGGACACACAGGTTTATTACGAGAAGAGTATTAAGAGTGATTTAGAAGTTTTGTCTGTTGAAAACGGAGAAATTAAGATTTCAGCTTCTGGCCAATTTGCACCAAGTTTGTTTTCTCTAACGTACAAAGGTCAGGAATGGATGGATTCACCATTTCCAAAACCGGCTCCGAAATCCTGGTGGAATCCATGGTTTGGAGGAATCGTAGGGCTTGTTGAAGGCACGAGTCTGAACTCTCTTTTAAAAGAGGAAAGTACCGTAGCGTTTGCTGAGAAAGAGGACAGCAAAGGAAACGTGTGGAAGGGCTTGAAGATATCCACAAAATACGAAAAGCATGAAACCTTTAAGGGGCTTGAGATCCATCAGTACTTCTTAATGCTGCCGGGGGTTCCAGTTCTTTGCCACACTTCAGAAATTGTTCAAACGATGGGTAATTATCTGCAGGGTAAGAATTTCTATACCGGATGCTTCTTAAATTCGGGACCTGAACTCACAAAGAACTGGGCCAGCTTCCAAAGTGAAACAGGTGAATGGGCGATGGTTTATGGAGGAAAAGGCGAACAGGAGATGGCGGTTGATCGAAGCGTTGTGTTCGGTAGTGATGATCACGAGAATCTTCTTCAAATTGTAGCTAATAAAAACGCCACATTTGTGGATTCTTATATCAACAAAGAAGTAATTGAGCTTGGTTATGCTGAGAAACTTCACTTAGCGCATGGTTCTAAGCATTTTACAGCGCCAGTATTTTATCTTTTCAATAATAAGGTAGTTCCAGACACAGCTCTAGAAGATTTAAAGAAGATTCGTTTTTGCTAACATCGACAAGGGAGAGAGTCCATGAAAATCATCGACGCACATATGCATTATTCGAACATTGAAAGCTTTAAACAAACAGCGAATGATCTGTCCAAACTGGACTATTCCTATGACGGAATTATAAAAGAATATAAAGAAGCGGGCGTAGTGCTCGGCATAGCGATGGGCCTAACAGAGAAAGAAGTTGAGGGGTTTCCGGACCCCTTGACTGCTACACCGATGGGAATCGATTTAGAAGATAGAATTCCTGAGAACGTCGTGTACTGTGCAGGCATCAATCCGCATCATTTAGGTGAGAAGGAACTAGCAGAACTTGAAGAAACGGTGCAAAAGCCGGAAGTGGTCGGTTTAAAAATCTACTTAGGCTATTATCCATTCTATGCGTATGATGAAGTGTACCAGCCGGTGTATAAGCTTGCGGCGAAATACGGTCTGCCGGTTGTGTTTCATACGGGGGACACATATTCAGAGCGCGGATTGCTGAAGTATTCTCATCCGTTAACGCTGGATGAAATAGCTGTAATGCACCGCGATGTGAATTTTATGATGGCTCATTTCGGTGACCCGTGGACACTGGACGGAGCCGAGGTAGTTTACAAGAATCGCAACATGTACGCGGATCTCTCCGGGCTAGTCGTTGGAACGAGAGACGATATTAATAGATACAAAGATTCTCCGAGGTTCTTTAACCACCTGAAGCATGCGCTGACTTTTACGGATAACTATGAGAAGTTTTTGTTCGGAACAGACTGGCCCCTCGTGCCAATCCAACCGTACATCGATTTTGTGAAGGAGATCATATCTGAGGAGCATCATGAGGATGTTTTTTACAATACGGCGGTGAAAATTTTTCCGAAGATCAGGCCGTTTTTAAAATAACTGATCGAGAGTGAGAGGGGGTGATGTCTTTGGTATATGTTGTTGCTGGAATTTTTCAAAAGAAGTTTACTAGAAAACAAACAGAAAGAAGGGATCACCCCCATGATTACAGGGAAAAAGTAGAGTTGCGGCCGGTATCATTAGAAGACCATAAACGATCGTACCATTGGCGGAACGATGAAGAAACAGCAAGGCTGGAAGCGGGTTCTGGTATGTATCGATATAGTCATACACCGCTCGAACAAATTGAAGCCAGCTATGAAAAAGATATTCGTACCATTGATAAGCGAGAGGTAGGAGAATTCTCGATTTATACCCTCGGAGAAGAATCGCGGCATATCGGTTCGATCGGGTATCGGAATCTTGATATTGTTTCACGGCGGTGCGTAGTCGGTCTTGGAATTGGAGAAAAAGAGCTGTGGGGCAAGGGCTATGGAACAGATGCGCTAAAAGCTTTAATCAACTATCTGTTTAAGACGATGAATTTAAGAAGGATTCAACTGGATACGTGGAGCGGCAACACGCGTGCGGTTCGTTCCTATGAAAAATGCGGTTTTACGATCGAAGGACGTCTGAGAGAAGATACTTTTATTGATGGAAAGTACTATGACACCATTGTGATGGGGCTATTAAGAGAAGAATTTCAATACGAATCTTAATCTCACATCAATTTTTCGGTTGATCACATAATTTTAGCGGCTCATCACATAATTTCTGCGGTCAATCACATAAAAAAGTGGCAACATCACATAATTTAACATAATGTGGGAATTGAAGGTGAGCGTTATAGCTCACCTCTTCCTATGAACAGGAGAGATAAGATGCTGAGAGTAATAGATTTGGAAGAAAGAGATCACGAACTCATTCGTGCAGCTGAACAAGTCATCGAAAAAAATTACATATACGGCAAGCATCATATTGGAGCGGCAGTCCGTACAAAATCAGGAAGAATTCATGCAGGTGTTCACTTAGAAGCAAACGTAGGCAGAATTGCGGTTTGCGGTGAAGCGATAGCGCTAGGGAAATCAATATCTGAAGGCGATCATGATATCGAAACGATTGTAGCTGTTGCGCATCCTCATCCGCACGAGGATATAGAAAAGTGTTGGGTCGTCGCGCCATGCGGAATGTGCCGTGAACTAATCAGTGACTATGGTAAAGACACGATGGTTATCTTGCCGTATCACGGAAAGAATGTGAAATGCAATGTGATGGAGCTTCTGCCGGAAAAATATAACAGCGGAGATTAATAGTTTATTAAAGAAAGCAGATGATAAAATGGATTACTTATTATTGATATTAATTTTTGCAGCCATGTTTGCCATTTATGATGCAATTAGAAAAGTTAACAATAATATATTGAAACAGACAGAAGAAATTAAGAAACTGAATGAACATTTTATTCAAAGTACCAATAAGTCATCATCATTATAAAAGGATTTTTAGAGGGGAAATGAACAAGGGGAAAATTATTTTATTAAATGGTGTATCCAGTCCAGGAAAATCTACTTTAGCAAAAGAATTGGTAAAAAAGCTGCCGGATTATTTTCACTTCAGTATTGATGATTTTGACACCATTATCGAAAAGATGGAGGCCCGGGATAGCGATCATCTGATTCCGGTTCCAACCGAACATTTTTTTCATCGCAACATTGCGATGTTCTCTGATAAAGGCGTTAATCTAGTCGTTGATCAAATTTTACATAACGAAGATACAACAAAGGATTGTTATGAAATATTGAAGGATTATCCTGTATTATTTGTCGGTGTTCATTGCTCACTTACTGAACTTGAAAAAAGAGAGAAAGACAGAGGGGACAGGCCGGTTGGACAGGCAAAATCACAGCTGAACTATGTGCATAAGCAGGGTGAAGTTTATGATATCGAAGTGGATACGAGCGAAGGGATTGACTCTGCTGCTAATGCTATTCTTAATAAATTGCCCGGATCCAACTCCCAAATAGGATGGGAATCTACGCTTGAACAATATTTTGCAAAAAGCCTTTGACATCTGTAAGAAATCTTCGTATACTAATAAAAATTTAACAATAATTGGCTATGAAGAGAACGAGTAATTAAGCTGTATTATTTCCAGAGAGCTCTTGGTTGGTGTGAAAGAGCAATAATCGTCTTAATGAAAAAAGCCTCCGAGCTTTGTACGGATGCGAGGGGAACCTTGCTGATACTACAACGGGATCTCTCGTTACAGAGATAGGGTATATGCGAGTAATTATTTTTCATTGCCGTACCTGAAGAGGTTGGCATGGCGACATGTTAACAAACTGAGGTGGTACCGCGAATGCTTATAAGCTCTCGTCCTCAAGATGAACAATCTTGGGGGTGAGGGCTTTTTTGTTGTTTCTTGGCAGGGTATCAAAGCGGTGAGTTTTGTCAGAATTAGTCGACTTGTGGTTATTTTTAAAATAACGTGCGATTTTTGTAATTAACGTGAGAAAAAAGCCAATTAACGTGCGATTATTTCAATTTATCGTGGGATTCCTTGTAGGAATACCCAGTGAGGTAATAGTAAAAGCCGGTTCCACTCATTGGAACTGTCACTAACGAGGTGATGAAAGATGCATTGGGCATATCGAATAGCAGAAGAATTAATTAGAAAACATCCGAATCACGATACTTTTGTTTGTGCTTCGGGAATCAGTCCATCGGGTTCCGTACACATCGGTAACTTTCGTGAAGTTGTTACAACATATTTTGTAGTAAAAGCATTGCAGCAGATGGGGAAGAAAACACGCTTCATTTTTTCATGGGATGATTTTGACCGTTTTAGAAAAGTGCCAAAGAATTTGGATCCCTCTTTTGAACAATACATCGGAATGCCATACGCTGAGATACCTTGTCCATTTGGATGCCATAGCACATATGCGGAACATTTTGAAAAAGAGTTTGAAGAGTCGCTCCTACAATTTGGTATTGTTCCAGAATTCATTTATCAAAGCGAAGAATATCGAGCAAAAAGGTACAACGTTCAGATTTTGCATGTATTAGAAAACAGAAAACAGATCTACGATATTTTGATGGCTTATAAAACGGCAAAGCCAAATGAACAGGAACGAGAAAACTTTTATCCTGTAAATGTGTATTGCGATCGCTGCCGAAAAGATACGGTGAGTATTACAAGCTTTCAAGAATGTCATTTAAGCTATACGTGTTCATGCGGTCATTCGAACACAGTAGAGATCATGGAAGCAACCAATATGAAATTAAACTGGAAAGTAGACTGGCCGATGCGATGGATGGTTGAGAATGTTGTGTTTGAACCAGGTGGGAGAGATCACTCTTCTGAAACTGGAAGTTATCGGGTATCAAAGGAAATTGCCATTGAGATTTTTTACCACCAAGCACCCACTTATAAGCCTTATGAATTTATCAGTATAAAAGGGACTGGGGAGAAGATGTCGAGTTCATCAGGGAACAACATCACTCCTGAAGAATTATTAAGGGTATACACACCGGAAATCATTCTGTTCATGTTTGCTAAATATCAACCGAATTCTGCTTTTCATATTGGTTTGGATGAGGATGTCATTCGAAACTATACGGAATATGAGCGTTTTAGAGAAGTTGATCCAGCTCAATTAAAAGAAGAGATAAAGGCTGCTTTATATTTCTCGGTTAAAAAAGAAAAACTGTTAAACGGTCCAAAATTCGCTCAAGTAGCCAGCATCTTGCCCCTTGTAAACTTTGATGCATTGCTAGTAAAAGATGTGCTAAACAGAATAGGGGAAGCTTTTTCTTTAGATGAAATTCAGAAAGTTTGTGAACGAGCGGAGTATTGGCTGCGAAATTGGTGTCCAGAAAAAGTATTGAATATCAATAATCAAAAATACCATGTTTATTATGAGATGTTGACTAGTGTGGAGAAAGAATGGGTGCATGGTTTTACCGAAGTGTTGAAAAATGGTCCAGCGCTAGACGAAGAATTGATGAGAAACGTGTACGATATTTGCCACGACGATAATCCAAAAGTGAAAAGAAACAACCAAAAAAGGTTGTTTCAAATCATTTATCAGCTCATTTTGAATAACAACAGTGGTCCTCGAATTCCATTGTTGGTGCATGCAGTAGGTAAAGAGCGGTTACTATCATTGCTTGACTTTTAATCGCATTTTTTACAGGGGAATTCTAAATTCACCTTGGTATTAATGGGGTATCCGGGATATTCCGCAAAATATCCACATAACTAAATTTATCTGATTTTCGACAAACTACAACCTAAGTAAGAACACAAAAAAGATGACCCTGAAAATGAGGGTCATCTCTTCTTTATTTCTTCAATTCCTGTCCCATGCCTTTTAAGAAGTGAAGGCCAAAACCGATCGCTCGGTTAATATCAGGGTCTTTGAGTGATTTCACTAAATCGAATGCGCCAATCTTTTGTTCACTTTCCACAAAAGTTTCGCCTTGCTTCAAACCGGATACGACGCTGTCGAGCAGTTTTGTTGTTGCTTCTGGATCCATCTTCGTTAAAACGCCAGCGGCACCCATCACGTTGTTGATCATGTTCGTTACCGGTTCGCGTGAAGCCTGGCCGAGTGCGATGCTGGCAATCTTGTCTTTTGCTTCAAGCATCGCATTCGCTGCTTCCAACGCACCGATTTTATCGAGCTCTCCAATAAAATCAAGCGCCTTTGTTAAGGCGGCATCTTTTTCAGCTAAGGCTTTTTGGAGTTCAGCGAGTTTTTCTTTCTGGATCTGTTCTTCTGTTTTCACATTCTTCTTAACGACTGTAATCGGTTGTGCCATATTGAATCAGTCCTCCTATACTTCATCCGTCAGATGGACATAGCCAGGACGGTTCCATTTTCGCTGTACTTCTGCGCCATTTTGAGGATGTCGCTTTTTATTCCTTGGATTATTGCCAGGGAGCTTCACTTCACCTTGACGGCTTATGATTTCCATCCTTACTTTGGTCTGCTTATAAGCAGGCGTATGCGTGCGGTGGTCAACGGCAGGTCCCGTCAAGAAGTTGATGGCACTTTCGTTATCCACCGAGTTCATAGGGAGGAAAAGCTCGTTATTTTTTACACGGTCAGTCACCAATGCATTTAATTTTACTGCACCAAATGGAGAGATGAGCCGGACAACTGAACCATCAATCAAACCGCGTTCTTCAGCAAGAGCAGGCGACACTTCAACAAAAACATCAGGCACTTTATGCTGAATGCCTTTCGATTTGTTCGTCAGATTACCTTCATGGAAGTGCTCGAGCATACGTCCGTTGTTAATATTCAGATCGAACTCTTCAGGGAACTCTGCCGGCAGCATCCAATCAGAAAGGGCAAAGCGTGCTTTTTTATCAGGGAAGTTAAAGCCTTCTGTATAAAGAAGCGGTGTGCTCTTTCCGCTGAAGTCTCCCCAAAGGAAGCTGCCCCAGCCTTTAAGGGCTTCATAGTTCGCTTCACCAAACAATGGAGCAAGTGATGCCATCTCAGCAAAAATCTCACTAGGATGTGAGTAGTTCCAATCCGCACCCATGCGAATTGCGATCGCCTGAATGATCTCCCAGTCTGGTCGTGACCCGCCAGTTGTAGGCAAGGCTTGATACAATCGCTGTACACGGCGTTCCGTATTCGTAAACGTTCCTTCTTTTTCTAGTGAAGGAGCAGCAGGTAAAATGACATCTGCATACTGAGCCGTCTTGGATAAGAAAATATCTTGAACCACGAAGAAATCAAGCTGTGACAGCATGTCATGGACATGGTTCGAGTTGGAGTCCACTAAAGCCATATCTTCACCGACTAAGTACATCGCTTTGATCTCGCCCTTCCCGATTCCCTCTACCATTTGGATGTTGTCTTTTCCTGGTTTAGCGTCGATCGATACACCATACGCTTTTTCAAATTTTGCACGGGCAACATCATCGGTAATGTGCTGATAGCCAGGCAGCCATGCTGGAAGGCTACCCATGTCACAAGCGCCTTGAACGTTGTTATGTCCACGAAGCGGATAAGCTCCAGCACCAGGTCGGCGATAGTTTCCAGTTGCTAAAAGGAGGTTCGAAATGGCAGCTGACGTATCACTTCCGCCCGTGTTCTGTGTCACTCCCATGCCCCAAAGGACACATGTGCCATCCGCGTCACGAATCATTTTCGCTACGTCAATAAGCATCTCTTGAGATAGGCCAGTAATTTCTTCGGCGTATTCTAACGTGTATTTCTCTAAAACTTCTTTAAATTCATCAAGATAGTGAACGTTTTCGTCAATAAATTTCTGATCGTGCCAGCCCTGGTCAATGATGTATTTTGTTACGGCCATGAGCCACACTTGGTCGGTTCCTTGCTTTGGACTGATAAAAATGTCAGAGCGTTCAGCGAGTTCGTGTTTGCGAAGGTCAGCAACGATCAGTTTTTGACCATGAAGTTTGTGTGCACGTTTCACGCGAGTCGCGAGTACCGGATGCCCTTCTGTCGGGTTCGCACCGACTACGATCACAAGTCCAGCTTCAGCGATATCTTGAATCGTACCGGCATCACCACCCATTCCAACTGTACGGAATAAGCCGTCTGTTGCAGGCGACTGGCAATAACGCGAGCAGTTATCCACGTTGTTCGTTCCAAATACTTGGCGAGCGAGCTTCTGCATCAAGTAGTTTTCTTCGTTCGTAATTTTAGACGAAGATACAAAGCCTAGGGCGTTGCTTCCATAATCTTGTTTGATCTGACCCATCTTGCTCGCAATTAGGCTTAGTGCTTCATCCCACGTGGATTCAACAAATACGCCGTCTTTACGGATAAGAGGTGTAGTCAGGCGTTCCTCAGAGTTAACGAAATCCCAGCCGAATTTCCCTTTTACACACGTAGAAATCGCGTTTACTGGACCTTCACTCGGCTCCACTTTTAATATTTTTCTGCCTTTCGTCCATACTTCGAACGAACAGCCAACACCGCAGAACGTACAAACCGTTTTCGTCTTTTTCGTACGCGTCTCACGCATAGCAGCTTCCACTTCAGACACAGCAAAAATACCGCTGTAGCCTGGTTCAACTTCTTTTACAAGTTCGACCATCGGCTCAAGAAGATCTTCCTTCAATCCGGTCATGAAACCGGCTTCACCGAGCATGGATTTTTCCATAAGTGCGTTACACGGACAAACCGTCACGCATTGGCCGCAGCTGACACAAGAGGACTCATCGATACTCGATCCAGCGTCCCAAATTACACGCGGGCGTTCACGTTCCCAGTCGATCGAAAGTGTCTCGTTTACCTGCAGGTTCTGACACACCTCAACACATTGTCCACACGTGATGCACTGGTTCGCATCATAACGGTAGAACGGGTGAGACATATCGATATCCACCGTTTCTTCTTTTGGCGAATAGGGAATAGACTGATGTTCGATTTGCATCAGTTCAGCCGTGTTATGCAATTTGCAGTTTCCGTTGTTGTTATCACAGACTGTGCAATAGAGAAGGTGATTTTCCAAGAGGCGGTCCATCGCCTGATTTTGTGCATCCTTCGCTCGAGAGGAGGAGCGCTCAATGCTCATGCCGTCTAGTGCCATCGTCGAGCACGAACGCATCAGTTTGCCATCTACCTCAACGATACATGTGTCACACGTCTCGATTGGATCAACTTGAGGGGTGTAGCAGATTTGCGGATGAGGCAATTCGTTGTTGTTGATGATATCAAGAATAGATGTGCCTGACGGAGCTTCGTACGCCTTTCCGTCGATCTTGATTTGAATCATTTTATCCATTTTAGACCTTCCTTTCAATTATGAAAGTACAAAAAAATCCACCACGAAAGCACAGATTCTATGAAGTACAGAAAATGTGTATCATGGTGGAATAGTTTAATAGCAGGGCTTACTATTGAGCCAGTCCAACATATTATGTAATTCGGTAAGAGGGAAGAAGAATAAAAAGGTTATTCCCGCATCCAACTTTTCTTCTCTTATTATAGCGTTTTCATAGAAAAAGAACAATGAATCTTCAAAACTCGTTATTTTTAAGTAGTGATATTACTTTGAACTACTTTTTAATGGAGTTTTTTCGGGTAAAGAGAGCCATGGGGCGAAAACAAGGGCGCATCGGGTGAAACGGATAAGTTTCGGGGTGGAAGTAAGTCATATTGGGTGGAACGAGCCTTCTGAAGGGTGAAACTCCACCTAGACCGGGCGAACATGTAATAAATAAAAGAACACGTACCGTAAAAAGTATCTAGTCTCAAACAAAAAGCTGCATAGCAATAATAAGAATTTTTCACGTGCGAAAAGTAAGTACATCATGTATGATTAGTAAAAAATGGAGAAACAGTGGTGATGGTTTAAATGTCTAAAAAGGTACACGACTTCAATGATATTATCCGAAAGCTGCGTAAGAACCTGTTAGGAAAAGGACCGGAGAAAATACATACGGTATTTATAGAAAATATGGCGATCTCAACTATGTACGGAAACTTGACTCCGACTGAGAAGTTTATTGCGAGAACATCTGAAGGCAAAGAGATGGTTCATGCGGCTAGAACGCGCCTGATCCAGGATATTTATGCAACAGCACCGCCTGAAGGATTAGAAGATGTGACGGGTGCA
This sequence comes from Fictibacillus arsenicus, assembly GCF_001642935.1. Taxonomy (NCBI): domain Bacteria; kingdom Bacillati; phylum Bacillota; class Bacilli; order Caryophanales; family Fictibacillaceae; genus Fictibacillus; species Fictibacillus arsenicus. The sequence goes on from NZ_CP016761.1 coordinate 1,020,220, forward strand.
AAGTTTGTCTATCTGTTTTCAGATTTTAAAGTAGATGAGGACATGGCAGTATCCGTATTTGTTTTCGATAAACCCATCGCTTAAGGAGGGAACGCGACTCATGAAACCTGTTGTAACAAAGCGTGAAGTTTTTCATTTTAAAAATGGCGAGATGTCTCAAGTTGAAGACACCATTGTGACTGAACTTCCGGTGACTATTAAAATTAACGGGGAAGAATTCGTGACGATGGTTTGCAGTCCCGAATACATAGAAGACATGGTTGTCGGCTATCTCGCCTCTGAAGGCATTATACGAAACTATAAAGATATTAAAGACATCTGGGTGCAAGAGGATGGTAGCTATGTTCATTTGACGACGGACAAGCTCAATCCCCTTTATCAAAACCTGCAGAATAAAAGATACATAACCTCGTGCTGCGGGATGAGCAGACAAGGATTTGTCTTTGCGAATGATGCACTCACAGCAAAAAGCATGACCGACGTCCGGGTGAGAGTGACGCCTGAGGACTGTTTTCGATTAATGAAGGAGATGCAGGGAACAGCTGGTGTTTTTCAAGAAACAGGCGGTGTTCATAACGCAGCACTTTGTGATGTGAACGGAATCGTGCTGAGCCGGATGGACATTGGACGCCATAATGCTCTTGATAAAATCTACGGCTATTGCCTGAAGAATGATATTTTCATAGGGGATAAGATCCTTGTTTTCAGCGGGCGAATTTCATCAGAGATCTTGTTGAAGGTAGCGAAGATCGGATGCGAGATCGTGCTGTCCAAATCTGCGCCAACAGAATTTGCCCTGCAGTCGGCAGAAGAACTCGGAATTACGACGGTTGGATTTATCAGGGGTGACTCGATGAATGTGTATACGCGGCCGGAGAGGATTAGTACAGAATGAAGAAGTTCTTTCAAAGATATTCACATTGGTTAGCTCTTTTTGTTATAAGTTTCAGCTTTCTTTCGATGTTTATTAATCTTGAATTAGAAAAACTAGATACGATAGCTATTATTTTTGGAGGTATCGGTTTTCTGTCTGTAGCCTATCTTGCCATTATGACCGAGCAGCATATTAGGAATAAGAGTAAAGAGAAATGAGCAGTCCACCGTTAGGTGTGACTGCTTTTTTGAATTAATTGTGTACTTGGAGTTTATTTCCGCTAGGATCAAAGAAATGAAAATAGCTGTGCCCGTTGTCTTCTTGCATCTCATCTACTTTCACATTTTGATTTGTTAAATATGTATGCAGCTCCTTGATATTTGAAGATGTAAATCCGATAGAAAACTCGGCTTGTCCGTTTATGGTGAAATGCCCTCTGGAATCCGGGTCTCCCTGTACTAAAATCAGTAATGGACCGGACTTCAGTTCTATAACAGCAAGCTTTCCATCGCTATGCCTTAATTGAAATCCTAAACATTCTGTGTACCATGTTATTGACTCTTGAAGGTCCAAGACAGGTATCCTAAAATAATGCATCTCATGAATTAATGATTTGCTCATTGTTATCTCTCCTTATGAATTTCTAACAACATATTTCGGCAATATGTGTCTTATCCCTTCAAAAAAATAAAAGCAGTTCTGCTACAAAAAGCAGAGCTGCTTCATGCTTTTACCAGCTGCGCTGTTCCCACTGGCTCTCGGTTACTTCTAATCTCTCTTTATTTCCTTCAGAATCCGTAGCGTACACATCATCTACATACCAGCCTCTGCCGTTTACAGAACCGTCTGTTTGATAGAGGAAGCGAACGAATTGTGTTCCATCAGGAAGCTCTACTTTTTCGCGCGACCATTTTTCATCCTTACCTGTGTAAACGTCAGGCAAGTTCGTCCACGTTTCACCGTCTTCAGAAACCTGAACCAGCCCTTTGTCACTGCCAGTTTCGATGCTGAACCAGTTTTGGAAGTGAAGTGTATTCTGATCCTCTTCAAGTTTAAAAGTTAAATTTTTTGCAAGTTTGTCGCCATACCCCGCAAACCATGCTTTATCTTTTTGTCCCATAGCGACTGATATCGAATCTCCAGCTAGACGAGCCACTTCACGTCTGATTGGATTCATCGAAACGGTAGCACGAGATGGATGGACACGATTTGTTAACGTTAAAACGATCATTTGATTTTTCGGCGATACGACCATTGACGTTCCTGTATATCCCGTATGACCAAGAGTCTCTTCGTTTGCTAACGAGTCCATGTACCAGCCTTGATTTAATTCCCAGCCGAGTCCGTGTGAGTTGCTAGGGAATTGAGGAAGCTGGTTTTCAGTTAATAAGCGAACAGTTTCTGGCTCAAGAATTTGAGTCGAACCATACTTTCCTTTTTGTAAAATCATGTGGCCAAAAACTGCGAGGTCTTTCGCAGTTGAGAAAACTCCGGCATGACCTGCTACACCGTCAAGGCTCCATGCGTTTTCGTCATGAACACTGCCCCAAACCATGCCTCGTCCGATGTTCGGCTGATATTCGGTAGCTGCCACCCGGTCACGAAGTTCAGCAGGAGGGTTGTACATCGTATCTTTCATTCCGAGCGGCTCAGTGATGTTTTCTTTTACAAACTCATCAAGTCTTTGACCAGACAATCTTTCAACTAAAACGCCAAGTGTGATTAAATTCAGGTCACTGTATGTATAAGTAGTGCCAGGCTGATTTTTTAACTGGTATTTTAACGCAATCTGCAACCTGTCTTCACGTTTCGTTCCCATGTTGTAAAGAGGTATCCACGCTGTGAAACCAGAGGTATGCGTCATGATCTGCCTGATCGTAACCGATTCTTTTCCGTTCTCGTTAAACTCTGGAATATATTTTCCTACAGGATCATCCAGCTCGAATTTTCCTTGTTCATACAGCTGCATCGCTGCAGTTGTAGTAAAAAGCTTTGAGATGGAGGCGATGTCGAAAATAGTATCCTTTTTCATCTCTACAGGGTTGTCCATCTCAGTAAACTGATCATCGGTATACAGAGCAGAGTACCCATAAACATCATGCTTTGCGATGCTTCCGCTGCGTGCAACAAGAACAACCGCACCTGGCATCGTCCGTTTCTCCATTTCACTCTCGATAAAAGAATCGATCTTCTGAAGCGGCTCTCTTTTGAGTGAAGCGCTTTCAGGTGTTCCCGGGTGAAGGACAGCAGACGGCTGAACAGGACGGTTCCAGTCTCCTGGTTTTATTTGATTGTTGATTGAAGAATCTTCGGCAAAAATTGCAGGGGTTACACTGGATAAAAGCATGGCTGTACTTAGCATGGTACAAACTAAAACACGTTTTCCTCTCATATGCACATCTCCTTATTCTGAAAATTCTTACACTTTATTACAGTATCAATCCAGAATAGGACTGTCCATCACTCAGAAGACCCACAGCACAAGGACCTATAGAATTGTCAGAATTGTTTGGGGACTGTCCCGGGACAGACCCCTTTTTATTTTGAAGGAACATTTTGCCTTTTATCGAATTCTATATAAATGGCAAACTTGAAAGGAGATTATCGTGCTTCTACAGCTAACCCCTGCACTTATAACGTTTTTATTAACGGTTCTTATAGCACCTATGTTGATCTTCACTTTAAAGAAATTAAAATTAACACAGCCAATTAGAGTGGAACTCCCAGCAGATCATCAAGAAAAGAAGGGAACACCCCTCATGGCGGGGAGTGTGTTCTTCGTTGGAATCATAGTCGCTTTGTTTTATTACACAAGTCCCAGCATGCTCTTTTTGGTAGGTACATTTATATTATTTAGTTTCATCGGTTTTCTTGATGACTTTTGGAAAGCGTCAAAACAAGATCCTGGCGGGGTGTCAGGAAGAACAAAACTTATCTTTCAATTTGGATTTACGATTTTGCTTTTATATATTGGAATCGATCTGTTCAACATTGATACAAGCATCAGGGTGACGGAATCCTTCCACATTGTCTTGCCATACATTCCTTACCTTGTGATTATCACACTATTTATTGTAGGTACCGCCAACGCGATCAATTTTACTGACGGGATGGACGGGCTTCTGGGCATGGTAGCAATCCCTACATACTTCTTTTTCTTCGTGATCACGGAGAATATGGAAGTGAAAGCTTTTTGTCTAATGATGATCGCGACCATTCTTGGTTTTTTGATCTATAACTTATATCCGGCAAAAGCGTTTATGGGGGATACAGGTTCTTTAGCGATAGGAGGGACGTTATCATTTCTCGCAATCATTGAAAACGTAGAAATCTTGATTCCAATCCTATTTATCATCTATCTTGCCGAACAGCTATCAGTTATCATCCAAGTAGCTTATTTTAAACGGACGAAAAAGAAATTGTTCCGCTTTACTCCAATACATTACCATTACGGAATAAAATATGGCTGGTCCGAAAATATGATCGTCACCGTATTTGCTATGGTCTCATGGGCTGCGTGCGGAATATGCCTGTTCTATTTTGAAGTGTTTATGTAGTTTGATAGATTTTAAGATTCATACCCCTTCTTTTTCCATACAGGAGGGGTTTTCTGTATAATTGGAAATGGTTAGAAAAGGGGGATAACATGAGTGGAGAACTAATTGAGATCAGAGGAAAAAAACTTTATGTAGAATGCATTGGCTCGTTGGATAAACCACCTGTTCTATATCTTCACGGTGGTCCAGGAGAAAGCTGTCACGATTTTTCATATCATCAATCTAAGAGATTGGGAGAACATTTCAGATTGATAGCTATTGATCAAAGAGGCGTTTGCCGGTCAGAGATTATCCATGAGAACGAAGAATTTGGATTAAATGATCTTGTAGAAGATTGCGAAGCGCTGAGAGAGCACCTCAATATTGAAAAATGGTCAGTGATTGGACATTCTTTTGGCGGATTCCTTTCACTTTTGTACGTTTCAAAATATCCTGAATCTATAGACAAGGTGATTTTTGAAGGTCCTACCTTTGATTTTGAACTAACTTCGAGAAGTTTGATTAGAAAAACAGCCAGGTTATTAAAAGAACACGGGAAACCTGAATTGCATGATAAAGGGTTAATTCTTGCAGAAAGTGATTTGTCCATTCGTGAACTAACAGAAAAATATATGGAACTAAGTGATGAACTGGGAGAAAACAGAATGGAGATATATAGACATAATCATAACAATCCCACGGATTATTACTCGTTCTACTCGGAAAAAGAGTGGGATGAATTCTATGATCGGTCAGAAATACACTATAACTTATTAAGAGAAGAAGGGGAGATTTTCAAGTCTCTGCTTCCTAAAATTAAAGAGATAACGAACCCTATGCTGCTGGCTGTTGGAAAATACGATGCGGCTACTTGTGAAAAACACTTCGAAATCTTTAGGAAAGATGCCATAGATGGGGAAGTTTATATCTTCGAAAATAGCGGTCATACTCCACACTACGAAGAAGCAGATCTTTTTAAGGACATCGCAGTTGGATTCTTATCTCGCAATTAAAAATATGAGCTAAACAATAAGGAGGAACAAATATGACAACCACTACCGGTAAAAAGGAATTGTCACTCGAACAGCGTGAAGAATTACTACAAACATTGAAAACCCGTTTTGAGAAAAACATGGACCGTCATAAAGATCTTGAGTGGGAAAAAGTCCAAGCAAAGCTGGAAGCTAATTCTGAAAAGCTGTGGTCACTCAATGAAATGGAAAGAACTGAAGGGGAACCAGATGTTGTTGATTACGATAAAAAGAATGATGAATACGTTTTTTATGACTGTTCGGCAGAGAGTCCTAAAGGCCGCAGAAGTCTTTGTTACGACCGTGAAGCACTGGAAGCGAGAAAAAAACATAAACCAGAAAACAGCGCTATTGATATGGCAGCTGAAATGGGCATTGAACTTTTAACGGAAGACCAATATCGAGCATTGCAGAAACTTGGAAACTTTGATAAGAAAACGTCCAGTTGGGTAGAAACCCCTTCAGATATAAGAAAACTAGGCGGAGCTCTTTTTTGCGATTATCGTTTCGGACATGTCTTCGTATACCACAATGGAGCTGATTCCTACTATGCTGCAAGGGGTTTCCGCGGATTGCTAACAGTTTAAACCAAAAATAAAGTAAAAAAACGCTTGGATTTTTTAGTCCAAGCGTTTTTGCTATTTGTTTACCAGATCTCCTCAACCCACTCCGGATGGTCGATGAACGGATTTCGGTTGTGCTGATAATCGTTATAGATGATGTTATTGCGATTGCGCTCCCAGTTATCAACAGGATCTTCTAAATGCCACTGAAGCAGTACAGACATTTTACCGTGATATGGAGCCGTTCCGTTGTTTACGTTGTTGTTTAATTCTAGCTGCGGCTCGCCGCTGTCGCCTTCATAACGTACTGCCATGTAGAACAGCATTCGTGCAACATCACCTTTTACTGCATCTCTCGGTTCCCACGAATCACTGTCATAATAGTTTCCTAATGCTTCAGAATGCTGTGTGCCTCCATTGTCAAAATCAAGGTTGCTTCTTGAACTGTTTACCGTTACATCAGTCGGACGAAGGTGGTGGATGTCTGTTCCTGGTCCCATGGTCGTTCCGAAATCGCCATGAGATTTTGCCCAAACGTGTTCACGGTTCCAGTCGTTCACGTTGCCTCCGTTCGTTGTTTTGCTTTGAGAACGGCCAGTGTATAACAAAATTACGTTGCTGCTGTTGTTTGGATCTTCATCAGTCTCTTTTAATGCTTCCCAAACTTCAGAATAGGAAAGTTCAGTGTGATCGTCGATGATGTTGTGAAGAGCTGTTTTTAAAGCTGCACCTGTTTTTCCTCTGGCTGAATCATAATAAGAATCGTCATAAGGTGGCGGATCACCAGGATCTTCTGGGTCACCGGGATCTCCAGGGTCAGTACCTGATGCTTTTTCCATAGCAGTTGCGTTCTTTACCCCGGCGTGTGAAAAATAAGCGGTTAAGTTCCCGGTAACTTTAATCGATTGTCCTTTTAAATTTGGATTCGATTGTAAGCCGAATTCTGAACGGAACGATGAAGGAATTTGAACATACACCATGTTGGCCGTGTTTGTTTCCGATGCACTGTCCGCTAGTGCGAGCGCATAGTCGTTCGGATAGTTGCTTGTTACGACGGTATTGGTAGCAGTAGGCTGCCCGACCACATAGCCTTGAACCGTTTTTACACTGTTGTTCTGATTGGAATTGGCTTGCGATACTGAGTACGGGCTTGACCAGGAACCATCACCGGCAGCCAGAAGAGGGGGAATGAATGCCAAGGTACTGATCACTAAAGCAATGACTACTGAAAAAAGAGAAAGAAACTTCTTGTTTCCATGTCTTTTCATCATCAACGCCTCCATTATTTTATTTTTCTATCGATGAACTTAAAACTGCTTTTATTTTACAATCATTCTATTAACTTCATTTTACAGACTTGTAAAAAATGAACCTAGCTACGAAGGTACGAACTATTTAGTTGGAAAAAACAGTTAGAAATGCCTATCTGTATACAAGATGCAGTAAGAAAGTTTGCAAATCTGATAGTATAGAGATAAAAAGGAATAAAAAATGGAGGGTTAAATGGAAAGCCGAGGATATTTCAAAGAGAGTAAAGTATGTCCGATCTGTACCGGGGTAAATAACTGTGCGATCTCAAACGGTGAACAACCGGAATCATGCTGGTGCATGACGATAACCATTCCCTCCGAGCTTTTGGAAAAATCGCCGGATAATAGCCGTTGTATATGCGAAAAATGTGTAAATGAGTACATAAGAGTAATTAATGATGAAAGCTGACCGAAACATCATGCTTGTTTGTGAGCTTTTTTAGTGGAAATAAGGTCTTTGGGCGAAACTAAAGCTTCATCGGGTGAAACCAAAGAATGACAGGGCGAAACATCAGGTACTCGGGGTGCAACTCAAGGTAGTTGGGGCGAAAACCGAAACAATTGGGGCGAACGTGTAATAGATATAAGAACACGTACCGTAAAAATAGAAAAAGCCGGCTTAGCAGCCAGCTCTTAATCTATTCAAATTTAAAAATCGCCATGTTTTGCTCGTAACTGCTTCATCTTCTTCATTAATTCGGTACCGATCTCCTCTTCAAACTCCTTCCAAACCGGCTCCCACTGATCTGACCATATCTTCCTCTCTTGATCTGTCAGGGTATTTATTTCAATGCCTGACTGTTTTTCAATCAAGCGCAGCTGCTCTTTGTTCATCTCAAACGAATGGGTCTGGTTCCACTCTGTCGTTTCTTTCATAGATTCAGAGAGGATTTCTCGTTCATCCTTAGAAAGTTTCTTCCAAAAATCCTCGTTCATGATAACGGCGTAGCCTAGGAAACCATGGTTGCTGAATGTAAGATGACTTTGAACATCAAAGAACTTTTTCGAGTAGATATTAGAAATCGTATTCTCTTCACCATTCAGCTCACCGGATTCTAGCAATTTGTAAGTTTCGTTAAAATCTAGGCCGACCGCTTTTGCGCCAGCCAGCTGAAACTGCTTTTCCAAGACAGGACTTGGCATGATACGGAGAGTCTGCCCTTTTAAATCAGAGGGTTTTTTAATTGGTCCATCGTTCGTTGTTATCTGCTTAAAGCCATTCGTCCAAAAGGTGAGTCCTCTCATATTGTCTTTTTCAATAGACCGAAGAAGCGTTTTGCCGATGTCACCGTTTAATGCTTCAATAATGCTTTCATGGTTCGGCATTGCATAAGGGAGATCCAGCACCTGAAACTTAGGAGAGACTGTGCGTAGTTTCGTAGTGGCAGGTGCTATCATTTGAACATCTCCGCGCTTTAGGGCTTCAAGTTCTTCTTGATCCGAATACAGTCCGCCGTTTGGAATCACTTCAACTTTTATCCGGCCATTGGATTTCTCATCAACAAGCTTTGCAAATCGCTGAGCGGCAAGCCCTTTAGGTGTATTCTCTGCAACAACATGGCTGAACTTGATCACTACTTGATCATTAATTCCATTTTGATCATCGTCAAAAGGCAGTGTAACTTCTGAAAGCTTCGTATGAAAACCAATCCATATGGATACAGCCAAGCCGGCGATTAATAATAACGCAATACTTAAGAACGATTTCATCTTTTAAACCCCGAATCCGTCATTTTTTAAATAGTCTAACATATGCGGACCGTAATGATACAATAGGGACAAGATCAAGGGAGGAAGCTTAGCCATGAAGATGAAACGACTGCCTATTCGGACTAAAATCATGATACTAACATTTGGCATCATACTTTATGCCATCCTCATCGGCGGAGTCGTTATTATCGGCAAGATCCTTGACATTCAGGAAGAGGAGCTTGGCAAACGTGCCATGATTACCTCACGGACCGTTGCACAGCTTCCTGAGGTAAAGACAAATATCCAAGAAAATGATGGCTGGGAGACAATAGAACCAGTCGTTGAAAAAATTCGAGTGATAAATGAGGCAGATTACGTTGTTGTCATGAATATGGAGGGTGTGCGATATTCTCATCCCGTAAGAGGTATGCTCGGCACTAAGTCGGAAGGCAAAGACGAGAGTGCCGCTTTTGCAGATCATACATTTATCTCTAAGGCAAAAGGGGAAATGGGAACAGCCGTAAGAGCTTTCGTTCCGATCAAAAATGAAAACCTTGAGCAGATCGGAGTTGTGGTGGTTGGTCATGTTATACCTGGTTTTAATGAAGTATTTCATGATCTAAAAGATGAAATGACCCTAATTCTTTTACTTGTGCTATCTTTTGGAATCATTGGTTCTTGGCTACTTGCACGGCACCTTAAGCAGCAAATGTTTTATCTGGAACCGCATGAAATCGTCCGCATGCTCCAAGAACGGACGGCAACCTTCCATTCGATGCATGAAGGGGTTATTGCGATCGATAACAAGGAGCATATTTCTATCTTTAACGAAAAAGCAAAACGTATTTTTAATGTTTCTGGGGATGTAATCGGTAAACCGATCCGAGAAGTCATTCCGGATACACGGTTGCCGGAGATCATTGAGCTGAGCAGACCTGTCTATAACCAGGAGATTCGCGTAAGCGGGAAAGTTATCATGAGTAACCGCGTTCCGATCAAAGTCAACGACCAGATAGTCGGTGCCGTAGCCATTTTCCAAGATCGTACGGAAGTTGCCAAAATGGCAGAAGAACTAACAGGGGTAAAAGCTTTTGTTGAAGCACTAAGGGTTCAGAATCATGAACATATGAACAAGCTGCACACCATTGCAGGACTTCTTCAATTAGGAAAAATAAAAAAGGCGATGGAGTATGTTTTTCAAGTATCTGAAGAAAAAGGAACACTTACTAGATTTTTAAATCAGCGTATAAAAAATGAGAGTTTAGCAGGACTTTTGTTGAGCAAAGTCGGTCGTGGAAAAGAACTGGGGATAAAGGTTGCCATCGACAAGGAGAGCCGTCTTGAAGTGTTTCCGGAACATCTCGATCAACACGATCTCGTGATGATACTTGGTAATTTAATCGAGAATGCTTTCGATTCTTTATCAGGAATCTCAAATGGACGAATTGATGTAAGTATTGCGCAAGATTCTGAGGTCTGTGCCATTTTAGTAGAAGATAATGGCTCTGGGATGACAGAGGACATTCAAGAGCACATATTCGAAAGAGGATACACGACAAAAGGAGACAACGGTTCTGGAATCGGACTTTTTCTTATTAAGCAGATCGTGGAAAAAGGAAAGGGTGAAATCGAGGTGACTTCCAAAGTGAATCAAGGAACCAGCTTCGTTATTGCGTTTCCGATGGGAGACAGGGGTGAAGATGTATGAGTGAATTAAAAGTCTTATTAATAGAAGACGATCCTATGGTCCAGGAGATCAACAAGGCATTTATCGAAAAAGTAAAAGGATTTAAAGTAATTTCGTGTGCTTCCAACGGGACGGAAGGCATGGAACAAGTAAGAAAATTAAAGCCTGATCTTGTTGTCCTTGATATTTACATGCCTGGCCTGGATGGTGTAAAAACCCTCCAGCAGATTAGAAATGAAAAGATTCAAGTTGATGTCATCATTATTACAGCGGCAAACGATCTGGACACAATACGGTCTATGCTGCAAAACGGTGCGTTTGATTATATCATTAAACCGTTTAATTTTGAGCGGATAAAAAAAGCGCTTGATAAATACAAAGACTTTCACGCTACTATTTCTCCTTCAGGATCGGTTACCCAAAAAGATCTTGATAATCTTTTCTTTTCGGAAAAGAGGGACGCTCTAAATACGGCTGATCTTCCAAAGGGACTAAATGAGCTTACATTAAAACAGATTGAAGGTTTTCTAAATACACAAACAGAATCCAAATCCGCTGAGGAAGTGGCAGAAGGAGTGGGAATCGCGCGTGTTACAGCCCGGAGATACCTCGACTATCTCGTGAAAAACGGCAGCATTCAGATGGACATTCAATATGGCACAATAGGCCGCCCGGTTAATCGTTATTTATTAAAAAAATAGGATTCATTTTACTAGTTAATTGGATGGAAAAAGGATATTATTTACTATTGTGTGGGAAATCACGATAGGAGGATTATTGATGTCAAAACACAAAGCGGTAGTTCGTCTTGTACGAGTAGAAGATGCTGAAGCTGTCTTATCCATTCAGCGTGAAGTCGTTGGAGAAAGAGATTATTTTATTGCTGTTTCAGAAGAGTTTAATAAAACAACTGAAGAGCATCAAGAATGGATTCAAAAGATTATTGAGCACGAAAGAGAGACCATGTTTTTAGCAGAAGTTGAAGGTGAAGCAGCAGGTTGGATCGTCTTCAAATCACAAGAGCGTAAGAGAATGCATCACACAGGTTCTTTTGCGATCATTATTAAAAAAGATTACCGAAATAAAGGAATTGGTAAACTCCTAATCAACGAATTACTCCAATGGGCAGAAAAGCATCCCATCATTGAAAAAGTTTCATTAGGTACATTCTCGACGAATACAAGAGCAATTGAACTATATAAGAAGCTAGGTTTTGTTGAAGAAGGACGTAAAATCAATGAGTTAAAGTTCAGTGAAAAGGAATACGTCGATGATGTTTTGATGTACAAGATGGTTAAGGGTTAATCTGAGACCAAAAAGACCAAAACGTCCAATAAGTTCATAATATTCTAACAAAATATTGAAAGCGTTATCATTACATTACAAATGTTGATAGCGCTTTTTTATTTTGAATTGTGTCTGAATTGACTGGGGTCTGTCCCGGGACAGACCCCAGTCAATTTCAGGCACTTATCACGAAAGGAGAAGAACAAACATGAAGAAGTTATTTAAGAACTTAACGTTTCAAGTATTAACTGCCATTGCAGTTGGTGTGCTTGTTGGATTGATATGGCCAGAAGTAGGAAAGCAGATGAAGCCTGTTGGCGATACATTCATCAACGCCGTAAAAATGGTCATCGCCCCAATTATTTTCTTAACGATCGTACTTGGGATCGCAAAAATGGGAGACATGAAGAAAGTAGGAAAGGTTGGAGGAAAGGCTTTTATCTATTTTGAAGTCGTTACAACTTTGGCACTTGTTATCGGTCTAATCGTTGTTAATGTGCTTAAACCGGGTGCAGGACTTGATTTTGATAAACTTGAAAAAGGTGATGTTTCCGAGTATACGTCCGAAGGCGGCGGAAAGATCGACTGGATTGAGTTTGTCACACACATCGTTCCTAGCAACATGGTTGACGCTTTTGCAAAAGGTGATATCCTTCAAGTGCTGTTCTTTTCCATCCTTTTTGGTGTAGGACTTACAGCACTCGGAAACAGCGGGAAAATTATTATTGAGTTCTTTGAAAAACTACTCAACGTCTTTTTCAAAATCGTCGGCTATATCATGAAGGCTGCGCCTCTAGGTGCATTTGGTGCGATGGCTTTTACAATTGGGAACTACGGGCTAGAGTCACTCGTTCCACTTGGAAAACTTATGATAGCCGTTTATACGACGATGTTCTGTTTTGTCTTTATCGTGTTGAATCTAATCTGTAAAATGTATGGCTTCAGTCTGTGGAAGTATTTAAAGTTTATTAAAGACGAACTTCTGATTGTTCTCGGGACAAGCTCTTCAGAATCCGTACTTCCTCGGATGATGAACAAGATGGAAAAGTTCGGATGCTCGAAGTCAGTAGTTGGTCTTGTTATTCCTACTGGTTATTCGTTCAACCTGGATGGTACATCCATCTATCTGTCGATGGCTGTTGTATTCCTTGCTCAAGTGTTTGGCATAGACCTTAGTTTGACTCAGCAGCTTACGATCATTGCGGTATTGATGCTCACGTCAAAAGGTGCGGCAGCTGTTACAGGCGGGGGCTTTATCGTACTTGCTTCAACTTTGACTGCAATGCAGGTTATTCCTGTAGAAGGTCTTGCCCTATTGCTCGGGGTTGACCGTTTCATGAGTGAAGCTCGTGCAATTGTTAACTTGATCGGAAACGGAATCGCAACAATCGTAGTTTCAAAGAGTGAGAATGAATTTGATGAAGGTAAGAGCGAGGAAGCGATCCAGGAAATGTATGAAAACAGAAAAATTGCCGTGTAATACAAATAGAGCTTTGGTCAAAACAGACTAAAGCTCTTTCTTTTTGATATGATTTAGAAAAAGCATGTGGAGGGAGAGCAAGATATGATCTGTAAAAGACTCAACATCAAATACCCCATTATCCAGGCAGGAATGGCAGGCGGTCCGACAACTTCGGAGCTTGTAGCCGCGGTCAGCAATGCAGGTGCTCTTGGAACATTAGGAGCGGGGTATATGACACCAGAAGATATACGAAATGTACTCTCACAAATTATGAAACTAACGAAAAAACCTTTTGCCGTGAATCTCTTTCTTCCACAAGTCTATGAAAAAAATGAACAGCAGATCTTGAGTATGCAGAAATACTTGAATAAGTACCGGAAACAGCTCGGCATTCCGGAAGTCTATTCTGTTCCGGATATCCAGGATCTTTTTGAACAGCAGCTTAACGTGGTGATTGAAGCGGAAGTGAAAATTGTAAGCTTTACGTTCAACAAACCTTCTGCTGGTTTAATAGAAAAATTGCATAATAGCGGAATTACGGTGATCGCCACAGCAACAACTTTAAAAGAAGCGAAAGAACTAGAGTCACTCGGTGTTGATATGATCGTTGCACAGGGAAGTGAGGCGGGTGGTCATAGAGGAACGTTCTTGGATGTTGAAGACGAGGCGTTGATCGGCACGATGGCATTGGTTCCCCAAATTGTAGATGCTGTTCAATGCCCTGTAATCGCAGCTGGCGGCATAATGGACGGCAGAGGGATGGCGGCAGCCTTCTCGCTGGGAGCATCAGCTGTACAGCTAGGAACAGCATTTTTAACCGTTCAAGAAAGCGGGGCAAGCGAGATTCACAAGTCAGCCATCCTAACAAGCAAGGATACAGATACAAAAATAACCCAGGCGTTCTCAGGAAAAAGCGCAAGAGGATTTAAGAATGAAATGATGTTGAGTTTAGAGAGCGCCCCCAGCTTGCCACCTTATCCGATCCAACACGTGTTAACATCAGACATCAGAAAAGAAGCGGCAAAGCAGGGAAACAAAGAGTTGGTTTCTATGTGGGCAGGGCAGGCATCTGCATTAAGCAAGAAACAAACTGCTAAGGAATTAATTGAATGCCTTGTACATGAGTACAGAACAACGATTTCAAAGATTCTAACTGAATGGAACTAAGGCAGCATCACATATCGCGATGCTGTTTTTTATTTTTTGCTGCTGTTCTTTTATTTAATCCATAAAAATATATTGTGAATAAGCAGTACAATACAGTGAAAGGGGTGACAGTCATGGATTTTGCGAGTATGGCAGCAGATTTTTCACCGTATGTCGGTCTGGCTGTGATTTTATATGCGATTCGTCAAACAGAACGAGTGTCGAATAAATACATCCCCATTGTAGCTATCGTATTAGGAGTCCTTTATTCTTTTTGGGAATCTGGAGGAGCAAGTCCGGGTGCCACATTAGAAGGATTGAAATATGCACTGCTTGGAATCGGTACAGTTGCGGGTGTGAAGTATTCCATTGAAAACAAGTCAAAGAAATAATATTAGAGCAGTACTGTATATATGTAACGGGTTCTCTTTTGGAGTACAAAACAGAAAAAAGCAATACAAATAGCAAGCTAATTTGCATATGAATTAGCTTGCTTATTTTTGTTGCTATATCAATGTTTATTGGGTTTTTATGTTCGAATTAGCACCCTAATTCGCATAGCTTTTAGCAGGATGACAATAACTACGCTGCGATTTGGTATGCGAATTCACTTGTTAAAAGACTTACCAATTTTGGCGGAAAAGGATTAGACGACGGCTAAATCGAATATATAATTAGATTAAAAGTATGCTGTTCTTATTCAACGTAGCAGGTTAGTAAAAAAGGATACTTACATATTAATAACCAATTGTTGATGAACAGAGTAAAGAAGAATAGTGATAAAAATGAAATTCAGACCGTGTATAGACATTCAATAGTGACAAATTATATTTGTAGGATGATAAGTCGATGATAGGAATAAGCATAGCAACGAAGTGGGAATACGAAGCAACATTGGAATACTTTAGCATAAAAGATAACGAACGTTTTGGTTATCCATATGGCGAGTATTTCATAAGAACAATTAATGATACTGAACTTGTTTTTTATAGTACAGGTGTAAGAAAAGTAAATGGTGTTGGTGGTAATCAGTATATGATTTCTAAATTTAATTTAACTAAAGTAATCGTTGCTGGAACATGTGCAGGAATAGATGATAAGTTTAGTAATTTAGATATTTTTGTACCCGATAAAGCCGTTCAATATGATTGCACAGTAAAAGAAATCGAGCCTCTTATTAAACAATCCTTCATAGTTAATTTTGATCTATCAAAATATGGAAATGATTTTTGTAACGGAACAATTGGCACCGCTGATAAAGCAGTAGTTATGTGGAAGGACTATTTAGAACTTAAAAAAAACGAAATAACAATAGCCGATACAGAAGCGGGTGCAATTGCTTATATCTGTAAGAAGAATGATGTTGAATGCATTATTATTAAAGGGATATCTGATTTTCCAACAGATGAAAGAAACTCTGATAAATTCGAATCGAACATTGAACAAATTAATGTTTATTTAGAAAACACCCCCAAAGTTATGAACAAAATATTTGGCGAATATTTAAAAAGATTTATTTGAAAAAATGTTATGAAGTAAAAGGGTGCGATTACGGAATGAAGCTCTGTCCAATTGCAATCAATAAAAATGCTAAAAGCACTGCGATTTGAGTGCTTTTTCGTTTGCTAATTTATATGCGATTCTCTATGTTTTTTAACTTTTTGTACTCCAAAAGAGAACCCGTTAGTATATATGCAGTACTGTTTTTTTGTTGCAATAATTAGCGGCTCGACCTGCAGATCGTATTTAGTAAAACTCGCGGATATATAGTAAAAACTCGCGGAATTATTGCAATAATTCGCGGGATTATGAATTAAACTCGCGGGAATATCACAAAAATTTCAGGAATTATAGGTTTTGAAAGACAAAAACAAGCTTAGAGGACGTAAAACTGTCTACCTTTTATTAGATTTTGAAGCGAATCCACTCTGAATAGATATTTTTTATGATCATTTTCTTATGAATTGCATGTGTAGGTACAATGTTTGGCTTCGGTTTGTCATTCTTGCAAAAAACTAATCAACTAAGTTGCACAATAATTATACAAAGATTTAACAATGTGGTTATGGGGTAATGTAAAATAAATCTATGAAAAGGGTGATGCTGTTATGAAACTGAAAAAAGAGTTAGATACTGAGCTCCTTGAAAGATTATTGTTTAAAGATCCTGAAGCTCTTAAACAATTAGTGAGTTCATACAGCACACTTCTATTTCAAATTGCCTTTCGAATAACTGGTGATCAAAAAGCTTCTGAAAAAATACTAAGTGATATATTCCGGGAACTTTGGGACAAGCCAAATAAATTTACTCAAACTGAAGATACATTTCATTCAAGTTACTTGATCAAACGCTGCAAAATCAAATGCGTTCAATTTGAAGAAACACATATTAAATCCCTTTTGTCAAAAAAATCAAAAAATTATATTGCGGCTTGCCGTTCTATCTGATAACATTAAAAGCGCTTACAACTTTTGCAAACTTGAATGGAAAATTTGCATGATCTGCTTATTTTCTATTTATAAAATAATGATGAATGATTTCTCTGCACGAGTATGTAGAGATGTTAGGCAACATTCTTAAAAGACTTATCACTGTATAAGTTCTTTTGGATGTTGCCTTTTTATTTTGTTTGCTTTAGGTGTAACAAGAAACAATACTTAACAAAATTAACTTTTTAGGGGGGATTTTTGAGATGAAAAAGACAAAAAACCGTTGGCTTATTGCATTGTCGGCTGTTGGTATTCATATTTCAATCGGGTCTGTTTATGCGTGGAGCAACTTCACAAATCCATTAATTGATAAGTTTGGCTGGTCCGCGTCACAAGTACAGATGACGTTCAGTATCGCAATTCTTTTCTTAGGATTGTCAGCTGCATTTCTAGGGCATTTTGTTGAAAAGCATGGTCCGAAAAAAGCAGGTATGCTGGCTGCAATTTTCTTTGGGATTGGTATTGCCGGATCTGGGCTTGCCGTTAATATTGGCTCTTTGCCTCTTCTCTACATTTTTTATGGAGTGCTGGGCGGTATAGGACTAGGCGTAGGATACATCGCACCGGTTTCAACACTTATTAAGTGGTTCCCTGACCGCCGCGGGCTTGCGACTGGACTTGCAATCATGGGCTTTGGTTTTGCGGCCGCAATTAGCTCGCCGATCATGGACGCATTAATCAAGTCCGTTGGGGTAGCGAACACATTCTTTATTTTAGGAATCGCTTATTTTGCAATTATGACACTTTCTTCTCTTTATTTAGAAAAACCAGAAGAGGGCTGGCTGCCGGAAGGATTTAAAGAAAACGTTGAAAGCGGAAAGGTGAAGATCAAGAAGGATCTTTCACAGTTAACCGCTAATGAAGCTGTAAAAACACGCCGTTTCTATTATCTGTGGATCATGCTTTTTATTAACGTAACGTGCGGAATTGCCATTCTTTCCGCTGCAAAACCTCTTGCGCAAGAAAGTATCGGTCTTTCTACAGCAGAGGCTGCGGCACTTGTCGGGGTGCTTGGATTGTTCAATGGATTCGGGCGTATCGGCTGGGCTTCCATTTCGGATTACATCGGGCGTCCAAACACGTACACGACGTTCTTTGTTTTACAGATTGCACTCTTTTTCATGCTGCCGCAAACAACATCATCAATCCTTTTCCAAGTGATGCTTGCGGTCGTTTACACATGTTATGGTGGTGGATTCGCATCGATTCCAGCTTACATCGGCGACTTGTTTGGTACAAAGCAAGTAGGTGCGATTCATGGGTACATCTTAACAGCATGGGCAGCGGCAGGTCTTGCAGGGCCACTGTTCGCAGCATGGATCAAAGACACAACAGGGTCATACGCAAACAGTTTATCATTCTTCTCAGGACTGTTCGTTGTTGCACTCGTCGTTTCAATTTTAGTTCGTTTTGATATGAAACGATTAGCCGCGAAACAAGAGAAGTCAGTTGCATAATCAACTATTGTAAAAATGCAGTGCTTTCATTGGCGGGAAAGCACTGTTTTTCTTTGTGTGAAATGCCTTCTTTTTGAGAAAATATGGTATTGTTAAGACGATACATAATTACAGTCAAAAGGGGAATTTATGAATAACAAACTTGTAGAGATCGTGGAACTAAATGCAGAAAATTGGTATGAATGCTGCACGTTAGAAGTGTCTGAAGAGCAATTAGGTCACATTGAGCCTAATGCAGTTTCAATTGCTCAATCTAAATTTGAACCGACTTTAAAACCTTATGCAATTCATTTTGAAGGCAAAACAGTTGGCTTTCTCATGTTTAATACGATTGAAGAAGAGCTTGGCGGGTATTGGATTTATCGAATCATGATCGATAAGAACTACCAGCAAAAAGGGATAGGGAAAATCGCGACACAATTAATGATTGAAGAAATGAGTACGCTGCCTAATGTTAAAAGAATTGTAGTAGGTTATCATCCAGAGAATTTAGGAGCGCATCAGCTTTATAAAAGTATGGGATTTGTTGATAACGGCGATAGGTTCGGTAAAGAGATGGCCGTTGTCTTGGATATTAAATAAAGTTTTTCGACTGCCTAATTTGGGCAGTCTTTTTTATTGAACAAGGAAAATACAAATATAATTGAAGAAATTTTATTTAAAAGCAAAGAAGACTTTCTGTAGCAATTTCTTACAAAGCTTCTAATACCCTCATGTTTTTACTCCTTATTTACGAATATTTGTTGAGTGATTAAATGAGATTCATATTTGATAGAACTCCTCATGTTGGAGTTCTTTTGTTTTGTTTCAGTAATTGAGGGAACGGTATTTTAAGGAGTGATTTATAGATGGGAAGATATAATCAAAAAGAAAAAAGCACGAAGAAAAGAAATGTTGTCCTTTTCAGTGCATTAGGTGCAGTTTTACTAGCTCTTTTGTTTTTACCGAAAGACGCACTATTAATGGGCAATGAAGAAGAAGAACCGGTTAAAAAAGAAAGTAAGGAACCAAAACATAAAGTTGTAAAGCTTCAGCCAGATAATGAAAGTGCATATGAAGATGATGAGAAGAGCACTGATTCTTCTCAAGCAGCGGAAGAAGAACAAGAACCTTCAGAAGAGATCGGCATAGATCCTGAAAAAGAGGCTGACAAAAAAGAGAAAGCCAAAAAAGCTGAAGAAGAGAAAAAGAAAAAAGCTGCAGAAGCCAAAAAGAAAGAACAAGCAGCTAGTCAGCCTAAAATTAACGAGCCAATTGGAACATCCCAAACCGGAACGCATACATCAAGCTATGAGGAAGGCAGCGTAGACTGGAATGAGAAATTAAAAGCTATTCGTCTCGCTACAGGACTGGATGAAAACATGACCGTGTGGAAGATCGCAAATGGTGGTGGACCTCAAAAATCAGTTGCAGAAGTAAGTCCAGACGGAAAGCCCGGTGAAAGGTATACGGTAAACCTTGAATGGGTTGACCAAAAAGGATGGAAAGTAACGAGCGTGAAGAAATAAAAAACGTCGGATTTCGCATGTGAACAAATTAATATAATGAAGCTGACTCCAAATAGGGATGAACCTATAATGGAGTCAGCTTTTTTTAATGATTAATTTTTCTTAGCTTTTAAAATGAAACGATGTTGCTTTACATCAAAATAACCCTTCAATTGAATCATCTCATGAATTTTATAAAGCTGAGCTATATAGTTTTTACTTTTAAAGTCAGGAACCTGCCACGGTATTGCTTTTAAATAATAGAGGAGAGCTCCAATATCATAAAAGCGCTGAATCGGAAATTCTTCTTTCGCTTCTAGAACTTCGAATCCATTTTCACATAATTCTTTCTCTGCATAAGCAAGCTCCCAATGTGAAAACTCATCATTTACGGGGGCACAAAGAGCATTATTAATATCTACATAATCTGAACCGCCAACCTGCTGAGTCAAAAAAATTCCATCATCCGTCATAATTCTGAGCACTTCATTTGGAGAATACGATTCATGTTTATTAATAATCAAATCAAACTGATTATTATCAAAAGGAAGCACGTCGTCCTCACCGATCTGGTATACTTCCACACCTAAAGGTTCAAGTCTTTTTCTGGCTACTGGAACATTCGGCGGATATCCTTCAGTTGCACATATTTTTTCAGGAAAAGGCTGGAGCTTCGATAAGAGCTCGCCACCGCCTGTCCCCATATCAAGCATTGAAGTTGATTTCTGTATGAGAGGTAAAATCATACTGCCATACGACCAAGAGAGCAAACTACTGCTCATCCTGTCGGTTTCAGTAATATATGAAAAATCCCATCCTGAAAAAGGCTTTTCAATATCTCTTAAGTAATTTTCAAATGATTGATCTTTTAGCATTATTGCACCTCCGTGATTTTTTTATGGTTTATTAGAAGCATTCTTTCGGAGGCCCTCTGCAAAAATAGCGTTTTTATATGTCATGTTCAAATGAATTCATTATTTACCCCTTCCACACATGTTCTCATAGTTTAGTTATTCTCTTTAATAAGGCTTTTTCCTTTGATTAAGCAGGGTTTTGAATGTTTTTGTCGAAATATTGCAGACGCCTATTTATTGAGGAGCGAGTGGATGAAGGATGAAGGATGGTTCTATTTGGAGCAGCTGCACTTATTCTGTTCATTTTGGTTGCTAGTCGAGGTGATCAGAGTTTTGCTCAATACATACGATCATTTGCGGACACAAAAATCTCAAATAAAGAAGTTCTATCGGATAACGAAATTAAAGAGCTCGCTTTTTTTTATGAGCATGTGATGAAGAAATCAAAGAAAGAAGCAACACAAACTGCCATTGATACTCTATTGAATGATAAAGCGATTCAACACGAGGCAAAAAAACTGAAGCTGAGTGTTTTAGATGAAGAAGTTCAAAAGACCATCAACTTTCAAATTGAAAATGCAAAAAAGATAGATTCACCTGAACTTACATCGCTGCTTGAAGGTTTAGATTTAACGATTGAGGAGTATTACCAAGATTACGCATATGAAAAAATCCGTGGAAAGCTAATAGAGAATAAGTTATTTGATGAGGTTACAAAAGATATTCAAGATCCTGAAGAAAAAGGCAAGGTATGGAATAAGGAGAAACAAAAACTAATTAAAAAGTATATGGCCATGAATCATGTAGAAATCGAGCAGTTAAAAAAGAAGTATCTGTAACTGAAAAAGAAATGAAGGAGGAGGATTAATGACGCGGACTCATCATGCCATTGAAATGTTTGATTATCACATTTGGGCAAATAAAACGTTGTTTAACCGTTTAGTAGAGCTTCAAAATGATGTTTATCATCAAGAAATTCAAAGTGTATTTCCGTCTATTTCTAAAGTAGTTTCACATATGTACATTGTGGATCAGTTATGGTTTCACATCATTTCTGGAGTAAGTATGAGTGAGGCCCTTGAAATTGAAAAAGTAGAAACGGATACGAGGAGCATTGAAAAAATAGTTCTTATGTTTCAGGAGTTATATGATCGGTATAGAGACTTATTAAACAATCAAGTAGACTTGGACGAAGTGGTTGTGCTGGATACACCATGGGCGGGACGAAGAGAAACGAGTCTCTCTGAGATGGTGATGCACCTTGTAACTCATGGGTCATATCATCGTGGAAATATTACGGCAATGCTTCGTCAAATGGGCCACCCATCGGTTACAACTGATTTAACATCCTATTGGTACGCTGATAGAACTTAGACACATAACGTTTTATCAAAAGGAGAAACAAATGAAAAAGGTATTACTTATCACTGTAATTTCTGCTGTAGTGTTGCTAGCTATCTCATACAGTCTATTTAAAATAAGCGGATCAAGAGATTTTCAGTTTTACGGCGGCCTTGTTACAAAAACGGAGACGACAGATAAGGTAGTTGCACTAACGTTTGATGATGGTCCTACAGATAACACAGATGAAATTTTATCGATTTTAAAAGATGAAGATGTTAAAGCTACATTCTTTGTTACTGGACGTGAAATAGAAGAGAATTTTGAAGAAGCGAAAAAGCTTGCGGAAGCTGGTCACGAATTAGGGAACCACTCTTATTCGCACAAAAGAATGGTCTTAAAGACACCATCCTTTATCGAAAAAGAAATCGAGAAAACAGACGAATTAATCCGGAAAGCCGGGTATGAAGGAACGATCCAATTCAGACCGCCTTACGGAAAAAAACTCATCGGACTTCCTCGATATTTAGACAAACATAACAGAAAGACAATTTTATGGAACTTGGAGCCAGACTCCTATCCAGATATCGCCTCTGATTCAGAAAAAATCGTGAAGCATGTAAATGAGAGAATAGAACCAGGGTCCATCATACTTCTGCATGTCATGTATGACAGCCGGGAAGAATCGATGAAATCAGTAAAAGGAATCATCAAGGACTTGAAGGCTCAAGGATATACGTTTCAAACCGTTTCAGAAATGCTGGAGTAAAAAGAGGAGCGCACTCTTGCTGAGTGGGCTCCTTTCCTATATTTGCTGGAATTATTTTGCGACAAGTACTGGCTGGTGTGCGTCGGATACGACTTTTTGACTGACGCTGCCTAGAAATAATTTTTTGAATCCGCTATGGCCTCGGTTTCCGATGACGATGAGATCGATGTTATGGGTATCCGCATACGAACAAATTGTCGCAGACGGGTCTCCATGCAGAATGGCTGACGTTGTCTTAATAGTGGGATCGACTCTTCTTTGCGCTTTATTCAGGATTTCTTCTCCATGACTTTGTTCGGTAATGGCGGCTTCTTTCACTTCAACAGTCGTGTTAGCCATACCTACAGGGTAAACGCCGCCATACAAGGGAAGAGTTACCTCATTCGTCACGTAAAGCAACGTTAATTCAGCACCCGTGTTTCTAGCAAACTCAATGCCATTGTGAAGTGCTACAAAGCTTCCTTCTGAACCGTCAACTGCTATGAGAATCTTTTTATATAACATCACGTGATCTCCTTTCATGCAGATTTGGCAACTATTCTCAAAAAAAGTTACCTTATAAAACATTACCCCTTGAAATGTTATGTAAACAATTACTCATCTCACTTTAAAGGGAATTTATTAGATGTTTAGAAATACACAAAGTAACCGATATAATAAAAAATTTATTAACAACACGGAGGTAAACATGAAACCAATCCTTCTAGACTTTCCAACAGAATTTAAAACAGACCGACTATTAATCCGCATGCCGATGCCTGGTGACGGCAAGGTTATGTATGAGGCAATTAATGCTTCTATCGAAGATCTAAAACCGTGGCTGCCCTTTGCTCATATAGATCAGACAGAAGAAGATGTAGAAGTGAATATTCGCGAGGCACATCTAAAATTTTTGAAAAGAGAAGATCTGCGTCTGCTCGTTTTTCTAAAAGATACTGGTGAGCTCATTGCATCATCTGGATTGCATCGGATTGACTGGGATATTCCAAAGTTTGAGATCGGTTATTGGATTGATTCACGTCACGCAGGAAAAGGCTATATGACAGAAGCGGTTCAGGGAATTTCTGATTTCGCAGTAAATGAGTTAAAGGCACGCCGCATCGAAATCCGTTGTGACACCAAAAATGTAAGAAGCGCTGCAATACCTGAACGGCTAGGCTTTACATTAGAAGGGATTCATCGGAACGACTCCCTTGCAGTAGGATCCACAACAATATTAAGAGATACGAGTGTTTATGTGAAAGTGTTTTAAATAGGAGGGCTTTCTTTTGATAAAAGCAGTTTTTTTCGACCTTTATGAAACGCTTATAACCGAATGGGATGGCAATCAGAAAAAAGCGGTATATTCCACCGATGAACTTGGGCTTGATTCAAAGATTTTTAAAGCTGAGTGGGATAACAGAAGAGAGCTGCGTATGAACGGAACCTATCCGGATCACCAAAGTGTATTAAAGGATATACTGAATTCCCATGGCAAGTCTTCAGATCGTGATATGATTGAAAAAGTTCATCAAAAAAGAATCTGGGCAAAGACAGTGCCTTTTCAAGAAATGCATCCAGAAGTTATAGAATTACTCGCAACCCTTAAAGAAAAAGGCAAGAAACTTGGCCTGATATCAAACTGCGCACCTGAAGAAGTCTCTTCATGGAGTAGAAGTAAACTAGCAGATTACTTTGATGCTGTTGTTTTTTCTTATGAAGAAAAGGTCGCAAAACCAAGTCCTGAAATTTATCATATAGCATCTAAAAAACTTGGGGTAACACCAGAAGAAGCTATATTCATTGGCGATGGTGGATCGAACGAATTAGTAGGTGCATCTGAAGCAGGGTTAAAAGCTTATCATGCCACTTGGTTTTTACCCGAAACTATTAGTAAAAAGATAAATGGATTCCCGAAATTAAATCATCCATTAGAACTTCTTGATCAAGTTGAATTAGCACATCATTAACGTGCTAGTTCTTTTTGTTTTGAGGCAATTGCAAATGATTGATGTGACAAATATGTGAGGAAGGTAAGGATGACAGCAGCCACTGTGATCAGCAGAGATACACCGATTACGATATGTTTTACACCGGCCATTTCACTCAGGAATCCAGCAATTACTATCGTGCAAATAAGTGAGACGCTTTGGAAAAAACCTAACGTAGCACCGATTCTGCCCATTTTCTCAGCGGGGATACTTTTTTGATAAAAAGTCTGAAACCCAGTATTAGCGAATGAGGAAAAGAAACCTAAGATGATAAAACCTGCACAGACAGGAAGAAAAGACTGTGAAAAAGCATAAATCAAATAGCCAAGGCTGAAGATTGCAGAACCAAAACCAATTAAATACGGAATAGGAATCTTACTTGCAAACACGGTCAAGAACAGCGAACCAGCTAAATAGCCAAGGCCAGTAATACTTACGAGTAAGCTGTACTGACTTTCGCTTAACCCGATAATAGATTGTGTAAAAACAACTTCTTGAGAGTCCAAGGCAATGGCGAAGGTCATGATGAGTTGAAAGAGGACGTAGATTGATAGAAACATACGGTTTTCTTTTAGGAACAAAAAGCCCCGCAACGGCTGTAACAGAGTCAGTCTTAGAAAAAATAAACAAGTTCAGTGCAACAAGATAGATGAAATCACCAACGTACGAAATGCCGACCGCTGATAACAGAAGACCAGGGTACTTCTAATCTTCAAATACTCGATTCATTACTTATTCTCCTCAAAAGTACATATAACTCGATATTCTTTTTTATCGTTATCTTGCGTGATCTGGCTTTCCCAACGCACAAAAAGCTGCTCGAGTTCTAAGAGAAACTGCTTCTTTTCATCATCGTTCAATAAAAGATTAGTAGATACTGAAGAAGGTGCTGCTGCGTTTTTGTCCTTTATTTCAAATCGGGTTGATTTTGATCGGTAGTATTTTTCGATGATTCCGCCTTTCTTTTGTTCTCTTATAAGTTCAAGAATTCCCCCATTATAGAGAAGTTGGATGTGATAATGAACGGTCCCAGCAGTTTTACCCAATTGATCTGCGACTTCTTTTGCCGTATATTCTTGTTCATTTAACAAGTGGATGATCTGGATACGTGTGGCGTTGGCAAGCAATTTTTGCTGATCAGCTGATATGGAAAGAGAAGTGGTCATGATTGTAACCTCCTGATAATCTAATTTTATAAATCATTCTATTTTTTTAGAACAAATCCTTCTTGTTAAAAAAATAATAAATAACCGCACAATGGCGAGGTATGTAAACTCGTGGATAAAATACTAAAACTTTTGGATTCATCTATAAAACTTTTGGATTGAATTCATGTAGAATACATATTAGGAAGAAGTTAGCAAAAAAGGTTAAGAACGAATAGCTTTTCGTGGATATGATAGAAGCAGGGTAGGTGATGGGGATGGATTATGAGGTTTGTATTCAGCGGACACTGGATTATATTGAGGAGAACTTGCACGAACGCATCACATTAGAGGAGCTTGCAGAGCTCGCTTGCTTCTCGCCTTTTCATTATCATCGGGTGTTTCATTTTCTAGTAGGCGAATCCGTCATGGACTATGTGAGAAAAAGAAGGCTCACGCATGCGGCCATCCGATTAATAGATTCTGATGAGAAAGTGATCGATATTGCATTGGATCTAGGGTTTCAATATCAAGAATCGTTCAATCGTGCTTTTAAAAAGTTCTTTGGTGTCTCTCCTAGACAGTACCGGAATACGACTTTTATTCCAAGGTCTCTTCATCAAAAAGCTTACCTGAATATGAGTAGTTTTACGGGAGGAATTTCAATGGAAATGAAATTAGTTACGAAACCTGCGTTCAACCTTATCGGATATGAACTAAAAACGAGAAACACAGACGGCGAAAACAACCGTGAGATCCCTAAGTTTTGGGTGAATTATATTCAAAACAATTTAGGAGCAAAAATACCGAATCCTCTTAACAGAAATGAACTCGGGCTTTGCACAGATTACAACATGACGACAGGTGAGTTCGTATATATCATTGGAATGGAAGTGGCGGAAGGGACACCGGCTCCTGAAGGCTTAACGTACAGAAGCTTCCCTGAAAAGGAGTATGCTGTTTTTACGACTCCTAAAGCGACAGAAGAAAACTTCCCGTCAACGATTCAGTCTACATGGGTAGAGATCTACTCAAAGTGGTTCCCGAATTCAGGCTATGAGCAAGAAGGGACCCTTGAGTTTGAGTTGTATGATGAAAGATGCATGAACAATGAAAAGCAAATCGATATCTATATTCCGGTAAAAAAACAAAGAGTAAAAGCATAGGAACAAGTAAGGCAGCTGCAATTGGCTGTCTTTTTTCTTTTTAAAAAAGACTTTCTTATTTTTTGTCGAATTATAAAACAGACACACTTATTGGAAGGAAGTAGTATATGGAGTTTATAATTGCACAGAGTATTTTCAGCAAAGGTCTTTCTGATGTTAGTAAAGCAGTTTCATCAAGGACACTATTACCTATTTTATCTGGCATAAAGATTGTTGCAGAAGAAGATGGAATCACTTTGATCGGCAGCAACTCAGACATTATCATTGAACGAACCATTTCGGTAACTGATGAGAAAGTTGAGATACACAAGACGGGTAGCATGGTTGTCTCTGCAAAATATCTAACTGATCTTGTTAAAAAGCTGCCCGAACAAATTCACGTTAAAGCGGATAATAACCAAATACATATACAAGCAGGAACAATTAGCACCAAGCTTAGTGGGATAGATGCGGAAGAATATCCTTCAATTCCTATAATTGTGGGCGATTCTATACATATATCAGCAGAAGAATTGAAAGACGCCGTGAAAACAACGGGGTTTGCAGCAACAAAAAATGAAACAAGACCTGTCCTGACAGGAGTGAACCTCACTTTTGCAGAGAACTCTTTCACTTCAGTAGCCACAGACTCACAACGCTTGGCATTCAAGAGAAGTGACATTCAAAGCTCAGGTGAAGGAAGCTTTGTTGTCCCGAAATCGAGCATAGATGAACTAGCAAAACTCATAAAACATTATTCTGGCATGGTAGAGATACAGTCAGCGGAAGGCTATATCCATTTTAAAACAGATGAGATTTCCCTGTATTCAAGATTAATTGCAGGGCATTATCCAGATACTTCTGCTCTGATTCCAAATGAAGTAAAAACGACCCTCGTGTTGTGCAAAGAGACACTGATTAAAGGAATCGACCGTGCGTGCTTGTTTGCTGGAGAGTGGAAGAACAATAATGTAGTGCTAAGTATAAATGAGCAAAAGCTGTCTATCTCATCTGGCTCATCCGAAATGGGCAGCATTGAGGAACTTCAAGAAATAAAGGCGATTGAAGGAGAGTCGGACTTAAAGATATCAGTTGACGGTCATTTCTTGCTGGATTCCTTGAAGACAATTAATGACGCAGAAATCAAGGTGAAATTTAGTGGTTCAATGAAACCAATCGTTATTGAATCTGCAAGAGAGGAATCAACCTACTTGCATCTGATCTCGCCAGTACGGTCCTATTAAGAGGTGCTCTGTGAAATTTAATAATGGTGAATATAAATTAAGTATTAATGGGATCAATCATTGGATAAAGATTGAAGGTTATGAGAACAAAACAATGCCTTTAATTCTTATCCATGGCGGGCCAGGCGGTAATCATTATAATTTTGAACGAACTGTTGGACGCATTATTTCTAAAGAAAGAACAGTTGTGTATTACGAACAAAGAGGATCAGGACGAAGTGATAAGCCAGAATCTGCTGATGACTACTCGATTGATTTGCTTGTGTCTGATTTAAAAGTGTTAAAAGATTTATTAGGAATAGAAAGAGCTGACTTGTTGGGATACTCATTCGGTGGAGAGTTAGCACTTGAAATAGCTTATGCTTTTCCAAATGACATTAATAAGCTGGTACTTTCTGGTCCAAGTTTAATGTATTCAAATATACAGCAGCTTATTCAGATACAGGGATTCATGTCTGTTGCTACTGACGCAATGCGAGATAGGATTGAATTTATTTTAAAAGAAAAAACATCACTAGAAGAAAAATTTAATCAAGTGTGGTCAATTGTAGACACTGAAACTGTAGATCACTTTTTGTTTGAAGATCAAAGTAATGCTGAACAAAATAGAAAGCTTTGGGAAGAAAGCGGACTGAAGAACACAGGACAAATGATGAAAGCATTGTATAAAAAACCGCCTCAAGTACCACTTATATATAGGTTAAACAAAATAAAACACAAAACATTATTAATCACAGGAATACATGATAGAAATACTGGATTGAGTGTTTCAAAAATGGTAGATAGAGAGCTTAACAACAGCAGCTTGAAGTTGTTTTCTAATAGTGCCCACTTTCCTGAAATGGAGGAAACAGAGAAATTTGTAAGATTAACATTAGAATTTTTGAATACAAAAGATTAAGGAGTCATTCAATGAACATCGTACCAACCTCAAAACTGAACAAAGTAAAAATTGATAGTTTTTTTATCGAGCATTGGGGAAGTTCAGATATGGTTATTTCAAGCGGAACGTTTCAATGTAGTAAATTAGATGGTTTTGCGGTTTTAAATGAATCAGAGGAAATCATAGGGCTTATTACATATAAATTTCACACTGGAATATGTGAAATCATCTCCTTAGATAGTTTAGTAGAAAAGAGCGGAATAGGGTCTTCGCTGATTAATAAAGTGGAACAAACCGCAATTGAAAAAGGGACTTCACAAATAAAAGTCATTACGACAAACGATAATTTGCTAGCTTTAAGTTTTTATCAAAAGAGAGGTTATCAGATTGTTGAAGTATTAGCTAATGCAGTTGATCAGGCCAGGAAGATTAAACCTGAAATACCTCTTACCGCAGATAACGGAATTCCGATACGTGATGAAATCGTCTTGCAAAAGTGTTTAAGAATTGAACAAGAACTACGAGATGACATTAAGTATATCACCCCTGATAAATCCTTATCAGCAGAAGTGTTTTTATTGTTGGTTAATGATGTTTGGCCAGGAGAATACAAGGAATCATTTACCTTCGAGGCATTACAGAGAACGATTAATATAACAGCCTGGGAGAAAGGTAGATTGATAGGCTGTGTGCGAATATTATCAGATGGTTATTTTTTTGGAACGATTTCAGAGATTCTCGTACTTCCAGATTATCAAAATAGGGGTATAGGGAAACGACTGATGCAACTTGCTTGGGAAGCCAGCCCCACCTCATTGTTCTTCGGGGCACAGCCAGGTAAAGAATCCTTCTTTGAAAAATTGAGTTATACAAGAGGAATTCAATCCTACCAAAAAAAGAAGGAACGGAGAAGATAAATGGAGACGATCATGAAAAAACAGCTGCCGAAAGTATTTTTACGAGATTTAATAATGGAAGATGCAGATGACCGTTACAAATGGGGTATGGATGAAGAGGTAACCCGACATCTCAACATGCCTGACAAATCACCACCATTTAGCTTGAATGAGACGAGGGACTGGATTGAAAAATGTATACATAAAACTAATGGATATGAACAAAAAGCGATACTTGCTGAAGATGGCAAACATATAGGCTGGATTGATTTGAAGAACATTGACTCTCTTAATAAGCATGCAGAATTAGGAATCACGATTGGAGATAAGAACTATTGGGGCAAGGGTTACGGCATTGCTGCTATGAATGAAATGTTAACATACGGATTTCAAGAGCTTGATTTAAACAAGATTTGGTTGAGAGTAGAAGTGGATAATGAAAAGGCAATTAGATCTTATAAAAGCGCAGGGTATGTAGAAGAAGGAATTTTGAGGCAAGATCGATTAAGAAAAGGAACTTACATTGACAGGTTAAGGATGAGTATTCTAAAGGATGAGTTTTATAAGGTGTTAGATAATCGGAAAACGCAAAAATGCTCGGGATCTTAAAGGTGTTTTTTTCTCAATATTGACCTAGTAAGTATCGGTACTACATCACAATTTATTTATCATAAGAGAAGGTGAATAGATGAATATTTCAGTTTTAGGATGCGGACGCTGGGGCACGTTTATCGCTTGGTATGTTAATAAAGTTGGACATAACGTAATGTTATGGGGAAGAGAAAACTCCAAAAATTACATAGGATTAAAAGAAAACCGGAAGAATGATTATCTTACATTACCTGAAGAGATTGAGTTAAGTCATTCCTTAGAAAATGCGATTTCACAAGCAGAAACTATCATTATTTCCATTAGTGCACAAGAGCTCC
This sequence comes from Fictibacillus arsenicus, assembly GCF_001642935.1. Lineage (NCBI taxonomy): Bacteria > Bacillati > Bacillota > Bacilli > Caryophanales > Fictibacillaceae > Fictibacillus > Fictibacillus arsenicus. The sequence continues at coordinate 1,051,417 of NZ_CP016761.1, forward strand.
GTTCATTTGCTAAAAGGCTAAATTCCATAAATGAAATCGAGGGTAAAACGTTTGTTTTATGTATGAAGGGAATTGAAGCTGACAGTGGAAAAAGGCTTTCTCAGGTTATTGATGAGGAGATTGGGAAAAGGATTAACATTGCCGTGTGGGTAGGACCAGGGCATGTACAGGATTTTGTGAGAAATATTCCTAACTGCATGGTGATCGGATCTGATGATGTTGAAGTGACGAAGAGACTTGCTTCAGAGCTGAACAGCGATTTAATCCGGTTTTATTACGGTCAGGACATGATCGGAAACGAATTAGGAGCAGCTACTAAAAATGTGATGGGTGTTGCCGCTGGAATGCTGGATGGATTACAGTATAGCAGCTTGAAGGGCTCACTTATGGCAAGGGGAACAAGAGAAATATCACGTCTAGTCAGAGCGATGGGTGGAAATGATATCACCATTTACGGTCTAAGTCATCTTGGGGATTATGAGGCTACCTTATTCTCAGAGCATAGCCACAACCGCAGATTCGGACAAGCTTTTGTTGAGGGGCAAACGTTTGAAAAGTTAGCAGAGGGTGTTTCAACCGTTAAAGCTGTAAAAGAGTTATCTAACATGTATGAGGTAGAGCTTCCAATCTGTAATGCTTTGTATGAAATTTTGTTTGAAGACAAAAATGCAAAAGAAACGCTGGAAGACCTATTTTTAAGACCTGTAAAATTTGAATTTTAATTAGAAAAGAACTGACTTTCTTTAGGGAGTCAGTTCTTATTTGTATAGGGTGAGCACAGACTCCGCCATATTTTTAATTGACTCTATTAAAGAAACGGGTTGATTGATCCTGATTTGATCGCCGAACCCTAAAATATATGCCTTCGCTTCTTGTTCGGTATCAAAGGAAAGTTTAACAGGAAACCATCCATTCTCATTTGATGTTCCCGTGTTTAGAACCTGAACAAATCGGCCAGTAAACATTAAACGAGAAAGGATAGAAGGAGATACTTCAACATCCACTTCAAAAGCAGGAAGATTTTGAACAAAGCTTTGTTTGGACTGATTCCAATACTCAGCAAGTTTAAATCCTTGTGGTCTTGTAAATGACTCGTCAGTCATTTCGGCAGATTTAATCCGAGATACTCTAAAGTTTCTGAGGTCACCGTTTGAAAGAGCAATCAGATACCACGTTCGTCCTTTTGCGACCAGTCCCAATGGTTCAACGATTCTCTCTGACGTTTCTTTATTTGCTTTTTCGTATCCCATCTTTATTTTTCTTTCTTCCCAGATTGCTTGCTGCAAAGTGCTTAGTGCGGTAAGTTCTTGGCTGGACTGTCTCCAAGTATCTGTATCGATATGGACGCGGTTCCACATATCATCTGCTTGTGATTGAAGAGAGTTCGGAAGTGATGCCAAAAGCTTTTGCCGAGCTTCCTTCCAGTCCTTTGTGAAGCCAAGATCACTAAGCAGTTGAAAAGAAGGGGAAAGAAACAATGTTTTTAGCTCGTTGTCTTTTAATCCTGTTAGTTTTGTTCTGTATTGATCAACCAGCCGCCACCCGCCATGTTTTCCGCGCTCGGCCAGTACCGGAATTCCTGCGGCACTCAACGCTTCCATATCACGGTGGATGGTCCGTTCTGTTACTTCTAATTCTTCGGCTAATGCTTTCGTTGTCATCTTTTCATGATTTTGCAGCAGTAATAAGATACTGATTAATCGGTCTGCTCGCATAATTTTCTCCCATTTTCTTAATATGACATAAGGTGTCAACTTTAAAGGTTATACTAAAGATAATTTAAAAAGGGAGCGGATGCAAATTGAAACCACTAGAAGGAAAAGTAGCACTTGTAGCTGGCGGAACAAGAGGAGCTGGACGCGGTATCGCGATGGAGTTAGGAGTTGCAGGAGCAACCGTATATATTTCGGGAAGAACAACACGTAAAGAAATATCTGAATACGGAAGACCTGAAACAATCGAAGGAACAGCCGATCTCGTAAACGAATTAGGGGGTATCGGAATTCCGGTGCAAACAGACCATCTAGTACCAGAGCAGGTTAAAGCATTGATCGAAAAGATTGAAAAAGAACAAGGCAGACTAGACATCCTTGTCAATGATATATGGGGTGGAGAAAATTTGATCGAGTGGGAAACACCCGTTTGGGAACATTCACTCGAAAAAGGGTTGCGAATGCTTCGTCTCGCTGTTGATACGCATCTTATAACCAGCCATTACGCACTTCCGTTATTAATTAAAAATAAAGGCGGACTGGTGGTTGAGATGACGGACGGAACAAAAGAATACAATGATAAAAATTACCGGGTATCCATGTTTTATGATCTTGCTAAAAGTTCGGTAAACCGGATGGCAAAAGCTTTGTCTCATGAACTTTCATCTTATAAATGCACAGCGGTTTCGGTATCGCCAGGCTGGATGCGGTCAGAAATCATGCTTGAGGTATTTGGTGTAACCGAGGAAAATTGGCGGGAAGGAATAGAAAAAGACCCGCACTTTGCAATCTCTGAAACACCTCGGTTTGTTGGAAGAGCAGTGGCAGCAATAGCAGGGGATGAAGATCGTCATGTATTGAATGGTCAATCCTTTTCTAGCGGAGAACTTGCAAAAAAATACAACTTTTATGATTTGGATGGTTCACAGCCAGATTGTTTTCGTTATTTGGAGGAAGTAGTGGAAACGGGAAAACCAGCAGATATAAAAGGGTACAAATAAGAAATAGGCGTATGTTGTATACGCCTTTCCTACTGCAAAGTTTTATTCATTTCTTTTAAAAAAGGAAACAAATAATCAACGCTATCTCTCTTTTCGTTGCGAATGAATTCATCAATACTTTTATTATTGTTCTTTAACCACACTATACGTTGAAACTCTGGACTTTCACCTTTTGCCATTAAAGCTTTACAAAAGACTTTATATTGTTCATCAAGTTGTTCTAGCGTTAAGTTCAGCTGTATATGATATAGCACAGTTATGAAATCAAAATCGCCACCAGTTTTCATATATTTCACAGTACATTCCTTAACGTCATTATTATCGATTATTCCTAATTCTTCGTGTAATTCTCTCAACAAACTTTTTTCTAAGTTGAAAACAGAATCTTGAAGATCATGTTCGCTTAACCCGCCGCCAACACATTGTAATCTTCCAGGATAAGCTGTGTTTTTTCCCATTTCTCCAAAGACAAAGAAAGAATCTGCTGTTTCAACTAATCCTGCACTATAAATTACTCTGCATCTTTCCATTTCGATTTGTTTGTTTCTAACAGAATAGAGATAGTATGCGTAATCTGATCTTTTTAAGATAACATTCAAAAAATCTTGGCTTTCTTCCACTGTATTAACATGAAAGACTTCACCACGAGTAAATCTATTGTCTTTATTAATTTCACTCCAAAAATTTTCCACTTTATCTTGAAAAGGTTCAGGTAATTCTACCGGAATTTCATCAAGTTTAACTGAGAGAGGCTTGGTTACATAAGTTAAGACTGCTGGTTTCATGATGAACAATCCGTTAATTTTTTCTCTGTCATAAACGAAGCAGGATCTAGTTTCTCACTTTCAATCACAATAGCAGTCAATCCGGTTTTTGTGGTAGTTTCATGGAATTCATCTTTTACCCAAAATGCAGCTTCCCCGGCTTTGATAGGATAGATTGCCTCATCCTCACCACGGACAAAACCTTCGCCGCTAACAACAAGAAGCAGCTGAGGAACAACAGCCTGGTGATAGCCGATGATGCCATCTTTATCAAGATGCATGCACCCAATATTTGCGGGCTTATCCGTTACCATAATGTGAGACATCACAAAATCAGAATCAAATCTCGTAATGTGTTTGCCGACCTCTTTACTAAAATCAAAAATTTTCATACTAAACCTCCATCTCTAGAACATATATGGACCAACAGTTAGGGATAAAAATGTAATGTTTATGGCTACAAAGTAACAAATGGAAACGATCATACTCCAGTCTTTCTTTTTACCGAACATTACCGCAGCTCCGCTGAATACAGCGAGAATCAAAGGAATGATAAATGAACTGCCAGAGAACGTGAGAAAGTCTGGTGCAAAATAATAATAATGCTCGTTAAATAATTTCTGAATAAAAATAAGCTGTACGCCAAGATAAAGGGCTAGGATCGTAAACATAACTCGTTTATCTTCATCTTCCATCAGTGAAATCTTAACCATATAGACTAGCAGAGCAAAAAGTACTGCTGGTGTGATCCAATATAAAGCACTCATGGCGAGTACCATGCCTTGGAATAAAGATAAAATAGTGGCTGAAATAGCTTGTTTATAGTCTTCTGTCGTTTTTACTAAACTCTTTTTAATAATTTCAGATTTACTAGAAGCTCCGCTAAACGTAAATTCCTTTTGTGAGATCATGTTCATCCAAATGATTGATTTTTCATTTACCCAATGTGCATGCAGGGAGCCGTTATTCGTTGTGCTCCTTCTTTCTGTATGCCAAACATCGCCTTTCTGATAAGCCTCGTAAACATTGACTGCTTCTTTTTCATGAGATTTCATAGCGCGTGTAGTGAAAAGAACCTTTGCTTGGTTATTTTGATCCACACCGTATTGCAAATGTTTTGGATTCTCCAGTTTCATCCCATTTGTATCTTGAAATGTCATTTTATTAAACGTCCATTTGTCACCAGAGTCCAAATGATTGGTTCCCTTAAAAATATAATACGATTTGCCACCAGATGCATTTTCGAAAAGACTATAATAAATGGTTACATCCTGACCGTTTTCTATAAAATAAAAACCAAAGTGATTTTGAGTTAGCTGTTCAACAGTATCTAAAATGGTGTGTTTTTTATATTCTGAGTTATTAAATTGATAAAGAAAGGCTTTTGCTTTTTTCGTATCACCTACTATTATTCCTGAAGCTAAAAAAGACTGAGATGCATCGTTTACTACTACAGCTTCTAAACGTTCTTCAACTTTATCAATCGATTTTATTTTCCAAGTCCCCGGTTCCACACTTAGAATTTCATGTTCTTTAAAATATACGATTTTCTTTTGATTGGCATCCATACCGTAAACATCCTGATCAAGAATGTTTTCTTTCTTACCGTCAAAATGTATGAGCTGTTTGTTTTTTACAAAAACAAATTCATTATCTTTTACCCAGAAATTTTGCGGACTAGGAATAGTAACAAGTGTGGTTTCTTTATTCTTCACTTCGAGGTCACTGTTAACGGTAAAAGAAAGCACTTCATTTTCTTTCGGAACATACACATGCTGCTGCCCGTTTTCTTCATAGAAAACCGGCTTTACCTCTCCAACCGTTCCTGCTTCTAAGGGCAATGATCGGCTCCAGCCTTCAGCGGGTAGCTCTAATTCTTTTTCTAAATTCTGCCCGGTTAAAACAGAAGAAACGAGAAGGAAAAATAATAATGGAATAATAAATGGTTTTAGCTTATAGCCTATTTTTTTCATATTTCATCCCCCTAATCTAAATTTCGACACCAATCCAAAATTTCCCTTTTTTATGTTATCACACCAAGAAGGGATTACAACGGAAGCAATCAATGAAATCTCAATTTTGAAGGGAGAATATAAAACCAGCTGAGTCTTATTGCTCAGCTGTCTTGGTATTTTTCCCTGGTTGATTGTTTGTATATTCATTTACACGAAAGAGCCACTCTTTGACCAGCTCTTGCACCATCTCTCTTTTTTCAATCTGAAGCATATGACCTGCCTGATCTAAGATGATGAAGGAAGCATGCTGGAATTTTTCGAGCAACATAAATGGTTCTCGATAACTGCATATCGAGTCTTGTTTGCCAGAAATAATGAGTGCAGGCTGAGGAAAAGAATCTCCATTCGAAAACGGTTCTTCAGTGAAAAAATATCCATGTTCACGCCAGTTGGACAGTAAGAAATCTCTATTTGCTAACAATCTCCCAGGCTGAATTTCTTCTAAAAAGAATTTTAGATGCTTCTTGTCCTGATGAACCATAAGTGTTTGAAACGCTGTTCGGATGTCAGGTTCTAATTGATTAAGCAATTCTTCATCTTTTGTAAGAACGACTTTTTCAGGAGTAACTCTATTTTTAATATGAAGAGCAGGAACCAGGAGACAGATCCCTTTGATCTGATGCGGTCTTTTATGCATAATTCCTTGAGCAAGATAACCGCCAAAAGAGGTGCCAATTAAAACGAAGTCCATATCAGGAATTACTTCGTCAATAAATTCTAATAGATTTATAAGCATATCGCTCGATGAATTCATGTCTTTCGTAATCGTGCTCTGCCCGTGGGCAGGTAAATCTACATAAATTCTCTTATATTTTTGATTACTTTTAAAGATAGGTTCAAGCCATGCCATCATGGAGCGGTGATCTGACCCCATACTATGTAAGATAACAACAGGAAAGCCATCTCCGACTACTTGATAGAAAATGGTTCCTTTTGAAACAGAACAAATCATAATAATCCTCCTTCATACGAACAATCATAGAATCTAGCATGATATTTCCATTTAGTAATTACTATTATTTTCCTTTAGTCATAGTTTACTAAATAAAGAAAAAGATGTCCCTATCAAATCTGGGGACATCTTCATTACTTATTAGTAGTGCTGTATGTATTCATAGCGTTGTTTTCAATTAGCGGAAAAGTGATATCGAAGGTTGTGCCTTTGTTGAGTTCACTTTTAACAGAGATGCTGCCTTTATGATTCTGTATGATTTTGTAGCTGACCATCAGTCCTAAGCCTGTACCGGTTGCTTTTGTCGTATAGAACGGCTCACCGATTTTCTTCACTTGTTCTTCAGTCATGCCCACGCCGTTATCCTCGATTGATATTCTGACTTTGTCTTTGACTAGAGAAGTAGAAACGCGAATGATACCGCCGTTCGGCAATGCTTCCATCGCATTTTTTAACAAGTTAACAAAAACTTGAGTAAGCTGGTTCTTTTCTCCGTATAAAATTACATCTTCATCATTAAAGTCATTTATGATTACGACATTTTTTAAATTTGCTTCTGCTTCTAGCAAATAGATGACTTTCTTCAGAATGTCGGTTAAACTGCACTCCGTAAAATAAATCGCATGCGGTTTTGCCAACACCATAAATTCACTGACGATATAGTTGATCCGGTCTATTTCTGTAAGAATGATATCAGAATAAACAACTTTCTTATCCTCAGTCGTTTCCTGGAGGACTTGAACTAACCCTTTTATTGTAGTGAGGGGGTTTCGGATCTCATGGGCAAGACCTGCTGCCAATTCACCCACCAGAGATAGCTTTTCTGATTTGAGAAGCATTTCTTCCGTTTTCTTTTGTTCAGTTATGTCATATTGGATTGAGATGTGTTTATATGTCTTACCATCGAAATTTAAATATGGAATAATGGTCGTATCAACCCAATATAGAGTCCCGTCTTTTGCTTTGTTGCAGATTTCGCCTTTCCATACTTTACCCTGTTGGATGGAGTGCAAAATGTTATTAAGATATTCTTCGGTATGATAGCCAGACTTAAAGATTTCCCCATGATTTTTTCCTATTAATTCGTCCCGAGAGTATTTCGAGATTTTGCAAAAATGGTCATTCACATAGGAAATCGTGTTGTTCTGGTCGGTTACCGCGAAAATCGTTGCCTCATTTAATGCGAATTTAAAATCCTTCAACTCTTCTAACGTAATAATCAAGTCTTCATCGGTTTCGGTGCTATAAGTATTTTTTGTGTAGTTATTAGTTAACGAACTTGTTGCATGATCTAATAACGGATCAATAACCTTTAAGATTTCAAGAAGAGCAGCTGGTGATACGGTATTATCTTTAATTTCATTTTCTAATACGCACAAGATGAGTTTACGGGAATAAAAAACAGAGTTTAAATAATACGTTAACGAGTATTCATGCGGAACCTTTTGCTCCTGAAAGTCTGCCCAATCCTGAATTTCTGCTTGTGCTTTTTCATAGTCTTCACTTAAAGCAAACCCGAGGTGTTGGAAGAGCTTGCTGCGCCATTCAATAATTTCTTTCCTGTCTGGTTCAGGTGAATGATTCCTTAGCTGATGGATCTCAGTTATTTTGTTCGCTAACAGATGACTTCGCATCTGCAGCATATAACCGAACAAACTTACCTCTGTGTTCACGATTCTTTCACCTCTCGACAAAATTTGAATAGTATTCCTATTAGACATTAAGAGTAAAATTCCTTTAATTTAACGCGATTGACATTTTTGTTTTGCCAAAATATACTATAAATTGTAAGAAGTCATATGGGAAAGGAATGGTACTACGCTGATGTGGAAAAATCTTATTTTCTTAGGCTAACTCATAAAAGTGAGACCTGGAGAATAGGATCAGTCTGCCCATTTTGCGTACACAAGTACCATCATTCCGAATATGATTTCACACAAAACGTTTAAGATTTTGTGTCTATTTGGATACGTGTCAAAGCAAATTTGCGGTAACAACCTCTCTGGGATCTCCAGGGAGGTTTTTTGTTTAGCCTCCCACTCAATAACAGATGACGAGGTGATGCTGCATGTCTATCGTATTACAAGTAAAGAACCTGCAGAAGAAATTTGGAGAACGAGAAATATTAAAAGATATAAGTTTTGAAGTCCGGCATGGTGAGAAAATCGGTCTTGTCGGCTGGAACGGAAGTGGAAAAACAACGCTTGTGAATATGCTGATGGGAAGCGTGGAACACGATAAGGGATCGATCACAACGTGGCCGTCAAACTTGAAAAAGGGCTATCTGCCGCAATCGACTGATTATACGCTGAATGTGGAAAACGAATTAACAAATTCAGCGGAAGAACTGTTTCAAACAAGTAAAAGGCTTGGTCTTCATAAAGACATTATTGAAAGAGAAGAGTTTCAGTATCTAAGCGGAGGAGAGAGGTTGAAATTATCGATCGCGAAGATTTGGGCAAACCATCCAGAGTTCTTGATTCTAGATGAGCCTACCAATCATCTGGACTTTCAGGGGATCACTTGGCTGACAGAAGAGGTATGCCGTTATGCTGGAGCAGCTCTCATCATTTCGCACGACCGCCGTTTTCTGGATCAGACAGTGAAAAAAATCTTTGAGATCGAAGACGGAAAGCTGACCGTGTTTGAAGGAAACTATTCCGCATACCGTGCAGAGAAAAGTCGCCGGTATGAACAGCAGAAACGTGATTATGAGAAGCAGCAGCGAAAGGTTGCGATGATCGAACAGCAGGTCAGCACGTTAAAGAATTTTGCTGAAAAAGCACACAGACAAGCGGGAAAAGGCGGTTCTCTATCTGAAAATAGGCAGATGGGTCTCAAACAGTTTGAACGGGCAAAAGCGAAGAAAAAGGATAACCAAGTGAATCCAAGTTAAAGCGGTTGAACTTGGAGTTGTCCCAAAAGGGTGTTGATAAACCAAAAGAAGAGACAGACGTGTTCTTTCATTTCGATGCTGCGGGAAAAAGAGGAAAGAGATTGATTGAAGCTCGCGGGTTAACAAAGCAGTTCGGCGACAATCTTTTATTCGAAAAAAGTCACTTTTACATTAAGCATGGTGAAAGGATTGGTCTGATCGGTTCAAACGGAGCGGGGAAGACGACATTTATTAAAATGTTGCTTGGAGAAGAGCCGTTATCGAAAGGGTCCATCTGGAAAAGTGAATCGATGAAAATTGCCTATTTGTCGCAGGATGTCAGTGATCTTCCTGAAGAAAAGAACGTCTATCAATATTTAAAGTTGGATGAACGGAATCAGATCACAAAGGCACGAACCATCTTTTCCAATATGGGGATTGATGATGTGAAACTAACAAAACCCATCTCTCACATGAGTTTAGGGGAGCGCACACGTGTGAAGCTTGTGGAGATGATTCTTCAAGACTATGATGTTCTTATTCTTGATGAACCAACCAATCATCTCGATCTGCCGAGCAGAGAACAGCTCGAGGAAACACTGAATGAGTTTAATGGAACCTTGATCATCGTTTCTCATGACAGATTTTTCGTTGAGAGGCTTTGCGATAAACTGCTAATTATTGAGGATAAGCGTATTAATCGTTATGAGATGGGATTAAGGGAATATGAAGAAAAGAGGGCAGAGAAAAACACAGCGCATGATCAAAATTTGGTCGAAGAACTTGCCCTGGTAGAAAATAAAATTACAGAATTGCTCGGTAAGATCAGTTTCTGTAAAACTGGTACGGATGAGTATTCGCAAGTCGATCAGGACTTGAAAAATTATATGGAAAGAAAGAGACAGCTGAAATTAAAGCTATAAAGCAGAAAAAGCTAACTCAAAAAGGGCAAAACCATTGAGTTAGTCTTTTTATTGTTCAGAACATCTATTTAACAAAGTGCATGTTTACATGGAGGAGACATTTTGGAGAAAGTCTGTATCGAACGGACGCCCCTTGCTTGAAATGCCGTCTCAAATCGATAATCCCACGAAAACAGATAAAAATCCCACGTTAAATAAAATAATCCCACGAAAACGGATAAAAATCCCACGTTAAATAAAATAATCGCACGTTATTTAAAATAATCGTTATTTTCGACAAATTTAGTTAACGGCTATCAACTTCCACTATGTATTTTTTTAGTTAATGGCTCTTTTTCCTTTTTTCAAAACACTTATAGGTGAGTCAAATGTTAAGGGGGAAGAAGATTGAGAGCAGGGAATATTAAGCAGTTCACAAGATTTAGCCAGTTTACTAATGTGGGAGAGTTTAACGAACATAAGAAAAACTTTTTAGAGGATCATCATCAGCTTTTTACAAAATCTGAGTTCATGGCTTTTGAGCTGCTAAGTCAATATAGTGTGGTGGTGCCAGGTGTGGCGAACGCAAAAATCGATACGCTTGTTGAAAGAAGCAGTGAAAAGGGGGCTGGAGTGTCCAGGGCATCATTTATTCGAATGCTTCGGAAAGCAAAGAAAGCTGGCATTCTAGTTGTTTATAAGACATACAGATCAAGCGGCGGATTTGCACATAACGTCTTTGTGTTTCAGCGATTTGACCCACCGAGTGAAACGGAAGTGATCCACCGTGAAAATGATGAGAGCGCTGGTGACAGTAAGGCTGTACACGCGGAAAATGAGACGGAAACTATAAATCTCTTAATAAATCATCAAGATCAAAAGATAAACATACGTAAGGAAAACGTCCAAACAAACACAACTCCGGTAAACCCTTCCCTTAAAGACCTCGATGAAACCTTCACTCCGGGCAATGTTCCAAATGAGTTCATACAAGCTGTAAAACCTTTTTATAACAGGGCTATAGAGATTTATAGATTTTGGCAAAAGGCTCGCCTCGCTTATATCAAATATACCTTCGATATGCCTCTGGAGTTCATGGTACCCGTTGTCATCGATGCCTTCAAAACAACCGTTTTTCACTACAAACACCGTAAAATCAAGACCACTTTTGTGCAATATTTCTATGGGACATTATGTGGCATGTTTGGCGTGCAAAAGAGAAAGGAGCATATGGCGAAAAAGCCGCGTTATAACTGGCTGGATGCGGTGGAGTGTGAATAAACGAATCCATTGCTGTTACCGATCTGAGCAAAAAGTCGGAGGAACCAAACAAAAAATTGACGCGACCGTACAAAAAAACACTGTGACCGAACAAAAATAAGCACCAACCGAACATTTTCACATTTAGAGGCAGCTGAACAAACATTATTTCAACTTTTAACTGAATATATATTGAAATTTCTGATAACTAGTTTATACTCTCATAAAAGGAGAGTGAGACCATGAGTTTTTTAGAAAAGGTAAGTAAAGCAGCTGGCAGCACATTTGCAGTTTGGGTGATTCTGTTCGCCATTTTAGCATTTTTTATTCCAGGAGGATTCACATGGATAGCTCCCCACATCGCCCTGTTACTCGGAATTATCATGTTCGGAATGGGCCTTACTCTGTCGCTGGACGATTTCAAGGCTGTATTCCAGGCTCCGAAAAGCGTGATTATTGGAGTGCTCGCACAATATACGATCATGCCGCTCTTAGCTTTTGGACTGGCTTTACTTTTCCGTCTGGAGCCAGAAGTGGCAGTAGGCGTCATCTTAGTTGGCTGTTGTCCTGGCGGAACGGCATCCAATGTGATGACGTTCTTAGCTAAAGGAAATACAGCGCTATCTGTTGCGGTAACATCTGTATCAACATTGTTAGCTCCGATCCTAACTCCTGCTCTAACGCTGGTGTTTGCGAGTAAGTGGCTTGCTGTATCTGCAGGAGATCTGCTTTTATCTATCGTACAAATTGTGCTGGTTCCAATCGTTTTAGGAATTGTGGTTAAAGTTTTATTCCGCAAGCAGGTTGAAAAGAGCATTGCCGTATTGCCGCTTATTTCTGTGGTTGGAATTGTAGCGGTTGCGTCTGCGGTTGTAGCTGTTAATGCAGGAAAAATCGCTGAAACAGGACTGCTAATCTTTTCAATCGTAGTCCTTCATAATGTTTTAGGTCTTTTATTAGGCTTTTTCTTAGCAAAAATGCTAAAGCTTAACTTTGCCGATCAAAAGGCGATCTCGATAGAAGTAGGTATGCAAAACTCAGGGCTGGGTGCCGCCCTTGCAGTTGCTCACTTTTCGCCGCTGGCTGCTGTACCGAGTGCTATTTTCAGTGTATGGCATAACATTTCAGGTCCGCTGCTTGCGACGTGGTGGGGGAAAAAAGAGGAAGAACAAAGAGATAAGTTACAGGATCCAGATCTAGAAAAATCTAAAGTTATTTAATATAGAAGGATCTAATCTAAAGATTGTTGCTACTGAGTATTTTGTCACTTCTCTTCATTGACAAGTTGATTGGAGTGTAAGGTGCGAGACTCCTGCGTGCCAACTACCTGAAAATACTTCTAGCAAGGCATGCGACGAGGAACACGCTTCGATGCTGTTTTGCTAGTAGACGCAGGAGCACACAAACTTCCTTGAAGGTGAGGCTCCTAAGGGTGCAAAACGCCAAGGTGGCTCACCGCACGCCCCGCGGAAAGCGAGCACCTGGAGCGGAAATCAACCACTTACAAGCAACAAAGATTGCGAAAACAGCCATATAGAAAGAACATATTCTTATTCAATAAAAAAAGCCTGGCCTCGAAAGTTTACACTTCTAGGTCAGGCTCATTTATTTAGGCTCTTTTCTAAAAGATTGTTGTTTTTGGTTTTTTTCATCTCTACATTGGCAAGTTGTTTGGAGTGCAAGGTGCGAGACTCCTGCGTGCCAACTACCTGAAAATACTTCTAGCAAGGCATGCGACGAGGAACACGCTTCGATGCTGTTTTGCTAGTAGACGCAGGAGCACACAAACTTCCTTGAAGGTGAGGCTCCTAAGGGTGCAAAGCGCCGAGGAGGCTCACCGCACGCCCCGCGGAAAGCGAGCATCCTGTAACGGAAATCAACCACTTTCAAGAGCTACAAAGTTTAAGATAACAGCGTTTATTTATATGAATCTCTATTTAAAAATGTCTAGCGGTATCGTTCCTTTTTTTACGGAAAGTGATTTGATTTTTTGGATATCCTGGTTGCTTTTAATTTCTCCCATAAACTTTTCATAGGCTTCAGGTACAGTTGGAACCGTGTAGATCACGCGATGCAATCTGTTTTCAATGGCAGCTTCAACTAGAAACAGTTCAAAATGATCTTTATTCAAAATTGAACCCCCTTCATATTTCAGAATAATAATTAATTCTCTTTTCAAGTAACTTGTCCCTTTATTCTTCAAGTATTTGTAATAGAAAAGTAAAGAAAACTTAGCTGACTCAAAACATTCAAAAAACCATGTTAGATTTTCTGACATGACAGTAGAATCTGCGCCAGAACTGTATAGAATGAAAGAAATATCACATACAGGGGGCGTTAAAAAATGGAAGAAATCATATTTTCTTTAAACAGTGTCTGGTTAGTACTTGGTGCACTGCTCGTTATTTTGATGCAAGGTGGCTTTATTTTACTTGAAGCAGGTTCGACTAGAATGAAAAATGCAGGTCACATTTCCGGGAAAACGGTCTTTACGTTTGGATTGGCGTCGATCGTGTTCTGGGCAGTAGGTTACGGTTTTATCTTTGGCGGAAACTCAAATTTCTTTATTGGTTTATCTGACTTTTTCTATTCAGGTGAACAAACAGGTGACATGCCTTATTCGACAGCAGCATTCTTCCTTTTTCAGCTAGCTTTTGCAGGCATCTCATTAACCATTGCGTTCGGCGGTTTTGCCGAGCGTGCAAAGTTATCCGCATATCTCGTATTCGCAATACTCTTTTCGGTTCTTGTTTATCCGGTGGTTGCACATTGGATCTGGGGTGGCGGATGGCTAGCTGAACACGGGAAGCAGGATTTCGCGGGATCGACAGTTGTTCACTTAACAGGTGCGATGGCTGCGTTCGCTGCAACGATTTTACTAAAACCGAGAATCGGTAAGTTCAATAAAAACGGGACAGTTAATAACATCTTCGGTCACAATCAAGTCTATACGGCGCTGGGAGTTATCGTATTATGGGTCGGCTGGTTTGGATTTAACGGCGGCAGCACGTTTGTAGTAGATGATGGTTTTTTTGGATTCGTAGCACTTAACACAAATATTGCCGCTGGTGCCGGAGCGGTGGCCGCTCTCATTATTTCATGGATAGTTCTTGGGAAATCAGATATACCAACGATTTTAAACGGTGCACTAGCTGGTCTTGTTGCTATTACGGCATCTTGCGCTTTCGTTGAAACGTGGGCATCGGTTGTAATCGGCTTTGTGGCAGGGATCTTAGTATTCTATAGTGTAAAGTTCTTCGATAAATTAAAAGTAGATGATCCAATTTACGCATTGTCTGTTCATGGTGCAGCAGGAGTTTGGGGCACGTTATCAACGGGTCTTTTTGCAACACCGGAACTCGCATCAGTTGGTCAGCCTGGATTATTTTATGGAGGAGGATTCTCTCAGCTTGGTGTGCAGGCTATGGGTGTTTCTGTATCAGCAATCTACGCTTTCGCCGTCTCATTCGCTATTTTATATATCATGAAAAAAGTTATGAAGGGATTGCGAGTAAGTGAGGAAGAAGAAATCATCGGTCTGGACGTAAGTGAGCACGGCAACTACGGATATCCAGAAGCGTTTATTGCAAATGAAGAAAAGAATAGAATTGCAAATTAATTAAGTGGTGAAAGCATTGGGGATCTCCTCAATGCTTTTACACAATTGGATGTGTTATCAATGTCATATATGAAAATCAAACAATGGCGTGACAGTGAAATTGAAAAACAAGAAAGTTCATATGATCTAAATGCGTTTCACGATTTAATCATGAAGCAGGTTTTTGAAGCGGTTCTGAAAAAAGTGAAAGAAGAAGCAGGGTCTCCGCCATGTCAGTATGCCTGGTTTGTGATGGGTAGTGCAGGGAGATTTGAACAGGCAATCATCAGTGATCAGGATCACGGAATCGTTTATGAAGAAGAGAGCGAGGAGAGTGGCCGGTACTTTAAAAACCTTGGGAAAGAATTAGCCTTTGGGTTGAATGAAGCTGGCTATCCGTATTGTGATGGAAATGTGATGAGTTCAAATCCGGTTTGGTGCCGATCGAAAGTGAGCTGGAATGACCAGCTTGCAAAATGGCTGAATGAAGAAAGCTTTGACAGCATTCGTTATTTGCTGATCTTTTATGATGCGAGGGTGCTTGAAGGGGAGCAAGAATATATCCTTCACTTGAAAAAACACATACACGACGCCATCAAGGAAAAACCAGATCTGTTAGAACGTTTTTTAGAAAATACGATCCATACTAAAAAGGCAGTTGGTTTCTTTCAGCAGTTTTTACCGGAAACCCATGGTTCGCATGCAGGGAGCATTGATATCAAACAATCTGGATTCCTGCCTTATGTGAATGCTGTTCGATTATTAGCTCTGAAAGAAAGTGTTAAGGCAGCTTCGACGCTGTCGAGGATTGAAGCATTATCCCAGCTTCCGAAATACGGCCGCGAGCTGCAAGATTATAAAAGTGGTTTTGAGAAGCTGCTTCATTACAGGCATATGTATCATAAGAAAATGACGGAAAGTTATGATGATATTCATTATCTAGATGTTAAAGAATTAAACAAAAATGAAAGAAAAGAACTAAAACAGATTCTAAAAGATGGACAGAAACTGCAGGATTATACACAGTCAGTCATCAAAGGAATGATGAGAAGGTGAGAATCAATCCGCTCATACAGTTAATGAAACAGATGCAAGGCAAGATCAATTCGAGTGTTTATGCGTCGATGCAAGGGCAGTCTAGTGCGCAGCAAATCGCTTTTTTAAGACAATTGCAAAAAGAAGTGAAAGTAGAAGAAAGTCTTGAGGTTCCGCTGAACGAACTGAATGTAGTCGTATTCGATCTGGAAACAACCGGGTTCTTTCCTGATCAAGGAAATGAGATTCTTTCGATTGGTGCTGTAAAAGTAAAAGGTGGAAAAGTACGCTATGAAGAGTGTTTCTATTCATTAGCCCAATGCAATGCTGAACTGACCCCTGAGATCAAACAGCTGACAGGACTAAAGGAAGAAGATTTTGAAGGAGCTCCAGAATTATCAAAAGTACTTATCGACTTTTATGAGTTTGTAAAAGGCGACGTCCTCGTGGCGCACCATGCGAGCCATGAAAAAAGTTTTCTGCAGCATTTCAACTGGAAGCTTTTCAGGACCCATTTCAGACACAGAATCGTGGATACTTCATTTATATTGAAAATTGCAGAACCAGATTCAAATATGATCCGTCTGGAAGATTGCTGTGAACATTGCGGGATTTCTGTGGTCGACCGACATCATGCATTAGGAGATGCGAAGATGACTGCTGAACTTTGGAGTGTATATGTGGATAGGATTCAAGAGCAGCAGGGTTGTAAAACGCTGCGTGATGTATATGAAAAGCTTTCAAAATAAGACAGCTGGCAACCTTCAATGGGGAGCCAGCTGTTTTAATTCCTTATATTAAACTGGGCGTTGATCTGTCCACGGATCATCTTGTTCCGTTCTTCTCGCTGTTGTCTTTTCGTCATTTCCTTTTTAATCTCAAAGGTTTGTACACCGTCTTCTATCTGGTTTGCAATCTCCATCAATATTTCCACGTCAGAGAAGGAATACTTTCGAGTCCCGCGTCCTGTGCGCTCAGGAAAGATAAGCTTTCTTTCTTCGTAATATCGAATCTTCCGCTCTGACAAACCTGTCAGCTCACTGATGATACCGATAGACATGACTTTTTTGTCTTTATAAGAAGTTTTATCAACAGACATAGAGTGACCTCCATATTAAGAATGAAAGAAAGCTAACAAAACCATGTTTTTCAGAATATTGTTAATTATTATATCATATTTATGTTAGAATTCCTTACATTAATTTTATGATAGTAGTTGAAAAAGGTGATAATTCCTATTTTTATGGCTTCTATATACAGAAAGGTCAGAATAACTCTAATAATGAGAGGAGTGTATTCGATTATGGATGTGTTAGATGCGATTAAAACACGAAGGAGCATCGGAAGAGTAAAAGATGACCCAGTACCTTCTGACTGCATTGAAAAAATCCTTGAAGCAGGAACGTATGCACCAAACCATTACAGGACAGAACCTTGGCGCTTTTTTGTTATAAGCGGAGATAGCCGAAAAAGATTAGGAGCCGTTTTAGAAGAAATAGTTCGAACCGATCATGCAGATTTAGAAGCTGATGAAGTGGACCGGAAAGCAGAAAAAGCAAGGAATAATCCTTTAAGAGCACCAGTCATCATCGCTGTGGGGGTGGAACCGGGCGATAAGAAAAACGTTATCATGAAAGAAGAATACGCAGCAGTCTGCAGTGCGATCCAAAACATGCTGCTTACCGCACACTCATTAGGATTAGGCGCGATTTGGAGAACGGGTGCAGTAACTTATCAAGATAAAGTAAAGGAATTCTTTGGACTGACGCCAAAAGGAGATATGGCTGGTTTTATCTATATCGGTTATCCAGATTTAACGCCTAATTCAGTAAAGAAAAAAGGATTTGAAGATTTCACAGTATGGATGAACTAAGAAAAGATAAAGAATATTAGTTAAATATTAGGAGAAAATAAAAATGAAAAATTAGGGTTTGCCATTAGTTTCACAAGAACGATTGTTTTCAATCGTTCTTTTTTATTTCCCTTAACAAATACTACCTCTGCTTAAAGGCGTATAAGAAAAATTTGAAGTGGAATTATAATCTTAATCATTAAAAGGAGGTGAAAACAATGGCTAGAAACAACAACAGCAACCAATTAGTAGTACCAGGTGCTCAACAAGCTATCGACCAAATGAAGTATGAAATCGCTTCTGAGTTCGGTGTAAACCTTGGACCAGACTCTACATCTCGTGCAAACGGATCTGTAGGTGGTGAGATCACGAAGCGTCTTGTAGCACAAGCTCTTGGCGGACGTTAATAATTAAATAACATGGCTATGGCTATCTGTTTAAGCAGGTAGCCTTTTTGTAAATTGGAAATGTATAGATGTAAATATATGGTTTAAATAAAAAGGGGAGGTGAGTGATTAATGGATAACAAGCCTATTCATTATGATGGAAGTTTGCATAGCACAAATGAAACAGAGGAAGAAACAATCACAGAGCCGTTTGCATTAACTGATGAAGTAAGAGTAAAGATCAGCGGAAATCCTTATCTGCATGAAGCAAATGAATAACTAGAAAGGTCAGGTTCATTCTATGACAAAAGTCTTGTACATACCAGCACATCCGCATGATGATACAATGTCGTACAGCATGGCTGTAGGAAAAGCATTTATTGAAGAGTATAAATTAATTAATCCAGATCATGAAGTAGTGAATGTTGACCTATATAAAGACGATGTTCCGCAAATTGATGTGGATGTCTTCAGTGGTTGGGGGAAACTTCAATCAGGTAAAGGGTTTGAAGAACTGTCTTCAGAAGAAAAGGCCAAAGTAGGAAGACTCACAGAGTTGTGTGATCAGTTCGTTTCAGCAGATAAATATGTATTTGTTACGCCAATGTGGAATTTTTCGTTTCCTCCAGTAATGAAAGCATATATTGATTCAGTAGCTGTGGCCGGAAAAACATTCAAATACACAGAACAAGGGCCGGTTGGTCTTTTAACAGATAAGAAAGCCATGCACATTCAAGCCCGTGGAGGCATTTATTCTGAAGGACCTGCAGCAGGAATGGAAATGGGACACCGTTATCTGAGTATCATCATGCAATTTTTCGGGGTTCCTTCCTTCGAGGGAATTTTTGTTGAAGGACATGCCGCAATGCCTGACAAAGCAAATGAAATAAAGGAAAATGCCATCGCAAGAGCTAAAGACGCGGCACATACGTTCTAAAATAACTTCTAAAAACAGAATGACTAATAAATCGAGCAGAAGATCTTTATATTTTCTGCTCGGTTTTTTATTTTACTCTTTTCTAAAAGATTATAATTTATGAGCATTTTTTCTTTTAATTCTTAGACTAAATTGATAGGAGTGCAAGGCGCGAGACCCCTTGAAAGTCACTAAAACAATCTTTATTTTTTAGGGTTTAGTAAAATTATGGTAAAATATTAGTGTGGTTATAAATTATTGGGGGATGGTAAATTGATTGGGATGACTGTAGAAGAAACGCTTATTATAGTATGGTGTATCATACTGTTAATAAATAATATAGAGTTGCTTATTAGATATCGTTTTATAAAAGACAAATACATAGAACTTCAAGGATCGGATGAGTTTTTTCCAATCAGCAAATTTAGATTAAATTTAGGGATACTTATAGGAACTTTTATCTTCAAAGGGCTGATCTATATCATTGCAGTGTTTGTACTGAATAATATGTATGCCAAAATAATAGGTTTTTTGCTTTTGGCTATAAGGATGATTGTTGGGACCCAGACTGAGGAAGAATTCCGTAAAACAAAATGGGACTTAATAACTTTAATATTAGAAACGCTTTTTGTCATTTACTTCATACTAGCCTTCTTCTTTTTTAACTGGTAAGAAAAGCTCAGAATTCTGGGCTTATTTATTTTTTGTATTAATTTTTAAACTTATAGTTGAGTAAATTTTCCGAACTATGTCATAATGAGTAAATACTATTTTGAAAACGTTTTCTAAAATCGGAGCAAAAGGAGGAGTAAACATGAAAAGTGAATCATCTTTGAATTATGATCTGCATCACGCAACAGCAAACACTGGTCCTTTGCCGCCACAGACAATAGGGCAAAAGCTGAAAATGATTGGCCCGGGATTTGTTGTTGCTGCCACTGGAGTCGGAACAGCGGATATGATTACTGCTATTGTCATCGGAACTTCTTTCGGTATGACCTTCGTATGGGCAATTATTGTGGGAGCTATCTTAAAATACTACTTAAACGAAGGTGTGGGACGCTGGTATCTTGCAACAGGGCAAACGATTCTGCAAGGATGGCATTCCCTTGGCAAATGGGCAACAACCTATTTTGGAGTGTACTCGGTTATCTGGGGTTATATTTACGGTGCAACAGCCGCGATGACTTGCGGGTTAGGCATGCACGCTATGCTGCCGATCATGCCGATCTGGGCATGGGCCATCGTACACTCACTGATTGGATTCGCTCTTGTGTGGACGGGCCGCTATTTATTGTTTGAACGAATCATGACTGTACTCATTGGCGTTATGTTTATCACGATTATCGGAACATCCCTGCTCTTTTTGCCATCATTCGGTGAGTTTGCAGGTGGTTTTGTACCTCGCATGCCTGAAGGGTCACTCATGCTCGCATTAGGTTTAATTGGTGGTGTAGGCGGGACGATCACGATGGCGTCCTACGGTTATTGGCTAAAGGAAAAGGACTGGAAAGGAAAAGCTTTTGTTCCCATTATGAGATTGGATACGAAAGCAGCTTATGTGATCACGGGAATTTTTACGATGGCAGCACTTGTGATCGGTGCTAAATTCTTATTTGGGACAGATGTGAAACTTGAAGGTGACCAAGGCTTGCTGGATCTTGCCGGATTATTGGGGCAGGAATTCGGAACACCATTGCGGTGGCTTTTCCTGATTGCTTTCTGGTCAGCAGCTTTCACTTCACTTCTCGGTGTATGGAACGGCGTGCCGTACTTGTTCGCTGACTTCTTAAGAACGATTCGAACCAAAAAGGAAGAGTTGCACAAAGTTAAGCCTGTTTCGGAAAAAGATAAGTCTTACCGTGCGTATCTTGCTTGGCTGACATTTCCGCCGATGCTCATTTTCTTTTTGGGGAAACCAGTGCAGCTCATTATTATTTATGGGGTTCTCGGAGCATTGTTCATGCCGTTTCTGGCCATCTCACTGATCATTTTATTGAACTCTAAAAAGGTGGACGCAGAGTACCGCAACAAATGGGTGACGAACGCAGTCTTGATCGGATGCCTCCTTATGTTTGCTTACCTCGGAATAAACGAACTTCAAAAGCTGTTTTAATAAAGGAAACGTCTCGTGAATAAATACGGGACGTTTTTTGTTGTGGTGATAAAATCAAGGTTTTTAATGGGCAACTAGAGGTTGCGGGGCATCGCAACCACAGCTATCTTTACATTTATCAAATAAATTAACAATAATGGATTATAGATTATTGAAAGGTGACTAGTTTCACTGATATTAATGATCGTTTCTGGGATTGGTTCGGACATTTTGAAAAAAAGGTATAAAGAAGATTAAAAAAGGCAAAAGGCTCGTCATTGACGGGCCTTCAATTGGATTTTTTCAAGATTCACGATTCGTTCTGGCTTACCTTGGATGAAATAAGAAAGGATGTTATCAATGCTTACAGATAAAAACTGGTGAAACATATTATCTGTTTTCCATCCGATATGAGGCGTTAAGATTACGTTATTCAGCTTTAAGAGCGGGTGATTCTGATCGATTGGCTCATGATTAAATACATCGAGGCCGGCTCCGCCGATCCAATTTTCTTCTAATGCTCTTACAAGTGAAGCTTCATCCACTACTTCTCCCCGTGAAGTGTTAATAAGGAAAGCATCTTTTCTCATAAGTTTATAATGTTTTTCTGAAAGTATGTGTTTCGTTTCTGGAACGAGCCTCACCGTAATCACTACAAAATGAGATCTCTGCAGCAGATCCTCCAGTTCACTGGATTCAACACTCTGAGCTCGTGCACGTTCTTCAGTTAATCGTGGTCCCCATGCAATGACATTCATATTGAAAGCTTTCGCGATTTTTGCGACACCTGAACCGATTTTACCAAGACCGATAATACCTATCGTTTTGTTCTCAAGTCCTAAACCGACCGATTCCGCCCAAAGACCTTGTTTCATCTGCTTATGTAATAACAAAAGATTGCGGGAGTGGTTGATCATCATACCGATGATTAACTCTACAACAGCTGCAGATCCTCCAGGAGTGGCAGCTACAGGTATGTTCAGACGGTTGGCCACATCCATGTCAATATGAGCAAGACCAGCACCTGTTTGTGCAATAAGCTTAATATTCTTCAGGTGCTGTAGCACATCTTTAGAAAACCTCGTACGTTCTCTAATCGGTAATATGACATCTGCCTGTTCGATACGGCTTAGAAGAACATCCTGAGAGGGTTTATCGTGATAGATCTCAACTTGAAAATGCTGCCGCAATCGCTCTATTTCTGGGTTTTCCGCAAAACTTTTTTCCCAATCATCTAATATAACTACTTTCACTATTGCCCACCCCATCCTCGTTACTCTCATTACCTTTTTATCATAACGAAAAAAGAAGAAATCATCTTCTTTTTTAATGCGCATTTAAGACTGGAAGGTTGGAGGTTTGCGGAATTTGTTGACAAATAACATCTTGTGGATAAATGAACAAAATTTTTGAATTCAAGCCACATGTTAGTTAAATATATCCCTGGGCGTACCTTTGAATGGCTAGTTTCGTGCACTTTATTAAGCCTATCTTCTAAAAGGAGAACGATTTTACGTGTAGAAGACTTATCATAGGTTAAAAAGACGGAAAAGGAGTGGAATTATGTACGAACTGAAAACAAAAGTGAACGATAACAGTGTCATCGAGTTTATTGAAAACGTAGAGAATCCAAAAAAACGTGAGGATGCTTATAAACTTTTAGATCATTTCACCGAAACTACTGGTTTTGAAGCAAAGATGTGGGGGCCGAGCATTATCGGGTTTGGATCATATCACTATAAGTACAAAACTGGTCACGAAGGGGATGCACCACTAGTTGGTTTTTCGCCGCGTAAAGCGAAAATAAGCCTCTATTTTGCTCCAGGCGATCCCGAACGAGAAGAATTGTTGAACAAGTTCGGCGAGCATACGACCGGAGCAGCTTGTGTATACATAAATAAAGTAGCTGATATTGATGTAGACGTACTAAAAGAATTGATTAAGCAGTCTGTGGCATTTTTGCAAAAGACGTATCCACAAGAATAGAACGGTTTATAAAAAGGAGGTCAACTTGAAAAAAAGAAAACATTTAATTTCGAATAGTGGATTAGCAATCGGTATCGCGATTGGAGTTGCGATCGGACTCGCACTTAATAACATTGCTATTGGCATCGGAATAGGAATTGCGTTAAGCCTTGCCATATCAAGCGGTCAGAATAAAAAGAAATAACGAAAAAGGAGCCCAATTGGACTCCTTTTTTATGATTTAAAATCAGTCTTTTTCTTTGCAGTCGCACTTCTTTTTCTTTTTTCTGCATTTTTTGCATTTTAGATAGATGTAGCTAGAAGAAGAAGAAGACTCGCATTTATCCCAACAACCCATGAAAAATCACCCCCGCTATTGTCACAGCACCTTAACTTTAGCGCTGGTACTATATCATATGCGGGAGGAGACAAGTTGTTTAGACGGATGAAGATTTTTTGTGAAATATACGATTGCCTCTATGGGTCATAGTTTTAATAAAATCCTGTACAAAAGCGTTATAGTCGAACCAATTGGCGATGTGATCAACGGCATCAGGAGGTCCTTCTTGAGGAGCTCTTGGTCTAAAGTCTGCTTGGCTGAGTCCTTTTGTATCGTCCATGTTGATAGAAACCGATGCTTTTCTGTCCACATAGCGTACTTTATCTGGATTGGTCAGCGCAAATAATGGCAATACATCATGTATTGGACTTCCTTCAATTCCGGGTACCAGCTTTTTATACGCTTCGTTATAGAAATCAAAGATCGGTTTAATAAAAGGTGAGAAAGAATTATAGTTTGCAGAAGATATTTGACTGATTGTTTCAGGTTTTATGAGGGCATAGTTTGTCACGTTCAATGGAAAGATATAGACGTTTCTCGCTTTATTGAGTACTAGATTTGATGCAATCGCATCACCATGAAAATTGGCTTCGGCAAGCGGGGTGACATTCCCAGGAACTAAGAACGCTCCTCCCATGATATAAAAAGCTGAAATCTTATGCATCTGTTCGTCGCCACCCAAAATAAAAGCGGTTGCTAAAGAAGTTGATCTGCCGACATCCACCACTACAAGGTTGTTTTCATATTTATTTATGATTTTGAAAACCTCATCAAAATTAAGAATTTCTCGTGGAATCGTTTCCGGCGGCAGGATGGGTCCAAGACCTTCTTCCCCATGAATTTCAGGATAATAAACCGCTATCTCACCGCTAAAAGGACTTCTTGCGCCAGTAATGATGGGGATGTCAGGCCGGTTCGCAAGCTGCAAGAGATACGCGATATTCTGAGTAGCTTGCTGCTGAGGCACGTTTCCATAACTAGAGACAATCCCTACAACATTTATTTCTGGGTTAAGCAGTGCATACATGATCGCGAGTGAATCATCAATTCCAGGATCACAAAACAATAAAGTATTGTACATTGGTGTGCCCCCCTTAACTATAAATATATGCATACATTTAATGAATTTAACTATTGAAATTTGAACATTATTTCAATGTGTTAAGTATCTGCTGGTGTTTTTCAAAATAGGTAACCATTAACAAAACATGCTATGATAAAACAAAATAAGAGGAGTTGAGTGAAAATTGAAACAAGAGATTATTGATAGATTTACTTCTTATGTAAAAGTCGACACACAATCAGACTATGGCAGCGAAACTACTCCATCAACACCGGGTCAGATGACATTGGCAAATATGCTCGTTGAAGAATTGAAGCAAATCGGAATGGAAGAAGTGGCGATTGACGATAACGGCTATGTGATGGCAACACTCCCCTCTAATACGGAAAAAGAAGTGCCAGTTATCGGTTTCTTGGCGCATGTTGATACGGCAACAGATTTTACAGGAACGAACGTCAAGCCGCAGATCGTTGAAAACTATGACGGAGAAACAATCATACTAAACAAAGACTTACATATCGAACTATCACCAAAAGACTTTCCTAGTTTAAAAGATTACAAAGGTCATACCCTGATTACGACAGACGGAACAACACTGCTCGGTGCTGATAACAAAGCAGGTATCGCAGAGATCATGACAGCAATGAATTATTTGATCGATCACCCAGAAATCAAGCACGGCAAGATCAGAGTAGCATTCACACCGGATGAGGAGATTGGGCGCGGTCCGCATAAATTCGATGTTGCAGCATTCGGCGCTAAATTTGCCTATACGATGGACGGAGGACCTCTTGGCGAACTGGAATATGAAAGCTTTAATGCAGCAGATGCGAAGATTAAAATTCTAGGCAAGAACATTCACCCAGGTTCTGCAAAAGGAAAGATGATCAACTCTGCTAAAATCGCGATGGAGCTTCATAATAAACTTCCTGCAGAAGAGGCACCTGAACATACGGAAGGATATGAAGGTTTTTACCATCTGCTTGGATTAAAAGGTGACGTCGAAATGACGGAGATGTCTTATATCATCCGGGATCATGATAAAGAGCTTTTTGCGAAAAGAAAATCAATGATTCAAGCGATCGTTGATGAACTTAGAGAAAAGTACGGCAAAGACAATATTCTGCTGAAGATGGAAGATACGTATTACAACATGAGAGAGAAGATCGAACCTGTTAAGGAAATTGTAGATCTCGCTTACAGAGCGATGAAAAACTTAGAGATCGAACCAATCGTTAAACCGATCCGCGGCGGCACTGACGGTTCTCAGCTATCCTATATGGGACTGCCGACACCAAATATCTTCACAGGCGGGGAAAATTATCACGGCAGACACGAATACATCTCAGTCGACAACATGATTAAAGCGACTCAAGTCATCGTCGAACTCGTTCAGCTGTTCGAACAGGAAGCATAAACAGACAGAAGCTAACCATTTTATGAGGTGGTTAGCTTTTTTAAGAGATACAGAGGATAAATGAAGCTGGCAAGAGTCTGGATAGCAATAATCACATAAAAAAGTGTCATAATCACATAAATATAGAGGTTCATCACATAAAAAATGTCACTCATCACATAAAAATCACTATTCATCACATAATTTACCTTTTATTGTTAATTTAGTATCAAAAAATTCAAAAAATATCTGTTATTAGTTTGCTAAACTATTTATAATATAATTACATAAATAAACTACTCAGTCGGTTTTAGCTTTTAACAATAAATAAGGAGGATCAATATGGAGTCCTATTTTTTTGAAAGAAATCGCAGCAGATTGAAGGAATTGCTTCCAGATGAATCACTCACAATTCTATTCGCTGGAAAAGCACCTCAAAAATCAGCGGATGAGCACTATGCGTTCGTACCGAATCGAAGCTTTTATTACTTAACAGGTATCAACGAGCCAAATGTAATTCTTATGATGAAGAAGAACGGCCAAACGTTTGAAGAAACTCTTTTTATTGAAAAAGCGGATCCGGTAATGGAGAAGTGGGTCGGTAAGACAGTTTCAAAAGAAGAAGCTGAAAACATCTCAGGAATCAAAGACATTAAGTACGCAGATAGCTTCGAATCCCTTGTAGCAGGCAACTTCTTTACGAATCAAGCGAAGCAAGTATGTTTAGATTTAGAACGCCGCGGCTGGTCAGGTGCACCGACGAGTACCTCTCTATTTGCAAAACACATTCGTGAGCATTATCCGCACGTTGCGATCAGCAACATCTATCCCGAAATTTGTAAACTGCGAGTCTACAAGACAACAGAAGAGATTCAGAAGATTAAAGAAGCGATCGCAATCACAAAAGACGGAATCTACAATATCTTGAAGAACGCTAAACCGGGAATGATGGAATACCAGCTCGAAGCCCATTTTGATTTCACATTAAAATCAAACGGTATCCGTGATTATGCGTTCAAAACAATTACGGCAAGCGGCAAAAATGCGACGGTGCTGCACTATGAGCACAATAATGCGCAAACGAACGATGGTGATCTCGTTTTGCTCGATCTTGGCGCACAAAAGGACTATTACAATGCCGATATCAGCTACACTTTCCCGGTAAATGGAAAGTTTACAGACCGTCAGAAAGAGCTTTATAACATCGTGTTAAAAGCGCTAAAAGAAACGACAGCACTTATCAAACCGGGCCTTCCTTATGAGGAACTTGATAAGCATGCAAAGAAGGTTTTATCAGAAGAGTGCAGAAAGATCGGCTTGATTAAAGAGGACTCAGAAATTTCCAAGTACTATTATCACAGTGTAGGACATTTCCTTGGATTGGATACACATGATGTTGGGTCGTACAAAGACCGCGTGCTGGAGCCAGGAATGGTCATCACGATCGAGCCAGGATTATATATTGAGGAAGAGTCGATCGGAATCCGAATTGAGGATGACATTTTAGTAACGGAAGATGGATACGAAAATCTTTCTAAAGATATCATGCGTGAGACAGAAGAGATTGAAGAGTTTATGGCGACTCAAGGTGCTCAGGCTGTAAAAGCATAATGGTAAAGAAGGGGCACCCGCCTCTTCTTTTTTTGTAAATCATTTTCTTTTAAATAAACGATCAATCCAACAATTAATGTAAGTAAGCATAGAACCGCTGTTCAATGATTCAAGCTTTTGACCAAAAATATATCTTTTCATATTATTCCACAACACATAACCTTGTTTGTCTGTGGATTTAGCGTTCTTTGTATTCCCAACAATAGAAACACACTCACCTGCACCAAACAAAAACGGAAATTCTGTATTTTGCAATGTGTCTTCAACAAGCATACGGCCGTCTGAATCAACTGGAACCAAAGCCTGCTTAAAGAGGGAATATTTCGTATCGATATCAAATGAAATGACATCAAAACGATAGATTCCACCTGAAAAGCTGAGCAGCATTTTTTGCAGGGGATCAAATGAGATCACCGTATCTTCTTTAAAAGTAACAGCAGCTTCTTCACATCGTTTGTATGTTTCAGCTGATTTTGAAGAGGATATCATGGTAACTTCTAAATCATTTGTTTTTTCCTTTTTAACATGCTCGAGAATTGATTGATGAGATTCTCCAGCACCAACGAGTAAGATTTTAATCAAAATAAACACTCCCGGCTAGAACTTCAATTACAACCATATCGAATAAGAAGAAAAGGGACAAGACATGAGAACTTTCTCAAAAAAATGGTTGTCAGAAAACCTTACAAAAAGATTGTAAGGTTACCATAATAAAATTAGAATGTATAAAAAAGAAAAAGGGGCATGGGTGTGGAGATCATTAATGTCAGAAATATAGATGAGTATGTAGAAGAGCTTTCGGACCTTTTGATAAAGGTGGTCCATGATGGAGCTTCAATCGGATTTTTGCCGCCGCTTAAAAAAGACGATGCAGATGCTTATTGGAGAAGCTGTACAGCACCTGAAATAATTTTTTTAGCAGCGAAAATAGAAGGCAAGATTGCAGGGACGGTCCAGCTCCACTTATGCACAAAGCCAAACGGCACGCACAGAGCTGAAGTAGCAAAGCTGATGACGCATCCATCACATCGTCAAAAAGGAATTGCACGTCATTTAATGAATGAGATCGAAAAACGGGCGAAGCAGGAAGGAAGAACATTACTGGTTTTAGATACGAGAGAGGGAGATCCGTCAAACCTTCTCTATCAATCAATTGGTTACATAGAAGCGGGGCGTATTCCGAATTTTGCTCAGTCTGAAACAGGGACATTAGATACGACGATCCTTTATTATAAAAATATATAATTAAAGCGAAGAGAGGTTTCTCTTCGTTTTTTTAAGTTGACATTATACCCCATAGGGTATATGATGACGTTAAGAAATAAAGATTAAAATATAAATTCGATACAAATCATAGGAAGGCGGAAAACAGATTGGAATACCTTAATTATATTCTTTTTGGTCTTATTATTTTGTTTATCGCTCAACGTTTTATACCGGCTAAAGGTGTGAAAAATATCACTCCAAACGAGCTTAAAGCAGAACTTAAAGATAAGAAAAAACAATTTATTGATGTTCGTACACAAGGGGAGTTTAACGGGTACCATATTCCTGGATTTAAGAATATTCCGCTGCACCAATTAGCTCAAAAAACAGATAAGCTTTCAAAAGACAAGGAAGTAGTCGTGATTTGCCAAAGCGGTATGAGAAGCCAAAAGGCAAGCAAGATCCTAGTGAAGTCAGGTTTTAAACATGTAACAAACGTAAAAGGCGGAGTCAGTGCCTGGAGATAAAGAGGAGGGAAAATGATGAAGCAATTAACAGCTAAAGAAGTAGAAGCGAAGTTGAATGAAGGAAAAGCGTTAAATATCATTGATGTACGTGAAGTGGACGAGGTGAAGGCGCGTAGGATTCCTGGAATCACTCATATTCCTCTTGGATTGTTAGAATTTCGTATGCACGAATTAGATAAATCTAAAGAATATGTGATGGTATGCCGTTCTGGCGGCAGAAGCGGCCGCGCATGCCAGCTGCTGGATAGCCATGGTTTTAAAGTGATCAACATGGCTGGCGGTATGGACGCATATGAAGGAAAGACTGAATAGCTTAAACTTAAACAGAGTGCGATAAGCACTCTGTTTTTTCGTTTCTGTTTAAGAAGAAACTTAGCTGGTTATAGTACAGGTAGAAAGCGGGTGGAAAGATGGAAAAAACGTTGTCCGATTATCTAAAGAAACATATGGTCCGGTTAAATAACCACATAGATCTGGATGCCATTGTAAGTGAGATTGGCGACTCGCGGTATGTTCTATTGGGAGAAGCATCGCATGGAACGTCTGAATTTTACACAATACGTGCTGAACTTTCTAAAAA
The DNA here is from genome assembly GCF_001642935.1 of Fictibacillus arsenicus. Lineage (NCBI taxonomy): Bacteria > Bacillati > Bacillota > Bacilli > Caryophanales > Fictibacillaceae > Fictibacillus > Fictibacillus arsenicus. The sequence continues at coordinate 1,081,468 of NZ_CP016761.1, forward strand.
GCTAATCCAAGAAAAAGGTTTTTCGTTTATTGCTGTGGAAGGAGACTGGCCCTCATGTTATCGGATTAATCGTTACATAAAGGGCTACTACGCAAATCAGCCTCAGTTGGACTTTCTATTAAAACACAGTTTTACACGCTGGCCGTCTTGGATGTGGGCAAACAAAGAAATTCTCGATTTTACAACTTGGCTGAAAAAACATAATGATCAGCAGTCAGGGCAAAAAAAGGTCGGTTTTTTCGGTATTGATATGTATAGCCTTTTTGAATCAATGGAAGAGATTATACGATATCTGGAAAAGCATGACTCGGAAAGGGTTGAGTCTGCCAAAAAAGCTTTTTCTTGTTTTCAGCCGTTTCAAAAAGATGAACAAACTTACGCAATGTCGGCAGGATATCTTTCTGAAAGCTGTGAGGATGAAGTGATCAAGCTTCTTGTTGAAATTCAGACGAATCGGGATTTATACGATGAGGATCCTGAGGGCGGTCTTAGCTTGGAACTTAATGCACTGGTTGCTGCACACGCTGAACATTATTACCGATCTATGGTGAAAGGAGATACAGAAACATGGAACATGAGAGATCGACACATGGCAGAAGCGGTGGAACGGCTGATGGATTTTCACGGCAGTGACGCAAAGGTAATCATTTGGGAACACAACACACATATCGGTGATGCACGGGCTACTGATATGGCTGATGAGGGCATGGTGAACGTATGTCAATTAATTCGTGAAAACCATGCGCCAGAGGATGTATTTGCAGTAGGTTTTGGTACTCATAGAGGTACCGTGATCGCAGGAGATGAATGGGGGGAACCTTATAAAAAAATTATAGTACCGCCAGCACCACCAGACACTTGGGAAGGGGTTTTTTATGCTGCAGGTGCACATGACCAGATCATAATGCTGAAACAGCATCACGAAAAACTGCAAGAAGTAAGAGGACATAGAGCCATCGGAGTCGTGTACAACCCTCAATTTGAGCATCTTGGCAACTATGTTCCAACAAGTCTTTCAAATCGGTATGATGCCTTTGTTTTTATTAACCATTCAAATGCACTTCATCCTCTTTAATTATAAAAAGCTTAATAAAAAATAGACTCGTCTAATTTTATAAAACTTGGGGTATACAAACTATTAAAATTAAGTTTGATATGAATGAGGAGGATACAAGATGAAATGGCGAGGCAGACGCGGAAGTGCGAACGTTGAAGATCGGAGAGGGATGGGCGGTAAAGGACTAGCTGTTGGAGGCGGAGTCGGCGGTCTTATCATCGTCTTAATTATAACTTTATTAGGAGGAAATCACGGTGATCTTCTAGGTGGAATCACCGGAACAGAGGAGAATGTTCCTTATGAAGAAACTGAAAAAGAAAAAGAAGATGCTCAGTTCGTTTCTGTCGTTCTAGCGGACACGGAAGACGTCTGGACAGATGTCTTCCGTGAAGAAGGCATGACCTATAAAGAACCAAAGCTTGTCTTATATTCCGGCAGTGTCCAGTCGGCCTGCGGAGCAGCGGGTTCATCTGTCGGCCCTTTTTATTGCCCAGGTGACCAAAAGCTCTACATAGACCTTAGTTTTTATCAGGAACTTCAAAGTAAGTATGAAGCACCTGGTGATTTTGCAATGGCTTATGTTATTGCCCATGAAGTAGGACACCATGTTCAGACACTTTTAGGAAAATCCCAAGAGCTCCAGGATATGCGCTCAAAACTCAGTAAAGAAGCTTTTAACAGGTACCAGGTTAGGTTCGAACTTCAGGCAGATTACTACGCAGGTGTCTGGGCGAATCATGCTCAAGATATGAATGTACTTGAAGAAGGAGATCTGGAAGAAGCACTGACCGCGGCGAGTGCTGTAGGTGATGATACCCTTCAAAAGAAACATCAAGGCTACGTCGTTCAGGAAAGTTTTACACATGGTACATCCGAACAGCGGAAGCGATGGTTCCATAAAGGATTCAAAAATGGAACGATCGAGGGTGGAGATACGTTTAAAGCGAAGGAGCTTTAAGTGAAGGACGGATTATTGTTGGGAAAAGCTGACCGATTGGGGTCAGCTTTATTTTTTTAGACAAAATCGTTAAATAAAATAAGAGTCCTCATTAGCTGTTAACATCAGGCGAACAAATTATTGAAATGTCCTCGCTTAAAGGACATTTTGAAATGATTATTTCGGAATCGCACGTTATTTGAAATAATCACACGTTATTTTGAAAAATCCCACGTTAAAGCTATTAAATCCCACGTTAATTTAAAAAATCCCACGAAACCATTCTGCCAAAGGTACGGGGATCAATGCATCCCAAAAGTTTGAATGGATAATCGGAAAATTCTCCAAAGGCCCCCACTATTTAAACTAGTTTTGACTTAATATCAAAATAATAAAACTTCCCGACGGGTTTATGTATAATGAAATAAAATTCAACTTTTGAGGAGTGATGATCAATGAACGTAGCTCTACTCAGCAAATGGCATGTGCACGCGGTAGATTATGCACGTGAAGCGCACGAAAATGAATCGATCTCTATAAAAATGGTCTGGGATGAAAATCATGAACGTGGATCAGAATGGGCAAGTGAATTAAATGTTCCTTTTGAGCCGAACCTTGATGACGTCTTATCGAATCCTGAAATTGATGGAGTGATTGTAACAACAGCCACGAACCGTCATAAGGACATCATCATCGCTGCCGCCAACCATGGAAAACATATTTTCACGGAAAAGGTGCTTGCTTTCACGGTGGATGAGTGTGAAGAAATTTATAATGCGGTTGAAGAAAACAACGTTCAGCTGATGGTCAATCTCCCGAGGCTGACAGAGAGTTTTTATTTATATGCGCAAGAAGCTGTGGACAAAGGTTTGCTCGGAGACATTACATACATCAGATGCCGGGTAGCGCATAATGGTTCAGTTCCTTCAAAAGAAAATCCGAAGGGCTGGCTGCCGGAGCACTTTTATAATAAAGAGGAGTGCGGTGGCGGTGCGTTGATCGACCTTGGTGCTCATCCGATCTACTTAACAAATCGGTTAGGCGGAAAAGTAAAAGCATTGAGCGGGAGACTGAACCACTTTTATGATCTCGGGGTAGATGATAACGCGGTGGTGATGGTAGAGTATGAATCAGGTGCTATGGGGTTGATCGAAACTGGCTTTCTATCATACGGAAGTCCGCAACAGCTGGAACTTTATGGAACGGAAGGAACTCTCATGATCGAGGGGCACAATGTTCGAATCAAGAGTAAACATCTTGGTACCGAAGAGTGGATAACTCCAGAAAAGCTGCCGCAACCAATTCAGTCTGCGATGGAGCAATGGATAGAAGCCATTCAGAATAATAAAAAGCCTTCGATTACGAAAGAAGACGTACTAAACCTTACTGCAATAAATCAAGCTGCGGCGATCTCAAGTCAAGAAGGCCGCCGGGTGCTGCTATCTCAACTTGGAATAAGACAAGGAATCTAAATACACAACAAAAGAGCTTACAACAAAAGCTCTTTTTTCTTTTACACAGGTTTGCCTCTTATAAGTGAAACGAGCCAAATGAACACGGGCATGAGCATCCATAGCACCGCATAAAAATCATAGATCGGTGTGAACTCAATAAGGTAAGTTGAGCTTGGAAAAATAACAAGAGACACTACATACAATAAAAGTCCGATTGGCAAAGTTAAAAGTTTGTAATCCTGTACATTGAACACTGAAGCTAATCCTAAGCATAAAGCATAAGTCAGAACGACAAGTTTTACGAAAACGGTAATGAACCAGATAAGAGCCATAAAGGATTCAACACGCTGGAAAAACTCCCGGATGTTGATCGTCTTGGATAAATCATACGTTGGATAGATGCTTCGTGTTGTTTCAGTGACACCGATCACGAGAATAGAAAGTGTGGAGATCAAAATAAGTAAGCCGCCGCCAAGCGCAGTACCGAGCAGAAAGGCTTTTTTCGTCTTTTTCGGCTCATTCACATAAGGAATAATCATCAGAAAGACCACCAATTCCAGAAAAGGAAATACAATAAATGAGAGTGATGATCTTAGAACAGGCTGGATGCCGTTTTCCATTACAGGCAAAATATTAGTGAATTCGATTTGCGGGAGGAGTGTGATGAATAATACAACGAACAATATCACAATCCAGGGGAGAAACAGCTCAGTCGTTCTTGTAAATGTTTCTAGACCGAGCTTAACTCCATAAAGTACCACAACTAAAAAGATAATATGTATAGCTTCAATAGGGGTTTCTACCATCATAACAGTCAGCATGAAGTCGCCGATATCCCGCAGAACAAAAGTAGATAATATAAAAATATAGAAAGTGAAATAAGAAAATGCAACAGCCTTTCCAATCCATTTTCCGAAGCATTTTTCGAGAATTTCAACAAGATTCATAAACTGAAAGCGTTCAGCTATTTTCCAATAAAAAAATACCATTAATAAACCGGCACCGAGACCGATCAGACCAGCAATCCAAATATCTTGCATCGCTTTTGCAGCAAGAATGGAGGGGATGATTAAGATTGCAGTACCTACCGTATAAAGGGCTACTAATACCGTAAACTGCCGGACACTTATTTTGCCATTTTCAAGCATGATAACCACCCCATCCTTTCTTAAAAAATGCTAATGATCGGTTTTAATACCGCGGAGATCCAATAAAGAGGTGTAGGGAGAGTCCTACCTGAACCGTGGATAAGCAATAAAATAGAGCCGAACCCTAGAATCCCAAAGTACACCCATAGATCTTTTCTAGAATTTTTGTACTTTTTTAATTTAGGTTTATCGATAAGAAGGATAGCTCCGATGATCAGCAATGAAATGATTGTGTAAACCATGTTGTTACTCCTTCAACTCATTAATATAAGAGTTGCTTCTTTTTCCTAGCTTATGAATGTGAACATGCACTTTACTTTTTATAGGAATGTCAACAAATTCTTTATCCCAATCTTTTTTTACACGTTTCCAATACTTTGGTTCAGAACGGTGTACAACTTCTCCGAATCCTAGGAAGTCTAGTTTGTACTTTTGCTGAGCAGTTTTAATAGCAGATTTGATGTTGGAGTTGATATCTTTTTCAACTAACTTCTCAATTTTATTTATAGTTTCTTGCTTTGTTAGATCAATTGAACATCCAACCTCTGCAATATTTGCGTCTGTCTTAACAGAAACACTCATTTCAGGGTGGCTGTTCATAGAATTGGTTTTCAGTTTTGTATCTGAATCAATTAGCTCGACTGATAAATTTTCTTTTTTGTTCGTAAAACACGGTACGGTTACGATCGTACTTTTTATCTGATTCTGTATGTAATTGTAACCTTTACTTTCTTTTTCATTCAGCCAGCCTTTTAACTTATCCACCTTAAACACAGCTATATTCGTGTATTTTAAGCGGACTTTCGGGTTTACTCTCTGTAGGTTCTCCATCTTTTCACCCTCAAGAGGATCTCCAGTAAGCTGAATGCCTGTAACCACGGGCTGTTTTCCCGGACTTGTGAGGTCATGAAGCAAGTCTCCAAAAGTAAGAGCTAGGGTTGGAGCAAATACATCTGCTGAAGTTTTTAGCTTCGAATACATGTTTTGTGCTGCGATTTTTTCTACCGGAACTAGAACATTTAATACTTGATCCGCTCTATGATCTTTCGCTACCACTACATAAAAATCTGAGCGAAACTCAGGGTCGCGTGCAAGCAGGTCAAGTGAGTTTGCAAAACCTTCACGTGCAAGTTTTTCACCTATTACTAACATCTTCAAGTGAGGATAAAAAGTTTTTCTTGGAGCTGTTTTCGTAAGCCGTCTTATGGCATCAAAAATTGTTTTGCCTTTTTCCTGATAAGTTACTATTGGCGCTCTGGATGAATCGCCCGTTCTTGCAGAGATAGAAGATGGATTTACGAGCTGAACCGTCACAACATATTGGTTGTCCACTTTATCGATGCCCATCGCAACTGCAATTCCTATGTCTTCAATTTCCCTATTGTTCCAGCAGCCCGTCAGAATAAGCATGAGGGCACAAACCGGAATTATCCATTTTCTTCTAAGTTTCACCCTTCATGCTCCTTTCTACTTGTTTTTTGGTGGCACAGTTTCTCTAACGATATTGGTTTGATTAATTAATCGCGGACGTGTTACTAATTTCCACCTTGGCTTTCTCCACAATGTATCTTTCATGTCTGATGCGATATATGGGGCGAGCGGCTCCATATAAGGAATCCCAAAAGACCTAAGACTGCAAAGGTGGAGCGACAATGCAAATATTCCGGCTGCAATGCCATAAAGTCCGAAAGATCCAGCAAGGAACATAAATAAAAATCTTAAAATACGGACAGCAATTCCCATATTATAAGCAGGCAGAATAAAGTTAGAGATTGCGGTGATGGAAACGACGATAACCATGGCAGCTGATATGATTCCAGCTTCAACGGCAGCCTGTCCGATAACTAAAGCACCAACAATGGAAACGGTCTGACCGATTGCTTTTGGAAGCCGAAGTCCAGCTTCCCGCAAAATTTCAAGCGTGACTTCCATGATCAAAGCCTCAATTAAGGCAGGGAATGGAACGCCTTCCCTTTGCGCTGCGAGACTGATCAAGAGAGGTGTCGGAAGCATCTCCTGGTGAAAGTTAATGATAGCGATATAAACAGAAGGACCAAGCAATGAAATAAAATAAGCCGTAACACGAAGCAACCTTAACAGGGTAGAGATATCCCAGCGCTGGTAATAATCTTCTGCAGCTTGGAAGAAATGTGTAAACAAAGCGGGAACTAATAAAACAAATGGAGTCCCATCGATAAAGATTGCGATGCGTCCTTCTAAAAGAGCAGCAGCAACTACATCGGGTCTTTCCGTATTAAATACAGTAGGGAAAGGTGTATATACTTCGTCTTGAATAAATTCTTCAATATAGTTGCTTTCCAAAATACCATCAATGTCTATTTTATCAAGGCGTTCATGTACCTCTTTAATGATTTTGTCGTTAGCGATGCTATGAATGTACATGACGGAAATGCTTGTTTGAGTAATGTTACCGATCTCTTTTTTCTCAACCCACAGTCTCGGATCTTTTATTTTTCTTCTGACTAATGCCGTATTGGTCTGAATATTTTCCGTAAAAGCTTCTTTCGGACCACGGACTACATTTTCAGTTGCTGATTCCGAAACATCCCGATCTCTCCAGCCTTTCGCGTTAATCACGAGAGCATTTGGAATTGAATCCACCAGCAAAACAGCGTTTCCTGCGAGTATGGCTGATACGACTTTCTTATAAAGTTGAACTTCTTTTACCATGTTTGCAGGTGCAAAAAACTGTTTCATAAAATCAGAAGCTTCTAGTGTCTCTGTTAAAAACTCCGAGTGTTTAATCAAATGCTCAGATCGACCGATATTCTCGAAAAAGTGACTGATAATCATCTTGTCTACAAGACCATTTATATAGATCAAAACTGCTTTTTTATTCCCAAGCTCAAAATCTGAAAATGAGAGGTCGGAGCTGTTACCGAACGTTTGTTGAAGATACTGTATGTTCAGGTTCAGCTCGGTGGACAAAGCATCCTTAGGCGGAGCTTCATTTTTTGGATCTTCAAGTTGCGGCTGGGCATCAGCTTCATTCTTATCTTTTACCAGCTTCTTGAGCGCCCTTTTCTTAAATACCATCAGCAAAACTCCCGTACAGGTTTTTTGGTATTTTTACCAAGAGAGCGCCTGATTATTCTTAAGGGTACTCTCGAACACAGAAGGGAAAGAAGTCGAATTAAAGGAGTTCCAGTTAGTTTGAAGAAATGATACCTGATGATTATTTTTGTACAGGAGGTTTTTTCATGGATCAGAGGACGATTCTTTTGAGGCAGATGGCAGCCAATCATAATGAGCCGAACTGGTTTGTCCCGATAGAACGGGCACTGGATGAATTGACGCCGGAACAGGCCAATGAGAAAAACGGTATCAGTAACTCAATCTGGGAGATTGTAAATCACTTAATCTTTTGGAACGAGCGTTATTTGAGCAGATTTAAGGGAAATCCGACTTCAAAAAAGATTGAAAGCAACGATGTGACGTTTCATAGCGAAAACAATCAGGACTGGGAAAAAGCGAAAACACAGCTCTATCGGGTACTGACAGAGTGGGTAAGTGCTGTAAAAGATGCAGAAGATGACGTGTTTGAACGGTCGGCACATGAAGACAGGCACGATCCATGGTACTCGGTTCTTGCAAACATCAATATCCATAACGCTTACCACATCGGTCAAATTGTAGAGATTCGTAAAAACAATGGAAACTGGAATCCAAAGAATGGCGTTCATTAATAAAGGAGGAACATCATAATGGAATCAAAATTCGTTTATGTCACATATATCGGGGCTTCACCGGAAAAAGTATGGGAAGCATTAACGGAAGGGGACATTTCAGAGCAGTACTTTTTTGGTACTAGAATAGAATCAAAATGGGAAGAAGGATCAAGTGTTACTTACTCTCGTAATGGAGAGGTGACGGATGAGGGAAGCGTATTAAAATATGACCCGGCTCACGAACTTTCATTTACATGGACAAATAAAAGTGATGACACTCCCCGCGAAAGTCCTACGGTGGTAACGTTTAAGCTGCAGCATATGGAATCAACAGTTAAACTGACATTGATCCATGACAATCTCGTAAAGACAGACTTAGTCGAAAAAGAGGGGACGTTTGAAGGTTTTAATAATGGCTGGCCAGCGATATTGAGCAACTTAAAGACATTCCTCGAAACGGGGAAAACACTTCCAGCTTTGAGTTTGTGATGAAGTGGGAATTTAAATGAACAGCTCCGAACCGATTTTTAATTGATAATGTCATAATTTGTTGGCAAACGTCGACTCGTGTTTTTTTTAGATTTAACGTGGGATTATGGATGTCTTTCGTGGGATAAATAAAAATAACGTGGGATTCTTGAAATTAACACGGGAATCAATTTTTGTGAAAGTTAACTGTCCATCCCATCCATACAAAGTATAGAATATGTTTATTCGATAAAAACACAATTTGAAAATAAACGGCTATCTCTATTCTCAATAGAGTTCTGGCCGTTTTTTTATGAAAATGTTTATCGTTTTCTTTGTTTTTCTAAGAAGATAATAAATTTTTCACGAGCTAGAGGATTAATGATCAGTTTACGGACACGCCGTTTATTTTCTAAATAACGGCGCACATGAACATTAGTGAAAAATAGCTTTCGAAAGTTTGCGTCTTCATATAAGGTGTTAAACCATCGATGTTCGTTCAGTTCGTGAATATGCCGGTCGATTGTTTTGGTATCTAATCCAATGAACATACGAGGAGAGCTTAACCGTAAAAAGAAGTCCAATAAATCTCTAAACATTTTACAGATCCCACTTCTCATACAACTCTTTAATCTCTTCACGATGTGTAATCCCGTATTCGGACGGAGTCTCCAATATAAACGGAACAACCTTCATTATACGAGAAAGAACGAGTTTAGAAAACTGCTCCTCTGAGATATGACCGTTATGAAAAATATTGGCATGACGGTCTTTTCCTTCACTCGAAGCATACCTCGAATTATTTAAATGGACAGCCAATAAATGGTCAAAGTAACCTAACTCAGTACCTTTTTCCTCGAGTTCACCCCAGTTATCACCATTCCACAAACCGCTTGCAAATGCATGGCATGTATCTAAACAAAAGCCGATTTTCTCAGGATGCTCACACAGGTTTCGAACTTGGGCAAGCTCCTCTATCGTTGTACCCATTGAACCTGGCCGTCCCGCATTATTTTCTAATAAAATTTTACAGTGTCCGTCCCAATCCGTAAGAACAGCATTCAGCATATGTATCATTAGCTGATAACTTGCAAGAGGATCCTCACCAGGAATCGGGCTGCCGAAATGTACAACAACACCTGCAGACCCGCACGCTTCAGCGATCTCTAAATCATTCTGCAAAGACTGAATCGTAATCTCTTTTTTATCGTCAGAAGGAGTAAGGCTGGTCGGATAGGGAGTATGGGCCACCGAGATTAGATCATGATCCATACAAAATGCTTTACAGCTGGCTGCGTCCCCTCTATTAAAATCTTTCACAGACAGACTGCGCGGATTCTTTGGGAAGTATTGATATGCGCGGGCACCTAAAGAAAAAGCATGTTTTGCTGCTCCCATATAACCGTTCCTTATACTGACATGACAGCCGAATCGCACAATAACCCCTTCTTTCGTTCAGCAAATGATAAGAATAAAGTTTCCCTATTTGAAAGATGATATGCGAATTTCAGTCCAATGGTCTTAGTTTTAAAAAAATGGGGAAGGGAATATTGATACAAACCATAAAGGAGGTGGATAGCATGTCTGTTTATGATCAAATCAGCTCTTGCTGCAGCAGGATTGAGGAAGCAGACACAAAAGAAGACGTACTTCGCGAAGTAGATAAGCTGGATCAATACGCCTCTTATCTGAACGCTGACAAAGCAAAAAGACTTCATATTTATTGCGATAATATCCGAAAACTAAACGTAGATGTGAAAAGTGAAACCGTTAACCAATCCCAATCTATCCGGAAATTATTTTCATAGAATGCCAATAGAGACAAGGCTGCCATCGGGTGGTCTTGTTTTTGATGTGTCACATATTTTTTTTGCGACGTGGAACAATGAAACCAAACACTTAAAGTTAGATACTTAAGAGCCATAAGGGGTTGATTAATATGGAACATCAATCAGAGAATAAAGATATGAATCATGAATTTTTACCAATGACGAGTGTTGCGAATAACACTGGCGATCAGATTGCACCAGGAGTTTATGTACTAACAACCAAGATCGTGAACGTCTATTTCATCCAGAGTACAGAGGATCACCATACTTATTATTTAGTGGACGCAGGAATGCCGAAATCCGGAGATATGATTTGTGAATGGGCTGAGAAATGGTTTAATCATCCGCCAAAAGCAATCCTTTTGACTCACGGACACTTCGATCATGTGGGAGCGGTTAACGAGCTAGCTGAAAAGTGGGGTGTTCCCGTTTATGCACACCATGAAGAGATTCCATATTTGAATGGGCAAAAAGACTATCCAGAGCCAGATCCATCTGTAAATGGCGGATTGGTCACGAAACTTTCACCTATGTTTCCGAATCACGGTATCGATTTAGGGAATTATGTTCAATCTCTTCCAGAGGATGGAACCATTCCTGGACTTACCGGGTGGAGGTGGATTCACACACCGGGTCACACACCAGGACATGTCTCATTCTTTAGAGAAAGTGATAGGGTACTGGTTGCAGGGGACGCTTTTATAACAGTAGAACAGGAATCGCTCTATAAAGTCTTGACGCAAAAACAAGAAATGAACGGGCCGCCAAAATATTTCACGACGGACTGGCAGCTGGCGAAGAATTCAGTTCAAGCATTAGCTGCTCTTCAGCCATCTGTAGCTGCAACAGGGCACGGAGTTCCGATGAACGGACCAAAGCTTACAGAGGAACTAAATAAGCTTGCCGAAAACTTTGACGAGCTGGCAATACCTGCCCATGGAAAATATGTAGATTAGAAAAAGATAAATCCCTCGTGTACACGTCACGAGGGATTTTTTATCAATCATATCGTGTTTCTTGCAGAGCAGCTTGTGTTTCGTGAAGGTGGCGCAAATATTCCTTCGCATGCAGAAGCTGCTTTTTTTCTTCCTCAGTTGTTCCTTCTCCAGCAGAATGGAGAGATTGCTGAGCGGTTTCAAGCCAGACTTTAGCGGTCTGAAAACAATTCGGTGCTGCGTTTGCCTGAGCTTCGATCATGGCTTCATCGGCACGTTTTACATGGTCTAACACTTCTTTTACCTTGGGATCTAAGTTTTGTTCCATAGGATTGCTTCTCCTTTTAAAAGAATTTATGGTCTGAATGAATCTCCTGACGAATAAGATGAAGACATGCAGAGTTGTCCATCTTCTATCGTGGAGGTCGCCAATGTTTCTTATTTTAAAATATGTTTTATTAGGGATATCACTTGCGGCACCAATCGGTCCAGTCAACGCGGCTCAAATGGACCGCGGAATTAAATACGGTTTCTGGCAAGCGTGGATGGTCGGACTAGGAGCGTCAATAGCAGATGGTCTGTACATGCTTTTGGTATATATGGGACTCGTAAGTTATATCGATACAGCATTTATGAAGTCTTTTCTATGGCTTTTCGGCTGTTTTGTTCTTTTATACACCGGGATCGAGACATTTAAAAAAGCGACGAAAGAAATGAGCAGCGAAAAGAACTACACAGTACATGTTGGTAAAAGCTTTTTTGCAGGATTTCTCATGTCGTTAACAAATCCTCTTACCATCTTATTTTGGTTAGGAATTTATGGTTCTATACTTGCAGAAACAGCCGCAAAGTACAGCTTTGAGAGTTTAATGCTATACAGCGGAGCCATATTTGCAGGAATACTAGCGTGGGACTTTACGATGGCACTTGTTTCGAGCAGTTTCCGAAAGCTCTTGGCTGACCGGATATTAGGTGCCATATCTAAGCTGTCAGGATTATCATTGATTGGCTTTGGCGTTTACTTCGGGTATCAAGGAATTGCATTTTTGTTCTTTTAAAACAGCTCAAGGTGAGACTTGGGTTGTTTTTCTTTTTGAGTATGCATATTTGACCGGTTAAGTCTGAACAATAATACGTGAGCAGCAGGAGGGTATTATTGTGAAGAATTTAACTGTAATGGGCCAGTTCAGCCCAATATGGACAAATCAGAAGTCAAGAAAATGACATGGTGGCAGCTCTCTCTAATAGGGGGCGGCTGTACGATCGGAACGGGTTATTTTCTGGGTTCAACCATTGGAATCCAGCTGACAGGTCCTTCGATTGTTTTTTCATTTTTATTAGCCGCAATCGGTACATACATCGTATTTCAGCTCCTTGCTAAGATGACAGCAGCTGATCCTCAAAAAGGGTCCTTCTGTTATTACGCTTCACAAGCCTTTGGGAGGTGGGCAGGATTCAGCTGCGGGTGGAATTATTGGGTATCCAGTATATTGATCATGGGCAGTCAGCTCACAGCACTTTCGATTCTTTCACAGTTTTGGTTTCCTCATATTCCGTTATGGGTGTTTGCAGCAGGTTATGCCATTCTCGCCATTATCGTTGTGCTGGCAGGAACGGAGAAATTTGACCAAGTGGAAAACCTGCTTGCTGTTATAAAAGCGGCTGCAATTGTCATGTTCATTATTTTAGCAATAGCAGGGCTCATCGGGATAATCGATGGAAAGTCATATGATTTATCCATTCCAAATAACTTCGATGGTTATTTTGCAGGCGGGCTTAAAGGATTCTGGTCGTCCCTGATCTATGCGTTTTATGCTTTTGGCGGGATTGAAGTAATCGGAATGATGGCGATGCAGCTAAAAAAGACAGAAGATGCGACGAAAGCAGGAAGCATCATGCTTTTGATTTTAACGATTATTTATGTGCTTTCTATTGGGTTGGCTGTAACAACAGTAGAGATGGAAGTTTTCGATCATAAAGAAAGTCCTTTCGTAACCGCAATGAAACGATATCATCTATCGTTCTTTCCTCATGTCTTTAATGGAGCAATTATCATAGCCGGATTTTCAGCGATGGCTGCTGCATTGTTCGGAGTTACGAACCTTTTGCAGTCTCTAGCAGAAGATAGTGATGCTCCAAAGTTTTTTGCGAAAAAGATTAAATACAAAGAACTTCCGATGGCAGCAATGGGTTTGGGAGCCGCAGGATTATTAGCAAGCATCATCACAGCTCTGCTCCTTCCAGGGAGGATATACGAATATATCACTACAGCTGCAGGAATCCTTCTTTTATTCAACTGGCTTTTCATCATCTTTTCAGCTATGAAGATTCTTAAGCAAAAAGCTTGGGCAAGAGTAATCGCCGTAATTGCGGTTGTCTTTATATTTGCTGCTGTAACAGGAACGTGGTTTGAGCACACCATTCGACCTGGGCTGTATGTAAGTTTAGCAATTGCAGCATTAATTGGCGCAGTCGCAATCATGATCCAGAAAAAACATACAAAATTCCAATAAAACTGTCTTCTACGTACACGATGTGCTCTTAGGAAGGCGGTTTTTTTACTTTTTAAAGCTGATTTTTTGCTTTAAAAAGATGGCATGGGCGAAACGGGAGGTACATGGGGCGAATCTGCATATATTCAGGGTGAGACGAAAGGTATACCGGGTGTAAGCACGATGAGTTGGGGCGAAAACATTTAGTTATTAGGCGTACGTGTAATAAATATAAGATCACGTACCGTAAAAAACTCTTCTTAATAAATTGTAAAGGACTTCTTTCCTCGAAAATCGAATCTTTATAAAACGACGATTTTTTCAAAGGAGAAGATACATATGACAGCTGACAATCAAAAAATCACTACATTCCTCATGTTTACTGGGCAAGCAGAAGAGGCGATGAACTTTTACATATCTTTATTCGATGACTCTGAAATTACGAACGTCCTTCATCAAGAAAACGGAAAGGTGCTGCATGCGACATTTACGCTGAAGGGGCAGTCGTATATGTGTATCGACAGTCCGATCAACCATGATTTTACGTTCACTCCATCCATTTCGCTTTTTGTTAAGTGCGATTCCTTGGATGAGGTAAGCGGTCTTTTTGAAAAATTATCACATGGTGGCTCCGTTCTCATGGAGCTAGGAGAGATTCCGGGCTATGAAAAATTCGGCTGGGTACAGGATCAATACGGTGTTTCATGGCAGTTGAGTCTTCTTCAAAAATAAAAAGCAGGGAATTGCGCCTGCTTTTTATCCAAAACAAACAAAATTTCTAATTTGGGAATACCCATAACGCACTCGTTGGCGGCGTCCGCCTACCCAAACATATCCTGTAACACTGTTTCTGCGGATCTCTGTTGGGAAAAACCAAAAGTCTCTTCCAAATTGACCTTGTCTTCGAAGACCTAACAAACCCCAGCTTCCAAGACAGGCACATATTCTTTGCCGGATCATTGGCGGCTGGTAGCTCGATGTGAAAAATGGCTGCGGGATTTGCCCTTGAGCAAATTGCTGAGGCGGAGGTCCAAAAGGTCCCTCATCTTCATCTCCATTCGGACGATCAACATACATAGGTTCCTCATGCGAATCATGGTTCTGATGGTAAAAAGGATGGTTATACATGAACAATTCACCTCCTTGTCTGATGACTCTATGATATGGATATGTTGTACACTTCGAATGAGTAGCTTGTACGTCAGCCTAAATTTAAAAAGCAGTGTTAACGAATGAAAATGAAAAGAGAGATGAACATGATCAAATATCCAATTTTAAAAAATAATGCAATGATCGGTGTAACAGCACCATCTTCAGGAGTGCCCTCATTTTTGCATGACATGTTCAAGCAGGCATGTGATCGAATGGAGAAGAGGGGCTATCAGGTAACAGTGGGTGATACTGTCTGGACTCAAAAGAAAGCAAAGTCTGCACCTGCGAAAGTAAGAGCAGATGAGTTTAACCAGATGATGGCAGACGAATCCATAGACTTAATCATTCCTCCATGGGGCGGTGAACTCCTAATCGAGATGATTGAACATGTAGATTTTACTTCCATTAAAAAGAAGTGGATTCTCGGGTATTCCGATACAAGCGCATTGATGCTTGCAACTACACTGAAAAAAGGAATTGCGACAGCGAACGGAATAAACTTTGTTGATGTTAGAGGGGAATGCATGGATGAAACGACAGCAATGTGGGAGAAGGTGCTGTCAACGAAAGAAGGAGATTCCGTTCTTCAGCATTCATCCTCTAAATATCAAAAGGCGTGGGACCATGCGAACCCAACCCCATGTATCTTTCATCTGACAGAAGAAACGAGCTGGAAGACAGTCTCAGGGGCAAAAGAAAAGGTAGAAGGCCGCTTGCTCGGCGGATGTATTGATATCATCAGGCATTTGATAGGGACCCCATTTGGTGATGTGAAGACTTTCCGTAAGCAGTTTATAAATGATGAACCGATCCTCTGGTACTTTGAAAACTGCGAGATGAATACAACAGATTTGAGAAGAACATTGGTGCAAATGAAGCTGGCAGGCTGGTTTGAAGGCTGTTCAGGAATTCTGTTCGGCAGAAGTGATGCAAACGATACTGTGGAAGATTATACAGCAGAAGATGATTATCAGGATTTGGCAAAAGACCTTGGAGTGCCTGTCATTTATGATATAGATTGCGGTCATCAGCCGCCTCAAAATACATTCATAAATGGTGCCTATGCAGAAGTAGAAGCAGATGGTGAGGGTAAGGGCACTGTTTTGCAGCATTTTAGAACATAAAATAATTAATGGACAACAAAAAGCTGGCTCGTCATTCGAGCCAGCATTCTCCACTTATAATCTACCAATCAATCACCATTCAGCATGCCGAACACGCCTTTAGCTAAGCTGCCTTCGTCACTGGAGCCGCCTCGGTGTGGTGCAGCTGCGAATACTCGGCTCGCCAATCGGCTGAAAGGAAGGGACTGGATCCAGACTGTTCCTGGTCCTCTTAATGTTGCAAAGAATAAACCTTCACCGCCAAATAATGCCGTTTTCACGCCTTTCACCATCTCGATGTTGTAATTGACACCGCTTGTCATCGCAACTAAGCAGCCGGTATCGACGCGGAGAACTTCGCCGGGTGCCAGTTCTTTTTTATGAATCGTTCCGCCAGCATGAACGAAAGCCATGCCGTCACCTTCAAGCTTCTGCATAATGAAGCCTTCTCCACCAAAGAACCCAGCGCCGATCTTACGCTGAAACTCGATTCCTACAGAAACACCTTTAGCCGCAGCCAAGAATGCATCTTTTTGACAGATCACTTTTCCGCCAAACTCACTCAGATCCATCGGGATGATTTTACCAGGATAAGGAGAAGCGAAAGAGACGTGCTTCTTCCCATTGGCGTCATTTGTGAAAGTTGTCATGAACAGACTCTCACCCGTTAGTACACGTTTACCGGCACTGAAAAGCTTGCCCATCAAACCGCTTCCTCCGCCTGAAGAACCGTCGCCAAAGATCGTTTCCATCCCGATTCCGTCTTCCATCATCATCAGTGCACCAGCTTCTGCGATCACTGTTTCATTTGGATCGAGCTCCACTTCAACAAACTGCATGTCATCTCCGTAAATTTTATAATCAATTTCGTGATTGTTCATGTTCATTTCCTCCAATTAAGTTCATTTTCGTTAACCTAAGTAAATTACGTTTCAGGGAGAAAATTGGTTTCAAAATACTTACTTAACCGTGGAAATATTTTCAACTTCCAAATTCTTTTTCTTTATTTTAAGGAAATGGTACAATAGAAGGTAGAAATTTCAAAACAATTAATAGGAGTGAACACTATGGCTTTAACCTTGGAAAAGGATTATATCGATTATTTTACAAATAACAGAGAAGAGTTCCAAGAGTCATTATTAAGTGAAGCCCAAAATGTTCGGGGGAAAATTGAAGAAATCCTTCTGATTGGTAATATCGATCTATTATCCAATGCTCATAAACTTGTGATGTACACGATCCAGGGGAAAGACGATGAATTAGAATCATTTGCAAAAATTGAAGGTGTTTCATGGGCATCGCACAGCCTTACGCTAGCATTCAAACTTGAGTGGGTACAAGCTATCCGCAGAACTATCTGGAAGTACTTGCAAGAATTCGATAAATTAAATCAGATTGATTTAGACAGTGACAGATTTTTTAATATTGAAAGACAAATTAACGACCGCATTGACAAGTTTTTAAACGAATTATTCTTGAGTTATTCTGAGTACAAAGATAAGCTGATTGAATCACAGAGAGCGCTCGTTGAAAATCTCTCTGTTCCAATTATTCCGATCACTGCAACAGTTTGTGTCCTTCCTCTAATTGGAAGTATTGATACATATAGAACGGACACGATTGAAGAGAAGGTTCTAATGGAAATCAGCAGACTTCGCATCGGAACGCTAGTCATTGATCTATCCGGTATCGCTCAAATGGAGACTGAAGTGATCGAACATATGATGAAGGTCATCGAAGGGGCGAACATGATGGGCTGTGAGTGTGTAATCACCGGCCTGCGTCCAGAAATCGTACGCAAAGTGACGAGCATCGGGTTAAATTTCGAAAGTAAAGCACAAACGAAAGCCACGCTTCAGCAAGCATTGGAAGATTACTTGAAATAACAACTTTATGATAAAAAAATCAGAGGATGACTCAAAAGTAAAAAACTTTTGAAGTCACCCTTTTTTTATTAAAAAATAATAAATGAGGACTGGCAAAAATAAGTTAACTTACTTTGGGGACAGTCCTTTTTCTGCATTTCTATGAAAACAACATATAGAACGGTATTAAGGATGAAACAATGATGGCGGTAGTGGTCATGGCAATTGCACTCATAGCACCTTCTTCTTCTCCCCATTGCAAGCACTTGCTTGCTCCAAGCGCCTGTGCTGAAGCACCCATTGCGAGCCCTTTTGCTGCTTTGCTTTTTATGTTTAGCCATTCTAACACTTTAGGACCACAGATAAAAGAAAACAGAGCTGATGTTAAAACGAATAAAACAGTTAGTGCAGGCACTCCGCCAAGGGATCCAGATGCTGAAAGCGCGACAGGCAATGTGGCTGCTTTAGGAAGCAATGACGCCATGATGTCCTTTTTGATACCGAACAAAGTGGCAAGAGATATAGTTGAACCAACACCTGCCGCACCTCCAATAAAAATACCTGTACCAATTTTTTTGAAATTCTTTTTGATGAGCGGCCATTGTTTATACAGCGGAATTGCCAAAGAAACAATCGCTGTTTGCATGAGTATGGAAAACAAACCGCTGCCGTTTTCGTAAGCTTTATAATCTAAGTGAAGGAAAGGAAGAAATGTGAACAGAAACACAGTTACAGTATAGAGCGGGTTTAGCCAAACATTCCGATTTGCTGCTTGAAATATCTTTAAGCCAATAAGATAAGCAAACACGGTAATTCCTGTACTGATTAACATATTTTCAATCATTGTTTTAGTCTCCTTTTCAATTTTTCGTAAAGCTCCACAGAATATCCTGTGATGACGATGATACATAAGCTGCTCCCGGCTATGACGACGCCAAGCTTCCAGATTTTCATATGAATATGGTGAAAGTACACTAAAGCTCCAATAACAGGCGGGATAAAAAGCAATGTCATATGCTGCAGGTGAACATTAGCGGCTTTTTCCACCCATTCAATCTGAATGATGCCGGTAAGAAGTGATAAAAACAGTAAGAGCATTCCTACAATACTTCCGGAAAGGGGCAGTCGGAAGATAGATACAATGGCATTTCCAAAGGCTAGAGAAGAGAAGATCAGGGTAAACTGCCAAAATATCTTGTGCATCTGAACCACCTCGCATTCATTTCCTATAGTGTAAAGAACAGAAATACTTCCATCTACAAACTTGGCAGAAAATATACCAAGGTTTTTTAATTTTCAGAAAATACATGTCAGATAACCTCACAGTTTTCTTGATTAACAGTTGGATTGAGATAAAGTGGAACAAAAGGGGACCTCTTTTTATTTGAAAAGGGAGTGGCTGGAATGTCTTCTGAAAGCACACCCTATAAAGATAAAAAGGTCATTTCAATAGGAATTGTGAGGGAGCTTACGGGATTATCTTTAAGACAGATCCGGTATTATGGAGAGCGAAAGTTAATATTCCCTGATCGCAATGAGAAAGGAACGCGAAGATATTCGTTTTCTGACATTGAAAAGCTCATTGAAATTGCGAATAAAAGGGAAGAGGGGGTACAGACAAATGAAATTAGACGGGAGATGAACAAGGAAACAAAACCGGTTGAAAAGAGAATGCTCAAAGAGATGCTGCGGGGTCAGTTTAATGCACACTTCAGGAATAATTCGAATAACAAACCATTTTAAAAAGGCAGTCAGAAGACTACCTTTTTTTAAAATCAAACAGCTTTTTTAAGATTACACTCTCAAGAAGTTTCCAAGGGATAATTGACTTCATAAAAAGACTTATTTTAATATCTTTACCGATTGGGTACCGCAGTTTCGGTGTCTTTTTTTGTGAAGCAATCTTTGCTACTAGATTTGCCACATCCAGCGGATTTCCGTGACCCGCTTTGCCAGACTCAATTTCATCAAGCAGTCTTTCCATATAAAAATGATAGGGGGAATCCCTGCTCACAGTCGTATTATCGACCGATGACCAGATGTTTGTCTGATAGGAACTAGGTTCAACAAGGATGACATCGATGCCAAACGGTTTTAATTCCAATCGGAGGCTCTCGCTCAGACCTTCAAGTGCGTGCTTAGATGCCGTGTAAGGGGACAACCCCGGGAATCCAAACTTTCCTGAGATGCTGCTCATGTTGATGATCCTGCCTGTCCGATTTTTCCTCATTATCGGAAGCACAGTTTGTGTCACGGCGATCACGCCAAAGACGTTCGTCTCAAATTGCAGCCGGTATTCATCCACCGAAAGTTCTTCACAAAAACCGCCAAGTGCAAACCCTGCGTTGTTCACGAGCACATCAATACTAGGAAACTTTGAAAGGTACGCTGCAAAAGAACGAACCGATTCCTCTGATGTCACATCAAGAGTTTGCAGCTGAATGAAGTCAGACACCTCTTGTTCATCCGCCAAACGCAATAGATTCTCCGCTTTATCCAAACCTCTCACCGTACTGATCACTTCAAAACCGGCCTTCGCGAGTTCCACTGCACACAGCATGCCGAATCCGCTGGAAGTACCAGTCACTATGGCTATTTTTCTTTTCATTGAATCTCCTATTCTTCTTCCACTATGGGAATTGTATTTTTTAAGGGAATGGGTGAGGAAAGCACAATGAGTGTAGTGGAATCCCCGTGTTTTCCGCTTGCGTTAATAAGATCTTCTAGTGATTGCATAGACTCTGTAACTATTTTTAACAAGTAATTATATTGACCGCTAATTCTGTGAAGTTCCACTACATCAGGAGATTGTTCACAAAAATGAATGAACTTTTCACAATTCTTTGTGTGAAACAACAGGAAAGCGGTAGTGGATTTGTTTATTTTTTCCGCATTAACTACCGCTCTATAATGATCAATCATTCCTTTTTCCTCTAACCTTTTGACTCGTTCCGTCACTGCAGGCTGTGATAAAGCGACCTTTTTTCCGAGTTCTGTCATTGATATGCGTGCTTGCTCCTGAAGAATAAGCAAGATTTGTTTATCAACTGTATCCATTTGAAAGCCTCCTAAAATTTAAATGCTGCTTTCTTTATCTATCTTTATTTTATAAGAAAATTTGTAAAAACTCATTTATAACCCTCTGTAAAGAAAGATAAATCATTCTTAAAATGGATAGTGAGAGGAGGAATACGGATGTATAAGAAACTACTAGAACCAGTAGAAGTAGGTACATGGAGGCTCAGAAACCGGATTGTTATGGCTCCAATGACAAGGTGTTTTGCCGATGATCAAACAGGAACCGTTGGGGATGACGTGGTTGAATACTACAGAAGACGAGCGGCAGATGGGATTGGCCTGATCATTACAGAAGGGATTATTATCAGTCAGCGGGGAAAAGGAACATTTAATTTGCCAGGCCTGTACACAGAGGGACAGGTCAAAGGCTGGGAAAAGGTCACAGATGCCGTGCATGAAGAAGGAGGCACCATAATCGCTCAATTGTGGCATGTTGGAAGACTGACTCATCATCAAGTAACTGGGGGATTTCCGCCACAAGCTCCATCTCCAATACGTGCAAAAGGTAAGGTTCATCGATTTGGAGAGCCCTTTGATATACCTGAAGAAATGACGGTTGATGATATTAAGGAAGTGATTCGGCAATATGCCAAAGCTGCCCGTAATGCGATACTGGCAGGGTTCGATGGTGTTGAAATTCATGGTGCTCATGGTTATCTGATCGATCAGTTTAACTCCGATGTTACCAATCAGCGAACTGATCGTTATGGCGGTAATCAGAGACAGCGATTAACGTTCATGAAAGAAGTTACTCAAGCAGTTATGCAGGAAGCGGGAGGCAATCGAACGGTGCTCCGTTTTTCGGAAATAAAGGATGATCTCCCTGATTTTAGATGGGATAATCCCGAGGAAACGCTAAAATTGTACGTTGAAGCATTTAAGGAAACGGGAGTAGAGATGCTCCATCCCTCAACCAATCATTTTGCCGGTTTCATCAGTAAAGATCATAAACTTCATGAGCTTGTCCGTAAGTACTGGTCCGGAATCAGTATCGGAGTCGGTGACCTTAACCCGAATACCGCCAACCAGGCAATAGAGAACGGTATAATTGATTTAGCGGCGTTTGGACGGCCACTTCTAGCGAATCCAGACTTTGTTCAAAGATTAATAACGAACGCTAAATTAGAAATCTATGATAAGACCAAGCATTTATCGCAGCTCGTTTAATTTTCATGGCTCATTTGTATAGATCTGCAGGTCTCTTGTTTCGATAGCTGCTTAATAGCTTAACAAATGAAACATAAGCACCCACTGCTGCAATGCCATAAACGATACCCATAACGATGCGGGTCCAAAGACTGTGAGGGTGAGCAATAAATATTGAAATGACAAGACCGATGATATTAGCGATTGCAGGAATTAAAGCAGAAATCGAAGGAAGAAAAATTTTAAGAATCTCAATAAGAACGATGATAGCATACAGCGATCAATGCATCCCAAAAGTTAGTATGAATGAATGGGAACTCCAAATAGATGCCTCCTTCATTTTACCCTATACTATACTCTATACAATTTGGAGCTAATCTTTCCTGTTATCATCCTCAAGGATCTTAATATCTTTCACTTCAAAATCATCAGGGCACCAGCAGTCTTTCCCCGGTGTTTTATCAATGAAAGTTGCGGTAACTCTTTGACCGATTTCATAGGCATCAACAAAATAGAGCTTAATAGGTTTACCGTCAATTTGAATGATTTTTTCCTCTTTATTAACTTCTGTAATCTCACCTGATAAAGTATGAGTTTCATAAGAGTCACAACCGGCTAAAGAATAAACAAGGAATAAAAACAGTGCAGCTCTTTTAAAAGAATTGTTCCAGCAGAAAGCTTGTTCTCTCATTTAATCAATCTCCTTTACTCTCATCACCAATCTTCTTCATTTACAACCCAATTCCTTCCAATATTACAATATGTGATTTATCATACATTTGGCCAGAAATTGTTATTCCTCTGTAACTCCTCTAAAATCTCGCTGTCATCTGGACCTGTTAGTATGGGACAGGTCAGATCAAAAAGAGATCGGCGAATCATATAAAAAGGGGATGGTAGTTTGAAGAAACTAACAGCAGGATTAGCATTAGCAGGTGTTGTAGCATTCAATCCAGCGACAGGTCATGCCGCAGTAGGAGATCAGACTCTGGAACCTGGAACAACTCATGCAGACGTGCAAGAACTTCAAGAGATTTTAGACAACAAGGGATATTTCTCATATAGTAAAACAACTACTTACTATGGCGACTATACGACGGATGCCGTGAAAAAGTTCCAAGAAGCTAAAGGAATTACGGTAGATGGAATCGCTGGAGATGAAACATTTAAAGCGCTGGGTGTTGATGGAGAAAGTAACGATTCAAATATCGTGGAAGTAGCGAAAAAATATGAAGGCACAAAATATACGTGGGGCGGAGAAACAGCTGAAGAAGGCTTTGACTGCAGCGGATACTTAAATCAAGTGTTTGATGAAGCAGAAAACATAGACTTGCCGCGCACGGTAGATGAAATCTATTCAGAAGGAACTAGTGTAGATGAGCCGGCAGTTGGTGACATCGTGTTCTTTAACTTAGAAGGAGACGGTCCAAGCCATGCTGGTGTATACGTTGGTAACGGCGAATTCTGGCACGCATCATCATCAAATGGTGTTACATCAGATGACCTTAATAGCTCTTACTGGAGCGATAAATATATCGGAGCTAAAAGCTACGAATAAAAAATAACAATAAGGTAGACGGAAAATGAAACAAGGCTGCTGAATGCGGCCTTGTTTTTTTGTATACCCGGATAGACTAAATTTCACACGTTAAAAATGCCGATAATGACTCATGAAATGAAAGATTTATGGATGTAAAATGACAGAAAGAGGAATTTTTCTAAATTTTTAAATTCGGTAGTACAATAGAATTATTTTTCACTTCTAATTAACAGTTCAATTCATTTCCGACATAACCAAGTGGAATTTTGCAAAACTCTAATGAAAGTTATAAATAAATCAGAAAGGAAAAAGGGTTCACTGTATTTTACATATAATTACAATAATTAAACAAAAAGAACTATACCGAGATGCCCGGCTCAGAAAAAAGGGGAATTATATCTATTTTTCTGCTGTAAAACAACCAACTTTCATAAATATGAAAATAATTACAAATTAACAAAATAATGTTAAGTTGATTACGGGAAAAAGAGCAAAGGGCAGAGGTGAACGGAATGAAGAAGAAAAGCAGAATCTTTGTAACGTTATTAACATTAGCAATGTTTATCATCCCGGTTGGAATCGTTAGTGCAACATCCGTTGCGGGTGGAGAGTTGATTTACAAAGGCGGACAGACAGATACGAAAGTCTACTCTGATATCCGTGATGCGAAACCAGATAATGCAAAAAAGTATAATGTTTGGGCAGCTGTAAAAGTTTGTTCTAGCACTTATTCTTCAGGTTGGAAAGCGGATGCAGCTTACAAAAGTGCAGATCGCCAATGGTACTGCAACGAGACTTCACATTATGATTACTACCAAAGATAAAATCTAATTACATTTGCTCTTTTTCCCCTTTCATCAATGATGAATGGATCGGAATCCTCAGGAGGAACTATGAAGAAACTATTATTTGTTTTTCTTATTGGACAGCTCTTATTATTATCTTACATTTTTAATAAATCGCTATTTGACATCTACGAGCTTAATAACATGGGAGACGCCTCACAAAAATCATATAGTGTTGAAGACTTCTCAGGAAACGAAATGAACAAGCTGTATCAGGGATTAGAGACTGCTTGCTTGAAGAATGATGAGTGCGGACTGCAGCTCGTGAAAACCCCTGTATCAAAACATGATCAGTTTGTGTATGAGATCTATCATAGTGACATCGATTCAATCAGCCAGCCAAAATCGATTTCAAAAGATACATCGCTCAACTATTACCCGCTTACAAAAGAGGAATTTATCGATAACAACGGAGTCTTTTATACGGACTTGCCGCAAAATAAGTTGACTCAAATAAGTGAGAAGGCTGGTCTTTCTGTTAAACCATATGATAATGATATCGCATATGGCCAGGTGATCAATTATAACCTGCTCAATTTCATAATACTGCTATTGCTGACACAGCTTGTCTTATTCATCTATACTTTTACGAGAATCAAGATCAATGCTATCAAAAAGATGATGGGCTACTCAAGCTTCCAGATGATATCAGATTCACTGCGAAACTTTTTGTACATGGAAAGCCTAGCAGTAGGAGTTACGCTCATTATTCATCTCGCTTACTATGTGGCCATGCAGAGTGTCGTACCGAGATATTTTGCATTATTGACCGCTTTTCTCGTTGTTGTGACAATCATCAATGTTTTACTTTTGTTAATTACACAGATCAGCCTGCGTTTTATTGATATCAGTTCGATGCTGAAGAACAAAGTGTATTCCAACCGGTTAAATTATGTTCTGTATGGGATTAAGATTCTATTGATCCTGGCTATTACACTTTCAATTTCTTCTTTTTATTCGAATTACAAAGACTATCAAGCGAAGCGGAAAGATCTGGAGCGATACACAAAGCTAGAAGGATTTTTCACATCGAATGGCTATAATGCTGATGAAGATACGAATGCCAGAAAGAACCTGCCTCTTTTAGAGAAGTACGGAGATTCGATTAAACAGGTGTACACACATTTTGATAAGTCGGATCAGCTGTATGTAAATGATGCCTATATTACAGAGCTGCTTTCAGAGGACTATCTGGAGACTCAGGGACTGACTAAGAATGATATTTACCAGTCATTAAAAGAGAACCATATTGTCGCCAATGAACGTTATATACAGGATTTCATGGAAATAAAAGATGAGAACGGCAAGAAAATAAATAATCTTTCATTCAAAGAACCTACGATATTGGTTCCAGAAAAATTAAAAAAACAAGAAGCAGAAGTAAAAGAGGTTTATACGGAGCAGTTCAACCATCTGCTGAACTACAATGAATACTTCGGTCTGCCTGATGATAAGGAAAAAAAGATAAACAGCTTGAATATCGTTTATACACAGAATGATTATGAGTTCGAACTGCTCGGCCAATCCGAAACGAATCTGAAAGATACAATTGTGATGCTCGATCAAGGTCAGTTCGGCAGCCTGTATTATTACGACCTGCTGAATGCAGGAGATCTATACTTTAAGCTGAATGATCGTGAAGCGTTCAGTCAGATTATAGGAAAAAACGGTCTTCAAAAATTAGTGAACGTCGGAACATTATTTACGCCTTATATGGATAAGGTACACTTTGTCGAGTTTGTGATGTACAACGCGCTCGTATTTACAATTCTATTTTTGCTGACACTGATCTTTGTTATCTACATCTCAAACTATGTAGATATCGTATCCAACAGCAAAAGATACGGCGTCCAATATATATACGGGTTCAGTCTGTTAAAAACGTTTCACACGCATCTAATTGTTTTTCTGCTGCTCCTTGTTATGGTGGCACTGAATTTCTTTATCACATTCAACGTTCCTTTTTATATCATGATGCTGGCAGCAGACCTGCTGATTCTGATGTATCTGCACAACAAACTGATTAAAAAAGATATTCACAAAATAGTTAAGGGTGGATAAACATGACTGTTATTGAACTTGTGAACGTATCAAAAACCTATGACAAAGCGGAAATACTTTCGAATATGAACTTAAAGGTAGAGCAAGGTGAGATGATCGCCAT
Source organism: Fictibacillus arsenicus (assembly GCF_001642935.1). Taxonomy (NCBI): domain Bacteria; kingdom Bacillati; phylum Bacillota; class Bacilli; order Caryophanales; family Fictibacillaceae; genus Fictibacillus; species Fictibacillus arsenicus. The sequence continues at coordinate 1,108,370 of NZ_CP016761.1, forward strand.
AATCGGGGAAAGCGGAAAAGGGAAAACAACGCTGCTTAACATCATCGGACTCATCTCCAAAAAGCAAAGCGGAGATCTAACTCTGTTTGGAAAGAAAAATCCTTCCATTTACTCCAAAGAGGCTATGATGCTTAGACGTAAAAGAATCGGTTATCTGTTCCAAAACTACGGACTTGTTGATGATGAAACGGTCAAGTGGAACCTGCACCTGGCTCTTGAATATAAGAAGCTCAGTAAAAAAGAGAAAGAAGAAAGAATTGACTCCTTGCTGAATGACTTTGGTCTGGCATATTTAAAGAACAAGATGATCTACCAGCTAAGCGGCGGGGAGCAGCAGCGGATCGCGATCATCCGCCTTATCCTTCAGGAGAGCGATCTGATTCTAGCAGACGAACCAACCGCAAGTCTTGATGCCGAGAATGAACAAACGATACTAAAATATTTGAAACAATTGAACGAACAAGGCAAAACGATCGTCGTTGTCACTCATAATAAAGACATTTTGCCTTATTTCTCCCGAGTGATCTCATTAGACGATATGTACGTAAAGGAAAGCAAGTCTGCGATATAATAACCGAGCGAAAAAACAAAAATCGCATAGAGAATAGCAATATAAATCGCAGCGTTATTCGTTGCGATTTTTTTCAAGTATATATAGTTTTATGAAAAAATACTCACTATAATACCCTGCCACACAAGGTGATGACCCTGACGAAAAGGATTAAATGGTTCTCAAAACGAATAAGAATAAGGTTATGACGAATGGATTTTATTCCATAAACGAGCAGCATTGTTGAATAAAATTATTTACTTATTTATTGATAAGGAATGAGAATGATGAATAATAAAGATTATTTATATATACCAGAAATCAAACGGATCGAGGGTTGGAAAGATATAAAGATAGAAATGAGTGGCGAAAAATTAGTACCGCTAAGTCAAAGTAGTAGTTTTATAGTAGAGCCTATGTATTATATAAATGGAATACTGGGTGCTATAAATGAATGCTATGTTCGTGAATCTATTGCTCATATGTTAGAGCAAGCATCATTAAAACTTCCCATCGGTTATAAATTTATTATTTGGGATACTTGGAGACCAGTAGAAGTACAACAGTCATTATTTAATGATTATAAAAAAGTATTATCTTCGAAACATCCAAATACCAACGAAGAAGAGTTAATAACATTGACACAAAAATATGTAGCATTACCATCTACTAATGTATTGCAACCTTCTCCGCATTTAACAGGTGGTTCCGTGGATTTATCTATTGTAGATGAAAAAGGAAAACTACTTAATATGGGAACAGATTTTGATGATTTATCGAATAAAGCTTCAACGAGATACTATGAAATCAGGGGAAACGACAATAAAATAAATAGTTTTGAGAAAGAGTGTTTACATAATAGAAGATTGTTATATCACACACTTACGTCAGTAGGTTTTACTAACTATCACGAAGAATGGTGGCATTATGATTTTGGAAATCAACTTTGGGGAAAAGTTACCAATAACAAATGTTAAATACTCTTCAATATACATTTAATTTTAAAGCCCGCTAGAGCAGTAGGTTAACTTTTGTGCAATGCTGAATAAGACCATAAAATGAATCCAATATAATACACTTACAAATATTTTAATCTTCTTAATTGATTCCCCTTACCATTGCCTGAACACTTTTAATTGATTACGTTGAGTATATACAAGGAAGGGTGGAATGATTAACGATGGATATATATTTACTGCTTGTTACATTAGCAGCTATCGTCATTGTTATCGCAACCGTATCCTGGCTTAAATGGCATGCTTTTATCAGCTTAACAGTAGCCAGTTTATTTTTGGCTCTGATGGCAGGACTATCTTTAGATAAAATTGTAACCGCTTACGAAACCGGAATAGGAGAAGTTTTAGGACATCTGGTCGGGATATTGGCATTAGGTACAATATTAGGAAAAATGCTTTCAGAATCGGGAGCCGGACTTCAGATCGGCAATTTCTTTATACAGATTTTTGGTGTTAAACGCTTGCCGTGGGCTATGCTGCTTTCAGGTTTTATTATCGGTATTCCTATATTTTTCGAAGTAGGTATTTTAATTTTACTGCCTTTAGTCATTTCGTTACATAAAACTACGAAGCAAAATATTTTATTGATCGCCTTGCCGGTTATTGCAAGTCTATCTATCGTGGACGGTCTTGTTCCACCGCGTCCTGGCGCACTTGCTGCTATCAGCATATATGATGCCAATCTTGGGTTGGTTCTTCTTTACTCTCTTGTAATCGCACTTGTTGCTGCAGTTATTGCAGGTCCGTTGTTTGCAAAATGGGTGCACAAACGTGTTATTCCTGAAACAGAACCGGAATTAATCCGCATCGATACGGATGCAAAAGAACTGCCAAGCTCAGGAATGTCTTTCTTCATTGTTTTACTCCCAGTCTTTCTTATGATCCTCGCTGCTTTAGCACCATATGTACAACTTTCAGAAAGCGGGCAGAAATTCTTTGCACTTATCGGAAATCCGGTCATTGCATTATTAATCGCGGTATTTGCAGCATATTATTTTTTGGGATTCCGTAAAGGGATGAACAGAGATCTTATTACAAAATTTACGGAAGAAAGCCTTCTGCCTGTAGGTTCAATCGTTTTAATTATCGGAGCAGGCGGCGGATTTAAACAGATATTGGTCGAGAGTGGTGTTGGTGAGATAATGGGCAGCATGTCTGAAGATCTATCCCTGTCTCCGCTAGTGATGGCCTTTATCATTGCAAGCTTAATTCGAATTGCGACAGGCTCAGCAACGGTCGCCTTAACAACGGCTGCTGGAATTGTTTCTCCGATCATTGAACATATGTCCGGGGTCAATTTGGAATTGCTCGTTATTGCAACAGGTGCAGGATCCATGATGTTTTCGCATGTAAACGATCCAGGCTTTTGGATGGTAAAAGAATATCTTGGCTTAACCGTTATAGAAACCTTCAAAACGCTGACCGTGCTCGAAACCATACTTTCCTTAACCGCATTTGCAGGCGCTTTGCTGCTTAATGTATTTATATAAAAGCCGTTATCCTAAACTTTGTTGCTTTTGAAAGAGGTTAATTTCCGCTGCAGGACTCGCTTTCCGCAGGGTGTGCGGTGAGCCCATTCGTCGCCTTGCGACATTGAATGGTCTCACCTGTCCCACTCATCCTGCAGGAGTCTCGCCCTTCCACTCCAATTAACTTTCAATGAAGAACTTCACCATCATCTCTCAGAAGCAACAATCTTTTAGAAAAAGAGCGTTACAAAAAAAAGAAGTGGCTGATTTCCACTCTAGTTTGCTCGCTTCCTGCGCGGCTTATCTGCCCACTGAATATTGTTTCAAAGGTTTTTGAACCTGTTCAACCTCTTTCTTTTCCGTGCTGCTAAACTTAAATACGATTACACCTCCAGCGATCACCAGTACGCCGACCAGCTGCTGAAACGTAAAAGGAATCTTCTCTAAACCGAACCAGCCGAGTGAGTCCCACAACAAAGCAAATCCCAGCTGTGAGGTAAGCACAATCGCGATGGCATACGTCGGACCGAGCAGTCGCGTTCCCTGCACGAGACAAACAACCACCCCGACTCCGATCAAGCCGCTGAACCAGTGCCATGTTTTCATGTTATCCAACATAAACAGACCGCTGCCTTCAAAAACAAGGCCAAGCGTCATGGAAGCAAGGAATCCCAACCCCAATACCAAAGCAGTCGTGGCCCATGTACCTGCCTGTTCATTAACTTTCGTGTTAAAAATGTTTTGCAGACCAACAAGCAATCCAGCTAATACCGCAAAGAACAATCCTAAGAACATAACAATCGCTCCTTTCTATTCATAGATGTTATTGTGACCGGCGATCGCACTTAAACCCTCTTTGTCTTTCACTAAAATGAACCCGTTATGACGATCAATGAGTCCGTCTTTTGAAAGATGCTGAATGACCCGGTTTAAGTGTCTATAGCTTGTACCTATGAGATTCGCTGCATCCATCAAATGCGCTGTACTTAAACGGCCGGTCGCAAGAGTTTCATTTTCTTCAAAACAAACGGAAAGAAGGTAACTGGCGAATCGTACTTCAACCGGATACAGAAGGTTAAAGCTTAACGAGCTGGATTTGATAAAAAACTTTTGTGTGATCACTTCTAGCAAAAATTTTAGAAGAGGGGTATGGTCACTCGCGTACTTCCTCAGCCATCGGTGGTGAACACCGATCATATGAACAGTTGAAACAGCCTCAACTGTATTAATAAATTCGGTCCCATTCTGCACGTACTCAATATCACCAATGGAATCCAGCGGCTTTTTAAAGGAAAGGATAAGCGTTTTGCCCTCTGGGGAAGTAGTGAAAATTTTCACTTTACCCTTAACAAGCACATACAAACAATCAGCGGGATCGCCTTGAGAACAAATCAACTCACCATGATCAAAGCTGAATAATGATAAATGAGGCTTCACTTCATCGTTAAAAATATTCTCGATTTTTTGTGTCTTCAAATAATGCTCTAGCATTTCACGATCCTGAATCTCTATCATTCCTGTACTTCACCCCATGACTTTTCAGCACTTATTTTCAAAAATCATATCATCAAAACTTCAGAATCACCACGCCGGCGATCATCATTCCGATGCCGATAAACTGTGGAAGTCTCATCTTTTGTTTCAATACTCCGAACCAGCCTTTCCCATCGATCAAAAAGGTGATCGCAAGCTGTGCAATCAGGATAACTGCAATCGTCAAAGTAACACCGATTTCTTTAATCCCGAAAATATTTCCGTAAATGACAACAGCCGCAAAAGAACCGCCAGTTAGATACAAAGGTCTTACACCTTTAAAGTTTTTCCATTTTCTATCTCGAACGATCATGACGATCAATAATGCCATCAGGAAGCCAGTTAACTGGGTAACTGTCGCAGCTTGCCAAGGACCGATGTCTTGACTGATGCGGGAATTCGCTACACCTTGCAGCGTGATAAAGCCCCCGGCTAAAAATGCAAAGATAATTCCTCTCATCGTCTCACTCCCCAATTCAAATTCTTATCTAATTAAAATGCATTTCCACATACGTTGGGAAGGACATATGTCCTAAAGTTAGATAATTTTGTTCTGATAAAGAGATGATAACGATATGATGATTTAGTGTTTTCCCTTTTCACTTCCCAAGTTATCGTTTAAAATAAAAAGCTGCACAACAATCTCTACGAAAGAGGTAAGATTATGAAACGTATTCCAATGCTATCAAACAAAAATAAAAATCAAGAACCGAAATCAAATGAGATCAAGAACCGTGAAAGCTGGCTTAAGATTATTATTATCGGTGGCTTCGCATTATTGTTATTTTACAAAATCGCAACAGCCCCATTCGTATTCCGTTTTTCGGATTTTATCTCGTTGTTTAGTTCACTGTTCGCAATTGCGGTTACATTAATCTATTTCAACAAAATCAATAAGCTGGAGAAGATGATGGAAGATTATACAAAGGGCAGACCAGTCCAGCAGACCGAAGTACAAATAGCCGAGGAAGAAGTGACAGAGCCAGACCAGAAGCAGCTGGAGCTTTTTGAAGAAAAAGTGGAAGAACCACGAACAGCTGTTGAAGAAGAAACGGAAGAAGAGTCTTTAGAGGAAAAAGAAGACGAAATCTCTGAAGAAATTTTTGAAACAAAACGCATCAAAGAAGAAGAGCTTGAAAAAATCGAAATGGATAAAACACAAATTTACAATGAATTATTTACTAGAGCTCAATTAAACGAAGAAGAAATGAAATATTTCAATGAAAGAATCAGAGAAAAAGAAACAGAATCCTTTAACACCAAACAAGAACTGAACCAGTTTAAAGAACGCATTCAAAATGTTTTCAAGAAAACGCCTCAGCTGTTTCAAAAAAGAGATTCAAGGATTGAAGGAATCGTTCGTATGCTGAATCCTGTTACACTGAAAAACGCATCACTAGAGGATCTCAATCAACGATTAGATGCAGTAATAGATGTTATACCAACCGAAACACTTGATTCATTAGTTCGAGATGGTCTCTTGGATTCACATTATCACCTAACACGTTCAGGCTATCGTGAATTCATTCAAGTCAGCAAGACATTTCAATAAATAATGAAGGACCTCTTTCTAAATCTAGAAGGAGGTTTCTTTTATTCGGCGAAGTTAGAAATAACGAAAAAACGTTAAAGGTGGTGTTTTATATGGGTGCTCTTCAATTGATCGAAACATACAAAAGTGACCTTCAGAACTATTCTGTGCAGCAGCTGAGACATATACCAGAGGCTGGGGTTTGGTCGCTATGTCAAATGTACGACCATGTGATTCTTGTCGCTCATGAGTACCTTGATCAGGTAGAATATTGTGCAGCAGCAAGCGAAGAGCAAACGCTTGGAAAGACGGAATTTGGTGAAAAATTATTTCAAAATGGAGGATTCCCGCCAATTAAAATCCGTTTGCCTGTTGAGATGAATGCTCCTCCAAATAATTCAGAAACCAATGAAGAGCTCATGCGGAGAGTTGATCAAGTTATTGAAAGGATGAAAGATTGGGAAGGAAAAGTAGATTCTATAAATCCAAACTACAAAATAAAACATGGTGGCTTTGGATGGCTTAACGCAAGGGAATGGTACGACTTGATCGGCATGCATTTTCGTCATCACCTTAGACAAAAGAGTGAGCTCGAACAAAGGCTTTTAGTGAAATAAAAGACATACCTCCTTCTAAAACAATAGAAGGAGGTTTCGTCGTTATCGGGCAAATAGATGGTTGCCGATCTTCGTTACAGATTGTCTGGTGAAAATCCAGGTGTTTGTCGCAAGATCAGGGTTGTAATAATAAACGGAACCGTATGTAGGATCCCAGCCTTGCATTGCATCGAATACAGCGCGATAAGCATAGCTGCTTGGCTCCAAATTATACTGTCCATCATGAACTGCAGTAAAAGCATTCGTTTGATGAATGACATCACCCACGTTATCAGGGAATGCGGAATCATCGATTCGATTCAAAATAACAGCCGCAACCGCAACTTTTCCTATGTATGACTCGCCTCTTGCTTCTCCATGGACGACTCTTGCCATTTTTTCCACTTCATTAAGCATCAAAAAGGTTGCTGGACCTGCAACGCCATCAGAAGACAGATTGGACTTATATTGAAAATCCATGACAGCTCTCTCTGTGATCGGACCATAATAACCGGTAACAGGACCATAAAAGAAACCCATGTCTTTCAAATTTTGTTGAAGCTCGGAAACCTCGTATCCTTGATTTCCGACCTTTAAAAGACTATGAGCTTGTACACTTGTTGGTAAAAACAATACAGCAACAAAAAGAAATAAAAGCATGAACTTGCTTATAAAATTTTTCATTAATGGCTCCTTTCTCCACTTTTTTCTATATATTATCAGTTGTGAAAAGAGTGGACATGAAGCACTTGGTCTATTTTTACAACTTTTTAAATCCATACTAAAAGTAGGAAGTTGTGACAAATTCCTGTACTATTCTACTAACTATGCTTTGTACAGGTTTTTAATATGAAAACAAAGGGTAAATTAGGAAATTGATTCTATCTTAGATAAACGAAAATGAGTAATTTCCTCATAAAGGGATATAGTAACAAGTGAATATTCCCTAGGAGGCAAAATAATGGAAAATACAAGTGATTTTGTAGAAAAATTGCATGATGATCAGGAGAAACAAGAAAAGAACAAAAAGCAGGGGAAAGGTAATCCTGGACAAAAATTACCGAACAAGCAGCATAGTACAAACAAGTGAATTCTATGTATAAGCCACAGTGAAACGTTAACGCCACTGTGGTTTTTTTATGGTTTAAAAACATCCACCGGACCTCGAAGTATCCGGGCAAAAACCAGGATTGTCTTTGCACATTTTTTTCGCGAATTTCGGATAAAGCTTACTTAATTGATTAAAGTAGCAAACGACCTTATGATTCAGCCGGACACTGCAGTTTTCAAAACACAAGCGGAATTCCTCTCCAACAGGCATGTTCATGAGAGGTTCTTTTCTAAATAATAAAGGTGTTACATGGTTCGTAACGGCGTCGTACATATTAATGATGCGTACGCTGTTTTTGACTTCTTTATAAAATCGCCGGACGAACTCAGTGTTTCCAATCGGCAAACTAGCAAACGTGTAAAGAATGGGATTGTTAAATGGTGTGTTCACAGCGGCATCCAATGTGAAAAGTGTAGCCAGACAAGCGCCAAGGCTATGGCCTGTCACAAGCAGTTTTTTCTCTGGGGGAAGTCTCATCAGGACTGTTAAAATAATGCTTCGGGCTGCTGAATAAATACGGGTGATTCCGCGATGAGTTTTACCGCTGTTTTTCACAAAGGGATACGTAACTTGAGGGATGTCCAGGTAGGAGGATACGTTATTTATCGTTGAAGTTCCGCGGAAAACGACGACAACGTGATCGTCAGATTCTGCGATAAAACCGAATATCTCACCTGAAAAAGAGGGGATAGAGCACTTCAGAGTATAGCCGCTTGGGAGTGTGAACGATTTGTCATCACTTAATTGATAAGCCTGATGACACATGACGGCCAAAAACATAGCAAGATGTCCATCAAATTCATAAACAATTTTATCTTTACCCATAAGCACCACTCCCCTCAGAATACTAGATGTAATAGTATATGAGGGAGGATGCAGCAAGGTATAGACGGATATGATGGTTATTCATAGAATGTGGTAAAATTAGTAAAAAGGCAAAGGCGTTGGGGATAATATGCAGATCATTGATACCATTCCATATTTTAAGCAAAATTATCATTCTTCTATCGAATTTTTGAGAAATTATTACGGGGAGTATCCAGAGATATTTAAAGAGTATTTTGCATACCATTGCAAAGATACAGAAGAAAGGCATCTAGCTTCATTAGAAAAATATCCAGGCGTTCTATCTGATATTGACCTCGTTTACAAAAATATTGTGCCTATCATACATGGAACAGCTGAACACTATAAGAACAACTATCAAGTGTCGTTTCCCGCGGACATCAACCTCATTGTTGGAGGGTTTGGGTCAAATGCGTATACATACCGTCAAATCATTCCGAACATCACCTTTGCTCTGGAAAAATTATCACCCGTCCAAGATCATCTAAAGACAATCGTGGCACATGAGTTTGGTCATGCGGCACACAACATCATTTCAAACAATGCAGGGATAGACTGGAAGAATGTCGATTGGAACAGTCCATTAACATGGCTTTATCAAGAAGGAGCAGCAACCCATTTCTCCAGACAAACAGCAAAAGGCATTAAGGAATCTGTGTATTTTTCCTTTGATGATGAAGGAGAAAAATGGCTGCAGTTTTTTAGTAAAAACCAAGAAAAAATTATCTCGGATTTTGCAAGGGATGTTACAACTGAAACACCAATCGCAGTATTTAAAGAATGGTTCTCCATTACTGGGGGGGCGAAGTTTGGTTACAATCGGTTAGGTTATCTCATCGGGGATCAGTTTTTTCAGGAATTGATTAAAAGAAATGGAGAACTCGTGGCTATAGTAGCTTGGAAAGATACCAGTTACAAAGAGAATGTAATTAACTGGTTATTAAACACACACAAAGTCTGAAAAAATAATTCTAGTGTGTTATTTAATTTTACACATCCTATAATATTGGAGTTTTAAGTTGTTCAAAAATTATTAGAAAAGTAGCTAAGCAATCGGCAGCATTTCTCCCTCTTGAGAAATGCTCTTTTTTATTTTGTAAAGGACCATTTATTAAAATTAGAGGAGAAATCAATATAACATAGGAAAAAATTCATTTGACGATTTATTGAAAGGAGTGTTACTATACAAAACGTAATGATTACGATTTGATAATAATTAAAGGAGGTACCATGTGAAAGAAAGATTTCAATTATTGCTGTCTTTAAAAGTGATTGAATATGAGATTAATGAGCTGTCTGAGTTTGCGAAAGAATGTGATGAATGTTTTGACTTGCTAAAAACAAAGCTTGATAGTCTGCATCACTTTATGACCGATACCAACAACATTACTCTATGGCAAGAATGGGGTGAGGATCAAGATATCTTATCTTTTTCTGAAAAAGTACGGGAAGCTTCTGTTCGTGCCCTTTGTCAGATGGAGAAGTACCAGAGTATGCGGTCGTGTAATCATCAATTAAATGCGAGTGAGTATATATCCGAGCTTTCTCGTTCGGTCAAACAGGAATTAGAAGATCTAAAAATTAACAGTGATTCGAAGGTGCTCTTCATTGGCTCAGGTGCATTTCCTGTTTCGGCTCTCACTATAGCTAGTGAAAAAAGTGCTGAAGTATATTGTGTAGACATTGATCAGGAAGCAGTTGTTATGGGAGAAAGAGTTGCTGAAATCACAGGGCTTAAATCACTTGTTAACTTTTCAGGCAAGGAGTTAAAAAATCTAGCTTTTGCTAAAAAGGCAACACATGTGGTGATAGCTTCACTGGTTAAAAACAAACCAGATGTGCTCAGGGAACTAAAAGATTTATTACCATCGCGAACACAAGTTATAATTCGATATGGCAACGGATTAAAGTCGATTTTTAATTATCCGTTGGAAACGGATCTTTCAAGGGATTGGGAGTTAAGAAAGGTGAACAGGATAGATGGTATTTACGACACCATGATCCTGCAGAAACAAAGAGTAAATACATAGACTAGCAAACTGATTATTAACAGGGGAGGAAGCCGTGCAGAAACAAGAAAATACAAGAAGTTTTGGAAATACATTGATCGCAGGTGCCGGCCCAGCCGCTATTCAAACCGCTGTTCAGCTTTCTAGAGGATTTAGTAAAAAGATAGGTTTTTATAATCGGACGGGGACTCATGCAGATCGTTTTAAAGAGGAATTAAAACAAAATCAGTATCATATTTCACTTACTGTTCAAGGTTCTGACACAGTATATAGTACTAAAATTCATCACTTTTTTGACAGCAGTGATGGATTACAGGATGAATGGGATACGCTTATTCTTTCAACGCCGTGCTTTAGTTATTCCGATGTCATGCAATCTCTTAGGATAGTAAATTTAAAGCGTTTAAAAACCATTATCCTTATTTCACCGAATATCGGTTCCAATGATTTAGTCAGAAATTATACGAATAAAGGCATTGTTGATGTCATAAGCATGTCCACTTATTATGCAGCTACAAAACATAGCAGTTCAGATTCAGTAACAAAAGCACATACAAAGACCTTTAAGAAACGCATCTATATAGCTTCTTCAAAAAAAGACAGCTATATGCTAACCGTTCTGAAACGATTTCTTAATAGTTTAGGAGTAGAGGGGATGATGGTGGATGATCCCGCTGAGGCGGAATGCAGGAATATTACCACTTATGTTCATCCGGCTCTTTTTATGAATGCCTTTACCCTAAACGAAGTATTCGATCTTCACACTTCTGGAAAAAAATATATGTATAAACTATACCCAGAGGGGCCGATCACGCAAGAGACGATTCGAACGATGGTAGCCGTTTGGAAAGAGGTTTCAAGACTAGTAGAGCATCTAGGCGCAAATCCAATTAACTTATTGCAGTTTCTGAACGATGATAACTACCCTGTCCCTGAAGAATGCCTCTCCAGAGAGGATATTGAAAAGTATGGTGATTTCGAGGTAACGAAACAAGAGTATTTATTATATGTTCGGTATTCTTCGATCCTTATCGATCCCTTCTCTAAACCAGATGAACATGGAAGGTATTTTGAGTTTTCAGCCGTTCCGTTTAAACCAGCAAGCCGTGAAGAAGACGGTAGATGGAAAGTGCCAAGAATTCCTTTTGAAGACTACCAAAAACTAAAAGTCATCCTAGGAATCAGCCAGAAGTTAGGTGTTCATATGCCGAAAACAGAGTTTCTGATCAACTGTTTTGAAAAGGAGTGCCAAAAGATAGAGAACAAGCTGGCGATGGGTGAATCCTTATTACAAAAATGGGAGATCTCTTCGATATGTGACGTCAATGAGATTATGAAAGCAAGAGGGAATGTATCATGAAAAATGGTGTCTTGCTGGCAATCCTATCATCCTTTGTCTTTAGTATTATGAACGCTCTTGTTAAAGCTGTAAGTTTAAACATTCCTTATTCAGAAACAGTATTTTTTAGAAGTTTAATAGGAACGATTATCATTTTTATCATCATGAAGAACAAAAAGGTTGGATTTTCAAAAAAAGGGGTACCAATGCTCGCTGTGCGAGGAATTTTTGGGGCACTTTATTTGTTGGCTTATTTTTATACGATTGCAAAAATACCGTTAGCAGATGCAAGTATTCTTGCTCACCTGTCACCGTTTTTTGCGGTATTGCTCGCAGCTGTTTTTTTGAAAGAAAGAATGCCGAGAACGATACTCTACGTGCTGCCTGCCGTACTGTTGGGAGCGTTCTTGCTCATTAAGCCGCAGGAGTTCTCATCTTATTCTATGTACGCTTTGATAGGTATAGGATCTGCCTTTTTTGCGGCGTGTGCTGCCACATCAATTCGTTATTTAAGTCAGAGACACCATGCCTATGAGATCGTGTTCTATTTTTTAGCCACGGCAACCGTGGTGAGCATTCCGCTGATGTGGAACCATTTTGTTATTCCATCACCTTTAGAGCTGTTTTATCTAGTCTGTATCGGAGTCGTTTCTCTTATTGGGCAGTTGTTCTTAACAAGTGCATTTACACATGAGAACGTGGTGATTGTAGAGATCACTCGTTACATCGGCATCGTGTTTAATACCTTTTGGGGCTTCTTGTTCTGGGTGGAGATCCCAGATGGACAAACAATCATGGGCGGTATTCTAATCATCGCTTCCTGTATCTTTTTATCACGAAGAAGAGAATTAGAAACGAGGATTAAGGGGCTCAGATTAAAAAAGGCATAATATTTTTTTTAGTTATTAAATCGTAATGAATACGATTAACAAAAAGTAAAGGAAGGTCCATAATGAATCGTTATCAAACAATAATAGCTGGTTTATGTTTTATCCTCCTGCTGCTGACGGGTTGTTCAACAACACAAACAAGCACAGATAGTAAGAGTAATGAAGATAAGAAAGTCACGATGATCTTTAGTTTTAAAGCGGCTAACCTAGATCCTCATACAGGATTTATCCCGATCCGTGCCGGATTAACGGAGACTTTGCTGAAGCTGGATCAAGAATCAAATATTGAGGGTTGGCTTGCTGAAAAATGGCACACAGATGATAACGTAAACTGGGAATTTACAATTAGAGATGATGTCCATTTCCAAGATGGGAAGAAGCTTGATGCAAAAGCAGTCAAAGATTCTCTCGAACGCAGTATTGAGGTGAATGAATCTTTAGGCAGTTCATTAAAGATCAAATCGATGAAAGCTGATGGTCAAAACCTTTCCATCCAAACGACAGAGCCATATCCTGCTCTGCCTTCGGAACTTGTTAATCCGTATACCTCAATTGTTAACATAGAAGCTGAAAAGAAGGCAGGTAAGGATGCTTTTAGAAACAACCCGATCGGAACAGGACCATTTAAAGTAAAAGAATTTAAACCGAACCAAGAAGTTCAGGTTGTGAAGAATAAAGATTATTGGGCAGAAGAGCCGAAGTTAGACTCAGCCAAAATTAAGTTTAATGAAGATGCGAACGTACGGGCGCTTGCTCTGCAATCAAAAGAAGCTGATGTAGTCTATAATCTTCCTTCAGAAAGTTTAAGTGCTATCGGGAAGGATAAAGAACTGGCAATCGAATCAGTACCAGGACTTCGAGCGCATTTCATCTTATACAATAGCCAGAGTCCGAAAGTGTCAGATGTAAAAGTCAGAGAAGCACTCGACCTTCTTTTAGACCGAAAAAGCATAGCAAACGATATCATGCTGGGTCATGGCGTTCCAGCGAACGGTCCTTTTAATAGCAGTCTGCCTTTTGGGATCGATGATGAAGTCAAAGAAGCAGATATCGAGAAAGCAAAGCAATTATTAACGAAAGCTGGATATAAAGAAAACGCTGACGGGAAGATGGAGAAAGACGGCAGCCCATTAACACTTGAAATCATCACGTACAAAGCACGTCCAGAGCTGCCGTTGATCGCGCAATTGCTTCAATCAGATGCAAGTAAAGCTGGTGTTGATATTCAGATCAAGACCGTTGAGAACGCAGATACTCATCTAGCTGAAAACAATGATTGGGATTTAGCAACTTACAGCAATAATACCTCACCGCGCGGGGATGGGAGCTACTTTTTTAACACTGCATTTACCGAAACAGGTGCCTTAAATGTAGGAAAGATTAATATGCCTGAACTTAATAAAGTAATCGATGAATTGAACGCGACAAGTGATCTAAATGAACGAACAGCTTTATCGAAAAAGGCAGCACGGATGATTAATAAGGAAGTTGCGCATAGCTATGCAGTATATCCAAACATAATCGTAGGAATGAATAAGCGAATCTTAAACTGGAAGCCTACAGCAGAGGAGTACTATATACTTACGCATACGCTGGATGTGAAATAAGTGTTCCTTATCATAAGAAGAAGATTGATCCAATTAATTTTCGTATTACTGGTTCTATCGTTATTCACATTCACCTTGATGAAGTTAGCTCCTGGAGACCCTGTTTTAACAATTTTAAATGCAGATGAAATGGTGGTAACAGAAGAAGATCAAGCCAAGCTCAGGAATAAGCTTGGCTTTGATCAGCCGCTTTATGTTCAATATGGAAAATGGATGCTGAATCTGGTTCAGCTTGATCTTGGCAAGTCTTATATGAACGGAAAACCGGTATGGGATGAACTGATGGAACGATTACCCATTACGTTTGAGCTTACAATGTTTGCGATTCTTATTATGGGTTCGTTAACCATACCACTCGGAATCCTGTCAGCCCGAAAAGTTAATAGATGGCCTGATCAACTTAGCAGGATTCTTGCTTTAATAGGTGCATCCATCCCTAGTTTTTGGTTAGGTTTAATCCTGATCTACGTCTTTGCTTTTAAATTGCAGGTATTGCCGTCGTCAGGGATCGGTTCATATTCTCAAATCATCCTGCCTGCTTTTACTTTGGGATTTACGTTTGCTGTCGTTTATGCAAGACTCCTCCGGGCAGGACTGCTGCAGAGTATGAGTGAAGACTACATCTTAGCAGGCAGAGCAAGAGGGATAAAGGAATGGAGGCTTCTCTGGCTACATGCATTCAGAGCTGCCCTCCTTCCTGTTATCACTGTCTTTGGTTTAAGTATAGGAAGCTTCCTGGGAGGAGCTGTTGTCATAGAAATATTATTTTCCTGGCCTGGGCTGGGCAGTTTGGCAGTCGATGCAATCTTTAGCCGTGATTATCCAATCATTCAAGGGTATGTTTTGTTGACCGGTGTATTTGTTGTCATTGTGAATCTATTTGTTGATCTGTCTTATTTTGTGATCGATCCAGGAATTAAAAGAAAAGAGGGGACATTATGAAAACAGACGTATCAATGCCGAAGGAAATAAACATAGGATTGGTATTGAAGAAAAGAAACTACATGATCTTATGCGGTCTCTTGTTTCTCGTAATGATCACCCTCATCACATTAATCGGTCCGTTTATTGTACCGAATGATCCCTATACTGCGAACATGTCAGAAAGGCTTGCTGGGCCAAGTCTTACCTACCCGCTTGGAACTGATCATATGGGAAGATGTATCTTTTCTAGGATCATTATTGGTTCACAAACCACATTAGGCATAACAGGTCTGGTAGTTGCAACAGTTATTGGAATCGGAATACCTGTCGGCCTTGTAACAGGATACATAGGGGGGCGCATTGATTCTGTCGTTATGCGTTTAGCTGATGGAATGCTTGCTCTTCCGGAATTTATATTAGCGATAGCGATCGCAGGATTTTTAGGACCGAGCTTAACCAATCTAATGATATCCATCGTATTTGTTAAGTGGATTGGGTACACAAGAGTCGTGAGAGGAATCGTCATATCAGAAAGAAATAAAGATTATGTATCTGCGGCAAAAGTTTCCGGGAGTTCACATTTTAAGATCATAAGAAAACATATGCTACCGCAGATTATTTCACCAGTACTTGTGCTTGCTGCACTTGATATCGGAAAAGTCATTCTGATTATCTCTTCTTTATCATATCTTGGTCTCGGTGCACAGCCGCCAGCACCTGAATGGGGAGCGATGTTAAATGATGGACGGCCTTATTTCCAGACAGTCCCTGAACTTATGATCTATCCAGGATTAGCAATCTTTTTTGTTGTCTTGTCCCTAAACTTAATAGGAGAAGGATTAAGAGACAGACTTGATGTGAAACGGCAATAGGAAAGGGAGAGCGATGGAAACCACATTTGAAAAATCTATTAACAAAAACTGTACGAATCATATAGTAAGAGAATCTTTGTTTGAAATAAAAAACCTTACCATTACCTCTGCTTCCCAAAAAGACCTAATCAAACAAATTGATTTATCGATCAAGCCTGGTGAAATGCTGGGTCTTATAGGAGAGAGCGGCAGTGGTAAAAGTCTAACCGCAACAGCTTTACTTGGTTTGCTTCCTTCTTCCTTAACGATTAAAACCGGTTCGATTACATTTATGAATGATGAGATTACATCTCTTTCAGAAAAAGAAATGAGACAGCTTAGAGGTAAAGAAGTTGCCTTTATATCTCAAAATTATCAAAGTTTTTTCACCCCTTTCATAAAGATTGGCAAACAGTTTATAGAAGGTATACAAAGCCATATTCAAATAAAAAAATCAGAAGCAAAGAAACTTGTCCTATATTGGTTTAACAAGGTTAGTCTTCCAGCCGAAAGAGTTTTTAACAGCTATCCGCATCAGTTAAGCGGAGGACAGCTTCAAAGAGCAGCCATTGCATCCGCCATCATGTTAAAACCAAAGCTGATTATTGCAGACGAACCAACAACTGCTTTAGACGTTTTAACAGGAGAAAGAATTCTAGATCTGCTGAAAGCACTTCAAAAAGAGCTGAACTGTGCTGTTCTTCTCATAACCCACGATTTAAAACATGTGATGAATAGAGCTGAAGAAATCGCTGTGATGTATGGCGGGCGAATCATTGAGAGCGGCCGTGCAGACAATGTCTGTCAGGATCCTGCTCACCCTTATACTAAGCTTCTTTTTCAATCAAGACTTCAGTTGAAAAAGAAAGTACCGGATAAGCTTCCTGCGATTTACGGGGAGCCTGGATTGACAGCAGAACAAGGTTGTCCGTTTGCACTGCGGTGTCCTTATGTATATCGTGTGTGTAATGAAAACCCTCCAACGAAAAAGGTAAGTGATCATCATTGGACAGCTTGTCATGCTGCAGTACAAGGAGAGGTTGACCAACATGTTGGAAATTAATTCGCTTACGAAAACATACGGAGGAAATGTTATTTTAAACGGCATTTCATTGACAATGAATCAAGGAGAAAGTCTTGGAATCATCGGAGAGAGCGGGAGTGGAAAAAGTACACTGTCTAGGGTGATTACGGGTCTTGACAATATCGATGAAGGTGAAGTTGTATTTCAAGGAATTAGCCTGGATCCTAAAAAAGGAAAGTCTTTAAAGAAACTTCGGAGACATGTGCAAATTGTCTTTCAAGATCCTTCAAGTTCTTTAAACCCAAAACTTCCAGTCTGGAAATCTGCAATAGAGCCTTTAGAAAATTACACTGATGCCATGCCAGCATATTTACAGCATGTTAAACACAATAAGAAGTCGATGGCAGAGGTGTTGTTCAATAAAGTAGGATTATCCAAAGATCTGCTAGAGAGATACCCGCATCAGCTAAGCGGCGGACAGAAACAGCGGGTGGCGATTGCGAGAGGAATCAGTCTGCAGCCAGATCTGCTCATATGCGACGAACCAACGTCGAGTTTAGATGTATCGATTCAAGCACAGATTTTAAACTTGTTAAAAGAACTGAAACGAGATTTAAATATGTCCTATTTGTTTATTTCTCATGACCTAGCAGCTGTTCAATTTATGTGTGACAAAATCGCAGTCCTAAAAGATGGAACCATACTTGATATGTTCAGGACGGAAGAGATATTCTCAGAAACCCGCCATGAATATACTAAAAAGCTGGTGAGTATAGCTTTACAAAATGCCCTTTAACTACTAAAAAACACTGCGTATTTGCAGTGCTTTTTTCTAATGTGAAGACTCTTCGGGAGAACGTTGTCTTTCTTTTATAAGAAGTAAAGAGATTCCGACGCCCATAATAACAAGCAGCAGCATTACACCATAGATCGCATGAATGCCGGAAGCCAGTATTTCTTGAAGCTGAACCAGCTTTTCCGTCGGAAGACTTCCGTGTTCAAATGATGCGTTCAGGTTCAGATTGTCTTGACCAGCTTTTTCTGCTTTTGAAAGAGTAATAATGTTAAAAATCGTTCCGAAAACGGCTGAACCAAGTGTCTGACTGAACGTGTTGGTAAAGGTGTTCGATGCTACAGCCACACCTCTTTTGCTTGATGGAACAGAGGACTGGATGATCAGCATAAAGACAGGCATCATCAGTCCCATACCGAGTCCCAGCACACCTGATGCAGCATAGATCAGAAACTCAGGAGAATGTGCGGTTAACGAGAAAAAGATGCCCGATGCTGCGGCTACTACCGTTAATCCGAGCGTGATGATCCAGTTTTCTTTCATCTTTCCAACGATGTTGCCGACAATCAGTGATCCAAGTGTCCAGAATACAGGTAAGGGCATAAGGATGAAGCCCGCTTGTGTTGCGGTTTTTCCCATAACTCCCTGACTCCAGATCGGCAAGTAAATCGTGATACAGATAATGATTGCACCGACAATCAGCGTTAACGTGTTCACGATCAGAACACTGCGGTTCTTGAACAGATTAAGCGGAATGAGAGGTTCAGGTGATGTTAATTCGATTCTTACAAAAACAATAAACGTGATAAGTGCAAAGATGAAAAGTCCGATGATCGCCGGGCTCGTCCATTCCTGCGTCTGGCTTCCGGTTAAAAGGGCATACAGGAACGCAATCGTCCCGAGTGAGAAGGTGACTGCACCCTTGTAATCTATATAGGGCTTTCCTTTTGTAAGTTCTTCCTTATAGTTGACGACTAGCATGAAGAACGCGAGAAGACCGAACGGAATATTTAAGAAAAAGATGTACCGCCAGGAGAGTGTATCAACTAAAAAGCCTCCCATCAGTGGTCCTAAAACGCCAGCGACTCCCCAAACCGCAGAGATCCAGCCTTGTGCTTTCGCTCTGTCCTTCGCCTCTGAATAGAGATCTCCGATAATCGTCATCGTGATCGGCATAACGGCTCCGGCACCAAGACCTTGAATCGCGCGATAGAAGATGAGCTGTTCCATGGACATGGCAATTCCGCAGAGTGCTGATCCAACTAAAAAAAGGACGATTCCTGACAAGATAACCTTCTTCCGGCCGAACAAATCTGCTAGCTTCCCATAGATCGGTGTCGATACAGCAGTCGCGAGCATGTATACCGCATACACCCAGCTTACGAGCTCAATTCCTGAAAGATCGCTTGTAATTCGCGGTACGGCTGTACTAACAATCGTTCCTTCCATTGCCGCGAGAACGGTAACAAGCAGAAGCGCGGTCATAATTTGTTTTTTCATATGAAACCTCCTCAAAAAACAGGCAAAACATCAATAAAATGAATAAATCGATTAAAACGTTCATCACAACAAAGAAATATATTACCACTAAAGGCTGTTTTAAGCTATTATGTAAAACTTTGAAGTGTGGTAGGTGAAATCGGAGGAAATTTGATCGGAAAATGGGGTTGTATGTTAAACGAATCTCCAGTTTGAGCGAACAGGTCATCATTCTGAGCGTAGGTGAGACATTTTGAGCGTACGAAGACGATTCTGAGCGTAACTCGATGATTTTTAGCGAAGAGAGAACAATGTTGAGCGAACTTGTAATAAATAAAAGAACACGTACCGTGAAACAAAAAAGGAAGAAGCAGATCGCTTCTCCCTAATCCTTATTCTTCATCATCATCTTTTCTTCTTACTCCTGTTGTATCAAAACCAGGTTTCTTTTCGAATTCGTACTCAGCATTTAATTCTTTTGCAAATTCGTATTCCTCACTGTTTGAATCTGCGATTTGATTCTTTGGAACTTGAGGAAGGGAAGTGAGATTCTTATCCTTGTTTCCCTTATGATGGTGGTGTCTCATACTTTAAAACATCCTCTCTTGAAATTTTCGTTCAACTATAGGTTGTGAAATCAGCGTGTTTTTTATGAAATGAACTTTAATTAAAAGAGAAGGGGATTATAAAAAAGAACAGCCTGCTAAAACGAAGTGTTTTAACAGGCTGTTTTAAATTTACTTTAAACCATAAGCTTTGATGATTTCTTGAGAGATTTTAATTCCTTCATCATCCCAAGCTGTTGCTCGCAAGGAAACAGATTTACTCGTTTTAGGATTATTGATTTTAGCAATCCAGCGATCATCCGCTGTGCGCTTAAGTAATACTGCTTTCCATGACTCACCTTCGTCAAAAGAAACGTCCAATGTTGCACCTTCCAGATTACCGTATCCTGCTACACCATCTATTTTAGCCACAGAAAGTTCGAGTGTAGTGGATGGTGCAGCCAGTGTATTTCCGTCCATGTCAGTCTCTACTTTGTAATCAAGTGAATAGAACGGAAGCAACGTTTGGTAATCTTCACCTTTTCCAGACCAGAATGTCCATTCTGTATGAGTGCTTACAGATGTAGACCAGCGATTCGGATCACGCTTTGCATCGGTTACTAAGCGGTATTCTTTTCGTTCTTCAGAAATGCCGCTGAATACATTTAATGCTTGGCTTTTTCCTTCTTTAATCAGAGTATCTCCTTGGTATAGCTTGTGTGTTTGGTTTTTAACCGATTCATCATAACCGGTACCGCCTGTAGACCCATTTCCTGAATCTGCCCAAGCCGGAATGTTAAGCTGGAAGCCGTTTCCTTGACGCTTAGGCGTCCAATAACCAACTCCCAAGCGTGGACGAACAACCGGTGAGAACCAATCTTCCTTCATTTTTCCACCTTTTTCATACGTAACTGCCGGCTGGCGAACTTCCCATTGGCTGTCTAATACTTCTGCATGGTGATACCAGCGAGTATCTTTGACAGCTGATACCCATTCTGTACGAACAGAAGGGAGGTCTAATTTGTATAAGAAACCAACAGCTCCAAATGTATGTGGGCGCAGATCATAACGGAATTCTCCGCCAGGCGCTTCACGGTCAGATTTGTAGCGAGTGTCGATCTTAACTAGTTCATCATTTGTTGGCGCATAGGTTAGATCTTCCGGAATGCTGCCTTGATGAACCTCCATTAAATCATAGACGTACGGCGTGTTCACTTCACCTTCAACGTTCAAGTTCAAGTTGCCTGACAGCGCTGCTTTAATTAGTTCGTCACCTTCACTTTTACTGATTGCGGCAACAGCAAGCGGAATATCTGAATAATCCGGATTTCCTGCAAAAACGCTGAATTCTTTATCTTCATTATTGACGATGATCAACAGCTTCGCACCTGCTCCGTGTGCAGCAACTGCCTGCTCGGAAGGTGTTGCTTCCGTGTTTCGATCAACAACTACAATCTTGCCTTTAACATCTTTGTTTTCATAATCAGCTGCTGTTCCATTCCCAGCATAGACAGTGGACAAGTTATATTTGCCATCAAGAGGTGTGCTGCCTGCTAATGGAATGTCGTCAAGTACTTTTCCTTTAAAATTGATTTCAAGGTAAGGTTTGATTAAACGCCAGCGAGTCAAATATTCAAACTCTCCGTTTTCCACTTTTTCCGTCGGAGCAGCATACATCTTATCGATCCATACTGGCAATAAGTTTATATGGCTCATCGTTTTACCGTCAATAGAACGGTAGTACTCCATACGCTGATAGCTTGGTTCCGTGTTCTTTGGCACTTCGACTTTAATTTCTTTAGCTTTTGATGCATCAAGTTCTACCGTTTGAGGTCCGTCCAATGTGATTTCTGGATTTCCTACTAATGCAATACCGCGGTGATCGGTATTTGTATCGACATCCATCAGAGACATTGCCGAATACGTACCAGGGCGTAGACGCAGTTCAGTTGTGCCGTTAACAGCTACGATTTCAGGGTCCATGTCTTTACTGAATAGTGCAGCATACGTAAGAGTTGGGTTACCATCGCGGTCTTTGGCGTTTAAAGTTAATGTATACTTTTCCTCTTCTTTTACCATACCCATCGAAGTATGAGCCACTTGGTTGCCTTCAGCGTCAGTTGCCATTAAATGACCTTCATAGCGACTGCCTAACTCACCTAATTGAGGATCCAATGTTACAGTTACACTTTTTGTGCCGTTAGCCGGAATCGTGATCTGTGTCTCAGATAACAATAACATGCCGCTTTGTGCAGCATTGCCATTTGCATTGTTAAAATCAGCTTGCAGATTTAGCGTTACAGCCGTGTCCGCATCATTAGTGTACGTGACTGTTTTTTGTACAGGCTGGGCATCATCATGCGGCCATTTAAAGAAGCCAAATGAGATAGAGCCCGTTGCGCGGACTGTGCTGTTTGCCGCTGCTGGAACATCCAGTCGACCAGTACCAATATGATATGGTGAATAATTTAACTTCTTAGAGGTACTCATCAACGCTTCTTTTAATTGAGTGCCTGTCCAATCCGGATTCTTCTGTAATAGAAGGGCTGCAGCACCAGCAACGTGCGGTGTTGCCATGGATGTACCATTCATGCTTCTATATGAACCAGTGCCTGAAGAAAGAGCAGAGCGAGCAGCAACTATTCCAACCCCGGGTGCAGACAAGTCTGGTTTTATTGCTTTATCTCCATATCGAGGTCCTTTTGATGTAAAATAGGCAATCTTGTCAGATTTATCGACAGCTCCAATTGTTAAGGCAGCATCGGCTGCTCCTGGTGAGCCGATAGCCCCTTCATAGCCTGCGTTACCGGCAGCGATAACAAATAGTGTACCTTTGTCTTCACTAAGGCGGTTTACAGCTTGAGCCATAGGGTCTGTTCCATCAGAAGGTTCAGAGCTTCCAAGACTCATACTTACGATTTTAGCGTTATCAGACGCCCATTCCATACCGTCGATGATCCAAGAATCTAAACCGCTGCCTGCATCATTCAGCACTTTACCAACTAATAAACGGGCCTCAGGGGCAACCCCTTTATTTTTCCCTTCGGAAGCGGCACCTGTTCCTAATACAGTCGAAGCAACATGGGTACCATGTCCATGTTTATCATCCACTGTCTCGTCAGGTACAAAACTTTTCGCTTCTTCTATTTGTCCAGAAAGATCCGGGTGATTCGGATCAATTCCTGAGTCAAGCACAGCTACTTTAACTCCCTTGCCGGTAAAACCTGACTCCCATACAGTGTTGGCTCCGATTTGAGGAATACTTTGCTCTAAATTGGCTTCTACTCGTCCATCCAGCCATATTTTTTCAATTCCTTGTTCAAAGGATAAAGACTCTGAGGCTGTTTTTTGTGCTGGAGCATCTTCAGGAGTAATATCTTCCCAGAATGTATCCGCTTCCTTTTTAGTAGCCGAAAGGGCAGCTCCATTAATACTCTCTAATACGCGAGCTTTTTTTGCTCCTTTAGGAGTCGGTTGACTTTGTTGAGCAGATCTTGCTTTAGATTCTTCATACTCAACGATTACAGGCAATGAACTCATTTTCTTGTCATCATAGCCATTCTTAATTAGTTCAGTAACATTGAACAAATCCATGTCTAATTTTTCAGCTGCTACATAAGGCATAGCGGAACTTGGAATCACATAAGTATCCTCACCAAGGGTAAGTACTTGTGTACCTGAGCCATTACGGTCAGCAGGTTCCACGTTAATGATTTGTTTTCCGCCTTCAATGGTTGTAATTTTAACAACGTCACCTGTGATCAAGGTGATGGTTTGTTCGCCAGAACTTGCAGCATTTTCGATCGCGGTATTTATTGCTGCATGATCAAACGCGGTTACGCTGGTTAAAGGTGATGAAAGCATAACGGTGGATAAGGTTGCTGCAAAAAACCTCTTCATATTCCATTTTTTCACGGTATATCCTCCTAGTAGCTATAATGTAGTATTTTGAAAGCTAAATATGTAGAAAAAGAGTTTACTAGGTTTTAGGCATGAAACACCTCCAATAAGTAAAGATCGTATTCATGAAGATGAAAAAGTTGGAACTGTGGATTTGGTAGGATTCTAGATGAGGACTGCTAATTAAGTTGAATTGTATAGGGACTTGTTTTCGTTGACAAAGGGGGTTTTGATGAAGGGCTAGAGACCTATTTTTACAGAATGATAGTCGTTTTTTTGTTCGAAAATAAGAAAAAGTAATTCAAATGAACCAAAATCGAAGAAAAGAGTTGGGGTTTTTGATGATAAAAAAACAAAAAGACACTCACAAAATGGAGGAGTGCGTTTCTTTTGTATGAAAATGGAAGTAATTATCGCTAAAAATAAGGAAGAAGTACATTACTTCTCCCTTGCACCTAACTCTGTACCTAGTTCCAAGAGGGAACGGTTGATACGCCATACATAATAAATGTGATGAATCAAGTCGCGCTGAGACTGTTTTCTGCTCGGAGCAAGACGCTCGATCTGCTCCTGTTCGTTTTCAAGACTGTACATAAGAGGTTCTTCCAGTTCAGATCTCTTTAAAAGATCCATTAACGTATCCATGTTATGTCCAAGCTTTTCTTCGGTCTTTTTAAACACTTCCACCAATTCCTCAGGATAGTCGAATCCTTTTCGATAGGAAGAGGCAACGAGATGTTTCGCATAATAATTGATGGCAGACAGCACCGTAAACCATCTGGTCATATCCGTATGTGCAGGCGATCCCGGCCGTTGCATTAGGGTTTGAGCTTCATCCTTTATAGCCTGCAGCTTTTGATCCAGCGTAAATCCTTTTTCAGAAAGCTCCTTAACATTCACATCCTCGCGAAAACTTTTCACATACTCCGTAACATACGGCTTAAGCTCAGTTAAGAATTCATTGATAGATTCGGCCACTTTTTGTTTCGTTTTCTTCGGAAAAATAATCGTTGAAACAACTAGTGCGATCAAAGCCCCTGCGATCGTATTAAGAACTCGGGAACCAATGAGTTCAAACGTAATTCCGCCAAGCAAGATATCATACATGAACGCAATCAGCATCGTAATAAACAAGCTCATCATTGTGTAAGAAACAGTGATCAAATAAAAAGCTAAGAAAATAACGGCAAAGAGCAAGATGACTTCAATAACCGGCTGGCCGGAAAACAGCTTTGCCATCAAAAAGCCGATCACTGCTCCTATAATGGTCCCGAGTGATCGCTGGAATCCTTTCGTATAAATACGGCCGATCGATTCTGTTCCAAGCAGGACGATAAAGGCAGTAAGCAGTACCCAGTACGGCTGGGTAGGAGAGATAAGCTGCCCGATAATGATGGAAAGAACACCAGCTGCCAGCGCCTGATAAGCTTTTTTCGTGGAAGGCTTCAAACCTGGTTCATCTTTTGGAGCATCTTCATCTAACTCTTCTTCAGCTTCTGCTGGCGCATCTTGGACGGTCCTTTTATCCTGCAATGACTGCTGTATCGTAGTAGCGCCTTCTATAACATGGTTCGCAATCGATTCAAGCTCTTGATCGCGATTCAAGAGGTCCAGAATCATAAGCCGCAGCTTTTGAACTGCCCGTTCTGCTCCTTCTAAATTCTGTTCCTCGTTATGTGGCGCAAGCACTTCCGCTTCGCGAAGAGCCTGGGTGACCTCGATAAGCAGAGGTCTTATCTCCTCCAGATCTTGGGCATCCGCATTTTTTAAACTCCGTATCGAATCAGATAATGTTTCAGCAAGCATCCCCGTATCAAATACATATAACCGCAGCTGCGCTGTTGTTAAACCTGGCCACATCTCTTTTACATCTTCAGCCTTTATGTATCCCGAAACAATCACGGCGTACTCTTTTAACTTAAGTACATTTTTCTGAAGATCTTTTTTGCGTTTCATACTAACTTGTGGGTCCTTCATGGCACTGAGTAAAAGATTAAAAGTAAGATTGCTCTGAAAATGAAAAGAACGAATACTCTTTTTTAGATTTTTTGCCGTACCTTGAAAAAGTATAAAATTCACAACATACGCATAAAGAATACCGATCGTAATGCCAGCGAAAAACCAAGGCAGCTGGTTGCTGTGCAGCTTCAAAACAGACGAGATATAAACCGTCATAAAAGCGATCATGGATAGAGAAAAATACCGCACCCCAAAACGGGTCAGATAAAAACTGCAAAAAATGATGATGATCATCATCACATCGATGTAATACGCATTGCCAGATAAAGAACCGATCGTTATCCCGAACATGGCAGAAGGGGCCATCAGCAAGGTGGTGACCTTCATCTTTTCCTTCGTGTCATCCATGATCGCCATGATTCCTAGCAATCCGGCCATTCCGGCAACAATGGCAGGTGTGATCACGGGATTACCAGCAGCACGCATGATCAAAAGCGTTGTAAAGACTGAGGCAATCAAGCTGACCGTCGCGCGGCTGGCTTTATAAAAGCGAATCTTTCCAGGGTCCGAGGCTAGCAGTCTGCCAAGCCAGTCATGTTTTCTATGAAGTTCTCTCATCCATTTCACCCCGTTTCTCCCGATAAATAATAAGTATCATGCTACCACACGCTTATTTATTATCCCAAGTTATTACCTTTTACACCTGTAAACATGCACAGGCAATTACACTTTACTAATAGAAGAAAGGAATATACTTCCAATCAGTGGAATATAGAGAGGGGAAGACAGTCCAATTGTAATAGGAATAATTTGTGCTTGGATCTTCCATATCACTGATAAGGTTTTATTAAAACTAAAGCTAAATAAAGGAGTACTACCTATGGAAAAATGCGTATATTTCAATGACAATTTTTTCTCTTCGGGGAAAACGGATATTTACAATGAATCTCAAGAAAGGCTTGGAGAAATTGATTTAAAAAGTGTGTTCGGTTCGAGTTTGAATGTGGAGAATGAAAAAGGAGAAGTTGTTGTGGAAGGAAATTTTCCTTTTTTCTCAAACAGATGGAGCATTAAACAGCCGAACGGGACTGAATTAGGCGAGGTGAAATCGTCATTTGCCTTTTTCTCAAAACGGTACCATTATCTCACCAATAACGCTGCATATGAGATTGAATCACCTGCTTTTTCAAAAGAATACACCATTCTTGATGAGAACAAAGCGGAAGTAGCAACGTTCAAGAAAGTGAACGGATTCTTTCAATCACCAGCTTTTGAATTGAAGAATTACTCGGATTCACTATCAACTGAAGAACTGATCGCTGTTGTGATGGGAGTCAATGCAATTGAAAAGCGCCACAATTCAAGTGCAGGTGGAGGAGCAGCTACGTAATATAGCAGGGGGTTCGTTGGGATGAATAGGTTATTTTGGTTTTTGCTCGTATTTGCGATTGTATTTTTTGTCGTATTTTTTATTCCCAGACTCTTATTTCAAGGAAACGGATTTTAAAGGAGAGTAAAATTAGATTGACTATTAGATTTCTGATTTTATTATTAGTCCTGGTATTAACAGCTTGCCAGAATCATGAAAACAGAGAGTACTTGCATTGGGGAGAAGCAGAAGGAAATATGATTGAGAGATTGGAGTATGGAGGGGTTGATTACAAGGTGGAAAAGGGAGAAGTCTATATTCCAAAGGATCAATTAAAAAGAGCGACGGCTTGTTGCACATGACTTACATCATTCAATATGCAATAGCAATCTTTACGTTTCTATTCTCGACATTTTCGGCTTGGTATGAAGGAAGCGAATTAAGGGATGTTCAATGGGAGTGGAATCACTCAGCTATTTTCTCTAAGTGGTTAAACGGAACGGTAACAGCACCGTCGGATATTTCCGGTCTCGATCACTTTATTTATGCAGCAAAATTTAAGCCGGTCTTTCCAATACTCATGACAGTTAGTGGGTTGTACCTAATTGCATTAACCGCAACTTGGCTGCTAAAGAATAAAAGAAACAAATTGTTTATGTTCTTCAGTATACTTGGGCTGTTATTAATGCTAGCGAGTTCACTTACTTATCAATCACCAACAAAAGGACTGGAATTGATTACTTTGCTGTTTATCGTAACAGGATTAATGAGTATTATTGCTTCGGCTGTTATAAAAATGAAATTGCCAATAAAAGATAACATCTATTGATTATTTTTGGATAGTTCATTGCTCACAATCTTGAGTAAAAATAAAGACTTATAAACCTTTTTGTTTTCTTGTAAAGTTAATGAACAGTTAGAAGAAAATAGAGGTGGAATATGTCAAAAATGAAAATTGAATCACCCAAAATTCATCCTGATTTAAGAAGTGCTAATTTCCATGATATTTTTTATGAAGAAGAGCCGGAACTCATTAACTGTACAGTCGTTAGCTCCCAAGCAGACAATGAGGTAATTGATAAGGTTGTTTTTTCAAAGGTTATTTTTAAGAATACAACTTTCATTAATTGTACGTTTATGAACATCGATATGACGGATGTGGTTTTTGAGAATTGTAATTTATCCAATACACGTATGTGTGATGGGATTATACATAGAGCGGTGTTTAAAGATTGCAAACTGTTAGGTGCAGATTTTTCAGGAGCTAATCTTGGTAACGTCCTCTTCGAAAACTGTGATTTGAATTTAAGCAATTTTACAGAGACGCGTTTTAAACAAGTTGGATTCGAGGGGGCGTCTTTAAAAAGCGGTAATTTTTTTGATGCTGAATTGAATAAGGTTCGTTTATATCACTGCGATCTTAACGATGTGGATTTTACACAGACGATTCTAAAAGGAATTGATATCAGTACGTGCACCTACGAACAGATAAATGTCACTGC
Source organism: Fictibacillus arsenicus (assembly GCF_001642935.1). Classification (NCBI taxonomy): domain Bacteria; kingdom Bacillati; phylum Bacillota; class Bacilli; order Caryophanales; family Fictibacillaceae; genus Fictibacillus; species Fictibacillus arsenicus. The sequence goes on from NZ_CP016761.1 coordinate 1,137,213, forward strand.
TGAAAGTTTAAAAGGGTGCGAAGTTTCACCCAATCAAGCTATAGGATTCTCAAGATTGTTAGGACTTAAAATTAAAGAGGGGATAAGCTTTTGAAAGTGGGTCATATACTAATTGCAGCTGCCGTATCGGCTACTGTTGTTACAGCAAGTGATGGATTAGAAAATTGGCAAAGAACGATTCTAAGTTTAGTTACGATTTATTTTACTATTTTTATCCTTAATATTTTTCAAAAATGTAGAGATAAAAGATAGCATAGAAAAAAGACGCCCAATAGGACGTCTTTTTGTGCGTATTGCGGCGAGAGACAGCACTCCACATAGTGCATTGCCAAAAGGCGCGTCAATCTCGTCTTATGCAAATTAGCTCATCGCCAGACTAGTATATCACCATTCACACTGAAAGAGAAGGGGTACCTTCTATAGACATAGGCATATGATAATTCCATAAGTCTTTGAAGGGAATGAACAACGTGTATAATTCTTTCTACCGTTTTGACCATTCACAAGCGGAATCTATACTTATGGGGATCCAAAGAGAAGCTTCAGCGATCAATTTATACCAGCGATTAGCACATACTGCGTCTAATCAGCACCATAGGAACCACATTCTTTATGCACTTGAAGGCAAACAAAATCATATGCAACAATTTACAGATCTTTATGTTTCTCTTACTGGATTACAACCCGAATACCATATAGATCCGGTGGCTTTCTACTGTTACAAAGATGGATTGCGAATCGCTTATGAAGCGGAATTAAAAGGTAGTCAAGCATATCAGAACCAAAGTCAGCGCAGTCAAAATCCTTATCTCCAGCAAGTGTTCCTGCACGCTTTTTCTGAGAAAAAAGAAAGCGCAGCTCTAATGGATTGGTTATATCGAGATACTCCGGCAGAAATTAGAGATTATGGAGGGAAGCCGTTAGTTATTAATATTGATGAAGCATCTAAAGTGAATAATACGTACCGAACGGCTCTCTGGACTGGTGAACATTTGCAAGTAACCTTGATGAGTATAGACGTTGGAGATGACATCGGATTGGAAGTTCATCCGAATACCGATCAGTTTCTGCGTATAGAAGAAGGGCAAGGGATTGTTCAAATGGGGGATAGCCAGGATCAACTAGACTTTCAAGTGGAAGCTTATGACGATTTTGCCATTATGATTCCGGCAGGGAAATGGCACAACCTTACCAATACAGGAGATAAACCAATCAAACTATATGCCATCTATGCGCCGCCTGAACATCCGTTTGGAACCGTTCACCCAACAAAAGCAGCGGCTATGGCTGCTGAAGCGAGTGAATAGGTAAAAAAAATTCAATTTTTTATCAATAATTGACCCAAAAGTGTGTACTTCAACTTTTGGTGTCATTTTTTTTTTGTTAAATACAGATTATTATGCAGTCTGAAAGGTGATTTTTCAGAAGGAAAATCCTTGGTTGAGCGAAAACAAGGTGTTTTTGAGCGTAGCGGCAAGGTTCTGAGCGATACGTAAGCTATTTGGAGCGGTACTAGATGTGTTTTGAGCGTACATTACAAATCCTGAGCGTACGTGTAATAAATATAAGAACACGTACCGTAGCAGTAAAAAAATAAATACTTTGTGAAAAATTTATAAAACGTATTGACACACTCCAGGCAATCCAATAAAATGAAAAACGAGATTGATAATCATTTTCAATTGAAACATACATTAGCTAAAACCAGTACAAAAGGAGGGCGAAACATGTCCAGACTGTATGCGGAAGACTTACATATTGCTTATGGTGAAAGGGACATTGTGAAAGATCTCAACATTTCCATTCCAGATGGGAAGATCACTACGATTATCGGACCGAACGGCTGCGGAAAATCAACGGTTTTGAAAACGTTGTCGCGCATCTTGAATCCGAAGTCTGGTGCTGTTTACTTAGATGGTAAAGCCGTGAGCAAGGAGTCAACGAAGAAAATCGCTCAAAAGATGGCGATCTTGCCGCAGTCTCCAGATTCACCAGAAGGACTTACGGTAGGAGAACTCGTTTCTTACGGAAGGTTTCCATACCAAAAAGGCTTTGGAAAGCTGACAAAGAAAGATTTTGAAGTGATAGACTGGGCTCTTCACGTGACGGGTGTTTCTGAGTTTAAGGACCGTCCGGTAGATGCACTCTCAGGCGGTCAGCGCCAGCGTGTCTGGATTGCGATGGCATTAGCACAAGAGACAGATATTATCTTGCTGGATGAGCCGACTACATACTTGGATCTGTCTCATCAGTTAGAAGTCCTTGAGTTATTGCATCAATTGAACAGAGATGAGAAACGCACGATCGTCATGGTGATTCATGACTTGAATCATGCAGCGAGGTTTGCTCACCATATGGTGGCAATGAAGGATGGCTCGATCCTTAAAGAGGGAACGGCAGAAGAAGTAATGACACGTCAGGTGCTTCGGAACGTTTTCAATATCGATGCCGAGATCGGTGTTGATCCAAGAACGAGAAAGCCAGTCTGTCTTACGTATGATCTTATCAAAAATGTTCAGTTAGTTGAGAACTTGGCGTAATTGATCGCCTTTCTTTTTTACTGTTAATTGAGAATGATTTTTATTATCGAATATATGGGGGATAACAAAATGAACAAACGCACAAAACAACTATTAGTAACTTTTATGACAATGCTGCTCGTGTTCGCACTTGCTGCATGCGGAAATAAATCAGAAGAAGGCGCAAGTTCAGGAGAAAAAGACTCCAAGAAAGAAACAAGAATCTATAAAGGCGAGAATGGTGACGTTGAAGTACCTGCCGAACCAAAACGGGTTGCGATGATGGCGGCTACATACGCTGGTAACTTACTAGATTTAGGAATCACGCCAATTGCAGTAAACGAATATCCGAAACAAAACAAATTCTATGGCAACAAACTGGACAAAGCAGAAGTGGTAACAGCTGATTCTTATGAAAAACTTCTAGAATTGAATCCAGATCTAATCATCACGTATTCAGATGACAAGAACATTAAGAAGTACGAAGAAATCGCTCCAACAGCAACAATGACATATGACAAGTATGATTATAAAGAACAGCATGTTGAGATCGGTAAGATGGTAGGTAAAGAAAAAGAAGCAAAAGCATGGGTTGAAGAGTGGGATAAGAAAGCAGCTGACGCTCGTGAAAAAGTAAAAGACGCGATCGGTGAAGACAAAACGTTCATGGTTATGGAAGCTTACGGAAAAGACATGTATGTTTACGGTGAGAACTGGGGCCGTGGAACAGAAGTTATCTATCAAGCTCTTGAACTAAAAGCGCCTAAGAAACTAGAAGAAGATGTATTCGGTCCTGGCTGGAAAGCAATCTCTACTGAGACGATTCCAACATATGCAGGAGATTATATCTTTGTTGGATCAGGTGCTGGCAATCCGGATAACTCATTCATGGAGTCAGATGTTTGGAAAGAGCTTCCTGCAGTTAAGAACGGAAACGCAATTAAGTTCGATTCAGAATCATTCTATTTCAATGATCCGATTTCTCTGGAAAAAGAGTTAGACTTTATTGTAGAAGAATTAACGAAAAAGAAATAATAGGTTTGTAGCTATTGTAAGTAGTTGATTTCCGCTCCAGGCTGCTCGCTTTCCACGGGGCGTGCGGTGAGCCTCCTGCCGCTTTGCGCCATTAGGAGTCTCCACCTGACCGCTCGTCCCGTAGGAGTCTCGCACCTTGCGCTCCAATCAACTTTGTCAATGAAGGACTGAAAACGGAAAAGAGCTAAATAATAAAAGCCTCAAAAAGGAAAATAGGCCATGTTCAAAACAAAGACCAAGCTTATAAAAGATAATAAAGTGTACTCAAGGCCTGCCGTTGGTTTAGTGATTCTGCTGTTTGGATTCATTCTCTTATTGGCGAGTATGGGTCTTGCGATTTCAGTAGGTGCAGCACAGATTAATTTTCCGACCGTTTGGAATTCTGTCTTAAACTATGATCCTAGCAGGGAAGCTGATCGTATCATAGTCAGCCTTCGATTACCGAGAGAGCTTGGTGCTGCGATCGTCGGTGCGGCGTTTGCGGTCAGTGGTGCAATCATGCAGGGGATGACGCGAAATCCCCTTGCAGACCCTGGCTTACTTGGGTTGAACGCAGGTGCGAGTTTAGCTCTTGCATGTGTGTTCGCTTTTAACACAGGCGCAAACTATTTTACCGTGATGATGATTTCCTTTATTGGTGCAGGAATAGGTGCAGGAATGGTGTTCGGATTAGGCTCGATGAGCAGAGGAGGACTTTCTCCCATCCGGATAACCCTAGCCGGTGCAGCTGTTTCTGCACTGCTTTCTTCGTTAGGTGAGGGAATTGCTTTATACTTTAAGCTTTCACAAGACCTTGCTTTCTGGACAGCAGGCGGAGTTTCAGGAACGAACTGGGAACAGCTGAAGCTGATTGTACCTGTAGTCATTGTGGGGATCCTGATCGCTGTTATGTTTTCCAGGCAGCTCACGATCCTGAGTTTTGGTGAAGAAGTGGCAAGAGGGCTGGGGCAGCGCACTCTGTTAACAAAAATTGTACTGATGACGGTCGTACTGATCCTTGCAGGTGCAGCGGTCTCACTTGTTGGTGCCATCGCGTTCGTTGGATTGATGGTTCCGCACATCGTACGTTTCTTGGTGGGGACGGATTACCGTTGGATCATTCCATGTTCTGCGATGTTCGGCAGTGTGCTGATGGTGCTGGCAGATACTTTTGCTCGTACGGTTAACGCTCCTTATGAAACGCCAGTCGGCGCGGTCGTTGCTATGATCGGTGTACCTTTCTTCCTTTACCTTGCTAGAAAGGGAGGAAGAAAACTGTCATGATGAATGCTACTCAGATTAAAAGAATTAGAATAACAACGATTGCAGCCATAATCCTGCTTTTAGCCGTTTTTGTAATTAGTGTAGCAACAGGTTTTGCGTCACTCACTCCTGAAGAACTGTTTCGGACTATAATCGGACAGGGAACTCCTCGCGAAAATCTAATTTTGTTTGAGTTTCGGCTGCCAAGAATATTTGTAGCAATCTTAGCGGGGATGGGGCTCGCGGTGTCTGGTGCCATCCTGCAAAGTTTGACGAAGAACCCGCTTTCTGACCCTGGTATTTTAGGAATTAATGCCGGTGCAGGTTTGATGGTCGTGGTTTATATCATGTTTTTCACGGTTGAAACATCAAGTTTCTTATACGTCCTTCCGCTCTTTGCTCTTGCAGGCGGTATGGCAACAGCGGCCGTCATCTACATCATGTCTTATATAAAAGGCGAGGGCGTTGAGCCAACGAGGCTTGTGCTCGTCGGGGTAGGTCTGGCCGCGGCATTATACGGAGCAACTCTAACATTATCAACAAGATTAGATATGGAAGATTACTCATTTATGGCGAACTGGATAGCGGGAAGAATCTGGGGTGACGATTGGATGTTTGTCCTATCATTGCTGCCATGGATCATAATCCTGATTCCGATCACAATCTTGAAGTCAAATGTGCTTAATACCTTGAACCTTCATGAAAATGTTTCAATTGGTGTTGGAGTGAATGTGGGACGGGAGCGAATTGTCCTGATCATGATTTCGGTCGCACTTGCTTCTGCATCCGTTGCGGTGAGCGGCGGTATCGGTTTTGTTGGACTGATGGCACCTCACATCGCAAGGTCACTCGTTGGTCCGCGGCATCAAGCTTTCTTGCCCGTTGCTGCATTAATAGGAGGAATCTTGCTCCTTGCTGCAGACACGATAGGAAGAGTCGTCCTGGATCCAAGCGGAATTCCAGCTGGAATCATTGTAACGATAATTGGAGCACCGTATTTTATGTATTTACTAGCCAAAAAATAGCGTTTTTAATAGAGCTGACTCAAAAAAGGCACTTTAATGTGACTGTTTGGGTCAGCTTTTTCGTGTACCTTGATGTGTTTTCAATTGGATTTGCTCTTGTGGGGCGAAACGAGAGTACTATTGGGCGAAACGGGAGCCAGTCGGGGCTAAACAAGAGCATTCCTGGGTGAAACGGAGGCAAGTTGGGGCTAAACGACAGCGTTATGGGGCGAACGTGTAATAAATATAAGAACACGTACCTAAAAAATCACACTCAATCTTTTGTAACAAAAAAGGAGCCCATCGGCTCCTTTTCCTAATGAATCATCTGTTTCACAAGTTCACGGTTGCGCTCTTTGAACACTTCGTTATGAGACGAAACCATCGCAACAGTTTGGGCATCTGGTTGAATAAACTGCTTCGCCTTATTAACAGCATTCGCAGCATCTTGGAACGTTCCAGCGATTAAATTCAACTTGCCTTCATGCTTCAGGATATCACCTGCAGCATACAGACCAGGAACAGATGACTCACTGTTCGCGTTTCCTGCGATATAAAAGTTATCAGCAAGTTCAATGTTCAAGTCGCAATTCCCAAGCAGGGATGTATCCTGCTCAAACCCATGATTGATAATAACTTCATCTATTGGAAGGTAGGAAACCTCACCGGTCACATGGTTGGTCAGCTCAATCTGCTCGATCACCTCATGGTTTGGACAAGCAAACAGCTTCGAGATCGAGGTGTTGAAAATACAGTCCGCGCAGCTGTTCATAAGCTGTGTAACTTGAGCTTCGTGTCCAGCTAACGTTCCTTTTCGATATGTAAGGTATACTTTTTTGGCGATCGGCACTAGTTCGTTTGCCCAGTCAATCGCAGTATTACCGCCGCCTGAAATGACGACTGTCTTATCTTTAAATTGCTGAAGGGATTTCACAGTGTAGTTTAAATTAGACACTTCAAATCTTTCAGCACCTTCAATATCTAGCCGCTGAGGATTTAAGATACCACTGCCCACTGCAACGATCACCGTTTTTGAATAATGCTGTTCTCCACTGGCACCTTTTAAAATAAAAATACCGTCTTCATCCTTCGTCATCGATTCAACTTTTTCATTTAGAACAACTTCCGGATTGAACGTTAACCCTTGTTCAACCAGTTTTTCAATAAGTTTTGCACCAGGGAGCGGGGTATGGCCGCCAACATCCCAGATCATTTTCTCAGGATATACATGAATCTTACCGCCTAAATGAGGCTGAAACTCAATAATCTTTGTCTTCATCTCTCTTAATCCGCTATAAAAGGCAGAATACAGACCTGCTGGCCCTCCACCGATAATGGTTACATCAAAAATCTCTCTGTTTTCCATATGCGTTCCTCCTCAGGAAGCAATAATAGTGATTATCATTCTCACCTAAATATATAACGAATCTCACTTTTTTACAATGGAAATTTGGAACGGATTACTGCCTAAGATGAAGTCGCATTTTTTCTGTGTAAAAAATGGACCTTAATTAAACCGATAATCGTCTATTATAAAGAATAGAGGTGGGGAAATGGAAAAAGCTGAAGAATTACAAAGTATGACTCCCATAGGTCAAAGTAAGGAAGAAATCCTCATGTGGCTTATGAAAGAATACGGGCGAGACTTAAAGAGATTAGCATTTACATATGTTAAGCAAGAACAACTGGCAGAAGATATCGTCCAAGATGTTTTTGTAAAATGTTATAAAAACTTAAATTCCTTTAGACAGGATTCATCATATAAAACGTGGCTTTATAGAATTACTGTTAATAGTTGTAAGGATGTTATAAAAAGTTGGAACTTTAAAAATCTCATAATTTCAAACTTAGTTGGCCAACCCATTCATGCGTCCAAAGAGAAATCTCCCGAAGAGAAACTTCTCACATATGAAGAGAATGATTACTTATCCAATCTAGTAATAACTTTGCCAATTAAGTTAAGGGAAGTTATTATTTTTTACTATTATGAAGAAATGAAGATCGACCAAATATCTGAGCTGTTAGGTATTAACCAAAACACAGTTAAATCTAGACTTTTAAGAGGAAAGCAGCAATTGAAAAAGAAGCTGGAAAGAGGTGATAAACGTGGAAGATAAACTAAAAAACCTCAATGAAAAGATGAATAGCACACTACTTAGAGAACTGGATTTTAATGAAAATAGTATGATGCAGGTCATGCGAAAAGTAAAAGAATCAGAAAAACCTCAGAGCAGTTCTTTCTTTTCTCGAACATGGAAATTCACTTTAAGTACTGTCGTTTCAGTTTCTTTATTAACAGCCGTCACGTTATTTGCCGTTGAACAAATGAATCTTACAGAAAGCGGAGACACAAAATTATTAAAGGAAAACTTAGCGAATAAACCAGCGACAACAACATATATACCAGAAAAAAAAGAAGAGTACTTTGGTGAAATGACAAAAGAAGAAGTACTTACAAAGATGATCAACACAATCGATTACTTTGAAACTGCTAAGGGGAGTTTTGAGGAATATACTCATAATAATATGACGACAGTAGAATTCCAGCTAAATATGAAAAAACCAATCGGAGGTTTTAGTAAAACCGTGCATGTGCCGAATGGCAAAATAAATACGAATGTTGAAATTACTTATTATGATAAAAGCACAGTTTGGAGTATCTCTAAAGAAAATAACTCTTATCGAAAAATGGGATATTTGCCTACGTCTACTTGTTGCACATTAAAGATTCAAGATGCATTTTCAACAGATTCAGATGGAGTGAACATGACAAGCTACCGAGATCGGCCGCCTATTGGAATGGCCCAAAACTCTCTTTTTCCCTATGAAATTGCTTCAAATTATACAAGAGATTTAGAAAGATGGGAAATTGAGAAGCAGGACGAAATGGTACTTGGTCACAATACAGTCGTCATTAAAGGATATCTAGACAGTTATGCTTCCGAAAAACATAGCTCTAAGACTTTTCGATTTTGGGTGGATAAAGACACCGGAATCCTTGTAAAGTATGAGACCTATAATGAAAATGATGAGGTTGTAAATTACCTGTACCCTAAAGAGTTACTGATTAATATACCTATAGAGGTCAGTAAATTAAAACCGGATATAACAAAATATAAAAACCAGTTTGATATTAATGAATCTCCAAGCGGTGAAAAGAAGTTTCTAGCAGAAGATAAAAGCAAGGTGGCTCTCTTCGTGGTTGGAGATGAACTAGAAGTGTTTGAGTTGGAAGACAAAGGGATTAATAATATTCAATCTATCTTTAATGCTATATCCTTAAAAAAGGCTCAACAAAAATATCCGTTTTTAAAGTTACAACAAGAACCAACATATGTGGTATTTGATAACAAAAAACAAATATTTAATACTACTGATTACAATGAATTAGTGAGATATTTAAAGAATTTGAAATTGAAATAAACAAGATTTAACGGAAAAATATTTCTATTTCACCCTTTGTTATCTCCATTTTTTACGGATTCACTTAATTTACTTATTTTCGAATTTAGAACCATGCCAAAGACAAAAGAAGAAACAAGACCTAGGATACTAAAGAAAATTAAGGCGGCAAAGCCAGTTTCATTACGCATAATTAAACCTCCAAAGGATTGATGAATTTAATTTATTATTTGTATCCATATATCTTTTATCCATCAAAAAAGAGGCTGCCAGCGATTACTCTGGCAAGCCTCTTTATCTTTTTACTTCAAGTCTTCAATAAATACCAAAGCATGTTCGTAAACTTTTGTACTTGTGATTGAATCGGCGTCTCGTCAAATAGCTTCTGAAAAGGTTTTAATAATGGCTGAAGGACGACTTTGCGCATCCGTTCACGCTGTAATTCATTTACGATTACATCAAATAAATCCTGCTGTTCGTCATTAAAAGTGTGATGTTCTTGCAGCTGGTCTGCAAGCTTTAAGATATCTTCCTTGGTTACGACATTTTTACTCATATTCGTACGCAGCAGATCAATGGCTGAATGATTCAGCATGATTTTCTCATTCATAATCATTTTCGGCGCGATTAGTTCGATATACGACAAAAGGGTGTCCACCACTTCATCTAATGAATACGTACTGTTCGTAACCCGGAGAGTAAATAACATGTGGTGGACCATGCCAAAAAACAATACGGTAGCTTCAAAAGCATGATCGCGGATGTCTTCCCCCATAATATCTATAAAACGATTGGACAGCCATTCCATCTCATAAACACGGTGCTGCATAACTAGTTTTTTGAGCTCAGCTTCATTGGATGACAGAATAGCCTCAAATAGTGGCGTTACATTTCGCTCTTGATTCAAACGCATGATGGTTGTAATTTGCTCGATAAAAACTTGGCGGTCACTTGGATCCTTACCGATCTGGAGCGCGATCCGCTGCTGGCTTGCATCATAGCGCAGGAATTCCAGGATATCTGCAACACAATCATTCTTTGAGGAGAAATAATTATAAAACGTACCTTTTGAGATGTTCGCTTTTTCAATAATTTCCTGTATAGAGGTTTGCTGAATACCTTTTTCTATAAACAGTTTTAATGCAACGTCAGCTACTTTTCTTTTCTTATTGTTCATGTATTCATGCCATCCCCTTGGTTTACTTCTATTTGTAGTATAAATATTTTCTGAAGGAAAAACAATAATTTTTAGACTATCGGTATAAAAGTGTTGCCTTTTTTGAACCTCGAGTATAAACTTAATAAAGTTAAGTATTAATTTTATAAAACAGAGGGGAAAATACATGAATAATACGGATACAACTTTAGAACATAAAAAGCCTCCTTATTTAATGCTTGCTATCTTGTTCGTCGGAGCATTTGTTTCATTTTTGAACAACTCATTGCTGAACGTCGCACTTCCGACAATTATGGTTGATTTAGAAATAAAAGATTATTCAACGGTACAATGGCTCGTCACAGGATTCATGCTTGTCAGCGGAGTATTGATTCCGGCATCAGCCTTCTTGATCACACGTTTTTCAAATAGAGCGCTGTTTATCACTTCCATGGTCATTTTTACAGTAGGTACGGCTATTTCTGCATTCGCACCGAACTTTGGACTGTTACTGACAGGACGTATGATTCAAGCTGCAGGTTCTTCCGTTATGGGACCGCTCTTAATGAACATCATGCTCGTCAGCTTCCCACGCGAAAAGCGTGGTATGGCGATGGGGATCTTTGGTCTGGTTATGATTACAGCACCAGCGATAGGACCAACATTATCAGGATATATCGTAGAATACTATGACTGGCGATTGCTTTTTGAGATGATCTTGCCTTTAGCGATCATTAGTTTATTATTCGCAGTCTGGAAGCTCGAAAACGTCATGCCTCAGAACAAAAAGGCGACACTTGATTATGCTTCCATTGTATTATCAAGTATCGGGTTCGGGGGAATCTTATACGGATGCAGTACCGCGAGTTCCGATGGATGGACGGATACCATCGTACTCAGCACACTTATTACGGGTGGTATTGCACTAATTCTGTTTTTGCTGCGTCAACTCAAACTCGAAGAGCCATTATTGGATATTCGTGTTTATAAATATCCGATGTTTGCACTTGCTTCCATTATCGCGATTGTAAACGCAGTAGCTATGTTCTCGGGGATGATCTTAACTCCGGCATACGTACAAAGTGTTCGCGGCATTTCTCCGTTAGACTCTGGACTGATGATGCTGCCGGGTGCGATTGTAATGGCTGTTATGTCGCCGATTACCGGAAAGCTGTTCGATAAATTTGGTCCGCGTGCTTTGGCAGTAGTGGGACTATCGATTACGGCTGTATCCACTTATATGCTGGCTAATTTAGATGCTCAATCGGCGTATTCTTATATCATCTTCGTTTACTCGCTGCGTATGTTCGGACTTTCGATGGTTATGATGCCGATCATGACAAACGGATTAAACCAGCTGCCGACGAAACTCAATCCGCACGGTACAGCTGTAAACAATACAGCTCAGCAAGTATCAGGTTCGATTGGAACGGCAATCCTCGTTACGCTAATGAACTCTGTAACCAAAACAGAAGCAGAAAGCTTAATGAGCGGAGTGGATCCTGCAACCATAACAGAAGCTTCAACTGCTGCATTATCACAGCAAGCGTTATTATCCGGAATTCAATATTCGTTCTATGTTGCATTAGGGATGAACATAGTAGCACTGTTGCTAGCATTGTTCGTAAAACGTGTAGATACAAGTGCAGAAGCTGTTAAAAAGATAGAGAATCAGGGCAAACCATTATCTAAACCTGTAACAAATTAATTAAAAAGTGAAGCTGATACAAAAGGGGCGTAACTAGGACTCTTTGTGTCAGCTTTTTTTATGCAGTGAAAAATGAGTAATCGGCAACGTAAAAGCAATACTAAAAAGGAAGCTTTTTATTAAAGGAGGAAATGAGATGACGAGTCGCAATGGAAGTAAAGGAAGCCAAAATCAAGGTTCACCGCAATCACAGCACGATCAAGAATTTGCAAGTGAACTGATAAGCGGTAATAATAACAAAGGAAACGAATATCGTTCTAAAAAGGGAAGTAAATCAAAGACTAAACCAAAGCAAAGCGAATAAAGCATGCGCTTGTAAGGGGTCTCTTACCCCTATATACTAGTGATGTAAAATTTGTTTCATTACAAAACCACGAACTCTTAAACGATTAGACCAAATTGTATAGAGATTAGGAAAGAAATTCGCAGCAGAATTCGCTGCGATTTTTTTATATTTAAAGTTTTTGATGTAAAAACCACTTTCAGCTATTTTTTAACGAAATACTCGATTAGCAAGTCACGAAAAGTACGTGCCGCCAAGGATAAATAACGTTTTTCGGACCATGCTAACTGATAGGTACGCTGACAAGTGGGCTCTATAATACGTAAATGGTGAAAGGAGTTTTCTTTTTCTAATAAAGTTTCTAACCAGAAAGAAACTCCAATCCCCGACTTAACCAATTCTATTAATGTCTTAGAGTCGTCTGTTTCACAGACAATATTTGGTGTAAACCCGGACTTCTGACATAATTCATCGGTATCCTCGCGGAAAGAATGACCCTTTTTAAAGTGAATAAAAGGTTCAGTCGCGACTTCACTTAATTTAATACTTTGCCGATTTGCAAATCGATGTGTGAAAGGGACGGCTAGTACAATTTCTTCCGTTAATATCGGTAAATTACGGATTCCATTCCGTTTAATCGGCTTACAAGAAATGCAAAAGTCTAATTCTCCATTTTCCAGTAACTGCTCTTGCCTCTCTTTTGTAGAAACTTGTGAAATACGAAAACGCACATCAGGATAGGAGGAGCGAAAAATATTTATCATGTCAGAAAATAGAGGTAAAAAAGTGGTGTCTATCGAAACTGTTCCTCGTTCTAATCCCGCCATATCTACAATTTCTCGCTGCCCTTCTTCAAGTAGTTTCAGTGCAGCATCAACCTTTTCCAGAAAAACTTCTCCATATCTATTGAGGCGAATCTGTCTGGCTTGACGATCGAATAAAGGAACTCCTAAATCTTTCTCTAACTTTGCAATGGTTTGACTTAGAGAAGGCTGCGTGATGTGTAGCTCTTGTGCAGCTCGTGTCAAATGATTCAATCGTGCAATCTTCTGAAAATACTTTAGTTGAAGGAAATCCATTTCAATCGACTCCTTTCATAAGTTTGTAATTATGATTATATAAACAAATATATAATTACAATTATGCTAAATCAACCATACAATAGAATTATCCAAAAGTAGTGAAGGAGGATTCGACAAAATGAATGTATCCGTCGCAGAAGAAACGAGAATCGTTCGATTACTTTGTTTCATTGTTCCGTTTTCCATCATTAATATTTATATGTTAAATGTTGCGCTTCCCGATATAGCAAGAGAATTTGAAATCAGTCCCTCTACTACCAGCTGGGTGGTTACCATATCCGGAATCATATCAGCCCTTGGAGCTCTGATTTACGGAAAGTTAGCCGATTATTATGGTATAAGAAACTTGGCTACTTTTGGCGTACTGCTGTTTTCAATCGGTTCTCTTTTATGTTTCTTATCCCCGAATTATCCGTTGCTAATCGTCGGTCGCATCATCCAAGGTATTGGTGTCTCTTCCATTCCATCTTTAGCCATGACCATTCCTGCTCGTTACATTGCAGAAGAAAGACGTGGAAAAGCTCTGGGGATAATCGCATCTGTGATGGCATTTTCAGGTGTCATCGGTCCTATTTTGGGTGGAATACTTACAGGAGCTCACTGGAGATATTTATTTCTCTTTTCTTTGAGTATTATTCTCACCCTTCCATTAATTCGGAAATGGTTACCAAATGAAGTTCCCAAACAAAAAGAGAAAATAGATATTTTCAGTGCAGGATTGCTAATAGCTTTCATTGTGTCTCTGATGGAATCTATCACCCTATTGAATCTATGGTTACTATTTGCAAGTTTTGGATTTTTTGTTTTCTTTCTATGGAAACAAAAAAAATCTCCCTTTCCATTTATTCCTTTTCACTTATTTCATCATGCTTCTTATCGTCAAGGAATGTTTATGGGCGCTTTAAACATTTCAGCCAATTTTGGTGTTTTCCTTGTTACACCATTACTTCTCAGTGAGGTTTATGATTTAAAAGGATATTGGATTGGATTACTAATGGCTCCGGCGGCCGCTGTATCTGCTCTATTGGGTAAATATGGCGGATCACTAACCGACAGTAAAGGCAATCGCTATGTATTAACGATTTCTATCATTCTACTCAGCATCGGTTTTCTTTTACTCTCTACCTTCGCTGGGTATACTTCATGGACCATTTCTATTTTCCTGATTTTTACCGAGGTCGGCTATATTTTTATGCAGCCTTCAATTACCAAGCTGGTTTCATCTCATCTACCCAAAGAGCATTCGGGGATTGGCATGGGAGTGTATGGTCTATTCAACTTTTTAACCATTGCTGTTGCAGGTACGACCATAACCAAAGCTGTGGAGTATGCCAAGATTCCGCCACTCAATCCTCTTGCCATACTAGGAAAATCTGGAGTTTACAGTAATGTATACTTGTTTTTCTTCCTATTATCATTAATGAATTTATTCTTTTTATACAAAATTATGTACAACTCTAATAAAAAAATGATTCAAATCTAAAATAGAAAGGAAATTATAATATGAGTATTCCTATGATAAAAGCTGTACGTGTTCATCAATACGGAGGATCAGAACAACTAAAAATAGAACACATTCCGCGCCTCAATCCATTAGCTGGAGAAGTATTGATTCGTATCTATGCCGCAGGTGTTCTCCCCTATGATTGGAAATATCGTCAAGGACAATTCAAAAAATTTCGTCCGGCAAAATTTCCCTATATTCCTGGTTCTTCCTTTGCGGGAATCATAGAAGAGGTTGGCGCAGATGTGACGGAGTTTGGTAAAGGACAAGCGGTTTTTGGTCGTAGCGAAAAAGGTACCTATGCTGAATATACAACAGCTCCTATCAAAGGACTTTCTCTAAAACCAGAAAAATTAACTTTTGATGAAGCAGTCACGATACCTGGAAGCGCCTTGCCTGCATGGTTAACTTTGTTTCATAATGGTGGATTGGTGGCAGGTCAAAAAGTGTTAATCCATGCAGCAGCTGGTGGATTTGGAAATTTAGCAGTTCAATTAGCGAAATGGAAGGGAGCCCATGTGATCGGCACTTGTTCAACAAATAATGTGGACTTTGTGAACGCTTTGGGAGCAGACACTGTGATCGATTATACTGCTGAACGGTTTGAACAAAAAGCTTCAGATGTAGATCTTGTAATTGATACAGTAGGAGGAAAAACTTTAGAACGATCATGGTCTGTTGTAAAGCAGGGAGGAAGGCTTTTGTCTATTGTGGAGGAGCTATCCAAAGAAAAAGCAAAAGAACGTGAAATCCATATAATAAAACCAAGTTTACATTCTATGCCTTCACCTGAGAAACTACAAAAGATTTCTCGGCAAATTGCTCAAATGCTAGTGGAGGGAAAAATAAAATCTGTTATAAACAAAAAATTCCTATTACATGAAGTTCAACAAGCTCATGAGCTTAGCCAAATTGGGCATGGACGAGGACGAATTGTACTCCACATTGCTAATTAAAAATAAATCAAGAAAGTAAAAGAAAAAACGACTAGAGAAGAGGAAAATGTTGAAACAAAAAATCATTTGATTGTACGTACTATATTTGAAATATTATTGTTAATATAAGGGTTAAAATCGGATTTTATTTTAATGTACGGTACGACTTTATCAATACTCATAATAATTGATTATTTAGCAATTAGGTTGTTTCTTAGTCGGTTTCAAATGATTTTTAACTTAGTAGAACTTTTGAGTGTTTGTATTATCTGTATATTAATAAGTACAGTATTTACCTTCTATGGATGGTATAGGCTGGAACAAGATTGGTTGAAAAATAAATCTCCTTTCAATTAAAATTTGCGTTTTGTAAAGGATTTTCTGCTCCACAATCGGGTGCTTTAACTGAATAAGAATATAAGAAAACGACCAGACATAAATCAGGTCGTTTTGATGTTGGTTCCACATCTAGTTACAGTGTTATTTCAACTGCTAATTAGTATGTGACTTATATGTTTTTATTAGAACAATTTATCCATCCTTAGTAAAGAACCTCTTGAAGAAACTTCTCCAATACAGCAACTTCCGTAATCTTCTTGTTGCACTCATGGCTGTCCACGCACATATAGTTACCGATCGCTTTATAGTAATCAGGGGATGCGTTCGCTGGTTTGGATTTGGTGATTGCTGAAAACAGAGCTACGTCTCCAATCCCGTTACATAAAAAACATATTCCTTTGCTCGCAGGAGTATAACGTCCTTGAATACCAACCGTTTGACCGTTCAGATGATAGACGATAAACAGTTTTTGAGTGGCGATGTCCACCCAGCCCAAATAGCTGATCTTGTGATGAACGATCGTACTTAGGTTAGGTGTCTTTAACTTCTTGATCTTTGGGTACAACTTCATGATCTGTTTTCCAGTTACTTGTGAAAATGCCTCTAAATATGATTCCAGCGAAAACAGATATTGCTGGAATTCTTCCGTCTTACGCAATCCCACAAACTGTTCTAATGTATGTTTTTGAGAATCTGTTATTTCCGGAAACGATTCCAAAATAGTGGATAGAGCATTGAACTCTACCGCTTCAATTACTTTAGGGTCAGCACCGTTATTGCAGGCATGCTGCAGATGTCCGACTTGTTTTTTAATGAGGTTATATTGATGGTTTCTAATGAATGGTGTATTCATTGCTTTCAGCTCCTTAGTTTTAATAAAAAATAAAACAAGCTGCAAAGCCCATTATTAGAAACGATAACTGCTCTCGGGCGACAATCAATATCGATTACGATCCGCCCATACAAAGTATCGCCCTAACAAAAGGCTTTGCATGAGCAGCTTTTGATTACGGCAAACTGATTTGCCATTTCCATCACACTCCATTCATCACTATTTATTATAAAAAGTATTCTGGTGAACTGCAATTGAAACATCCTAAAATTTAGCAGAATTTTTAACATGAAGATGGCTTGAAAAGGATAATAGATAACTCAATAGAATACATAGAAAAGTGAAAAGAATACTGCTTTTATTCTAAAAAAGGCATTTGAATAATAAAGGAGATGTATTCATGAGTATTCGTTTTAATACAGTTCAAGAAGTGCTGGAAAACTACAAATCAGCCATTTATGAGAATGATGTTGAGAGATTTATATCTGCCTTCGATTCTGACATCCATATTTATGATTGTTGGGGAGAATGGGAGTGTACTGGTATTTCTCTATGGAAGGAAATCGTTAAAGAATGGTTTGGTGGTTTAAGTAAAGAAGGTGTATTACTCAAGACAGATTTTGCTGATCTCGTAATTGAAGAAAATTCGAATCTGGCTTTTATTCATTGTGCTGTTACTTTTGCGGCTTACAAAGAATCCGGAGAGAAACTTCGTCAGATGACGAACAGATTTACATTTGGTTTAAGAAAAGTAAGTGAATCGTGGTCCATCACTCATTTTCATTCATCTTTGCCGATAAGTATGGAAACGGGCAAAGGGATTTTTAACTTGAAGTAATACGATCTTAAAATATTATGTACGGTTAATTGCATCGCGGCAAGCGATAAGTTATGTGTAATTTGGGAGATTGTTTTTTTTATGTCAGTTAAACGTGATGCCATAATCAAATCTTGAATGGAGTGGGCGGCTCGTGACTCATAACAAAAAGATGAAACGGAATACATACAAAAAATTGAACAATGGATTTCCGATGAATTTAAAAAGGTAAATAAGCGGAAATCGCCCGAGCTCAGAGCTCAATGAAGCCATGAGGAAGTACAATGAGGAATTAGTTAAGGCAGGTGTGCGGGTTGCGGCTAAAGGACTTCATCCAAGTTCAAATGGGATTCGCATTTCGTATCCAAAACCAGGGGAAAAACCGGTGGTTACGGATGGCCCATTTACGGAAACCAAAGAATTGATTGCCGGGTTCATTTTGATTGATGTGAAGTCGAGGGTATAGCTGCTTGTCACGCCAAGGCACGAACAGCAACGGAAACGGATTGGCAAGAAATTTCCGCCCTATACGATGCCCTTGCCCAGGTGGCACCTTCTCCCATAGTAGAATTGAATCGTGCGATTGCTATATCGATGGCATTTGGGCCAGAGGCAGGGTTGGAGATTGTTGATTCTCTACTTTTGGAGCAGACGTTGAAGAACTATCATTTGCTTCCGAGCGTAAAGGGCAATTTTCTCCTAAAGCTAGGGAGAAAGAGGGAAGCATTTGAAGAATTCCAGCGTGCTGCTTCGTTAACACAAAATGTACAGGAACAGAAATTCCTATTGAAACAGGCTAAAGTTTGTATGGAATAAAAAAATATATTAAAGTTTTGTCGATTTTACAGTTTGATGATTGACATATTAATAGATACAAAAAAATTCGAGTAATATAGGAGAGATGAATATGATATTTTTATGTATGGGCTATTTCAACCCTGAAAAAATGAATGCACGCCCAAGGGCAGAGATTGAGGCCGTTATGTGTGAATGCCAGCCCGTCGTTGAGAATTTTTATGAAAGCGGTAAGGTGCTGATTGATGCCGGTCTGGAGTCAGAGACCAAAAGCTTACGCCGTGTGAACGGTAAGGTAATCGTAACAGATGGTCCGTTTACAGAAACGAAAGAGCTGATCGGCAGCATATTCATTTTTGAAGCAGAGGGCATGGATGAGGCGATCCGGCTAGCCTCTCTTCATCCGACAACACAAATCAGCAGAGGGGAAGAGTTTGGCTGGCGCATCGAAATCCGTCCTGTTCATTACTTTAAGAACGATAAATGAGTTACCATAAAAAAGGCATTTCCTAGTGATAGAGGGTGCCTCTTTTTTATTTTAAGCTATTTTCTAACCAATGATGAGCGATCAAAGTGCAAGCTGTGAGACTCCTGCTTGCTCCTTCCGAAAAAAACTTTTAACCTCCGATAATTTCCGTGAACATATATTCAACGATAAGATGTGTTAATTTATGAAGGGTTAACACCTATTTTATTGAATTTAACTTATTGAACAAACGTAGCAGGATTGTGGAATAAGCATAGATATTCAAAAGCGTGGTAATATTTGTATAAAGGAGGTTTGGTAATGAAATTTAATACTAAAGTAATTGTCGGGTTAGCACTAAGTGTAACTTCAATAATTGGCTTAATATGTTACTTGCCCAATAGTAATAATGGCTTGAAAAGGGAAATTACCAAAGCAAATATTCCTCAACGTGAAGTCATAATTAGAGATTCTGTTGACGAACCTTTGCCACCGACTGTAAAGAATGTCCAAACTATGCCAAACAAACGTGAGCCACAGCCTTTGCCGAATGCAGAGCTTGATAAGCCAATAGTAATAACTAAAATGCCAATAATAAAATCTGAACAGCAAGATTAAAGCACTGCTATCGCAGTGCTTTTTATGTCTTATGAAAACCTAATTTATATCAATTATTCAACTATCGAGTTGCGTTATCGAAGTTCCAAAGAGCTGTTTACACAGCTCTTTTTATTGAACTTAAGGGCAGTTTAGTTTAACAAATCCTTGGCATAAATAATCTTTTTTTAGGAGGGTACCCTACTTAATAAAACTAAAATGAGGAAGTTTTAAAATGAAAAAAATATTCCATAGTATAATTATTGCGTTAGCCATTTTTCCTTCAACAATTCTTGCAGAGAGTGAACTTGAAAAACTCCCTTCTTGTTCAGAGATACTTAATCCAACAGCTGGCGTACCTGAAAACGCAAGGGGAGTAGCATTAATTTATAACATTGATAGAACGTTTAATGATAAAAGAACTAGCCTTAGCGTTCACGCTTTGTATATGCCTGAACCATCAAGGTTTGGGGATTTTGACAGTTACGAAGTATTAGCCTCTATTCCGAAAGAAGTAAGTTGGATATTCCCGCTTACAAGATATGCAGAGAACAATTGGTCGGGAAAATTGTTAGACCAATAAATTCAAAAACACACAAGTTTGGTCCTGTTGTACTTGTAAAAAATGTATCCTGTAAATAGAAAGTAATTCTTATTCCATTAAAGGGTGCGTTTCTGTAATAAGTAATGTACACTTCTTTGGAAATCTAGTGCAATTAGCTGGATTAGAGTTAAAAGACCTAGTGAGTAACAAACAATACTTAGTATAAACCTCATATTTTAAAAATTTTCTAGTCAAGAAGAATGAAGATAGGAATGTCTCTTTATGTAGAAAGATTAGGAAATATAGTTCATATAAAAATGACAGAATATTCATTATTATTTATATGACATATATCTATCATCAAAAGTTTTTTTTAAAACGTTTAGTCGAGGCAGTATGTTCGTACATAATTGGTTGTTTTAATTATTTGATAGGGGTGAAAAAAATGAAAAGTGAAATTTTAGTAAAAACTGCATTGGTAGGTGCATTAGTATTTTCAGCAGGAGGAACTTCTGTTTTAGCCCATGATGAGATTGGGGGAGGAGAGGAAAAAGGCGATAACCTTGCCGGTGTCGAATTAACTGTTCCATTGCTTGAGGGAAGTAAGAATACTGGCAATCTTAAGGAAGTGGCTGCTGTTCCATTGAAAGAAATCCGAGACGGTGTAAAAAACTCAACAGGAGATGTTTATGCCCATAAAGGGTTTGCCTATTTAGGAACACACCGAGCGAATGGCGGAGGGGGAGGTGTCAGAGTTTTTGATATGAAAGATCCTTCCAACCCAGTTGAAGTTTCAGTATTTGCTGCTATTCAAGGTACCTGGCAAGAAAAAGTAATCGTCAAAACGGTAAACACGAAACATTTTAAAGGTGACCTAGCGGCAGTAAGTGTCCAAAAGATGGATCAGAAAGATCCAAATTCACAGGGCGGTTTTGTATTATATGATGTTACGAATCCTCGTGAACCTAAAAAGCTCGGTTTCTGGGAATCCTCTTCTTCTGGAGCAAGGGGTACACATGAGCTGTATTTGACCGTACAAGGAGATAATGTTTATGTTCTGACTGCGGATTGCTATGCTGACTATTACTCGCATGGCAAAAAAATGGATGTTTCCATTGTGGATGTATCCAACCCTACGAATCCGAACACCATTTATGAGTTTAATCCTCGTGCCTACATACCTGAAGTCAGCGATGAAAATTATGATGGTTACAATTGGACAGATGAGGAAGGCATACAGCGTGCTGCGTTTGCTCATAGTGTAAAAACAGATGGAACAGGAAAAACGGCTTTCCTTTCTTACTGGGATTTAGGGACCATCATGTTAGATATAAGTGATGCGAAAAATCCTGTATATCTCGGAAGAACAGACTTTGCTTCAGATGTCCAAGGAGCGGCACATTCCATGGATCTTGCAAAAGGCGGAACTGTACTGGTTGAGACAAGAGAAGTATTCGGCCCAACAAGAGAGGGATTCGAATCTGCTTATGGCTATACGATGATCTATGATATTAAAGATAAAACTAATCCTGAGCTACTAAGTACATTTAGGACAGAATTTACCGAAACGATCCCTAATGGGGCTACTGTCCATGATCCAAAGGTGCACGGGAATACATTATACCTTTCACATTATTCTGGCGGAGTCAGAACGGTCGATATCACCGACCCATCTTCACCACAACAAACAGGTATGTATATCCCAAGCAAAGCAAACATATGGGGAGTTTTTGTGGACCGGAACTATATCTTGGCATCTGATATCGGATCTGGCTTAAAGGTTTTACAAAAAACCGGCGGTCCCAACATGAACAGAATGGGTGGAGTATAAAAAAATACCAAAATAAGAGTATCGAGCACATTCCTATCATGGAATGTGCTTTTTCTTAAGAAGATGATCATTGAATCAATGGAATGTCAACATTGATGCTGGCTGGTATATAGAGATGACACATGGGGAAACAGCATATTGAAAAATTAAAAGCCATCAAAAACTAAAGATTATCTTTCATGAGTCAGTAACGGAGAATAAATGAATAGTTCTTTTTCAGCAATCAGGAGCTTTAGTAGGACAAATAATTTAATTAAAGGTGTACAAAATGGATAAATTGTATGACGATAAATATCATCTGCATTTAGGTTATTATGAAAATAACTGTGATTATGAGTCTATTGCTTACAAGAGACTATCAGAGGATGTATGGGATATCTTCTTTGATTTTAAACATTATGGGATCAAAAATACTACCCAAGAAAATGAATTAACATTAGTGGGAAATGGAACAAGAATTTTTTCAATCCACGACAAGGAACTTAATTATGATATCGGAGTTAAACGATTTGAGAAGTGGCTAACCTTACATAAAATAATCTAATATCAATTGAACTCCTTATTAAGCAATCGGGTGCATTTCTCAAAGAAGGAGAATGCCCATTTTTATAAATGTAAAGGGAATTATAGGATTTGAGTGGAGGAGACTTTATTTTAATTAGAAAAATTGTTGTCGCAATATTTACTAGCTGCATTATTACAATCTTAAATGTAATAATATTAGGTATGGAACTGGGTCTTTTAATAGGAATGTACTTATGTCCTATTGTTATTTTCTATGGTTGTTTGTCTTCTTTGGTTTCCGATTATATAACAAATAGGGCTAAAGGTTTTCAAAGGCTTTTTACAGCGGGTCTTCTTCATATGGTTTTTGCGATTTTATTCCTCATCCCCATACTTATATCAGAACGAACAAATGATTTAAATATAAGGAATATTGTAAGTGATATTTTTCTTATGCAATCAATAATGTGTTCGATCCTCTTTTGGTTATTAGATGAGTTTCTTAGAAGAGAAAAAATTAAAAGCAAATGGAGAATCCTTTTAAATAAAATTGGTGATCTAAGGATGTAAAATAGATTTTTATTTGTTATAAAAATCATTTTGATATTCCACAAACGGGTGCGTTGATTATATAAGGATTAACGTCTTTTTTATGGAAAATATTAAGCAAACGAGCAAGATGGATTGGGATTGTTTTTAAAAAATTATTGGTATTTAAGAGGTGAGGCTGTGTGTATTTGGTGGGATTATTAATCTACGCTTTCCCATTACTATCAATTATGTTAGGTGGACTTGGTTATTTAATTTCTCGAAATGTTTATTTAACCCCAGGGGCAGTATTAACTGTTTCTTTAATTGCTACTTATACAGTGTTCAATTCATCTTTTTTGATGTGGGTAGTTATTTATACAATCTTCTCCTATATCGCTGGACTTGCTATTAAAACACTTGTTTCAACTAGAAAACAAGAATCTTAGCCTAATTAAAATTTCTATTCACCTTATGCAGCAATTGGGTGCGTTTCTTCAAGAATGAGATATTTATTTTTTATAGAATTAAATTGAGGATGTGGATTTATGAAGGGTTTACTATTAGCAATTTTAGGTGCTATTGTTGGTTGGTTGCTTTGGGGATTATTTACAAAGGATTTCGAAACAGATTCCCTTCTTTTGCTCATCTTTGGCATTTTTATAGGACATAGTATTGGAAAAAAGGAAAGCTCTTCTACATAGAGAAGCAAATTTTCTTATTCAACTATCGGGTGCGTTTAATAAAGATTCAAAGTCAGTTTACCAAATACTTTTTTATTCAACGAGCAGGGTAGCTGAAGAACTAGATATTAAGAAAAGGGTGGGAGAATGACTACCATAGGTCTGATTCGCCACGGAATAACTGAATGGAACTCCTTAGGTAAAGCTCAAGGAGTAAGTGATATTCCTTTAAATCTGATTGGAAGAAAACAAGCCACAAACATTGGAGAGAGGCTATCTCTTGAAGAACAGTGGGATATGATTATTACAAGTGACTTATCTAGGGCATTTGAAACTGCGAAAATTATTGGAAGTAAAATAGGCTTGCCCATTAGTCATATTGATGAAAGGGTAAGAGAAATAAATTGTGGGAAGATTGAAGGAACTACGGAAGAACAAAGAGTCAGACAGTGGGGTAGTGAATGGCGTAATTTAGAACTTGGAATGGAAAACTTTGAAGACGTATCTAACAGAGGAATAGACTTTTTAAAAGATATAATTTGTACATATAAAGGTAAACGTATCTTGGTAGTGAGCCACGGTGCTTTAATCGGGTTAACCTTACAAAAGTTATTTCCTCAGAAATTCCAGCAGACTTATATTGATAATACTTCGATTACTATTTTAAGTCATATAGATGATAAATGGGATTGTTCTTTGTATAACTGTACGCGGCACTTAAAACTTTCCCATTAAGGTGTGCGCTGATCTAGCCATATTATTATGGAGCATATTAAACAAACGTGAAGGATTGTGGAATAAAGGGTATTCAGAACCTTGGATTTTTGAAAGGTGAAATACAAATATGAGGTACGCATTAATTTTAATAACCATTAATATGCTTTTGTTTGGTTGCTCAAGTACAACCTTTTTTGAGGGAGAACTTTTGGAGAACAAAAAAGTTCATCTTATAGTCGATTGTTCTGACGAAGTGAACAGAGGAGAAAATAATGTTAAAGATTTAGGATATTTATGTAAAGTGGTTGTTACTGTTAAAACAGTATTCCTCAACGAAAACAGTGAGAAAATTAACTCAGAACAGCTTCAAAATGGAGCAAACCTAAAAATAGTTCTTTATGGTCCCAGTAAAATTAGTAAGAATGTAGAATCCAGGGAAGTAGAAGCCAAGGAAATTCATATGCTTACTGACTAAATATGCTTTAGAAGAAGACAATTGTTATTAAACAATCGGGTGCTTTAATGGAATAATAATTTATATAATTCAAACACTGGAAATTAAACTTCGTCAATTAGTTGTTAAATATATTGGAGCAAGTTCATATTGAATTAGAAATTGCCATAACCCTGATGAAATTGCAGTAACTAATAATACATAGGTGAATATTAAACTCAATCTTAATTTGCTAACCAATGGAATCCCCTCCTGTATGGTGGTCTATTGAATTAATCTTTAGATATATATGAGACAAGCAAAAAAAATAAGACTTTATCTAAGTATTTTTATTTGGTAGTCATCTTCTTCAACAAAACGGGTGCGTTTCTCCATGAAGGAGAGATCTGCACTTTTTATCGAAGTAAGGTCGGAAGCTGAAGCAAGATTGGATTAAAAATTTATGTTGTTTCAAACTAAATAACAGGAGTTTTGGAGGAGGCTGCAAATGTATGAATTATCTAATGGCTTATTAGATTCAATAATTGAACCTTTCAAAAATGGTTTTTTCATTGTAATAACGATAGTTTTATGTTGGTTGTTTTATATTATGTTTAATCAACAAAACACCAAAACTCCTTATTTGTGGTTTATTGCTCACATTTTAGGAATTTTAATTTCAGGCTATTTGTTTTTTGAACTCCTAACAACAAATATGAAAAATTCGCATGGAATTCAATCATGGGTTTATGATGAAGTTTCTTATAGATATAAAATTATAGGATTAATTTGGGTTGTAAGTCTATTCTGTTTATTAATAGGTATTAATTGTTTTAGAAAACAAAAATAAGATTTGGAAATATTGTTGGAGTAGTTAATTTGTATTCATGAGCCGGGTATCTGATTCTTATTCAACAATCGGGTGCATTTCTTCAGGAAGGAGAAGTGCTCGAATTAAATACTATATATTAGGGAGAGTGTGATTTATATGATTAACACTTCAGTGAAACTGAGAGATGTTACAGAGGAAGACATCCCTATCTTCTTCGAGCAACAACTCGATTCTACCGCGAACTATATCGCTGCCTTCACAGCTAAGGACCCATCGGATAAAGATACATTTATGGACCACTGGACAAAAATTATAGCCGACGAGACTATAACCATTAAAACTATCATTTTTAATGGGAAAGTCTCTGGTCACATCTCGAACTTTGAACAGTTCGGAGAACCTGAAGTCAGTTATTGGATTGGAAAAGAATATTGGGGTCAGGGGATTGCAACTAAGGCGTTATCTGAGTTTCTGAATTATATCAAGATACGCCCACTTTTTGCTCGTGCCGCCAAAGACAACATTTCCTCCATTCGGGTCTTGGAAAAATGCGGGTTTAGAATTACCTCTGAGGATAAGGGTTTTTCCAACGCTCGAGGAATTGATGTTGAAGAATTTATTCTGAAGCTTGAATAATTTGATGTTAATCAATAACGGAGAACCATTTAAGTTTAAAAAACCAGCTTTTTTAGGTTGGTTTTTTCTTTCGCTTATTCAACAAACGGGTGCGATTGTTGAATATCTAAAGAGCTGTTTACGCAGGTCTTTATTATTGAATTAAGAAGCAAAGCAGGATTGTGGAGATATGGTTATACCTTGCTACTTTTATCATCTTTAAAATAAACATAATTAATGGTTTTAACTATAAATGTATGGTTTGTTTGAACTCCAACGTTATGGCAAGAACGAGTATTGAAAGTTCGTTGGTTAAAAGGAAATGGAATCGAATTGTTTGCTCATTGCCAAGATTATATGCATAAAATGCAGAACATTTAGGAAAGGGTTGTATAAAATTAAACGCCTATCGCCCAACGGCTGCAAGTATAAACAAATTGCCGATAGCAACGCACAAACAAAAAAATAAGTGTACTATCCTTATCCTAATTCGGTTTCTTGAAATGAAATAGTTCCTATTTTTTTGCCCGTTTCATTATCAATAAGTAGATGCCCGTATAGTTTGCGAACTAACCAATACATTTCATCAGGATCATAAGCTACTATTACATCTTTTTGTAACTCTCCATTCCCTTCGACAGTTACATTGTATCTTTTTCTCTTAGGATGCATTAAATCAACTCCTAGAAGTGTAATCACAATAGAATACCCGAAATTATACCTTTTTCAAACAAAATATGGTAATTATCAATTGACCTTCCCTTTATTGGTAATCCAACACGTTCCCTATTGTTTTGATGTTGTTTTTGATTGAACTGATTTTTAAAGAAAAAGTTATTGACAACAAAAATAAAGAAATGATATTATTAAATATTTGATAAAAAAACGCATATATGGTATCCTGTAGAAGGTTACCATATATGGAGGTGGATTATATGTTTCAAATTGGCGATAACATTGTTTATCCAATGCACGGAGCAGGTATAATTGAAGCCTTAGAAGAAAAAGATTTCCCAGGGGAAAAACAACAGTATTATGTCATAAAAATGTCAATCAGTAATATGCAAGTTATGATTCCAACGCGTAAAATATTGAGTTCAAGTATACGACCAGTTACTGATATACATGCATTAAAACACATCATACACATTTTTCAGCATGGAGAATCAGATAGATTACTACCGTGGAAACAAAGGTATAAAGTAAATACGGACAAACTAAAAACGGGTGAAATACAGGAAGGTGCTGAAGTTGTACGTGATTTAATGCGTATGAAGAAAGAAAAAGCACTTAATGCAAGCGAAAAAAAAATGTTGGATAATGCATATGAATTTTTGATTAGTGAACTTGAAGTAATTGAAGGAATCACTGAAAATCAAATAAAAAGTTTCTGTTAAGGTTAATTATAGATAATATATTGCATTCCAAAAAATATCCTAAATTTTACGGGATATTATGATTAAAAGTAAAGCATTTCAAAGACATTCAACTTCTTCAACTTACTTTTAGAACATTAGCCTCTTTTGTTATTCTACAATTTAATCCATTTTTATTATTTAAACCTCTTCTACGAACATTTGAAATTTTATCAAAAAACTCGACAATATTAGTCACTTGATATTTGTAATACTGATTCACACTGGCACGGACAAGGAGCCGTAAGGATGGAAGAGAGGTAGGGCTTTCATTGTTTTAGGTATATCTAAGTGATTATTTTTCTAGAAGGAAAAAACAATCAATCTCACCTCTATCTTTAAGAATTTCTTACATCCACTGTGACAGTGAATAGGAATTGTTTATCTTCTTTTTATAAAAGATACACGAGTTGGTAACATATAAATATATGGTTAACGATAAAAAATGACGGAATTTCTAGAACGATTGTTAACATTGTTCTTCAACAAAAAGGTCAACCAGAAATTCTGGCTAACCTTTATATTACGAACGGGTGCATTTCTTCAGGAAGGAGAAATGCTCTTTTTATTGAAAATAGATAAATGTGTAATCGTAAAAAAATGAGGTGAGATAATGACGACCCATGAACCCGATAAGGTAGAAAAATTTATGAATAACCTTAATCATCCTCTTAAAGAGGAAATAGAAGCTGTACGAAACATAATCAAAAGCACAAATAGTGAATTTACGGAAAAGATTAAATGGAATGCACCTAGCTACAGTATTCAAAATAAAGATAGAATAACTTTTAATTTACATGGTAAAGGATTTTTTCGTCTTATTTTTCATTGTGGAGTCAAGGTAAAAGAGGGTAGTAATGAAGATCAGCTGTTCGTCGATACTACTGGTTTATTGGATTGGGTGTCACCAGACAGAGCCATCATAAAGTTTACTAATAAAAGTGACGTAATAAGAAACGAAGAGAAACTTAGAGAAATAATAGCTAAGTGGCTTAAGGTAACGGTTTGAAAATTCTATAAAAGTAGTAAAAATGTTCAACGGGTGCATTTCTTCAAAAAGGAGGTGTGATATGGGTTGCCTTTTAGGCAAGAACAGAGTACAAAATAAAAAGCACCCCAAGGGATGCTAATAACTACACACGTTGTATTTCTTTTAATATTTTAGTTTCACAAAAGTCAATCCCTTGAGCTGTAATCTTAACTAATAAACTTTGGTTAAGTCTTTTAACTTTAATTAATCCTTTTTGATCAAGATAATCGTAAGCAAGGTTTTCTTCAGGAGCTTTTTTTAATTCATCACTGTTAGTACGATATTCACTACCAATATTAGTAAAGTGATAATCATACAAATCGAACAATATTTTTTCTCTTAGTGCAATTCGTTCTTCTATAGTTTCTGTCAAACCATTTCCCCCTTTCACCAATTAAATTCAACTATAGGAAACAATTACCTTTAAATAAGTCTTAAAAAAAGTGTAGCAATAACTAAAAACCAAATAATTTATAGAAAGCGTTGTTTAGTAGTAGGACACTCAGCAGCGCATTTTTTTAATTGAATAATTTATTTAAGTCACAATTTGAAGCATATAGGATGCTGTATCTTTTATATTTCAAACATTACCATTTGACAATGCCGAATCATTTCTTGTAATAGGTCATGATCTCTAAGGACAGTCCAAGATATTTCATACTCCCCTGTACTTTCCTTAGCCCTACCTCGATAGTCTTTCTTACCATCTGAAGCAATATAAACATCCCAGATCCAAGTTTTTGTAACTTTATCATCTTCGCACGTATCTATTTCAATTAAGTAATGGCTCTCTACTGGATATACTCTATGTGCCAAAGTTACACCTCCTTCCGCCTTACTAATTTCGGCAACAGGAACAATTTCATTTAAACAAAAATAGCAACCAATTCAGTTGCCGTTTTAAATGGTCTGCTTAATATCATATTAACACCTTATAAACAAAATGCTCTATTTTATTCTGCCATTTTCTGCCGTTTATCTGACATTTTTTGACTCGTTTTGAGGTAATGGGTTCATTCCTTTAAGATCATCTGCCATTGTTCCCTTTTTGCTCTAGAATATTGCAGTATCCCTGTAATAGTTATTCCATAATCGGGTGCATTACTTTAAGAAGCAGAAGTGCACTTTTTTATTGAAATAAAGGACTGATACTTAAAATAATTATAGAAAGAGGAATTAATAATGAGTGACTTACTAACGATAATACCATTTAGTCTTTTTCGGGATTTTTGTATGGCTAATTTTCTTGACACTTGTAGATATTACTGAAAAGTTGAAAGAACAGAATGATATTTTAAAAGAATTGGTACGTGAGAGAAAAAACAACTAAATGCTAGGATATAAAGACATATTTTTTATAATGTAATAGTGGTTTTGAAAACCAATAGTATTTACCCTGCCATAGTTTTTCATATTGTTATAAATTTGGGAGTAGTTATTAATAGATGGATAATCTGAACTCATTAAAGGGGGCTTTAGTTGAAGCCTCTTATTTTTTTCCTCCATATTATAGAGGTTTTGGTTGCGTGATCACTTTTCGTCTAAGCTTTTTTAGAGAATTTTATTTTAATAGAAACTTTTTTGAAAAATAGACGTACATGTACAGAGTCTATTAAAAAATGTGCATCTTAGTTTGGATCAAAGGAGTTTACGATGGAAAATTGGTTAACTAGTATTATGAACGAATTCGGCTATGTTGGCATATTACTGCTGATTGCGCTCGAGAATATTTTTCCGCCCATCCCGTCGGAGATCATTTTAACGTTTGGCGGTTTTATGACACAAACCTCAAATCTGAATATTTTAGGAGTTGTCTTATCAGCAACAGCGGGTTCTGTGCTAGGTGCTTTAGTGCTTTACGGAATCGGTCGGCAGCTGGATGTTGAAGTAATGGAGAAGATCATTGATCGCTGGGGACATATTCTACGACTCACGAAAAAAGATATTCATAAAGCAGATGCCTGGTTTGACCGTTATGGTCCTTGGACGGTATTCTTTTGCCGATTTATACCGCTCGTCCGGAGTTTGATCTCTATCCCTGCAGGAATGTCAAACATGAACATGGGTGTGTTCCTTGTCCTTACTACTCTTGGAACCCTGATCTGGAACGTGGTACTCGTAAACCTGGGAGCTTATTTCGGTGAATCGTGGGATGTTATCGCGCATTACATGGACGTTTATTCGAAAGTGATTTATGTTTTTTTGTTCGTGCTATTCATTGTTTTCATTGGACTTTATATAAGGAAACGTCAAAAAAGATAAATAATGAAAAATTTTTTGGAAGATGAAATTATTTCGATTATATTTGTTGTAAGAAAATAATAAGCGTTAAGAGGAGGAACTATGAAACTAGGTGCATTCTCTGTAAGTTTAACGGTAAAAGATATTCATGCTTCAAAAGAGTTTTACGAGAAACTAGGATTTACAGCTCTTGGAGGAAACATCGAACAAAATTGGCTGATTTTAAAGAATGAAAGCTGTGTAATCGGTCTTTTTCAAGGCATGTTTGAAAAAAACATTCTCACATTTAATCCGGGTTGGAATGAAAATGCCGAAAATCTCGATTCCTTTACAGACGTTCGAGATCTTCAAAAGGAGCTTAAAGCTAAAGGCGTAAAAATGCTGACTGAAGCAGATGAAAACAGCGAAGGGCCAGCAAGTTTTATAGTAGAAGATCCGGATGGAAATCCGATTCTTTTTGATCAGCATAGATGATCATAGTCCAGCCAGAAAGATAAACGTAAAGAAGCCTGAGAAAATGATCTCAGGCTTTTTTTAGATGTGCAAACTTCCTTGCAATCTCGGATTTGACCGATAATGCCCGATTGGTATATGAAGCAGACTGGTTCTTCCTCTTTGATTCAATTGAAAGAGCTCATCATACCAAGGTACATTAAATCCTAGTATGGGATGCCCGCCTAACTTTAATGCCGAAGCGGCCAGTAGCAAAGAATGAGAGAGAATACCCGTTTCCATGTGCTGAATGCGATGCCCTCTAAATCCATAGGCACTTCGATAATGATCCTGATTTCCAACGATGTTCACGGATAGAGAAATCTGTGCCGTATTAACAAAGTCGGCTAACAGTCCGTCTTGAAGTGCGTTGCGGAAATCTCCTTCAGCTATACCTCTCAATACATGCGCTGAACCATCGTAGGCGTATAAGGCGTTTGATAAACCATCAATGTTATATGAACTAAGAGTAAGAGATACCCTGTAAGGAAGCTGCTGAAGACCTTGATCAAGATCATTTCGGTAGGAACTCGCAGAAATGGTTTCAAAAAATAGTGCAGACAATGTGTTCAGGCTGATCGGCTTCAAGACGAAATCCAGGCCAGGTGAGTAGCGGCTACCGCATGCATTTGAGAACTTGTAAGATAACCGATCTACAGAAGGAAGCCTGATAACCGGGTTTCCTCGTTCTTCATGCTGGGTCTTTTTTATTGTGATTGGAGAAGCAAAAGAATCCATCATGCATGCTTCATTCATCTTAAGCAGCATCGGGTATTCTCTTATTTCCTTCGACCGGACGTAATGCTGATGATGGAGCGGTTTCAGTTCAGAGCATAATTTTTCTGCCGATACCGGATCTTGCGCTTCATCACGAAACCAGGTCATTTTTTTATCAACAGAAAGAGGAACCACAGCATATACACTTTCTTCGTTTTTGTTGATTCCAATCATATGATTGATGGCACGGTCCAAAAAGTGATAATAGACGCCTGATTCAAAACCGAGCCGCCGCCCGACTTCAAGCAGCTGACCGATCACAAATCCAGCATCCAAACCATGAAGCCGGTAAGAGAAGTTATGATATTTGAAAAAGTTCTTCCAAAAGAAAGTTGAGATAAAAACAGCTCCAAAAGAAGAAGAGACGTCACAGCGGTTACCGAGTGCCTGCTTTACATAATCATCAAAATTACCTTCCCGCAAACAAACTAAACAGTGGTGCGCGACGTCATAATGATAGATTCCAGCAGCCACATCTTCAATTTTTAAATACAAGTAAAGTTCACTTGGATACAGCGCTCCGCCGGATGGGACAAAACGCCTGCATGCTGTCCATGAGTCCGTTTGGCCAGGAAAAGGGAACGACTCGCTGACTTGAGTAAGTCCAAAACTATACCAAAGAAAGTGGCCGATGTCTTTTAAAGTTGGTTTCGCCGTTTGTTCAAGTACTTCCGGAATATCTGAATCTAAATGTACAACAGGCAATCCACGATACAGTTTATAGGGAAGAGGCGCATCGTCCCAGTTCACCTCCCAGTCAGGGGGTGTTATCTTGTCAGTCTCGAAATGAAGTTTATACAAAAATTCATCGAGGTTCATAACGGTTCCCCCTTGGCTAACTTATGGAAATGGATGAGGATACGGATTAAGCTCCCCATAGGTGAGAGGCTGTTTCACGTAACCGAGTTTTGCAGGCACAGTCAGAACGCGATCAAGTCCCTTTAACCGAGTCAAGTGGTGACCAAATGTCATCGGCAGCATCCCTGGTATTACAACTTTTACACAGTGCAGTCCGTTTAGCTTCAGTT
Organism: Fictibacillus arsenicus; assembly: GCF_001642935.1. Taxonomy (NCBI): domain Bacteria; kingdom Bacillati; phylum Bacillota; class Bacilli; order Caryophanales; family Fictibacillaceae; genus Fictibacillus; species Fictibacillus arsenicus. The sequence continues at coordinate 1,170,599 of NZ_CP016761.1, forward strand.
CAGGTCCTGTTTGATCAACAACAATGACTTCTAGATTCAATTTTTTAAACGTTTCTAAGACTCCATTTAGATCATCCAACAAGTCAGCATTTTGACGGACTGGCTGAAATTCGTCTTTAAAATTTTTATTCATCCGTTTATCTAGCAGAAAGAACATCCGTTTCTCCGCTTCCTTTAAACCGTACAGCATCGAATGATCTTCCATATGGCGGACGAGATACGAGTCACGAAGCACCTTTTCATATTTTTTGCGGTTCATTACAAACTCATTATCCATGTTAAAAAGCATGCCGGACAGTTCTTGAACGGCTCCTTTTACCGCTCGAACCGGATCTAGGTGGGCACCCGCTGCACATAGCAGATTCAATCCATCATCCTTCGTATTCTTGGCCATCGCCCAAATGCTCGGAATACCATTCTCCGTCGTAGAATTAAACAGATGAATTTCATACCCCGTTATACTCTGAAGGCGGTGGAGCATGAGCTGCAGTTCTGTATCATCGATCGTCTTGCTATCCAGGCGGGGAATAGGAAGCTGGCCATACCAAGCCATAAGAAACGCATCCCGCTCAACGATCTCGAAGATTCCATATAAAATAGCTTCCTCTAGGCTTCCGCCAACTGCACAGCCGTTCGATGTTTCGTACACAAATCCTTCACCGCCGCCTAAGCTGTAATAAGCGAACGTCTCAGGAACGAGAATCGGCCGCTCCTCTGTTAACGAATATCCCCAAACCCAATGAACGGGGCGGTCTCTATCCAAAGGTTTGAAAGGAAAATGAGATCTCTCATATTGTTCCTTCGTATGAACGCCGATCGATTCAGGATCCAGCGCATACTTCTCTACCTTTGAATACGGTTCATACACAGTCGTTCGTTTACCTCGCGGCGCATAGCCGCAATATCGCTCTAGTCCCTCTAAAATACCGGAGAGCTCACTATGTGCATAAGAATGGGTGCGTCCTGCGTTCAATTCGTTACCCGACAATAATGGAAGATTGACGACGGTGTCTGCAAAAGGGGACAGGTAATCATATCGTTTATAATTTAATACACCCGTCCGGCTGTCCAAGTAGTCTTTGCTGAGTACTTTATGGAGTTCTTCTATTGAGCGGCACCGGTAACTTTCCATTGAAGTTTTTGGGCTTTGCTTCAAATTTATTTTTGCGAAATCCGCTGTATCCTCCGGAAGGCCGCCGCAAACTGAACAGTACGGGTCAGGTAAAAAGAAATGGCGGGAAAGCCTGAACGTGTTCAAGTGCAGCAAGAGGATGTGATTCACTGTATGTGTTTTTTCTCCATTTAAAAAACGATGAATCTCATCTTGAATGAGAGCAGCAGTTTGAGAGATTCCGAGAATAGAGCCCCACGGATCTCGTAAGCTCTCACTTTGATTCAGCTTGTATTCTTTGATTTGAAAATGTTCTCTTCGGTCTGGTCCCGTCATAAAATGCCGAAGATCGGCACACTGCGAACAGCCAGGTTCATCAGTCACAACAAGCGGTCCGATGTTCGCTTCACCAAAGGAAAAGAATGCCCTGAGCCATGGGGTACCACTCGAACCGAATACTTCTTCAGCTTTTAAATGTTCAGCCGGATCCCACGAGTCGTGAAGCACCAATCCCAAATTTTCTTTATTTGGGACGGCTTCTTTTACAGAAGCCCAGCGTGCAATTTGATAGGTTTCACGTAAATTCATAGATACATAGTCAGCTAACTGTCCGTTTCCAATAATAGCGATGGAGTGTTTCATGACTGTTCCTCCTCGCTCAGTGTGACACCGAATATTCCGGCTGTGTGTTCATTAAGGATGGTTTCGGCTTGCAGCAAGAAGAACTGTGCCCGCACGTTATTCTTTTCTAGTGTTTGAAGTGCTGACGCAAATGTTTCGTGAAGGGACTGTTCATCCAGGGAAATGACCTGTAATTGCGTTTCACATGGAATGGAATTGACCCTGACACCATAAGGGTTAAACAGGTTTTCATTATTTTGCGTGTCTATTAAGGCCGTTTTTAATGCTCTCTCTAAAGCCAACTTATTATTCAAGCCAGCACTACCGTACCAATGGTCATTGGTATGCACCCAGACGACAGGAAGACCGAACACTTTAACACCGCTATAAACTTTTGTTTCAGGACAAAACTTAGACAGAGACTTTATCAAAAAGCGGCATCGCTCATCATGAATACTGCTTACGTCCAACCTAGATGAAGCAGCATATTCCTTTGTCTTCGCTAATGCTTCATGAAGACTGTTCTGCAAAGCTCTGCACATGCTTTCAATTGCCGTTTGACCGGCACCAGCAGTTAATGTGGGAGAGGCATCCCGGTATAAGCCTTTCACATATGTTTCGATCCCTGAGAGACCAGCCTCAGTTCTTGCTTCATCATGCGTAAGTCCTGAACAGACAATCTCTGTGCGAGGATCTGCTACCGTAACTTTGCATTGGGATAAAGGAAGCTGCAGCAAATCTTCTTCTTCCCACGTATGAAAAATACCGGTATCTCTTGAAGTGATCTGATAAAACAACGATTGGAAATCTTTTTGTGGATGGTTTGTGTCCAACATGTGCACCAGCGGGTCTGGAATGGGCAAAGCTTTCGTGTTTCCTGTCACTTGAGGATGGGGAATAACAGGGTGCCAGCTGCCCTCGAGTGTTTCTAAGCTAAGTCTGTAAATTAGGCTGTCTTTTTTGCTTTCCTGTACCCCGGTAATCGTTTTGAAAAGTTCAAAAACCGCCACGTTTGCGAGCATGGAAACAGCGGTTGACGAAGCGGAGCTTATTGCTTCTTCCGTTTGATGCAGCCGGCGATAAGCGGACTCCCAGCAAGCATTGGATTCCGCAGAAACTATTGGTCCCGCAAATGCAGCATTTTTCTCAATCGTAACGGGTAAAAACGTCTTGCCCTGGTTTATGCAGAATTTTTGTATCTCGCGCAATTTATTCAAATCATTTCCTTCTGAACCGTAGATGATATAGTCGAACCGCTGCAAGTTTTCACTGTTTTTCTCTAACTGTGTGATGGAAATTAAGGTATCGGGATCTGCCGCCTTCACTTTCGCAATCATTTTGTGGAGTCTTTTTTCATCTGTTTCTTGAGTAGCAAAGATGCTGAACGCAGGAAGACCAGAATCAATCAGTGATTGGACAAGGGAGTGAAGAAGGGACCCGGAACTTAGCACAGCTACCTTCGTCTCACGGTACTTTTGAAACCGATATGCGCCAGAGTCTTTTAAATAATTGATGTATTCAATCTGTGAAGCGTATTTTGTAAGGATAGACTCGGAAAGCTGGTGGGGAAGATCCTGACTGACATCACGTACAAAACCATTTTCGAATAAAACGTCCGTAATCTTATACACTTGCTCCTTATAGGGCTCTGGTAAACCGTTTGTTACTTCACCGAGCGTCAGACTTCCATCCAACAAGGGAATTAACTTCTCAAGCCACTTTTCAATCGTGCTTCCTTCTATTCTTACAGAGGTTACATTGTTCCGAAGATAAACTCCTTTATTGTGTTCCGGATAAATAAAGAGATCTTTTTTCACCTTTAAACACATAGAAGGATTTACTTTGTTCATAAGACCACTCCTCCACGAAAAGCTCATCATCTATTAATATGGATACCTTTTGTCCATTATGTATTTTAAAGTTTGAAGGGAGGGCAAACTTCTTTTACGATAATCGGCTTTTACGGACGCGTTCTTATATTTATTACACGTTCGCTCAATATCGCTGTCGTTTCACCCCAACTAGTCTCTGTTCCGCACAGGATTGCTGTCGTTTCACGCAAGAAAGCCTTTGTTTCGCTCAGCCGCATACACTTGCACCTAAGAATGACAATTTCATCTGATAAAACACCACGAAAATATGAAAAAGCTGACATCAAAGGCCACTTTATGTACCTTTTGAGTCAGCTTCAAGTCCTTTTTCTTAATTAAAGCACCATATTATCATGTCTCAAGAGCTAATTAGTGTCCACCACAACGTCCGCCGCCGCCACCGCAACGTCCGCCACAGCCGCCACAACGACCAGCGCAACCGCCACATCCGGCACATCCGCCGCAACGTCCAGCACATCCGCCGCAGCCGAAACATCCGCCACAGCCTCCGCAAAAGTTAAAACAGATACCGATTACACAAACGCCGACACAGGTGCCAACGAAAATACGGGGATCTTGTTCACGCGGATCTTGTGGATGATGCGGGTTACCGCCACTGACTTGAAAGTCACCTGTGCTTAATCCATCCAGATTCCATTGGTGTTTATTATCCAATAAGAACACCTCCTTGAATTGTTTGTACTATTAATAACGAGTTAAGATTAATCGCAAGTTCACGTGAAAATCTCTTCTCGATTTCCTCATATTAAAATATGGAATTTGCCTGTCCCGAGTTACTGGATTGGGTGTAAGGCAGGGGTGGGAAAGGTTCTGCAATCAAATCAATCATTGTACTAAGTGACATATTTTGAAATAATTGTAATTGAATACATAAACGAAAACTGATGAGCTGGATAAAACAGCTCTTTTTTTTATAAAAATAAATCCTTTTGATATATATCCCGTCTTAATGAATGAGGTAATAAAAATGCCTGAAGATGAACAGCTCGTGAAAGAGATCTTAACCGGCAGCCAAGCGGCTATGGATTGTTGCACTAATATGGATCCTTGTAATTTCATCAGTCGTAGTGATAGTGAGCAGTAAAGTGATAAAGAATAAGGAAGTAACGATATAGCCTTATGAGAAAGCGGTTTAAAATACGGTGTAGGGTAGGGGTCAGACCCCTACCCTACACCGTATTTTTTGTACAGAATCAAATCACGTGTAAAAAAACAGAATTCCTTCTATACTGAAGATGAAAAAGACAATTGGAGGGATCGTTTATGCATATTGAAATGTGGACTGACTTCGCTTGACCATTCTGCTATATTGGCAAAAAGCGTCTGGAGGACGCTATTAAGCAGATTGACCATCCGATCGAAGTGACGTATCGATGCTTTGAGTTGGATCCGACGATGGAACGTGATGTCAAAGATAACATGTACGAAAAACTCGCTAAAAAATATGGCATGAGTATAGAGACAGCAAAAGCAAACACAGAGAACATGACTCAGATGGGGAAAGAGGCTGGGGTAGATTTTAAGTTTGATACCTTAATCTTAACCAACACGTTTGATGCTCACCGTGTAACGATGCTTGCCAAAGATCACGGCTTAATGCATAAGATGACAGATCGCATTCTGCGTGCTTATTTCACCGAATCCAAACATATTGGTGATCATGAGACTTTAGTGGAGCTTGCAGCTGAAGTCGGGTTGAACAGGGAAGAAGTAGAGAAAATGCTCGCAAGTGATGAGATGACAGACGCTGTGCGTGCTGATCAGCAAACAGGTCAGCAGTATGGCATTACAGGCGTTCCATTCTTTTTGATTAATAAAAAATACGCCCTTACCGGTGCCCAGCCAATGGAAGTATTTGTGAACGCTTTGACTAAAATCATCGCAGAGGATGAGATCACTTCTTTAAACGATCAAAACGGAGTAAGCTGTGATGACGATGGCTGTGACATACCTGAATAGTAGCAGGCTAAACACAATGTGCATTTTTCCTAATGAAGGAGAAGTGCACTTTTTTATGGAAAGAAAGAGAGGAGAATATTATATAAATAGTAGAAAATCATGTTTCTCATGATTTTTATATTGTTAAATAGAAAAAACAGCTTTTTTATAGAAAGGCTCTGTTAAAGGTAATTCAAAATTCAATGTGTAGTCGCTTATTCAACGAATTGCTTACTTGAGGAAAAAAGGTAGAACAATAACATATTAAATGAAATTCAGCCTATTTTAAGGAGTTTATGAAAATGAGTATGGCAACCTATATTGGTTTAAATTTTGCAGTAAAACTTAATGAATACTATACAGAGGATGAGGTTGAAATTGGTTATGTTTTCTCAAATGAAGAAAATCGTAATGTAGTTAAGCAGAAGCATTTTACTACGCCTTATATTTATGAGGTTTCTGAAAAAGGTCATCCCATATGGCAAATGAATGAATTTCAAAAGATTCACTCACCGCATAACTACGAAAAATCCAAAAAGACTTTTCTCTATTTATGTCACCTACTGAAAGAGTTGATTCCACAAGGGGATTATTGTGAAATTTATATTTGTTGGTTAGGTGAAGAGGATGAAGAGCGTGAGAATGAGTTGAAAATTAATTTAAATAATCTACAAATTGAAACAATAGATATTTATGAAAAACGCTTAATTCGAATAGAAAATTAAAGGGTTCAACTCAAAATAGATTAGCACTACTTTTTGTTGAATTTTCTAAATTGAAGTTGTGCTTTAGTTGAACAAAAATTGAGGAAACCCTATTTATTAGAGTTTCCTTTAATTTTGAGCTAATTTTCAACATTAAAGTTTAACAGAGCCTATAGAAAATAAATGCTGGTTAAATAAAAGAAGTAAAGTTGAAACGAGAAACTACCAATAGATGAGGTTCAAAAAATGTATTCGAACCGTTATAAGTCCTAAACATCCATTTATAAGTCTTCAAAAAATTTTATAAGTCCTCATTAATTTGGGATCCAGAAAAATAGGGATAAATCCTGTCCCTTAAACCAAAAGGAGAGTGATAGTTTGGTAAATACAGTGCTCTTTGATCTAGATGGAACCTTATTGAATAGAGATGTATCCATACAAAACTTCGCAAGTGATCAGTATGAAAGGTTAACTGATCGGATCGGGAACATACCAAAGGAAATTTACGTCTCCAGATTTATTGAGTTAGATAATCGAGGTTATGTATGGAAGGATAAAGTCTACCAGCAAATCGTTAAGGAGTTCCATATAGAAGGAATAACTTGGGAAGGCTTGCTTGCCGATTACCTTGCTTATTTTAAACACTTTTGTGTTCCTTTTCCGGGTCTGCAATCGATGTTAAAAAAGTTGAAAGCTAAATCGATTTCATTAGGAATAATTACGAACGGTTTTACTCATTTTCAGATGAGTAACATAGACGCACTGGGGATAAAAGAATTCTTTGATATCATGTTAATCTCCGAAAGCGAAGGCATAAAAAAACCTGATATCCAAATATTTAATCGAGCTATACATTACTTAAAATCAACTCCGCAACATTGTATCTTTGTAGGGGACCATCCCATCAATGACATAGATGGAGCAAAAAATGCTGGAATGATAACGGTTTGGAAAAAGGATAATCAATGGGAAAAGGTGAATGCTGATTTTGCGATTGATCAATTAACAGAAATCATTGAGATCGTCGAAAAACTGCAAAGCAGATCCGCTGTTACTAATCTGCAAACCTAGCAAACCTCTTTAAGCGATCACAGTCGGCTCCATCACAGTAATTGTGCGGTTGTTCGTATTCATGTTCACGTTTACCCCGAAAGGTACTGCTGCTTTATAAAACCCGTGTCCGCTTGCCAAGTTCGTCATCAGTGGTTTGCCTAATGGAACAATAAATTCATCAATTACATTTTCGTACGTTTTCCCATAAGCAGGATTACAATTTGTACATTCTCCCATCATAATTCCGATACAATCATCAAATTTACCAGCTAGCTTCAGGTGGTTCAAGTATCGATAAATCGTATTTACCGGTTCATGTGTATCTTCAAGAAATAAAATCTTTCCCTTTGTGTCAATCTCATAAGGAGTTCCTAAACTGCCTACGAATGATGTGAGATTACCGCCAACGATCGGACCGGTTACATTGCCAGGAACTTTACTGACAAGCGAAACTCCTGCTGGATTATTAATGGGCCAAGGTGCGGTTAATCGTGTAGTGGCATTGAAGAACTGGTTATAGTTATAGTCCGGAGTACCTGGTTTGAAATCAAGGAGCATTAAGCTATGAAATGTGACTAGATTCGCATATTGGTAAAGAACATTCAGCAGTATAGTGATGTCGCTGTAACCCGAAATAAGTTTAGGATTTTTGCTGATCAGGGGAAAGTCCAAATAAGGAAGGATGCTCGCTACCCCCACACCGCCCCTTGTAGGCAGGATCAATTTGACTTGTGTATTTTCAAACATGGACATCAAATCCGCGGCCTGCTGCTGAGGGGGAGCTGCCTGGAAACCGTTAGCAGCATATACATAATCACCCACAATAACCTGGAACCCCATGTTTCTTAATGTATTGATTCCCTGATTAATCGTGCTGGCATCCAACGGACTGCCTAAAGTAACAATACCAATCGTGTCACCCCGTTGCAGCTGTCGCGGTTTATTCGCCATCTCTTGCCTCTCCCCTCTGTAAAACACAAAACTGCATTTCTATTTATATTCATTAAAAAGTGTTTTTATCAGACTTTTTTTGAAAGGTTGAAAAATCCAGTTAAAGAAGGAATAAACCATTCAAACAAGAATAGTAAACCTATCATGCTCTGGAACAATAGGGTTCACTTCTATAAGGAGGAAATGACTTTGGATCGAATTGACTTGCTTTTAAATGTACTAGATTCAACGTATGAAAAGGAGAGCTGGTATGCTCCGCTAAAACAAGCCATTGAAGGAATTACGGCACAACAAGCCTGCTGGAGACCAGCGGGAGAGGCAACTAAAACAATCTGGGAGAATGTTAATCATCTCATATATTATAAAGAGAGACTTGTGTCCAACATGCAGGGAATTGAATGGACACATAATCTAGATGGTGATCAAACCTTCAACCTTACTGAGCAGTCGAATGATGATAAGGAATGGAATAAAGTTGTTGAACGCGCCGAGGATGTTTATCACCGTTTAAGAGACTTGCTGATTAAGACTTCTGAGGAGGAGCTTAACCAAAATTCACTAGAAGGGAAGTTACTGGACATCTTCCTCCACGACGCCTATCATACAGGTCAAATTATTCAAATCAGAAAAATGCAAGGGTCCTGGCCCTCGCATCGTTAAGTGTTGAATAAAGAAGTTTTAAGTGAAAAGAAGAATAACGCCCTCAAATGGGCGTTTATTTTTTTGGTGTGAAAAGGGAATAATGGTGAAGCAGAAGAGACTCAAATAAATCTGTAATGTGTTAATGTGGAATTAGATAAGTAACGAGGAACTTTAATTATTAATAAAATAAAGATTAAGAAAGGAGATCCCATGACAAAAGAAACGGGATGGAACCTAGAAAACAGTTATGCAAGTCTGCCTGACAAGTTTTATTCGACGATCAATCCGAACCCGGTTGAAGGACCCAAATTAGTGCAGCTGAACGAATCACTTGCGAAATCATTAGGGTTGAATGTTGAAGCGTTAAAGGATGAGGAAGCCCTTCAAGTTTTCGCAGGAAATAAAGTTCCAGAAGGCGGTTCGTCATTAGCGCAAGCATATGCCGGTCATCAGTTCGGTAACTTTACGATGTTAGGTGACGGCCGTGCACTCATGGTTGGTGAGCAGATCACACCAAATGGAGAACGGTTCGATATTCAGTTAAAAGGTTCAGGGAGAACGCCCTATTCACGTGGAGGAGACGGTCGTGCTGCACTTGGACCGATGCTGCGCGAATACATCATCAGTGAAGCGATGCATGGGCTTGGTATCCCAACCACCCGCAGTCTGGCGGTCGTGACTACTGGCGAACCCGTTATTCGCGAAATGAATCTGCCTGGTGCTATTATGACGCGTGTTGCTTCCAGTCACCTTCGAGTTGGAACATTTGAGTTTGCGAGACAGTGGGGTTCAGTCGATGAACTTCAGGCACTCGCTGACTATGCGATCGAGCGACATTATCCAGAAGTAAAAGACGACGAAAATAAATATCTCAGTTTTTATAAGGAAGTTATTAAACGCCAAGCATCATTAATCGCTAAATGGCAGCTCGCCGGCTTTATTCACGGAGTAATGAACACAGATAACATGACAATCAGCGGGGAAACAATCGACTACGGTCCTTGCGCGTTCATGGACACGTATGATCCAGCAACTGTGTTTAGCTCCATTGATGTTCAAGGACGATATGCATATGGCAATCAGCCGAGTATCGGCGGCTGGAATCTGGCGAGGTTTGCTGAAACGTTATTGCCGCTGTTCCATGACGATCAAGAGAAAGCAGTGGAACTCGCACAAGAAGCGATCTCCGAATACGGGGAGCGATTCAACAGCCACTGGCTTGTAGGGATGAGAATCAAACTTGGTTTATTTCATGAAGAAAAGGAAGATGAAGCAATTATTAAGGAACTTCTTCATCTGATGAAAGAGCATTCAGCCGATTATACGAATACCTTCAGAGCATTAACCCTGGATAAAAAAGAAGATAACAAATTGTTTAGATCTCCTGAATTTGCAGAATGGCATGCTAAGTGGGAGGAAAGACGCAGCAGACAGACAGAATCAAAAGAGTCTTCCAATGAGTTTATGCGAAACAGTAATCCAGCAGTAATTCCTCGAAACCACCGTGTAGAAGAGGCATTAGAAGCTGCAGTGCAAAATGGAGATTTTAGTGTGATGGAGAAGCTGCTTGATGCACTATCAAATCCACACGCATATTCACCGGAACAAGAAGAGTACTGCAAATTGCCTCCTGAATCAGAAGGTTCTTATAAAACTTATTGCGGAACATAATTTAAAAGTAAAAATCATAAAAAAACGTGGGTCATTTTATTACAGACCCAAGTTTTTTTTTCAAGATCAATAAGGATATGAATAAGGAGGAGCGTAACCTGGAGGATAATAATATGGATAATACGGATAGTAGTATGGATAATAAAATATTCTTCTTATAAAAGGAAATGGAAACCTTCTTCGGCGAAATCTTCGAAACCTTGGTCTACGCCTGTAATCATCATCATCATAATCGTCACCAGTAAAAATATACTCTCGTTCTACACTATTCATCTCTTCGGCGACCATCATCGTTACTCCCTGATCATCCGTACTTTCTATGATGCCATCAATCGTTCGTCCATCAGTGGTTTCAAGCAGCATATGGCTGCCTATATGTTTTTGGCATTGCTCTTGCATATTTCTTACATCCATTGAACCGCGCTCCTTTTTGGTAACTTAGATCGAACAAAATCATTATATCCGGGAATTTTTAAATTGGTGCTGGTCCGCTGTCTGAAAAATTGTTAATAGTACCATTGAACGAATTTATTTTTTTGTGCATGAGTAATGGAGACTAATAATATACATGGGAAGGGAAACAGCATTAAGACTGTGAGGGGATACAATGGCGAATCCGATAGTGGCTAGGTCTCTAGATGAAATTCAATTTTGGTCCAGAATAATGAAAGAACATGCCTTATTTCTAAGCTTGGGTTTCACTTATGAACAGAAACAATTGATCGACGAAGCACGTCAGTTTATAACTGTATTTGAAAGAATTGAGGAGAAGTTATCCAGATTTAATGTGAACTCAGACCTGAATCAGGTTAAAGCTTTTAACACGGAGGTCTACCAAGCAGCTGCTGCAATTTGGAGCTATAAACGGAAGGTATTAGATTTAACATTGCGCTGTGTGATCCGCACAAACAATTTTCCATTATTGGTTGACCATATTAGCAGGGAAGCAGCCTATTTTGCCAATCGATTAAAAGAACTAAATAAAGGGGTCTTAGTCCCAAAACCGGATGAAGTTATACAAGAAAATGTATTCTTTTTAAGAATTATGGCGGATCATGCAAAGTTTATCGGACATCTATTAGACCCTTCTGAGAGAAAGTTAGTAGAACAGGCGAGAGAGTTTAGTCATGATTTCGACCAACTACTTTTTCAAGCGATTGATTTAGATTCGATGCGGCCGCAATCTGAAACTAAACCATTATTAAGCCAGTTTTTAGATCAAAATAAAGTCTCCGTTGCCTCATTAAGGGATTTTAAGAAAACAGCAAGAGAGCTAATAGAAGCGTGCCGTATAAAGAGTAATATCCATCCACTTCTAGCAGACCATACGTTTAGAGAAGCTGAAAGGTTTTTAGAAATCATAGATTTATTTGAGTACAGTCTAAATACGAGCCAGAGTTGAAATGAATAGTGAACAGATAATATGAGGTAAACTCGGGTCACCAAGACCTGAGTTTATTTTTTATAAGAGCCAACACCATGTCCACCAGGAAAACATATCAGTTTACGGGATCCATTCGGCAGCAATATGGTATTACCGGTTAATTCACGTACGCCCAGTTACAATGAAGTTTCACCCAGAATTGTACACGTTTCACCCGAACTTGGTTCAGTTTCACCCCAACAATTCGAAGTACCGCCCCGTGAACCCTCAGTTCCACCCGTGACTGATTTACATGAATCAACAGCCACATTATTTGGGAGGGGAAAAGCTATTTTTGTCGAAGCTTAAAAAGGGGTGATGAAAATGAATAAGAAGGTAAGAACCATACATACTCCAGACCTTCCGGAAGATTTGGAAATTATTACAATTAACGAAATGGCTGACGGATCTAACTTCGAAATGGGGAAGATCGAATCAACGATCGGCAATATCAATGCAAAGAACATTAAGTTTAGTGAAGTTCATATAAAAAATGTGAACTTTGAAGAGTCACAGCTGCCCTTTTCATCATGGGCTGATGTAGTATTTGAAAAATGCGACCTATCGAATGTGAAACTAAATGGTGCGCGATTTAATCGTGTTGCGTTTAAAGAGTGTAAGTTAACAGGTGTGGATTTTGATGAAACTGTGATGCAGGATGTGCAGTTCATCGATTGTCCAGCCCCGTATTCCTTGTTCAGTCTTACAGATCTTCGGGATGTACGCTTTGACAACTGTTTGTTAAAGGAAGCAAATTTTATTGAGGCAAAGCTGGACAATGTTCAGCTTGGGACATCGAACATCGAAGAGGTGCAGTTTTCAGACACATCGCTAAAGGATGTTGATCTTAGCCGTTGCGAGTTCACATTTATACATATAAAAGAGAATGACCTCCGCGGTGCAATCATCTCACCTCATCAAGCCGTTACTTTTATTGAATTGTTTGGGTTGAAAGTAAAGGGCGTCTAATGAACGCCTTAAAAACTCGGGTCATCAAGACTCGAGTTTTTTTGCGACATTTTTTGCAGGTGTTTTTTTAGATTAATCGAATAAGTAAGAGGTGTTTCCAAATAAAGGATGAAGGACGTGGGTTAATGAGTCAAGTTTGTGTGATCGGGATTTATGTACCTAATATTCAGAAGGCAATAAGTTTTTACACAACTGTTTTAGGATTTGAAGTTAACAAACAGTATGGATCCAAAATTGTAACACTTGTTCATGGAGATTTGCCAATCGTTCTAGAAGAAACTGAACATCCCATGCAAGAAGGTTCGAGCAAGCCTTCTGGAGTGGTTTTAGCTCTGAAAACCGAAGATATTCACGAGACAGTTCGTATGCTGAAAGATCATCATGTTGATTTTATCGTGGAAGAGCCGACAGATTGTCCTCCAGGGAAATTCGTCAGCTTCCGAGATCCATTCGGTAATGTGTTAGAGTACCTGCAATTTAATTAATAGAGAAAAACCTCGGGTCATCACGACTCGAGATTTTTTTTATCCCTTTTGGAGTGATCGTTATATGGCATGCCACAAGAACAGCGGTACTCTCCGAATAATAAATGGTAAGCAGGCGGGAATTCCTGATTGACTCGCTGAACTTCTCGTGCAAACTATTATCACGAATCTATCATTCTCCTGTTATGGAAAAAAATTCTAACTCCTACTATGATGAAAATAGAATAAGAGATTTTACAGGAGGTAATAGTTATGGCGATGCCAACTCATATTGTAGCGGTAGGTGCATTTGTAGAAGATGATCACGGAAATATTCTATTAGTTAAAACACATCATAACGGATGGGTGATTCCCGGCGGACAAGTTGAGGTTGGAGAAAATTTGATGGACGCACTCGTACGAGAGGTAAAAGAAGAGAGCGGGATTGACGTCATCGTTTCTCACTTAATGGGTGTGTATTCGAACACAGCTCAATATAAATGGCATGATGGCGTAACGGATGTACCTACTAAACTAATGCTAGATTTTGTTTGTAAACCGGTGGGCGGAGAATTGTGCGGGTCAGATGAAACGACCGAAAGCCGCTGGGTACCGAAAAATAAAGTGTTGGATTTGGTTGAAGGTGAAGCATACATAACCCGTTTTACCGATTATATGAACAAAGAAGGACAGGTGCATTATAAAGCGTATGTAACAAAACCTGACTTTGAATTGCAGCTGGAGAGGAAAGTATAGTGAAATGAGAAAAATTCTTTAATAAAAAACAAGTCAGGGAGGTGGCTGATATGTATCCGAAACTGAGCATTCTTCAGACGTGGAAGAAGTTTGATAGTTTTCCGATGGAAACACTGACGAAGGCTTGGTATTTTGACAAAGGAACTCCTAAGAAACAAAGAGATGTTTCCCAGATGAAAGAACATCGAGAGCGATACGGCATTACCGGTAATTGCTTTGATCTGGTCCTTTGGCTGCTGGATGAATTCAAAAAAGATGGTGTAAAAGCCTATCCGATCGGTTCAAAGTTTAACACGGAAAAGGCACATGTAGCTGTCATTGCTCTAGACGAGAATGGCAGGCGGTATTTGTGCGATCTAGGAGATCAGTGGTTAACTCCAATCTTGGTGGATACAAGTGCTGAAGATTTCTCGAACGATAAGCTGACTGGTTTTTTTCCAGGAGCCAAGATACAGGTGCTACCGGAGAATAACGGCTTTATCGAAATCCTTTACCACCGGCCAAATGGGAAGTGGTCCACACAAACGTTCAATCTTGAGCCCATTGAGATGAATGCCTTTATGCAAGCAGCCGAATTTTCGCAAAATCACATCGGATTATATCCACTATTTGAGTGCAGAATCCCATACAAATTTGAAGTGGCACACTGGGAATTTTATAATTGGGAGAGCTTTCTCAGTACGAATGATGGTTTGCATGATGAGGAACAAACGTATTCTATTGAGCATTGGGTTAACGTCATTCATGAAAAAGCAAACTACAACAAAGACTTCTTGTTTGATGCCTTAACCAAATACAAACAAATTACTACATAACATAAAAAAGAAAAGAATGGCACAAGACTTTTGATCTTTCTATAATTAAAAGGCGAAACAGCAGAAACGACTCGTAAATGGACGAGTCGTTTTTGCTAGATTCTAAGTTATTTGGTTTTCTTGTTTTGCATGATGGCCTTCCAGAATTCTTTTGCTATTACTTTGTATCCTTTTATATTCAAATGATTATCTTCTGGGTTAGGCATATATTTTTCGAAATGTGGATCGATTCGATTTCCTGTCGGAACAAACGTATCACCATTCGCTTCGGTGCGCTTTTCAATTTCTGCGTTCAGTGCGTCATTTAATGGAACTAAAAACTCTTGAACTTGTTCAGGGTAGTAAGCAAATGGATTATAATATCCCATTACATAAACTTCGACGTCAGGATTTAGTTCGTCGATGGTACTGAGTATCGTTTGTAAATTGTCACTGGCAATGATGATTCCTTCATATGCAGAGGATGGATCTGAAAGAAGTCTTTGGAACAAATCATTCGCACCAATAGTAACGGTAATATGTGTAGCATCCCTTACTTCTTGCCGTATGATGTTGTTGTCTTTTAAGTCATTTTTTAATTGGTCTGAAGTGTAACCGGAAACCGCAAAATTATTGTAATCTACCACAGCACCTCCATTATTAAAATGTTTCAATAGATAATCTGTATAGCTGAGGTCATACGAACCATACGGTGTCATTCCGGCTGGTATGGAATCACCTAACGAGACATATTCCACATGCCGATCGGACGGTTGAGAAGCAAACGTTGCTGCATTGGACGAGAAAAGCGCCACCACAGTCATCAAACTAACTAATCTTTTCTTCATCAAAATAATCGCTCCTTTGTTTTTTTATTTTCCTTGTTTCAATCTATTTCCTGCATTCATTATATAAAAGCCACTGGTATGAATCCTGTCATTCCGTGCTTTTACTAAACAGGTTAGCTGGTGCAGCTCTTGACAACAGATCACCATTTTCATCGTGCAAAGCAGGTTGGAACCTAGCAGGTGTCGAATGTAATACCGTCTATTCAAAAATGCTTAGCCGAATCGTAATTCAAGTTAACAAGGAGCAAAGAGGTGATTAGGTGTGGACTGGTTGAAACGGATGGAAGATGCTTTGGCGTTCATGGAAAGCAAGATGAACGAACCGCTAGATATCGAGGCGATTGCTAAGGTTGCCTTCTCTTCTCCTTTCCATTTTCAAAGAATGTTCCATATGTTAACTGGAATGACCGTAGGTGAATATGTGCGAAAACGCAAATTAACGTTAGCTGCGCAAGAACTGGCCGTATCCTCCTCTAAAGTGGTTGATATAGCCTTGAAATATGGATATCATTCGCCGGAATCCTTCTCCAAAATGTTCCGGAAAATCCATGGCATTTCACCCAGAGAAGCTCGGCGTTCTGGCGTTTCATTAAAAGCGTTTCCCCGTCTTTCGCTCCAATTCACGATCCAAGGAGAAAAGGAAGTGGATTATCTCATAGAGGAAAAAGAATCGTTTATCGTAATCGGTAAATCTGCCACATTAACATGTGGGAAGGAAGGCTGCACCCGAGAATGGTTTTGGGGAGAATGTCAGCAGGACGGAACACTTGCGAAATTCAAATCCCTGGAAACCGATACGCCTCTACTCGGCATAACATTAAATTTTGATGAAAATTTTACATACATGATTGGTAAGAAAGAAGAGGCAGCGGTTCTAGCAGATGGATTAACACTGCACCATATACCTTCCTCAACCTGGGCTGTTTTCCCATGTGATGGACCGATACCTGCAGCTATTCACAATGGATTCCGTCAAATATACCAGGAATGGTTTCCGGCAACTGAATATGAACATGCCGGACTGCCCGAAATCGAGGTTTATACCGCTGATCCTACAGAACCAGAAGGCTACAGGTCCGAAGTGTGGATTCCTGTTCTGAAAAAATGATTAGTTAGTCAAAATGAAGGGGCTGTCCCAAAAGTAAGATAAACTTACTTTTGGCAGCTCCGAATTTTTTATTTTTACAAATAAAAAATACATAATATGCTCA
This sequence comes from Fictibacillus arsenicus, assembly GCF_001642935.1. Classification (NCBI taxonomy): domain Bacteria; kingdom Bacillati; phylum Bacillota; class Bacilli; order Caryophanales; family Fictibacillaceae; genus Fictibacillus; species Fictibacillus arsenicus. The sequence goes on from NZ_CP016761.1 coordinate 1,187,647, forward strand.
AGTTACAGCAATCATATCGCGGATTTTTAGAATAGTTGACGATAGCTAATAAGGTTGATTGAAAAGAGTTTTGACTTCTAAAGTTTTTTTTTGAGTCAGCTCTTCTTTAGCATTTCGGGTGTTTCTAAAATAAATCCTTTTATGCTCTAGTTAGATAGTAATTTATAAACAAATTATTTAATGTTATAGGTATATACTTCCAAGATTTTTTAACAACGAGGAGTTATTACCTATATTTTCAATGTGTTCCAAACTTTACAAAAGCCTCATTAGAAATTAACAGATTTTTGTTTTAATAGAATCATAAATCTATTTTTCTAGGAGGAGTATTTGTGAATAAATTAAGGTATTTACTGATTGGCTCTCTATCGGTCTCTATGACAGCGGGTATGATGCAGCCGGTTATGGCTCAACCGTCCACTGAAGATGCCGAACAGGTTCGTATTCTGGATGAGCGACCAGCTCAATCATCCAAACATGATGAACCGCATACGGTCATTGAAGGTGAAAAAGAGATCACACTAGTTACCAATCATCATACGGAAACCATTGGGGATGGCGTGAAATTAACGAGTTTCGAACGGTTTGATGCCCGTGGGTGGTTAAACGGTGAAATGATGAAGGTAGATTTGGCGAAGGGATCTGTGTTTGCAGATATTCTGCATCCTGGTGTTGTGTCAAAAGCAGAGCCATTATCAGAAACTGCTAACCGTGAAGGAGCTATAGCGGGAGTGAACGGTGATTTCTTTGACATCAATGGAACGAAAGCAACGGTCGGTGTAGAGGTTCAAGACGGGAAGCTTTTAAAAGGAGCAGCGACTGGCAGGGAGAAATCTGCAGGGCTAGATGATAACGGAATCGGACAGATTGCAGATGTTCTTCTTGATGGGACAATCACGTTTAATGATAAAAACTACAAGCTTACTTCATTAAATCAGTATGGCATACCGGCAAATGGAATCGGCTTGTATTCTTCCTTTTGGGGTACAGCTTCCAGAAGCGGTGTTGCAGGCAGCAGTAAATCCGTGCATGAAGTCAGAATCCAAAATGGAAGAGTAATAGAAAGCAGTGCGGGTATTTCGGATGAACCTATTTCTGAAGATATGCTCGTATTGATAGGACGTGAAGCAGGAGCTGGTATCTTGCAGCAGCTAACGGTTGGACAGGAAATTACGGTTCAATATGCACCGAAAATTACGAACGGCAATCCTTTTAAGTTCGCGATCGGAGGTAACCCTGTTCTGGTAAAAGATGGAGAAGTGCAGGATGTGGATAATGCTGCAGTAGCGCCACGGACGGCAGTCGGTTATTCGGCAGACGGGAAACAGATGTATCTCGTGACAGTCGATGGCAGGCAAACAAGCAGCCGCGGTTTGACGCTTTATGAACTAGGTGAGCTCATGAAAGAATTTGGCGCATACCATGCGATTAATTTAGATGGAGGCGGATCCTCAACCATGGTTGCACGAACGTCTGGGGAAGATCAAGTCGATATCGTAAACAGTCCCTCTGATGGAATTGAACGGGCAGTGCCAAATGGAATCGGTCTATTTACAGAAAAAGGGACGGGCGATCTTTTCGGAATGAATGTATCGACTGAGTCTGAGGTCGAAAATTCAGATCGCATCTTTCCAGGACTTACAAGAAAGTTTTCAGCAAAAGGATTTGATAACGTATACGACCCTGTACAGACGGGACAAGTCAGATGGCAAGCCATTCCTGGAGACGTTGGGAAGCTGGATGATTCAGGAGTGTTTCATGCAGCAAAATCAGGTAAAGCGAATATAGAAGCTCAAAATAAGCATATAAAAGGAACCAATCCAGTTACAGTTCTTGGCGAGCTAGAGCGAATTGAAGCGAGCGTACCAAGAGTTGGTCTTGCGGAAGGAGCAACCGGAGACTTTTATATAAAGGGATATGACAGAAACGGCTATTCCGCACCGATCGAACCTCAAGATGTGAAATTAGAGTATGATCAGTCTGTTATTGAAGTAAAGCCAAATTCCGACGGATCCTTTTCTGTGTTGACAAAAACGGATGAAAGTTCTACCTTAGTAAAAGTCATAGTAATGGGTAAAGAAGCTTTTCTTCCCGTTACAGTCGGATTAAAAACTGAAAATGTTTCAACGATGGAAACCCTGCCTGAATGGCGATTTTCTTCAGCCCGCGGTTCTGGAACAATCCAGGCTGGAGAAGGTAAAAACGGCAACGGGATTAAAGTAAACTTTGATTTTTCAAAGTCAACCGGAACACGAACGGCTAACGTTCATCCTGTTAATCCTCTATTCCTGCCTGGCGAGCCGCAATCGATCGGTCTTTGGGTGAAGGGGAACGGTAAAGGCGAATGGATGTCTTTTACTACAAAAGGATCTGATGGGAGCAATCATTATCTTTACGGACCATATGTCACCTGGACAGGATGGCAGAAAATCGAGATTCCTGTACCTTCTGGTGTGAAGTTTCCACTAGAGTTACGAACAATCGGAGCGATCGAAACAGATAAATCGAAACAATACACAGATGAACTGGTGTACGATGATCTAACGGTAAAATTAAGCCCGACTGTGGAGGTTCCTGTTGTCGAAGAGAAGCCAGATCCTATTGTTCTACAGAACGCAGAAATTGGGGGGGAGCGCTGGAAATTTGCAGTCATGGCGGACAGCCAGTTTGTCGCAGCCTCACCAAACAGCCAGCAAGTGCGACTAGCAAGAGAAAGCTTGCGACAAATCGTAAAGGAGAAACCTGATTTCTTAATCATCGGCGGTGATTTCGTGGATACGGCTTATACGAAAGACTTTGATCTGGCACAGCAGATTCTAGAGGAAGAAGTAGGAGATCAAATTCCGGTCTATTATATCCCGGGTAATCACGAAATTATGGGACCCGGAAATCTTGATAACTTCTTGCACGAGTTTAAAGAAAACAACTACTTCTTTACACATAAGGGAACACAGTTCGCTCTCATGGATTCATCAACAGGCAGCTTGCGTACATCGGATTTTAGTCAGTTGGTCGAATTTAAAAACATGCTTGAAATAGCAGCCAAAGATCCGGCAATCAAGAATCTCGTTGTGTTGGAGCACCATCCAACAAGAGATCCCCTTTCTTCACAAAACAGCCAGCTGACAGACCGGAAAGAAGCGGAACTGTTAGAGAAGTGGATGACGGAGTTTAGGGAAGAATCGAAAGGAAAAGGCGTACTTCATGTTTCCGGACATGCACATACAGTAAACGTAGAACGCGTTGACGGGGTTCCGTATATGGTTGTCGGTCCAACAGGGAAAGCACCATACGGTCCACCTGATGCAGGTGGATTCCATGAATGGACTATGTTCGGAATCGATCCAACACCAATCCCGTCAAAAGCGAACGGACCAGAAAGCTCGAGTGAACAAAGTCCGATCCGTGATACTGAATGGATACGGGCAGAGGTGAATCCACTATTGGAAGGTATAACTTTGGATGTACCAGAAACGATTTCTGCAGGTGAGACGGTAAAAGTGGATACGACCGGACATCAGGCAGGAAACGTGAACTTTCCGCTGCGTTATCCGGCAAGCGTAAATTGGAGTGGAAGTGATAATGTTTTTATCGGAAAGGGTGAAGCTTTAAACAAAGCAAAAGACTCAGGCAAATACATTGCTGTTTTTGATACAGTGACCGGGAAACTTACTGCCCTTCAAAAAGGTGAGATTCAATTAAAAGTAGAGTCTAATAACACAACAGCGGAAAAAACGGTTACTATTCAATAGGAATTACAAAGGGAGTAACTGCGCTATTTTTAATGGAGGGGCTGACCCAAAAGGACACGTAACGTTAACGTGATCTTTTGATGTCAGCCTTTTTTATTTTGTGGAGGTCTATGCACTAAAGATAAAATCATGTTTCCTCTCTTTTAAAAAACAGTAATCATACTCCATTCTTTCCAAGTTGTTTATATGCAGATATTGGATCTACATTACGCCGGTGTGATTCATCAAAGTAAAAGAATCTGATTTTATCATGAATCAATCATTTCTTTGTTATGGAAAAAAATTCAAACTGCGAATATGATGGATAAAAGAATAATTAAATTTGTGGGAGGTAATCGGTATGGCAATGCCAACTCATATTGTAGCGGTAGGTGCATGGGTAGAAGATAATCATGGAAACATTCTGCTCGTTAAAACCCATCATGAAGGCTGGGTATTTCCAGGTGGACAGGTGGAAAACGGAGAAAGCCTTATAGAAGCAGTCATCAGAGAAACGAAGGAAGAAAGCGGGATAGACATTGAGGTTTCACATCTATCAGGAGTCTATTCAAACACGGGTGAATACATAGGGTACGATGGGGTAACGAACATACCAACCAAAGTGATGTTTGATTTTGTTTGCAAACCGATCGGAGGAGAATTGGGTATACAAGAAGAAGAAACGACCGATAGCCGCTGGGTCCCAATCGATCAAGTGTTGGATTTCATCACAGAGGAAGCGGTACGGACCCGTTTTAAAGATTACTTAAAAAAAAATGGCGGAATTCATTACAAGAACTTTGTGACAAACCCGGATTTTGAATTGAAACTGGAACGGACAGTATAGGTGGTTGAATGAGAAGAAAGATATATTTTGTACTATTTTTCATGATGAGTCTATTTATCTTTCCTCCGCTGCTGGCACCAACCTTTCATGACAGCGATAGTCAGAAATCCGCCATTCGGGCAGAGTTAACAGAAAGAGGACATCCATATCAGAGTTTCATAGCATACATAGAAGAGAATGGAAGCGATCCCGAATATGGTGAGAGGTTCGACGTAACATGGCATGATTTCGATAGTGCAACAGGAATGACACCAACCATATTTTATGTGAAAAAAAACGATAAAGGGTATGAGGTTGTTTCAGCAGGTACTGGACCTTGATAAATTTAATTAAAAATATCGTAAATGTTATTTTGTTACTGTTTTTTATCGTTTTAGTGCCGATAGTATTTTACATACAAATATTATTTGTTGAGGAAGCTCCAACGAAAAATGAATTTTTCATATAAATAGGGTTTTCTATAACAATAGTTATAGTTGCAGTGCTGAAGAGTTTTCTAAGCGATAGCGGTGGAATAAACTTCATCTTCTATTATTCTTTAGCGTTCACTTTACTTTGGATAGCTGCTCTTATGGATACATATAATTATGAACGAGCTCAAGTAGTGAATCAGTTGAGATATATCGGGTTTTCTGCTGCTTTCTTATCTTCCTTAATCAATTTAAGGTTAACAAAATTTAAATCTCTGAAAAGGTGACAAAATGATCCACTATACAGGAACCCCGAAAATAGAAACTGACCGGCTGATCTTGAGAAAGTTTGAAATAAATGATGCTCAAAGTGTTTTTGATCATTGGCTTTCAGACGAACGGGTTACTGACAATCGAATCAATGCAGCACACAAGTCAGTTTCGGAAACAATGGAGAGAGTACATAAGATCGTAAACCAATATGAAAGTGAAGACTTTTGTTACTGGGCTATTGAGCTGAAAGATACCGGCGAACTAATTGGAGAAATCGATTTATATGATTTTGACAGTGCCACTGATAACTGTGAGGTAAGCTACTCACTCGGTTACAAATGGTGGAATCAGGGCTATGGAACTGAAGCCTTAAGAGCGGTTGTGGAATTTGGTTTCAGGACTATGAATATTCATAAGATAACAGCAGCTCATAACACCGATAACCCTGCTTCAGGAAGGATTATGAGCAAAGTGGGGATGGAGCAAGAAGGAATCATCAGACATATGATCCGCAATAGCAAGAATCAATACAAGGACTGTGCGGTTTACGGCATTCTTCAAGAAGATTATATGAAACATCAAGGTAGTTCCCACTCCGTTATTGTTACGGCTGACTAAAAAATAAAATCTGTCAGAGAGATAGGGATATTATGAAGCTTTATAGGGCTTTTGTGTTTTTATTTTTTTGTTTCTGGATCATACTGTCACATTTATACCCCGAACCGAGTCGGTGGTCTGTCTTTACTTCAAACCGATCAACCGATACTCCTCTGATGGAGCAGATTTCTATCATTAAAGTTACCTTTTTCGGACTAATCGTTGCAGGTTTACATTATATTTTTAAAAAATTGAAATTCCGATGGATTTGAGATAAGAGGGATGGGTTTGAATAATACCTCGTAAAATGTGGTCTTCTGGAGGGGAGAATTTGGAGAAGAAAATAATAACACTATTAGTTGTTTTCTTATGTACCTTAATTGTTCCAACTAACAGAGATAAATAAAGAGATCGGCAAGGTTACGAGGTACTCGGATATGTATCAGCAGCCCGGAAATTTTTCAAATGTTTATGAGAAAGGGACGAAATATTACTCTATTAAAGGTGTTAGTCCAGATGAATCCATTGCGGTGGACGACGGCAACGGTAATTATAAAAAGGCTGTGAGAGAGAAAGAGTATACTTTTGGAAGAACTGCCGAAGACGTTTCAGAAGAGAATAGTTCGGATATGACTGCAAGTCTTTTAGTCCTGTCTACCATTACCATATTTGTGATTTTAATAGTGTTGAAGAAAATAAAAAGATAAAGGCAGAAGGTAAGGAATGGTGTTCATTTTATGAATAGATTAGTAATCATGACCGTTGGCAAAACACATAGCGGAAAGACGACATTTGCAAAAAAATTGGAAAAAGAATTACATAACTCCGTTGTGATCGATCAAGATAACCATGCTGAATTCCTGCATTCTTATTACCAAACATTGTTACCGAAACAAGGACCTAATCTAATCAAATATGCTATCACACAAACGATTGTTGATTATGCAGTTAATGAAACGAATTGCCATATTATTCCCTGTAAAATCGAAGTCGGAAAGGTCGTCTAAAGCAGCTTGAATATTTTCATAACAAAGGATTTACGAGTATACTAGTTAACTTCGATCTTCCAAACTATGTTCTTAAAGAGAGAATTGCAAAGAGCAATAGAAGTAAAAATGTGTTACGTGTTGCTTCAACTTTTGAGGAAGTATTAACTCGCCAAGAAAATGAGACGAATAAAGAAGATATTATAGCTCCAATAGAAGGAGAAACAGATCATTTATTTACAATCAAAAACTCCGATGACATTCAGTCTGTTATTGAAAGAATTGTTAACATTGCTCAACAGGAAAAATTAATGAAATGAAGAGGGTACATATGAAAAAATGGAAAACATTAAACTCGGAATATTACTTTATAACTCCATTTGGTAACTTGAGAAAAGACAGATGTGAACTGCCAAACGGCCATATTATAGATGGTTATTACATAAATGAATATGCTGATTGGGTGAATGCCATTGTTGTAACGAAGGAAAATCAGATAGTGCTAGTGGAACAATATCGATACGCAGGGGATGATGTTTTTTTAGAAATCCCAGCTGGGAAAATAGAAGAGAATGAATCATGTGAGGTAGGGATACTCAGAGAAGTTCGTGAAGAAACGGGATATACTTCAATGATGAAACCTATTAAATTAGGAGAATTTATGGTGAATCCTGCTACACAAAACAACAAAGTCATTACTTTTCTCATAATGGATGCCTATCAACGATTTGAACAAGATCTTGATGCCACAGAAGAAATAGAGGTTCGGTTATTTGATTTTGATAAACTGGGAGATTTAATCAGAACGAATCAAATTAAAACACAACTATTCACATCACACGCTTATTTTATGGCTAAAGATTATCTCGCTAATAAACGGAGTTATCTATATGATTCGTGAAGCTGAAGGAACAGATAAAGATAAATTGTTCAAACTCTATCGAATGTTAGTCCCCAATAGTAAGAAAATGAATGTACTTGAAGAACAAATTGAAGCAATAAGAAAAGACCCGAACAATTTTGTACTTGTATACGAGGAAGGCGCAGAAATATTAGGGACAGTGACACTAAACATATGTTTACAAGCTCTGCATGGCAAAAGACCATATGGAGTGATTGAGAATATAATTGTCCATGAGAATCATCGAAATAAGAATATTGGACAAAAACTTTTACAGTATGTTGAGGAATATTGCAGGTCGTTAAATTGCCATAGAATTATGCTTCTAAGTAACTCATCCCGTGAAAGTGCACACCAGTTCTTCGAAAGAGAAGGATATGATGGATCAGTCAGTAAGGGATTCAAAAAGTATTTGTAAGTATATACCCCGTTAATTCAGCAAGAAAAAGTTGTGTGGGGAGTTTGCTTTAACTTAGCCAAAAGCATTTTTAGCCATAGACCTATGCTTAAAAAAGAATTTTTCACTAAAAAATATAAGGAAGTGCTTAGTAAAGAGTCAATTGAATTAAAGGCCGAACAGGTTTCAGGTATCAAAGGGAAATTAATTGAAAAGGGCATTGTTTATTCCACCGTATCTGCCGATTACGTTCTTGTCTATGTTTTCGAAGGTGAAGGAGATATGGTTTATATTAATGCCGAGACGGGTGTGGTTGAAAGGCGTTATATTTTTAACTAGGAAGTTATTAGAGAGGAAAATAAATGAATTTAACCAAATATAATGGTATAGAGTTCCTTGAGTTTATTAAAGCGACAGAAGAAGAAATCTATAATTATCATCCTGTAGCGGGCTTATTTGCAGTAATAAAATGTGAAGGTAAGTACCTTTTGTGTTACAACGTTTGGCGTGAACAGTGGGAGTTGCCAGCAGGTAGTAGAGAAGATGGAGAAACTCCAAAGGAATGTGCAATAAGAGAACTGTATGAAGAAACTGGACAAATGGTAACTGATTTAAAGTTTAAAGGTTTATTAAAGTCTAAAAAAACAATAAATGGAGAAATTAAATTTAATCCCGTGTACTTTGCAAACATGGAAAAACTCCAACCTTTAAAGGAAAACGAAGAAACTTCGAAAATAATGCTATGGGATTTAAAAGAGGAAATTGGTTCTATTGATTCGGTAGATATCAGGATACTAGATTTTATCTAATTATAAAATTGAATAGGTATAAAATCTGGCTGATATAAATGGCCTTCCCAAGAAAAAATGATATGATTGTAAAAATAAATTGGGAGAGGAGCAACGAGATGATAGATTATAATGGCCGCAGCTTTGTCTCAGTAGAAAATACAGAGAACGGAGAAGTTTCTTCAAAGACTTTTTTTGAATATAAACAAGAGGGTCAGATCATCACTGCAACTTATGGTGGAGGGGAAATAATAAAAGGAACATTAGTTGGGATCGTAAAGGAAGACGGTTGTTTAGAGTTTAGGTATAACCACGTAAACACCAAAAATGAAATTAGAGGCGGACAATGTATTTCTACTCCTGAAATCTTACCAGACGGGCGAATCAGGCTTTACGAGAATTGGAAATGGCTTGACTCAGAAGCTACTGAGGGAAATTCCATTATTGAAGAGGTTAAACTATAACACTGTTCGTTACTCAAAAGATAATAAAAGCAAGCGTTAAAGTAGAGCATTTCTTCAAGAAAGAGAAGTGTTCTTTTTTATTGAATTAAAGGGAATGTTATAAAGTATGTTTGAACGAATAACTTTAAAAAAGGATTAGTAAAAAAGAATCTCGTTAGAGGGATATCGTTGGATAACAAGATCAAAGAATTAAGTATTATTTCATCTCTTTTAGCAATCGCAGGGTTAGTTCTGATGTTTTCAAGTAACTATTTTGGGACTACCATGGGCGATTCTTGGCTTCATGATCAAGCTGGCGTTGCTGATACTGATCAATATAATCGAGTTGTTGACACGTATAAAAATAACTTTGTGATCATTGGAAGCATTCTGTTTGGAGCAGGTATCTTAACAGCCATTCTTACGTACTTTATATCTTTCCTAACCGTAAAGAATGAAAATAGAAATATAGTCTGACGAGGTGATAAAAGAGTTGAAGAGCTTGAGTAAGCAAAAATATTTTGCAGCTGCATGGCTGATCTGCATTCTTCTGCTGACTGGATGTATAGGTGAGGATTATTACGAAGACCCACCTACAGCGCATTTAGAGATAGGAGATAAGAAGTATAAACTGAAAGAGGGGAATCGTAACTGGAGATTTACTGATGAAGACCTCAATAAGGAACACATTGATCTGAAAGAGCTCGCTGCCAAACAGAAACAGATTACGGTGAAACCAGGCGGACGGGCCCTCTTAGTTTATGAACAGAATGGTAAAGACGGCCATTATATCTATACTGGGCAAACGATAGGTGTAGTAGCTAGAAAAGGCGATGAGATTCAGATTCTAGGTGAACAAGCTGGAGGATTCTATTTTCCGAAAGAAAAAGGCAATTATGTATTAGAAATAGACTTCGATTCTGATCAGGGAGATACGGAATTTGTAGGGAATATTAAAGTGGAATAATTGATATAATGGCTTGACTTTGAAGCAACGGAGGGAAGTTCCATTATGTCCATTAAGGACCGTCTCATCGCCTCCAATATTGCCATGGTCGTCATACCTTTCATTTTGTTTATCTTGTTTGAGATTTTGTTGGCAACCTTACTTTTTGGAAGAACGAATGGGACTGCTGATAACTTTTTTATTTTTTATCCAGGAAATTTTTTAATGGCTTTTGAAGTAAATCCATAATGCCTGCGATGATACTTGTTGCCAAAATGCCCATTAGACTTAGTGAAATTGGACCTGCTGCATCGTCACCTGTAACTTTTGCGAGCACCTTTAAGCTTACTATTCCTAACAGAATGAGGAAAATGACTGTAAAAGAACATTTTTTTATAACATTTAAAGATTTAAGTGATAACTCGGAGAAAGCATTGTTCCTTTTTTATTTAAAGTAAATAATATCGTTTATCAATAAAAAAAGACAAATGAAATCATTTACGATTTCATATCAGCTTGTAGACAAAGTATATGTCTACAAGCTTTTTTTATTGTAGAATTAAACTAGATAATGTTTGAGGGGAGAAATTAACATGTTATCTAAGCATTCTACTGAAGGACGTCATCAAGTAACTTTAGCAGCTCTCGACGAGCTTGTACCTCAGGATCATTTAGTACGTAAAATTGATCAAGTTATGGACTTTGATTTTATTTATGATGCAGTAAAACATACATATTCACTAGATAATGGCAGACCGAGTGTAGATCCAGTTGTTCTTATCAAAATGGTCTTAATCCAGTACCTGTTTGGTATTCGCTCCATGCGTCAAACGATTAAAGAGATTGAAACAAACGTCGCTTATCGATGGTTTTTAGGCTATGACTTTAGTGAGAAGATACCTCATTTTTCAACCTTCGGTAAGAACTACGCACGCCGTTTTCACGATAGTGATCTCTTTGAACAAATCTTCTACCGTATTCTTCGTGAAGCGATGAATCATGGATTGGTTGATCCAACTGTTGCGTTTATTGATTCCACACATGTGAAAGCAAACGCCAATAAAAAGAAGTTCGATAAGAAAACAGTTCGTGTTGAAACGCGTAGCTATCAGAACTTATTAGAAGAAGAAATTAATGTTGACCGTGAGGAACACGGAAAAAAGCCATTACCCCCTCAAACGAAGATTGAAACTAAAGAAGTGAAAATAAGTACGACTGATCCTGAGAGTGGCTACTATGTGAAGGATGAACGAGAGAAATTGTTTGCCTATTCCTTTCATACAGCCAGCGACTCGAGAGGATTTATATTAGGAAGTTTAGTCACAGGAGCCAATGTTCATGACAGTCGAATGCTCGAGCCATTGATGAATCAGTTGATCGAAAATGTAGGAACACCAACTGCCCTTGCCGTTGATGCAGGATATAAAACGCCAGCTATCGCTAAGTATTTAATAGATCAGGAAATCCGTCCCGTGATGCCATATACCAGACCCAAAACAAAAGATGGTTTCTTTAAGAAATACGAGTACGTCTACGATGAATACTATGATCAATACATATGCCCACAAGGTGAGATTTTATCGTATAGAACGACGACCCGTGAGGGCTATCGTCAATACGCTTCCAATCCTTTGAAGTGCCAAAACTGTCCAGTACTCTCTCAATGTACACAGAGCCAACAGCACATAAAGATGATTCACAGGCACATCTGGGAGGATTATCTCGAAGAAGCCAATCACCTCCGACATACTGAAGAGAATAAAGAAATGTATGCAAAGCGAAAAGAAACGATTGAACGTGTTTTTGCGGATGCAAAAGAAAAGCATGGTATGCGATGGACGAAGCTCAGAGGGCTTAAAAAAGTGTCCATGCAGGCGATGCTTACTTTCGCTGCCATGAACCTTAAAAAACTGGCAAACTGGACATGGCGAGAGCCATGCCCAGCTTGATATCTTAACTAAAAAAAGCTAAAAACAGGACAAACCCCTTTTCAATTTATAGTGAAAAGGGGTTTGTCTACGGTCTGAAATGAAATCATTTACGATTTCATATGTCTTTTTTAGTGTTTTTTATTGTTTGTACTCCAAAAGTGAAGTACTTACTGTTAGAGGTAGTTGCTTTTTTTTAATAGGCGGGCGATCCCATCTCCATATTCCCGTTTAATAAATCGATAGAGAACCACCATCCTGAAAGAGGAGACTTTTTGGCTTGATCATCTGCTTCCGTACAAGCAACCTGTTTACCGCTCAAATACCAAAAATGATAATGTTCCGGAGGTTCAACTTTAAATAATAATTGACCTTCTAAATCAAATCCAAATAAATAGTCCGTTGTTTGCGAATCCCTTGTTAGGATTAATACTCTATTTTCTTTTGATAGAACATGGACGGTTTCAACTTTACCTAATACGAATTCCTCTGTGCCGTTTTTTACGGTGTTAAAATCATCACCATCAGTAGAAAAATGAAATGCATCATTTATTCCAAAGAACATCTTCCCACCTCCATAGAAAAGAATAATAGCTTCCTATTTATGTTTATTATAGATTTTGAAAGAAGCAAATGAAAGCTAATGAACTAATCTGAAAAAAGGGTTGTAAGGCGTTAAATCGAATTTAATTTTGGAAAGGAAAGGATGTGATCGATTGGATCATGAAATTATTATTATACCCTATGAATCTAAGTATGCTGAACAAACAGTTAAAATGTGGAGAGAAAGCAAGTACAAGGCTATTGGTCATAAAGAAGCTCATAGTTTTGAAAGCCATGTATACTTTTTGAATCATATTTTACATAAAGAATATCAAGTTGATATAGCCCTATGGGATGAAAACGTGGTTGGAATCATTGCATATAATGAATCGGAAATTATCCAGCTCTATATTCATAACGACTATCAGGGTAAGGGTATAGGAAAAAGCTTACTTAGAAAAGCGAAGGAACAATCATCAGGAAGATTAACATTATACACATTCGAGATAAATAAAAAAGCCCAACGCTTTTATGAGATGAATGGCTTTAAGATCATTGGTAGAGGGCATGAAAATGAAGAAAATTTGCCAGATATCCTTTATGAATGGATTAAAAGTGTAGATTAAGTCAGATTAAAAAAGAAGGTATGTATTGAAAGTGAAAAATATATTATTTGCTCTCGTAATTGCGTCACTTTGGCTAACGGGTTGTATGATTGGTACTGAAGAAATAAAGACGATTTTCCTCCTTCTATGGCGGGATTGATTAATGTCCAGGGGAAAGAGTATGAAATGAAAGCAGGAAATTATAAATGGAAAAGAAAGAAAGGATCGGAAACTGAGGTTGTACAAACAGATGCTGCATCTCCATCCCAAAAAGGTGAAAATTACAATGCCATTGGGTTGGGACCGAACACTAACATTAATATTGAAATTGAAGATAATCCAAAGATATCCGTTTACCAATGGAATGAGACCGGTAGAGATAAAGAAGTCACCATAAAAAATAATCATTTAGCTGTTCCGTCAAGAAAAGGTCGGTACATCTATGAGGTATTAGCCAAATGGTCAAATGGCGAAGTATCCTACACGTTTGTAGTTGAAGTGAACTAATTAACTCTTTGGATTATTACAGAAGAAGCTTTCCCTAATTTAATACTATAAAAATTATTTGGAGCTTTTTAATATAGGTAGTAGAGAAGGAGCTAAACGTTTAATTGTTTCCATAGGAGAAGAATAAGAAATCTTTTGTATCTTAAAATTCGGTTGTTCATCATTATTCAGGCGTTTTAAAAGTTGTTCTTTATATTGCTTTTTTGTAAATTTCACTTCCAACACCTCTACTTTTGATTTCTAGGTATTGCTTGATATTTGTATAATACTACAAATTAGTAGAATTAGATATATTTAGGATTGTCAGTGTTCTTCACTTTTAAAACAAACCTTCTTGCTAAAACTTCCTATTTCAAAGGATTATTTATTGAGTTAATTTTAAAATTTTGAAATAATTGGTATTAACAAATGGGGTAGGTTAGTTCAATAAGTTATTATATAGATTTTGGGGGATGTTAGATATTGGTTTTGATTAATGGAAGTTTAATTATCTTATTAGCATTTATATGTTATGTAGTGGTACGAAGTATTTTAATAGGAAGAAATTATAGAAACAAAGTTCAAATTTATTGGCTTAAAGAAATGATAAAATTTCTTTTTGTTATATACATAAGTTTAGTTATCTCTGTAACTTTATTTCCTTTACCATTAGGATTTCAATATGAATATGAAAATCTTCTCCGTAATATTAACATCGTTCCTCTTGTAACGATTATCAATAATATTAGTCAAATTGGTACTGCTTATGATGGCGATGTTCTTTTTATGATTTCACTTATTGTTAGAAACGTAGGCGGGAATATTTTGTTATTCATGCCTTTAGGTTTTTTAGCACCCATTGTTTGGAATAAAGCAAAAGGTTTAAAATCAGTTACCTTTTTAGGGTTGGCTGTGTCTATCACTATTGAAATTTTACAGCTTTTAGAATCTTTTGGCGGTGGATGGGGACGAGTCACTGATATTGATGATGTTATTTGTAATGTGTTAGGTGCAGTAATAGGATACTTTATTTATGTGTTTTTTAGTAAAACAGGTGAAAAGTTTAAAATAAGCGTCATTACAAATTTGAATGCATAGTTTTTTACGAAACTGAATCATGAATAGATATAATAAGAAAACGACCAGACATCAATCTGGTCGTTTTGATCATTATCGTGTACGGGTATCCGCTGGGAATACGAGTCCAATCTGCTTTCTAGCTTCATCCATGATCTTCATAACTTGTAAGCTGTTTTCATGAGAATTGTAATCTGACTCTAGTTTTCCGGCTTTTACGAGATCCATGAACTCTTTTGCTTCATAATACATCTTCGGCTTGTCTTGCTCTACCGTGATATCTTCTGTTGTACCGTCTTTATAACGGATTTCGATTTTCGACATGTCTTGAATATGGTCGATCAGGATGCTTCCGTTCTCGCCTTGGATCTCTGACGGAACGTACGAGTTCGAGATCTTCGAGTACATGACCACTGCGCCTTTGTCTCCATAGTTCAAGAGGATGCTGCCTTCACCGTCCACTCCAGACTCCAACAGAAATCCGTTCGCTTTTACCGAATCAGGCTTTCCGAAAAGAACGACCATCGGGTACAGACAGTAGATCCCAATGTCCATCATCGATCCGTTTGAAAACTTAGGGTTAAACGCGTTTAGAATCGTTCCTTCTTTGTACTTATCGTAGCGGGAAGAGTACTGACACGAGCTTGCAAAATAGCGGCGTACAGGTCCGATCTTATGTAATTTCTCCTGGATGCTCTTAAAGTTCGGCATGACAGTAGAACGCATTGCTTCCATCAAGAGGACGTTGTTCTCTTTGGCAGCTACGATCATGCTTTCCATTTCTTTTGCGTTAGAAGCCATTGGTTTCTCACAGATCACATGCTTGCCATGATTCATCAATGTAATGGCTTGTTCGGCATGAAACGAGTTCGGGCTCGCGATATAAACGGCTTCGATCGTATCGCTCGCTGCCATCTCCTCTACATCTGTAAACGTGTGTTCAGCACCATTTCTAACGGCAAAATCCTTTGCTTTTTCTTCCGAACGTGAGTAGACAGCTGATAATGTAAAACCTTCCACTTCTTTTGCTGCAGTAATAAAACTTTCAGTAATCCAATTTGTTCCAATCACACCGAATTTCAATACCATTCATTCCTTTCAAAATAAGGTAGGCAAAAGCCATACCGTTTTCATATTATGTATTCTACTCCTTTCGTCACGAGAAAGACAAATGAACAGGACCAATTGACTGTTTTTGTCAGAAAAAGTTTTATACTATAATATTTTGGGGTAAACTATAAACAAAACCTGGTAAGGAGGGATGAGTTATGCTTACAATCACTAACCATGAACAGCTAACTACCAAGCCTTTAGATTTGCCAGTACCACGATACGTGCTCAGTGAGAAACCAATTTCTGAGCAAGATAAGCAAAAGCCAGAATTCGAACTTACGTCATTGAATCCGAAATAGAAGACATACAAAAAAGAGCTTAGATCATCTAGATCTGGCTCTTTTCCTATTTCTAGCTTATTACTGACAGTATTATTCCGGTCCCGTTCACGATTCCAGGAGTAATGTTGCTTGGAATTACGGAACCTGTTTTTTCATACAACTGAAAAAAAAGAGACCCGAAAATTTACAGTAGTGTGTTAATTCCAAATTGTTCCTCCTGGCTTATTTGTTATGTTATGGTAATTGTAAATGAATTTACTTTCAACAGGAGAAGCATTTGAACAATATGTTGATAGCAGTACAGAAGAATTAAAAAGATAAATATTGAAGGGAAAGATAAAAAATGAATAAATTCGGAATTTTTTCGTTTCTCATGGTTATAGCAAGTGTTGTTTCATTTCTTCTATTGAGAGGACCGAATGCGAATCTATCGACAGGTATTATCGTTCTAGGATCACTTTCATTTATTGGCGTTGTTTTGGCGGTACTATCGAAGAAATGGCTATCAAGTATATTAGGTGTATTACTAAATGGAGCGGTCTTGACCTTTGCATTTCTCTTATTGCTCGCAAAGGGAATTGGTGGTTAAGGACTAATGTTTAATTCAAAGGGGAGTCCAGGGTGAATCTAAAAGTCGGGGATATCATTAGTTTTAAACGGATGTTCACAAAAGAAGATGTTGAGATGTTTACGAAAGTCTCTTGGGATGAAGGGGATCATCATATTCATCCAGATGAACAGGGACGGCTTGTCATCCAAGGGTTGTTAACGGCTACATTGCCAACAAAAATTGGTGGAGAAAACAATGTACTCGCTCGTACGATGAACTTCGAGTTTTTGAGACCAGTTTTTACTGGAGATACAATCCTATGTGAAGTGCGGATTGAGGAGTTAGAACCAAAAGAAAACAATCGAACATCGATCATGGCCACTTTCCAATGCACGAATCAAAATGAGAAACAAGTATTAAGAGGAAACTTTGCAGGAGTCATCTTATCAAACTAGCAGCTCAGCGCATGACATTTGAGCTGTTCTTTTTATATACAAAAACACCGCAAAAAACGCGGTGCTGCATGTTCATTTTATTTGGTTTCTTTGTTCCTGAATAATTTTATAAAAATAAAGAGAACCATGACCACCGGCGATACCTAATGGCAGGATGATAAAGGGTGCCCAGGTTTTGTCATGCAAACCGAACACGTAGAAAACCCCATAAATGATGATCATCGTCATAATGCTAAATATGAATCGGATAAAATAGTCTTTCACCGTTAACGCTCCTTATTGCTATGTTTGTTTTATAGTACCACAATTCACAAAAGAGCAGGATTCAATAATGGTTTTACAGAATGGAGTAACCGAAGCAAAAAGGAGTGGTAAATCGTGTCTTATTGTAAAGTAGAGAAAGCGAATATCTATTATGAAGAAATCGGATCTGGAATGCCGATCCTCATGATCCACGGATTCTCACCTGACCTACGTTTGATGAAAGGATGCATGGAACCGATCTTTCAAGAGAGGGATGGATACAGACGCATCTATATCGACCTGCCAGGAATGGGGCAGACGAAAGACTATGATACTATTCAAAACTCGGATGGGATGCTCGAAGCTGTTATTCAGTTCATTGAAACTATATTGCCCAACGAGGCATTCTTGATTGCAGGAGAGTCATATGGTGGTTACATAACAAGGGGAGTAATTGCGAAAATGCCTGAGCGTGTAATGGGTGCAGCGTTTATCTGTCCGATGATCATTCCTGATAAAAACATAAGAACACTACCGGAGCATGCCAACATAGAGATTGATGAAGAATTCCTCGCTACATTAACAGAAGAAGAAAGAGAAGACTTTAAAGGAATTCATGTGAAGTTAGATGAATACACGTGGAGAAGGTACAACGAAGAAGTCGTAGTCGGAATGAAGATAGCAGATTCGGCATTCTTAGAAAAAATCTCACAAGCCTATGGATTTACGTTCCAAATTGATCAAGAAGTTTTTCAGAAGCCAAGCGTGTTTCTGGCGGGAAGGCAAGACCATATTACAGGTTTTAAAGACGTGTATGATTTACTTGATAAATATCCTCGGGCCACATTCTCTATACTAGATTCGGCAGGGCATAATTTGCAGATTGAGCAGAATAAACTTATAAATGTACATATTACTGATTGGTTAGAGCGGTTTCTAATGGGAGTAAAGAAATAAATATGACTTTAATCCTCTATTTTATAAAAATAGAGGATTTTGTCTTTTGTTGTAAAACTATACTAAAAAGCTAATAAATATTAATTGTAGGTAAAAATGACTACATAGGAGGTGCGTATAAATAAAATAGTTGTTTTAATAAGGTTTTATTTATAAAGAGAGAATTTTTTACTAGGGTGGAGGAAGAGTTTGTAAAGGACTTTTAGGGGGGATCGATATGAAACTAGGAGTAATATCACCATATCCTGAATTCACAAATTTAGTTAGAGAGATTTCAATTGATATGGATGTTCCGTTAATAGTCAAAGAGGGTGCATTACAAAGAGGTTTGGCCGCTGCGAATCTCATGATAGAAAAAGAGAATGTAAGTGCAATAATAGCAAGAGGAGCAACAGCTGATTTATTAGAAAGTAAGTTGAAAATTCCAATCATTAAAATTACAGTAAATAATTTTGACCTGCTAAAAACCTTCCAAACTGCTAAACAAATTTCATCCGAAATTGTTTTTATCGATCATTATGAGAATTATTCAATGTATGATATTGCTTTTATTGAGAAATTATATTCTGTAAACATAGTATTAAAACGATACCAAGATGAACAAGAAATTGCAGACATTATGCAACAGTTGAAACAACAAGGAAAGCAGAAAGTAATTGTTGGAACAGCGCATTGCATGGAAAGAACAGCAAAGAAATTAGACTTATCATGTTTTGTAATTAAATCTACTAAGGAAGTTATGATAGAGGCATTACATAGGGCGTTTGAAACTGCACGTCTATACGAGAGAGAAAAATTAAGACAAAACCATCTTCAAACCATTATTTCTCATGCATTTGATGGTGTTATTGCGACTGATATTCAAGGTAATATTAGCGTATTTAATAACGTGGCAAGTGAATTATTAGATGTTAAATCACATGAACTGATCGGAAGAGAATTAAAAAAGGTACATCACCCAAAACTGAAAAAATTGTATGGAGATGGTTCTGAAGTTAGAAAGAAGATTTCAAGCTTCGGAAACCAAAGATATGTGGTTAACAGAATTCCTTTAGAAGGCGAAAGTATTGTAATTACTTTTCAAGAGACTAATAAAGTTATTGAACAAGATTCACAGTTACGGAGAAACCTGCATAATAGAAGGTTTTACGCGAAATACACATTTTCAGATATTCTTTATAAAAGTGCTGAAATGGAACAAGTGATTGAATTATCCAGATTCTATAGTAAAACAGATAAGAGTGTGTTAATTACGGGAGAGAGCGGGACAGGAAAAGAACTTTTCGCCCAAAGTATACACAATGAAAGTAATCGCAACAAAGGTCCTTTTGTTGCGATAAATTGTGCGGCACTTCCAAAAGACCTACTTGAAAGTGAACTATTTGGATATGAAGATGGAGCATTTACAGGGGCAAAAAAAGGCGGGAAACCGGGACTTTTTGAGATGGCTCATGAAGGTACTCTATTTTTAGATGAAATTGGAGAGCTTCCAATCGATTTGCAAGCAAGGCTTCTCCGTGTTCTTCAAGAAAGAGAAGTGATGAGAATTGGGGGAGAAAAAATAATTCCTATTAATGTTCGAATTATTTCAGCAACTAATAAAGACCTTAAAGCTTCAATAAAAGATAATAATTTTAGGGAAGATTTATATTTTAGACTAAATATATTGCGAGTGATTATTCCCCCGCTGCGAGAAAGAAAAGATGACATCTTTGTTCTAGTGAATCATTTCTTACAAAAGAATGGCGAGGTAAATTATTTGTATGATGAGGACTTTCTAATGTTTATCAAAAGTTATGATTGGCCGGGTAATGTTCGTGAATTAGAAAATGTCATTGAAAGAATGACTACTGTAGGTAAAGTCTCTAATGATATGAAGAAAATCTTACTCGATCATCCTATTGGAATTCTGAACCAAACAGAAAAAAGTCTTCAGGTAAAAGGAAGTATTGAGCTAACACTAGGTACTTTAGAAGAGATGGAGAATCAAATTATTTATCATTTCCAAAAATCCTATCAAGGAAATAAGCAAGAAATGGCTGAAAAACTCGGATTAAGTCGTACAACACTATGGAAGAAAATCAAAAAATTAGACATTTTATAATAAATGTTCATATTTTAAACAAACGTTCACTTTATAAACGCTGAATGTCAGAATATTAACATTACAAAAGTCTTCTCCCTTGAGAAGGCTTTTTTATGCGTTAATAAACGTTGGCATGGAACTTGCATGATAAATAATTGTATTAAAAAAATTGGAGGGATTTTAATGAATTCAGATCACTTTTTACATCCAACACAGCCAGGTGAAGCAAATTTTGAGAAGGTTAAATATGAAAAGAAGGACATGGTTGCAACCATTACAATCAACCGTCCGGAAGTTTATAACTGTTTAAACTTCCAGACATTAAGAGAAATGACAAGAGCATTCGAACTAGCATCTTGGGATGATGAAGTCGGAGTAGTTGTATTAACAGGTGCTGGGGATAAAGCATTTTGTACGGGTGCAGATATGAAGGAACAAAACAATGATATTTTGGAACGTCCAAGGAACTATTGGAAATGGATGGGGGTATTCATTGAAGCACATGAAAAACTTATGAACATTGGAAAACCTACAATAGCTAGACTTAATGGGATTACTGTAGGTGGCGGAAATGAATTTAACATGAACTGTGATTTAGCTGTTATGGCAGATCATGCTTACATCAGACAAGTTGGAAACTCTCATGGAAGTGTAGCTGCTGGCGGAGCAACACAATGGTTGCCGATAATGGTAGGTGATCGTAGAGCAAGAGAGATTCTTTGGTTGAATGAAGAAATTAGTGCAGAAAAAGCTCTTGAATGGGGTTTAGTAAATGAAGTAGTCCCTATGAGCCAATTAGATGATGCAGTGGATCGAATGGCAAAGAAATTATTAAATAAACTGCCAGAATGTGTTCGTTATACAAAAGAACAAACAAATTATTGGAAGAAGATGTCCTTGAACCAAACTGTAGGACATGCGCGTGATTGGCTGACGGTTCATACAAGTGCATTTGAAACACATGAAGCAATGAGAGCCTTCAATGAGAAAAGAAAACCTGATTACATGATGCTCAGAAACAGAGCTGCAAATGGAGACTCTTCTGAACACTTATGGGGAGCACCAATGGTTGAATGTCATGAATGCGGAACAAAGGATCTGCCAGAACACTTTAATCATTGTGGGAAGTGTGGAAGTCCGTTAACAAAGTAATGTATAAATATTACCAATTAATGTATAGGGGGTTATTAGGATGAGGCTTTCTGTTTCAGAAAGAATTGCTAGTTGGTACAGCCGGTATTTTCCTCATGATTTTATTTTCGCAATAATTTTGACCCTTTTAGCTATTCTCAGCGCATATGCATTTACTGCAAGTTCTATTGGAGAAGTATTGGATGCTTGGTTTAATGGTATTCCCATGTTATTTACTTTCGCTTTTCAGCTCATGTTTACTTATGCAGCTGCATTAGTGTTAGTTGACACACCGGTAGTTCAACGGTGGATTATAAAAGCTGCAAACACCATTAAAACACCTATGGCTGCTTATATTATCACTGGAGTTTTTGGTGCTCTGACTTCTTTTTTAGGGTGGTATATAGGACCTGTTGTCACTTCAATTTTTGCTCGAACAGTCGGTAAACAAGTTAAAGGAGTCGATTATCCGTTATTAGCGTCAATAGCTTATTCTTCTTTTACCATTTCTCTAACGGGTATTTCAGGTACAATTCCACTTTTCGTATCAACAGAAGGTGAACTGAACAATCAATTATTTGGTGGTATTATTCCACTTGATCAAACAACATTTTCAACCATAAACATGGTATCTTGTTTTGCTATTGTCATGGTGACAACACTTATTTATTACTTTGTTGCAAGAAACAAGAAAAAAATTACTACATTTCAAGATTTAGCAATCGAGAATGAAGAGGTTGCGAGTAGTGTAGAACCTGAAATAACTTCGGTTAACACTAACACGAACAAAGCGTTTGCTGACAAAGTGAATGATTTTAGACCAATGATTTTAGTTATAGGCTTAATAGGATTCCTATACCTTTTCTATTATTTTTCACAAAAAGGTATGGCTGGATTAAATTTAAATACAGTTGCATTTATTGCGCTAGTCATGGGCTTGTTAGTTCAGAAGGATGCTGTCAGTTATTCAAAGTCTTTTTCCAAAAACTTAATTTCAACTGGTTCAATCGGTCTTCAATTTCCGCTTTATGGAGGAATAGCATCCGTATTAATGGTTTCAGGTTTGGCAGGGAAACTCACCGACTATATTGTAAGCGTTTCCACTGAAACGACTTTTCCTATTCTAACGTTTCTTGTAACTGGTTTTATTAATTTGTTCATACCTTCTGCCGGATCACAGTTTACAGCTACTGCACCATTTTTTATACCAGCTGCAGAAGCGCTTGGAGTAGAGATGCCAAGAGCTGTTCTTGCCATTACTTACGGAGACATATGGACGAACTTAGTCCAGCCATTTTGGACATTGTTATATTTCCCTATATTAGCTGCAGGTACGAGATTGCAGGTAAGAGATTTCTTAGGATACTGTTTGCCCATCTTATTGGCTGTAGGTGTAATTTGGATTGTAGCTTTAATGTTCCTTCCTATTTAGTTAATAGCAATAGTTGAAAGGTGGTTATAAAGTGAGTTTTCCGTACTACCATAAAACGATTGACTGGAATAAGCTCGTCTCGGAGTATGAACCTCCTCAAGAATTTGTAGAGGGAACTTGGAAATGGAGCCGTGACAGAATTGAGTATACACAGCTCCAACGGTTAAAAGAAACATTAAATAAAGGCAGTGAGATTCCTTTTTATCAAATTCTGTGGGAGAAACATGGTTTCTCCCCAGAAGATGTACAGTCTTTGGATGATATGTACAAAATCCCCATTTATACAATAGAAGATATTCGAGATAGCATCGAACGAAAACCGCCATTTGGTGATTATCAAAAATATCATTTTTCTGATGGAACTCACACACCCTTGAGATTCTTTACAAGTGGTGGAACTACTGGTACACCTAGACCGACCATTTATTCCCAGTGGGATAGAGAAGTGGGGGCTATCCTAAGTGCTCGAACGTTCTACCTTCAGGGTATTAAACCTGGTGATGCCGTAATTAATGCTTGGTCTTATTCAACTCATAATGCAGCTTGGATAATGGATCATGCATTGTGGCATTGGTTAGGATGTACTCCCATAACGACAGGAACAGGGAATGTAACGCCTACTGAAAAACAGGTTGAATTTGCAAAGACTTTTGGTGCTTCAGCGATCATTGCAACATCAGATTATTTATTACACATCGCTGAAACTGCAAAGAAAATGGGGTATGACCCGAAGACAGATTTTAATTTAAGAACACTATCCGCATTTGGAAATACGGCGCCAGTAGAAGAAGCATTCGGAATCCCTGTTTATGATTCATATGCGTTTCATGAAGTTCAATATGTAGCAGCGGAATGTCCAGCTAAACAAGGACTGCATATTTTTGAAGATTCCTTTATCGTTGAAGTCGTTGATTTTGAGACAGGTAAACCGCTTCCGCCAGGTCATAGAGGAAACATCGTGGTAACAGCTCTTTATAAGACAGGAACCCAGCAGATCCGTTATAACATTCAAGACATCTCTGCTCTCTATGAAATGGTGCCTTGTGCCTGCGGCAGTCTGCATAAACGGATGGAATATTTCCAAGGTCGAAGTGACACTATGGTGAAACTGCGCGGTATTAATGTATGGCCGGAAGCATGCGGGAAAATAGTTTCTGAAGATAGCAGAACAAATGGTGAATATTACTGTTATGTAGAAAAGGTTATACAAGATGGAAAACCAGCAAAAGACGAAATGACGATATTGGTTGAAAAAAGAAGTGTTGATCAACATGATGAGTCATTAAAACAAGATTTAGAAGAGATTTTAAAAAGAAAAATCGGTGTAAAAATTCATGTTCAAATTGTAGATACGGATTCATTAAAAGAATTAACAGGACATGGTCATAGAGCAAAATTAAAACGGTTCGAGGATCGCCGAAAAGAGGGGATGGGTGTATGAAAGCCGTTGTACTTAACTCACATGGACCAATTGAACATTTAAACATTTCAAAAGACCAATCTTTACAAGACCTCCAATATGGAGAGATAAGACTAAAGATTATGTATTGTGGTTTGAATCATTTGGACTTATGGCTTCGGAAAGGAGGAACAGGTGATAAGATAACACTGCCTCGTATACCCGGAAGTGATATCGTCGGAATTATTGAGTCATCGAAAGGTGAAGGCGTTTTTAATTTATCTAAAGGAGATACGGTATTAGTTTATCCAGGTACATCTTGCGGGGATTGCACATACTGTCAAAAAGGAAGAGAGACTCTTTGTAAGGAGTTTAAGATAATCGGTTATCACATAGATGGCGGTTATTCCGACTATATAAATGTTCCTGCAAAAAACGTAGTTAAAATTGAAGCTCAAAATCTAGACGCATGGGCTGCCGTACCCGTTTCGTATATAACTGCCTGGAATGGTTTAGTGACGAAAGGGAATCTAACTATGTTTGATACAGTAGTTGTTTGGGGTGCTACTGGCGGATTAGGATATGCAGCCCTGACCATTGCTGAAGGCTTTAGTGCGAAAACGATAGGGATAGTAGGATCAAAAGAAAAGGAACTGTTTTTAAGAGAAAGAGGATATAAAGGACATATCGTTGTAAGGTCAGAGAACTTACAAAAAGAGATTAGGGAACTAACAGATAATCAGGGTGTTGATATCGTTCTTGACCATGTAGGACAAGAGACATGGAAAGAAAGCTTGAAGATGTTAAAACGTGGAGGACGATTGGCCTTTTGTGGAGTGACAACTGGTCATCAAGCTGTTACTGACCTGCGTTATATCTTAGGTAAACAGTTAACGATTCATGGATCATGGATGGGAGACATGAATGATTTTAAAGAAGTTGTTCAATTTATTGAAGTGAATGAAAACTTACCTTACATTTGGAAGACGTATAGTCTTGATGAAGTTAGAGATGCACACCAAGTGATGGAAGAACAAAGACACATTGGAAAAATCGTATTAAAAGTGAATGAAGAGGAAAAGGCTATATGAACGTAAATCATATATTGGTGGTCGGATCAGGTGTAATGGGAAGAGGTATTGCTTATTCAGCTGCATTAGGAGGATATCAAGTAACATTATGCGATATTTCTCAAAGCGCTATAGAAAACGCAAAGAGTGAAATTGGACATTTATTTTTAAAGGCGGTGGATAGCGAAAGGCTTACCTCGGAAAAAGCAGAACATTTTTCAAGCAAATTAAACTATTCTACTGAACTTGAAAAGAGTGCATCTTCTGCAAATTTTGTTATAGAAGCCGTGCCGGAAGTTATGTCCATTAAGAAAGAAATCTTTGAAAAGTTAGATCAATACACTTCGACTGAGACGATTTTGGCTACCAATACTTCCACTATGAGTCCAACCGAAATAGGTTCATATACGAACAGGGCTGACAAAATAATCGCTATGCATTTTTTTAACCCGGTTCATAAGATGAAGCTTGTTGAAATCATTAAAGGACTTGAAACAAGTGAAGAAACACTGCGTGTTACACAAGAAATAGCTCATGCAATGGGAAAAGAAACGGTTGGTGTAAATGAGTTTCCCGGTTTTGTTACTAGCCGTATTAGCAGTTTAGTAGGTAATGAAGCTTTTAACATGCTGATGGAGGGGGTAGGTTCACCAGAAGAAATTGATAAAGCCATCGAACTTGGATTGAATTATCCTATGGGACCATTTAAGTTAGGTGACTTAGTAGGTCTTGATACACGACTGAAAAATCTTGAATATCTTCATAAAACTTTGGGTGAAAAATACAGACCAAGCCCGCTTTTAGTGAAATATGTGAAGGCAGGAAGGCTAGGAAGAAAATCAGGAAAGGGCGTTTATAATTACACATAATGTGAAGGAGAACGTCTATGAACTTTGAATATTTGTTATTAAATGTTGAAGATCATATTGGAACGATCACAGTAAATAGACCAGAAAAAAGAAACGCGATGAATTCAGAAAGCTGGATTGAACTTCGCGATGCAGTGAGTTATTTTAATAGGATGCAAGAAGTAAGGGTAATTGTAATCACAGGAGCAGGTGACCAGTCATTTGTTTCTGGTGCTGATATTGAGTGGTTAAGAGATCGTCAGCCTCTAGATATTTATGGATCTGCTGTCCAAGATGTCCTGCTTAGTGTCTATCAATCGAAAAAACCAGTTATTGCAGCTATCAATGGATATGCATTAGGTGGGGGCTGCGAACTTGCAACTGTATGCGATTTTAGGATAGCTAGTGAGCATGCAAAATTTGGCCAGCCTGAGATCACCCTTGGTATCTTGCCAGCAGGTGGAGGAACCCAACAGTTAACGAGATTGATTGGACTTCCAAGAGCCAAAGAATTAATATTAACGGGAAAGATAATTAATGCCCAGCAAGCTTTTGAATATGGATTAATCAATGAAATTACATCAAAAGAAAATTTCAAGGACAGAATTAAGGAGTTTGCTAAGTCACTAGCTAGTAAGCCTCCTGTAGCATTGATGTTGGCTAAGATTGCCTTAAATGAAAGTGTGACAACTGATTTAAATGCAGGATTGGCACTTGAAAAATCGTTACAGGCAATTCTATTCAGTACTCAAGATAAAATAGAAGGGACAACAGCTTTTTTAGAAAAAAGAGAAGCTCAATTTATAGGGAAGTAATTTCACGAGACCTGTTTAAAGGTCTTTTTTTACAAAAATATAAAAAAACAAGTTACTTCTTTTTAGTGCACTATTGTTGTAAAAAATTTAAAAGATTAATAATTTGCAGACTGAGCAGGGTAAACTTTTGAATGTATATATTAGTGAGTGGTTGGACGGCTGGAAAATTATAGTGAGCAAATATTAAAAGTGAAAATGTAATGGGTAAAGTCACCTTTTTAAAGGTGGCTTTTTATTTTTTTACGGAAAGTGTAAATAAAGATGTTGTAACTATAAAATTTTCTTGAAATACCTTCCAAAAGGAATTATTATTAATTTTGGAAATGAATGCTAATGTAATAAAAAGGGAGAAATGAAAATTGGGGAAATATTTACTTGTATTAATTACTTTGTTTATTTTCGTACTGCCACATCAAGGGTTTGCTCACTCAGGCAGGACAGACAGTAGTGGTGGCCATAACTGTTCAGATAGTTCTAAAGCTAAAGGGTTATGTACAGGATATCATAATCATAATGGAGGAGGTACAAGCGGTGGCTCAACTCCGGCACCCGCACCAAAACCTGCTCCTGCTACTCGCAGTGATAAAGATTGTTCAGATTTTGCTAACTATGATGAAGTAGTAGCTTATTGGAATGCAAAAGGTTATTCTGCTACAAATGATCCGGAGAGATTAGATGGATTTGGTAATGTAGTGGATGATGGGATTCCATGTGAGGTACCTAGTGATTATGATACGGCAAAAATAAACGGAAGTCCAAAACAGATCGAACAGCAAGATTCAGCAAAAGGGGAAAAAGCTGGCTACCAAAAAGGATTGGCTGATGGCACAAGTGGTGCTGAAGAAAACGATTCATCTACTGGTTCAGCAGCTTACCAATCTGGCTTTAGCACGGGTTATTCTAAAGGGTATACGGAAGGCATGCAAAAGTTTGAAGAGCAGAAAAAAGCTGTAGAGAAAGAAGGATATGAAGCAGGTAAGAAACAAGATAAGCTAATCCTGCCTGCAAAGTATCAAAGTAACGCACTTTTAAAACAAGAATACGAAAATGGTTTTAACCGAGCTTTAAAAGAAAAAGAAGAAGCACAGATTGCTAGTTTTCAAGAAAAAGGTCTTCAAGATGGAATGAAAGATATTAAGAATACTCCTGAGGATGTAAGTCAAAATTTAATAGGCGCATACCTTTCTGGATATGAGGAAGGCCAGCAAAAATTAAAAGAAAAGTATTTAAAATTGGGCTACAATGCTGCATTTACAATGATTTCTTATAAAAAGCCTGCTTTAGAAAAAGAAAAGTATGTTAAGTGGTACAAAGAAGGATTTGAATCCAATAAAGAAGTCGAAAAAATAGAAAAAGTAGCATACGAGATGGGTCTAAATGAAGAAAAGTATGAAGTTCCTCAAAAATACCTAAAAGCAGAAACGGTGTTTAAACATCACTATGGATTAGGAGAACAAGCTGCTGAAGATGCTGATGAAGCAAACACAGTGATTTTTGGATTAGGAATAGCTGCTTGGTTGGGAAGAAGATACTATGTGGCTCGTAAAATGGTAGCTTAAGGAGAGAGTAAGATGGGGATCTATCAAAAGATATGTTATAAAACAGAAGATTTATTCGTAAAACTTTTAACTAAGAAGCAAGATAATGTACTAGTGAAAGAAAAAGTTCAAACTTATCGAAGTAATAAAGAAGCTGCTAAAGAACAAAAGCGTATTAAAAGAAAACAAGCCGCTGAAGAACGCCAACAACAACTTGAAGCTAAAAAAGCAAAAGAAAAACAAGAGGTTGTTAATCTTTTAAAGTCACTAGTAAATGACTCCTACACGACTTACGAATTTAACGAAGTAAAAAACAATAAAGTATTCTTTCAATCTTTAATTCGAAGTGTGTTTGAACCTGATGAAAAAGGATTAACCTTCTTATTTTGTGAGTTTGACAAAAGCAGTAAGAAAGAAATAAAAGGTTACTTAATCGCTACCAACAAACGAGTTTGGTTCATAAATAAGTCACTAGACTTTCAGCAAAAATTCCGTTATCAAACCATTAGAGACATCAAGTGGTTTAATGACGGAATGCTGGAAAAAGGTTTATACATGCAATACGGTGTAAAGCGACTTGAGTTTGATGAGATATTTGATAAAGAACAAATGATTCGTGTTGGGAATACGATTTTAAATCAAATATAAATAATAGGAGCACTTGGCTAATACAGCAAGTGTTTTTCTATTTATTACTTTTTTTGGTACAAGGTTATTGATATCATTGGAAATAATAGCATTGATTAAATATTATCCAAAGTAGGTGATTGTATGCTTGAAAAATTAATTATTAACTATTTAGAGGGATTTAAAGATATCCAGACTTTAAGTTCAATGCAAACTAATTCTATTAAAGTAAGTGATGAAGGCTTCTATGTAGAAACTGATTCTTCTATAAGAAAGTTTGAAGTAGGTGAAAAGGCAAGTTCTTGGGAGTTAATTTCATTTCAATTTTTATATGAGGCCTGGAATGAATTTGCTAATACTAGGCTAGCTAATTCCTCAGACTTTATTATGGCCAAAGGTCGTACTTCATTTGTAATGGCATTGTTTTCTAAACTTCCATTTGTATCAGTAACACAAAAAAATAAAAAAAAAGCAATTCAACTAAATCAATATTTAACAGATCAATTACCAGAGATAAATTTAAATCAGGTATTAGAATTATTAGAAGAAGTTATTTCAAAGGGACTAGATCTCAAACATCTGAAACAACACTACCCAGAAGACAATGTTTATAGATTAAAGTCTCGTGCTCGTCAAGGTTTGAAATTATTGGGTTTTATTGATAGTCAGTATGTGCTAAATGTTAATTTAATTGATGAGTACAAATCAAGTCATAACAAATCTTTAATTCTTAAGAGACAAATATTAAAACACCCGTACTTCTCAACTGTATATGACCTACTTTCAAAGTCTTCTGATTTAGAAAATGTATATAAGTTTCAAGCCATAAAAGAACTTGGAATGTTAATTGTGAAGAATTCTGCAGGTGATAACTTAATGCGTGATTCTGTTGCCGATGCTCGGACAAGACACATGCTTTCTTGGATGCAAGATGTCGATCTACTTAATGAGGAGTTGAACCCGATTATGGAGGAAAGCATTCGTCCTTTACTAATTAAAACAATGCAGGAATATTTAACTGCTAGAACAGAGCCGCTAACTAATCATCCATTAGGAAAATTAGTTCGATCTGATTTACCAGATGCTATTAGTAGATTACCATTTATAGATAGAG
Source organism: Fictibacillus arsenicus (assembly GCF_001642935.1). NCBI lineage: Bacteria > Bacillati > Bacillota > Bacilli > Caryophanales > Fictibacillaceae > Fictibacillus > Fictibacillus arsenicus. The sequence continues at coordinate 1,218,264 of NZ_CP016761.1, forward strand.
ATACATATTTAGTAAAAGGATCAGTGGGACAAGGAAACTGGGCAACAGTACCTTGGTTAGCAATCTTAAATAAGAATATTACTACATCTACTCAACGTGGGTACTATATTGTTTATTTGTTTAGTGAAAATATGCAAGAACTATACCTGACAATTGCACAAGGAATTACTGAAACATCCAGGGATGAAATGTTGAAGCTAAATGATGAAATAAGAAAAAATATCGAAATGGATGGAGTAATAAAAAGTAGTGACTACTATCTTGGTGAAAGTGCAAAAGCACGAGGATATGTAGAAAGTACTGCAGCTTACATAAAATATACCTTAGAAGACATGCCTTCAGAAAACCAACTTATAAAAGACCTTGAAAAAATGATTTCCTACTATGAGAGGTTCATAGAGTATAAAAAAGAAAATAGCGTAGAAGAAAAGTTAGCCTTTTTAAATGTAAATGAACAAGAAATAACAGATCATATTCATTCCTACATACAAAGCAAAGGTTTTTATTATAAAAAGGAAGAGGTTATAAATCTTTACTTGTCTTTAAAAACAAAACCCTTCGTCATTCTCTCTGGGATTTCAGGAACAGGTAAAACCAAAATGGTGCAATGGTTTGCTGAGAGTTTGGGAGCTACAGAGGAAGATGGTCAGTTTACTTTAATTCCAGTTCGTCCTGACTGGAGTGATGGTTCTGATCTATTAGGCTATGTTGATATTAAAGGTGACTTCAAAAAGGGTCCTTTAACATCGGTGTTAGAAAGAGCAATGGATGATCCGGACAAACCGTTCTTTGTTTTACTCGATGAAATGAATTTAGCTCGAGTCGAGTATTACTTCAGTGATTTATTAAGTGTAATGGAAAGTAGACGCCGGAAAGATGGGAAAATTGTTACAACACCAGTGTTACCTTTTGAGGTGGAAGGCAGAGACATTATTCTTCCTTCAAATGTATATATCATTGGAACGGTTAACATGGATGAGACTACACATCCGTTTAGTAAAAAGGTGTTGGATAGAGCAAATACAATTGAGTTTAATAGAGTTCAATTAGATCATTTTTCTTTCCTCGAAGATCAAGAAGAACAGGCACCTTTGTCTATTATAAATCAGTCTTTAGCCGGAGACTTCTTACATTTAAAAGATGCTTACCAAGATAATATCGCGTTAATTAAGAAAGTTACCGAAGTGTTAGTAAATATTAACAAACAACTCGAAGGCATCGGTGCACAGGTAGGTTATCGAGTCCGAGATGAGATTTGTTTCTATGTCATTTATAGTAAAAAAAATAACTTACTGACATTTGAAGAAGCTATGGATCAATCGATTCTTCAGAAGATCCTTCCTCGAATATCAGGTAGTGATGAGCGTGTATGGGACACTCTTAAAGGTCTTTATGAAATCTGCATGAGTAAGGTCTACAATGCTGATGTTGGGCCAGAATTGAATCACGCTATATATCCTAAATCTACTGAAAAGATCTTACATATGATTAGGAGGTACGAGAATGATGGCTTCACTTCCTTCTGGGCTGGTTCGTGAGGATGTTGAACTCGTATTAATCGAAACGAATGAATTTACTCTTTTTATGAAAGGGAAACCTTATCATCAGCGGTTCGAAGGGCTGTCTCAATATAAGAAGAGGCTGCAGAATGAAATGATGGAGTTTAAGGTTGAGGGAGAATCTATACAATCAGTTAAAGTTTTTGATTTGGACCAACAAATGCTGGCCGCTAGTTCAGCGTTTAGACCAATCTTTTTTGAGAATGGAAACTATCAAATTATCGTTACTTCGAAAACAGATTCAGAGTTAGAGTTTTATCATGAACACCATCTTTTAAGAAACGCTGTAAGTAATGTGCCAGTAAGTTCTAAACAAGTTTTAATGGGGAATCTACAATTTCAAAATGAAGTTGGTTTGTCATCATTTGAAATTCGTACTCAAGGGAAAACGTTATTGACTGTGATTTTCGAAATCTTTCCTTCCAAGCTTGATTATAAGGAAGATTACAGAAAGTTATTAGATGAAGTGAACGAAGAAATTTATAATCTAGCTTTTCATTTTTTACGGAAAACGTATCTTGGTGCTAGGACTAGGGTAGAGGGAGAAGCGAGTGCTGCTGAATTTTATCGATTAATTCAACATCATTTCAGATCCTTTCTACAGGCGATCAAAAGAATCGAGCAACAACCACATCATCAACTGATTACCACTCATCAAAAAGTGAGAGGAGATCAACTAAAGAAACTGGACTCTTTTGGTAGAAATCAGCTTAGAAAAAAAGTTTCATTGTTTCAAGAGGTTCAAAATGGTATAAGATTTGGTAACAAACAACTAATGCCTACAGAGGGCTTGCAGGTCAAAAAACAGCACTCATTTGATACGATGGAAAACCGCCTAATCAAGTGGTTGTTGATTCGTATTGAAGATAAGCTAAAAGATTTGCTGAATAAAGTAGAAACTCCTATTGGTCGATATAAATCAGAACCAGATCAATTTGTAGTTCAAACGATTAAAGAAATGCAAAAGCATTTACAACAAAGAATAAAAAATCCGTTTTGGAAGACAATTAGTAAGCTTGACCGTTCTGTGATGAGTTTAGTGATTCAGATGGCACCAGGGTATAGAGATGCTTTTCAAATCTATGTGTTACTATCTCGGGGATTAGAGCTCAATGGACAAATTTATAAAATGTCTGTTAAAGATGTAGCTCAGCTTTATGAGTATTGGACCTATCTCAAGCTTGGGGCTTTATTGGATAAAAAGTATGTACTTCTTTCTCAAGATGTGGTGAAGGTGAATAGAGAAGGTCTGTTTGTGAACCTCGATAGTAGTAACTCAGCTAAACGCGTGTATAGCCATCCGCATACAGGAGAGAAGATTATTCTTCAATATCAAAAGGAAGAAAGACATTTACCTACTATCACACAGAAACCAGATACGATGTTGAGCATTGAGAAAAAAGGTAAGGATTACACCTACAATTATATCTTTGATGCCAAATATCGTATTGATTTTGCCGTAGAAGATAGTTATTACGAAAAGCGATATAACAGCCCAGGACCTATGGAAGATGATATAAACACCATGCATCGATACCGAGATGCGTTAGTTGTTCAACATAATGGTCCCTTTGAACGAACAGCATTTGGTGCATATGTATTATTTCCTTGGTTTGAAGAGGAGTTATATGAGCAGCATGCTTTTTATAAAAGTATAGAATCGGTTAATATTGGTGGCTTGCCGTTTTTACCAAATGCAATGAGGTTAGTAGAGCAGTTTGTGGAGCATCTTATTGAGAAAAGTCCTGAAGAAATACAAGAAGAAGGGATACTACCAAGAGGTACATTAGATAGTTGGAAGTCTTCATTAGATGAAAAAGTTGTAGTTGGTTTAGTGAGTAATGAGGAAGTTTTTAAAGATTGTATCCAACAAAAAACTTATAAAATTTCTATGAAGGATTTGAAAAAAGGATGGCAAGAGGCAAAACATATTGCCCTTTACCTATCAAGTAATGTATCCAGTAATAACGGTGTAAAGTATTACGGTGAAATTGTGGGTATTTCCTTCAGTTCAATGGAAAACAGTGAGCAAGTAGTTGCATTTACAGTGGATATTTGGAAATCATTAAGGAACATTATCAAACCAGTCGGATATGGTATATCGTCTTATATGCTTACAACGTTAAATACTTTGAAAGAAGCGAGTGAGTTACCAGAGCTTTACATGAAAAGTAACGATGAACTAGCTTTATGGAGAACAATGCGCAGGCTTACAAAAAATCCTAAACTTAATTTAAATCATACTGAAGTTGACCAAGCATCGGAAATTGTTCAAATAAAATCAGGTGAGGTACTAGTTACTCTAAGTAAAAAAGAAATACAAGTAAAACGTATAGGAAGTATGAAATTAACTTCTATTGATAGAGAAGAGTTTTTAAACAATCCCAATCGATTATTCAAGGAAGTCATTGATGTTTTAAATAATTAGTCAGATCTTACTAGATTATGATTCTATCTCATATGTTAGATTGGAATATTGTTAGGGTATGGCTTTAATATGTAAAAAAGGGGTGGGAAAACATGAAGCCAAGGTATGAAGTAAATAACAGTTCAATAGAAAGCATTTTAAGCTGGATAAAAGATGGAGAGATCGCAATACCCGAAATACAAAGACCATTTGTTTGGGATTCGTCTAAAGTTCGGGATTTAATGGACTCTCTTTACAAAGGATTTCCTGTAGGTTATATCATTACTTGGCGAAGTCCTGATACAAATTTAAAAGACGGTACGAGGTCGGAAGGAAAAAAGATACTAATTGATGGACAGCAGCGTGTAACTGCATTGACAGCAGCATTATTGGGGCAGCAAGTTGTCACATCTGATTATAGGAAAAAACGTATAAGAATTGCATTTCATCCAATTGAAGAACGATTTGAAGTTACTAACCCGGCAATTGAGAAGGATTCTATATGGATTTCTGATATTTCAATGTTCTTCCAGCAAAATTATCAGTCTTTTCAATTTGTAATGGATTATTGCCAAAAAAATAGTATTTTAGATTTTAATGAAGTAGCACAAAAAGTGGATCGGTTGATAAAGATTCGCTACAGCAATTTGGGTATTATAGAATTATCACATGAATTAGATATTGAAACTGTAACAGAAATTTTTATTCGAATTAATTCCCAAGGGGTTGTGTTGAGTCAGGCAGACTTTGCGATGTCAAAGATTGCTGTAAACGAATTATATAATGGAGTAAATATTCGTAAAACAATTGATTATTTCTGTCACTTAGCTAAACGTCCTGGAGATTTCCATTTGATAGAACAAAACGATTCAGAATTCTCAGCAACTGATTTATTTCATAAACTTAAATGGATTAAAGATTATATAGAGGAGTTATATGTTCCAGACTACTCTGATTTACTACGAGTAGCATTCACACATAAATTCCTTAGAGGAAAACTAGCTGATCTTGTAAGCTTATTATCAGGGCGTGATTTTGCTACACGTGAATATAAAGAAACAATAGCAGAGGAATCTTTTAAAAAGCTAGAAGAAGGCGTGCTAGATTTTATAAATGAAACGAACTTTAAGCGTTATATTATGATTGTAAAATCAACTGGTATAATTAATCAAAAATTGATTCGATCACAAAATGTGCTTAATTTCGGCTATATTCTTTATCTTTTGCTTAAACAAAAGGGAACAAATAAAGGAGATATTCCAAAAATAGTACGTCGCTGGTTGGTATTATCAATTTTAACGAGACGGTATTCTGGATCTCCAGAATCAATGTTTGAATTTGATGCTCGTCGATTTGCAAATGCTCAAAATCCAATGAATTATTTGGAGCACATAGAGAGTGGGGAATTATCTGATGCTTTTTGGAACAATATTTTGATTTCCCGGCTTGATACGCCTGTGACAAGTAGTCCATATTTTAATCTGTATTTAATGGCACAAGTAAAGAATAATGAAAAAGCTTTTTTATCTAAAGAAAGCGAAGTTCGACACTTGATTGAAGGACGTGGAGATGTTCATCACATTTTTCCTCGTAAGTATCTTCAGAAAAATGGATTTACAAGCAGAAATCAATATAATCAAATTGCTAATTATGCAATTATACAACAGGAAATAAATATTGCAATTGGTGATAAAGCACCTGAAGAGTATATGAAATCCTTAAATGAACAATGTGAAACAAAAATATTAAAGTATGGTGAGATTGTAGATCGAGATAGATTGAAAAACAATTTAATATCTAATGCCATCCCAGATTCTATATTTCATATGAATGCATCACATTATTCAGAATTTCTTGAAGAACGACGAAAACTAATGGCCATTAAAATTAGAGATTACTATCATTCTTTATAACTACTATATCGTAATCACCATGAAAGGACAGAAAGTGAATTTGTTGTTTTTTAATTCCTTGTCCCTACACTTAACAAAAAAGTAGAATATATATAATTGAAAGAAATCAAAATAAATAGTTGTAGGTGATCATATCAATAACAAAAGGTGTATAAAATGTGGGATTCAAATTCACTATACAGATTGGATAATATTAAAAGAAATGTCTTACCTACCGATATGTGATAATTGTATATTTGCTGAGGATCAGGGAGTTGAAATTAATGAAAAACAAAATTTTTCCTTGAATAAAATAATAAAATTTCCTGAAAAAAGAGAATAGTTACGTCTATTATAGTTAAAACACGCAAATGAGCGTGTTTTTTTAATTTAATACACTGGTTCGTTAAAGTGCACTTTTACGAACAGTAGACCTAACTTAATAACATACTAGATTTATGCGTTCATAAAACTATTAAAAAAGATTTACGAACGTTCATTTGTTTTTACATACTTTTATGAACTATTTGGTACAATTAAGGTAAATTGTACCAAAATAGGGGTTCTATGAAAATTCGTAAGTTTGGATAAATTCGAGTGAGTAGTAAAGATCTAAGAATATTTAAACACAAAACATTTAGGAATTAAATGACTTTCGTCCTTTTGACGTGGAGACGAAAGACACCCTAGGCAGGAGTTCAAGGGGGTAAAGTGGCTACCCTGATGGAAAGGTAGGGAACTTCGGTAGTTTTACGATTCATGATGCAAGAGTGGGAAATATAAAAGAGAACAAAAAAAAGCAGACGCTAGGCCTGTTTTCTATAAAGGAACTGATTTTATTTAATATTTTAATCCTCTAGACTCGTTCCGTATGACCAAATAACAAACGAAAAAGGAACCTACAGATGTGTGAGAGCCCGACTATCTGTTGTTACCGGTTGAATTATAGAAGATTCAATATAGAGCTAACATGGGTCCGGGGATGTAAGGTACTTAGATAAAGGTTTGATCAACTTTTTTTCTAGAGTTGTAAGATCTGCAAAACTCCTTTTTTATAATCTTTATATTGATTTGAAAACCATATTGTACAGTTATTTTACTGAATCTTGTATAACAAATTCTTTTACAAGTGTAATAAAAGGATCTACAATACTTGATTTTTCATTATGCCGCCAGGCAACTGCTGTTTCGATCTTTGTAGTGGTGTCTGTAATCTCTTTGAAAACTACTCCTTTCATTTGAAGATTTTCCAATAAATATGGTAGTAGAGCTACCCCCATTCCAGCGGAAACAAGAGATGTAACAGCTGTTGATACATGGGCGGTTGTTATTTTTGGTATAAATCCCACTTTATGGAAAATACTCATAATGGTGTCATAATAAACGGACCCCTCTTGTCTTGGGGTCATAATAAACGTGTCTTCCGCTAATTCCCGTATCTCAAGAGGGAATTTTTTTTTTGCCATCTTATGAGTTTCAGGTAAAACAGCAATAAAATGTTGTCTACGGATGGGTGAAATGTTTAATTTACTGTTTTCGATGGCGATGGGTGTGCAAATAAGACCTACATCAATTCGCTCTTCATTTAACGCAAGAACTTGCTCGGGTGTGCTCATCTGGTGAACGATCACCTCAACGAGCGGAAACTTCGCTCTATAAGATTGTAGTAAAGGAATGAAGTCGTATGTTGCTGAACCCGTAAATCCAATCACCAACTGGCCATATTTCCCTTCGTACGCTTTCTTTGTGTGATCGCATGCTTTCTCCACCTCAAATAGAATTTTATATGCTTTTCCCAAAAAAACTTTTCCCGAATCGGTTAATTCAACTTTACGTTTTGTGCGATAAAATAACGGAACTCCTAATTCGCTTTCTAATTGTTGAATCTGTTGACTGAGTGGGGGTTGGGATATATTTAAGCGAACAGCGGCACGGCTAAAATTCAATTCTTCGGCAACGGTCACAAAGTATCTTAAGTGCCTTAGTTCCATGTTGATTACCCCTCGTTTCTAAAGTACTTATACTTAAAAAGTATTATAATTCAATTTTTTAAATATTGGAAATATTTTTAATTTCTATATAAAATAAAAACTAAGACAAGAGTGGGAGGGGATGACACAAGATCCTCAATAATTTTTCAGTTAGGAATACGCATTGCATAAAGATTGTTCCAGATCAATGCGCTAATTTTACAACCAATTATTCTAATTAAGGGGTGAGGGTATGATGTCAAAAGTAATAGTCTGTGGAACTTTAATTGATGGATCTGGTAAAGCACCAATGCAGAACATGGCTATCTCAGTCGAGAATGGCAAAATTCAATGGGTGAGGCCGGCAGACCAATTAGATCTTAGTGAAGGGAATGTAATAGATCTAAGTCATCTCACAGTTCTCCCAGGTCTTATCGATTGCCACGATCATCTTGGAATCGATGTTGGTGACGAAGAAGCTCAGTGTCAAGAACCGATTGAATATATCTCAATTAAGTGTACTAGGAACGCACGGGATATCCTGCATGCTGGGATAACTACTCTCCGGAGCGTAGGTGAAAAAGAACGTATTGGTTCAATGATGAAACGGGCGATTGAGGAAGGCTTGGTTCAAGGTCCGAGGTTGCTGGTGGCTGGTCGAAATATCGTACGTACAGGTGGTCACGGTTATTTTCTTGGCCGTGAAGCAGATGGTCCAAATGGATTGCGTACAGCCGTGCGGGAAGAGATAAAAAATGGTGCAGACTTAATCAAAATAATGGTAACTGGTGGTGTATCTACTGCTGGTTCCAACATGCTCACAACGGAGTTCACGGATGAAGAAATTGTGGCAGTAATAGACGAGGCACATCGCAATGGACGGAAGGTTGCCGGTCATGGTTATGGTGGTCCAGGGGTAAGATCAGCGATTAAGGCAGGAATTGATTCCATCGAACATGGACTCTATCTCACGGAAGAAGATATTCAGCTAATGGTTCAACACGGTACCTATTTGGTCGTTACCGCTGGAATCTATTACGCAATTCTTAAACATCCTGAGGTACCAGCTTTTATGAAAGAGAAGGTTAAAGGTTATACAGATACTTTACTTGGAACGTTGGCACTTACAAGAGGCTCTGGTTTAAAGATCGCACTTGGTACCGATGAGGTTCATGGCAAGATTTATGAAGAAATGCAGTTCCTGACTCAAGTCGGTTACTCACCGATGGAGGCATTACAAGCGGGGACAAAACATGCAGCTGAACTTTGTGGATTAGCCGATCACACAGGTACTATTGATGCCGGTAAGTTTGCAGATGTGATTGCAGTACCAGGTGACCCGTTAGAAGATCTATCTCGATTGGCAGATGTTCATTTTGTCATGAAAGCAGGCAAAGTTGAGTTTGTCAAACACCAGGAAATCAATCGACTTTTTACGGTTGGTCAGAAGCTTTTCATAGACTGATAAACATCCGTTCTCGTGTCAAGTTTGGTGGGTTGCAATTAAACTAAAATTAAGGAGGAAAATAGTATGGGAAGTGTATCAGAATCTTTAACGATTGATGGCTGTGCATATGCTGAAGGCGAATTTGAAGGGTGTTCAGATGCGGTACATCGATCTAAATTAAGCGCCTTCTTCCTAACCTTGTCTTCTTTTGAAGGTTTTTCGGAAACAATTCGCTCAATTGGTAAGATCTATAATTTGGCAGATAAGGAAGAGAAAAAGATATGTGTAGCTCGATCTTATGATGATTTAGTCAAAAATGCTCAAGTAGGTAAAAAGTCTATCATTTTAGCTTTCCAGGAACCATATCCAATAGGGAATTCTTTGGATAACCTTCGCGTTTTCTATGAACTTGGGGTGAGGGTTGTTCAACTCACTTATAATAAATCGAATTATATCGGTACGGGTTGCACGGAATCAACAGATCGTGGTCTTACTGACTTTGGCAGGGAGTTAATCGCTGAGATGAACCGGCTGGGTATGCTTATCGATGTCTCGCACTGCAGCAAATTAACTGTATTAGAAGCGATTAAAGCCAGTTCTCAGCCTATCGTAATCTCCCATGCTAATGTGAAAAACATAAGTGATAATCCACGAAATAAAACAGATGAAGAGATCAAGCTACTTGCGGAGAAGGGCGGCGTGATCGGATTAACTCCCTGGTCAGCGATTCTTTGGAATTCAGAATTAGACAAGCAGCCATCCCTTGATGATTATTTAGATCATGTAGAATACATTATCAATCTAGTAGGGATTAACCATGTAGGGTTTGGCAGTGATATAACGCTTGATGATAAGGAAGATCAATCAGGTACGTTAGTCCAAGCAAATTTATACCCAGAAGTGGTGAGTGAATATTACAGAAGAGTAGGCTCTGAACCAATAGTATCTCATGCCAAAAATTTTAAAGGTGTAAAAGAGATCGATAACGTAATTGTAGGTTTAAAAAAGAGAGGATACAGTGAAGAAGCTATCGGGAAGTTTTTAGGCGGCAACTTTACGAGAGTGTTAAAGCAAGTTTGGAAATCAGAAAGGAATGTTGTTTCAAGTTCAAAATAGAATGGGGACATTGAAATGAAAAAAGGCACATTCATGAATATAGCATTAACTGAGCAAAGAGATTCAAGAGAAAATCAGCTAGGTTGGTCTAAATCAATATTAGAAATGTCCAAGGAAGTAGCGGGAATTAACGAAGAGCTAGAGAAAACACCGAATAACGCGGATTTATGGATGATAAAAGGAATTGCATTATCCAAATCCTTGCTTTTTAGAGAGGCAATCGATGCGTACTCAATCGCATTAAGCTATGATCCTTTCCATGCTTTGGTATACAGGCACAGAGGACACCGTCACTTATCTATACGCATGTACAAACAAGCAGCAGCTGACTTTGAGCTATCATCACGTATTGATTCAACGAACTGGGATACCTGGTACCATTTGGGCCTAGCCTATTACTTACTAGGTGATTTCAAACGTTCTGAAAGCGTATACAGAAAATGCATGGAGATTACTGATACTGATGATAAATATGTAGCCATTGCAGATTGGTACTGGATGACCCTTATGCGTCTAGGGAAAAAAGAAGAAGCCATAAAACTGATTGAACCCATTACAGAGGATACAGATCCAGGAGAAAATGCTTCTTACCATAGAAGATTGCTTATGTATAAAGGTTTACTAAAACCAGAGGAACTTCTGTATTTTGAAGGTGCACAGCTTCCTGACTTAGAACTTGCCACACAAGGTTATGGGTTGGGACATTATTATCTTGTGTACGGTGAAATAGAGAAAGCAAAGGCTATGTTTAAGAGAATCGTTGAAGATTCAACGCAATGGTCCGCATTTGGCTATTTGGCAGCTGAAGCGGAACTAAGCAATATGTCCAAGAGTGATTCTTTATCTAGTTATTGAGGTTTATATAATCAATGCATTCGAGGTCGGCATCTTTGAAAGAACGAATACTAGAATGACAACAGCGTATGCCAAAGTATAAATGAAGTAAAGTAGATTTGGAGGGGGATAATATGAGGAAATTATCATTTTTGCTTTCATTAAGCTTGGTACTAGCTCTTGTTGGGTGCTCTTTTCCCACTAGCGGAGATCAAACTACAGATAAGTTAGTGTTTGCTCCTAATACGGATGCTCAAACTTTAGATCCGCAGCATATGAATGACAACACCTCTGAGCAAGTAATTAGAATGCTTTACAATGGATTACTGAAATTTAATGAAAAACAAGAAATAGTAGGCGATTTAGCAAAATCATGGGAAGTGTCTAAGGACGGAAAAGTATGGACGTTTAAATTAAAGAAAGGGGTTAAATTCCAAGACGGTGAAGACTTTAACGCAGAAGCTGTGAAAAAGAGCTTCGATCGTTTCCTCAATAAAGATAATGGGTTAGCGCAGTACCAATCGTATGAAATGATAAAGGAAGTAAAGGTTATCGATGACTATACGGTAAGCTTTACCACCAAGGAGCCATTCGGTGCTTTTAAAGCCAGCATGGCGAATACGTCAGGTGGGATCATCAGTCCTAAAGCGATAGAAGCATATGGTAAAAATCTTGGGAAAACAGCGAAATCTAGTGTTGGTGGTACTGGTCCATATAAAGTTGTTGAGTGGAAAAAGGATGAACAAATCGTTCTGGAACGTTTTGAAGATTATTTCGGCAAAAAAGGTGTGACCAAAACAATCGTTTACAAACCGATTCCCGAAGCAGCATCTCGTGTAATGGCATTAGAAACGGGAGAGGTGGATGTAATACAACAAATCCCAGCAAAAGAACTGAAAAGACTTGAGTCTGTCAAAGGGATCGAGATTACTAAACTCCTTGGAAACAATCAGAGACAGTTTAGATTTGACGTTTCGAAAAAACCGTTTAATGATACACGCGTAAGACAAGCGGTATCTTATGCGATTGACAGGCAATCAATTTTAGATAACGTTGTACCTGGTTTAGGTGAATTGTCTACCAGTGCATTAGCAAAAGTAACATGGGGCTATACTGATCTCGGTTCAATTCCATACGACCCCGAAAAAGCAAAGAAATTGTTGGCAGAGGCAGGCTATCCAAATGGATTTAAGACGAAAATTACCACCACGGAACGATATATACAAGGGGTAGAACTTGCCGAGGCATTAGCTGCACAGTTGAAAAACGTAGGTATCGAAGCAACAATTGACGTGAAAGAGTGGAGTGAGATCGTAAAAGAGTGGGGCGGCGTAACTCCGGATAAATTTAATCAAGGTATCTTTATCATGGGCGCTGCACCATCTACTATGGATGCGGACAAGGGTATGCGACCGATCTACGCTACTGCAAAAACAAACGTTCAAAACTACGGTTTCTACTCGAATAAAGAGTTTGATGATGTGATTTATAAGGCAATGAAAGAGATAGATCCAAATAAGCGAAAAGCTCTCTATAAACGTGCACAAGAGATTGTTTACCTCGAAGATCCAGTTGCATTCTGGCTCTACGATCAATACGTGATTGTTGCAAAAAAAGACAAGGTGAAGGAAGTAACAGTAAGCCCGTTAACCTTGATTACATTTGAGAAAGCATACATTGAAAAATAAACAACTTAAAGGAAGATTAATTACTCGCTTGGTGGAGGTCAACTTGACTAAGCGAGTCTACAATCCATTCTGAATAACGACCTTTCAAGATAATAAAGTAGTTTGGTTCCAGTGAGGGAGATAATGGAGGTGGGAAAAATGTTAAGCTTCATTATTAAAAGACTTTTGCAGATATTCCCCGTTTTAATGGGTGTTACGATTTTGGTATTTAGTATGCTTCATATGATCCCTGGGGATCCAGCAAGAACGATGGTTGGGATTGAAGCGTCACAAGAAATAATTGAAAAAGCAAGGGAAGAACTAGGACTTAATAAACCGTTATACGAACAATTTGGTATTTTTATAGGTAATGCACTTACAGGAGACTTAGGAATGTCGATAAGAACAGGTCTTCCTGTTACGCAGGAAATCGCGGAGAGACTCCCTATCACTGCTACAATCGCGGTTGGCGCAACAATTTTCGCGACTATTTTTGGCGTGCTTTGTGGCATTATTGCTGCCATTAAACAAAATAAATTCGGAGATAATCTGATCATGATATTGTCACTTGCTTCTATTTCAACCCCATCCTACTTTTTGGGGCTGTTGCTGATGCTCGTTTTTTCGTTATATCTTGGATGGCTTCCAACGATTGGGATAAGCTCGCCGATTCATTATATTCTCCCTATCATCACCCTGGGAGCACAATCTATGGGCTTGATTGCTAGGATGACAAGGTCCAGTATGCTTGATGTGATTAGGCAAGACTTCATTCGAACGGCAAGAGCCAAGGGCTTGCCCGAACGAATCGTTATTTACGTTCATGCCTTAAAAAATGCGTTGATCCCAGTTGTTACAGTTATTGGGTTACGTTTTGGAGGATTATTGGCTGGTACGGTGCTGGTAGAAAGTGTGTTTGCGGTTCCAGGTATCGGCCGTTTTATGGTAGATGCTGTATTGACCCGTGATTATCCTGCCGTACAAGGAACGGTACTTGTCGTGGCGACAAGCTTCGTCTTGATTAATGTGCTAGTAGATATTGTATATCGAATTATAGATCCAAGAATTCGCTACAACTGAGGGGAGTGACTCGCATGGACCAGCCGGTAGCAAAAATGGGAACATTGCCAGAGGTGGAGAAATTCAAAGCCAATCCAAGGGAGATTAAGAACCAGGTATTAAAGCGCTTTTTAAAAAGAAAAGTTTCTATCGTTGGTGGAATCATTATTATTATTTTTGTAATTACGGCAATATTCGGACCACTATTTGCCCCTTATGATCCGCTTCAACAGGATTTGGCAAACAATTTCCAAGGGGCGAGTGCAGAGCATTGGCTCGGGACAGATAATTTGGGAAGAGATACTTTGTCCCGGTTAATCTACGGCGCAAGAATCTCTTTGGAAATAAGTATGGCAAGTGTAGGCTTGGCGCTGATTGTAGGTTTAGTACTTGGCGTTACAGCAGGTTATTATGGTGGCAAAATTGAAACCCTCATTATGAGATTTGTCGATATATTATTGGCTTTCCCAGGTATTTTACTGGCAATCGTAATTGTCGCGGTGTTAGGAAATGGTTTAGTTAATACCATGATGGCGGTAGCGATTTTCTCCGTTCCGGACTTTGCGCGGATAATCCGGGCTTCTGTCATTTCGTTAAAAGAGATGGAGTACATTGAGGCATGCAAGGCAGCCGGCGCGTCTAATCTTAGGATTATTTTACGGCATATTATTCCCAATTCATTATCACCTGTCATTGTGCAAACAACCCTTATGATGGGTACGGCAATCTTAACTGCTTCTGGTCTTTCCTTTATTGGACTAGGCGTGCAGCCTCCCAATCCAGAGTGGGGAGCCATGTTAAGTAAAGCGAGAGAATTGCTGAGAAGTGCACCGCTTGCAGCAATTGCGCCAGGAACTGCGATTACATTGGTTGTACTGAGCTTCAGTCTAGTTGGGGATGGCTTAAGAGATGCACTCGATCCCAAGCTAAAAAACTGATAAGGGAAGCAGGTGAAAAAAATGGATGAAAAATTATTAGACATTAAAGGGTTAAAAACATATTTCTTCACGGAAGAAGTCACTGTTAGAGCGGTAGATGGTGTGGATCTGCAGCTGGGGAAAGGTGAAACACTAGGGATCGTAGGCGAATCTGGTTGCGGTAAAAGTATGATGTCATTATCGATCATGGGACTTGTTCCATCTCCACCGGGAAAGATTGTAGAAGGAAGTATTAATTTTAAAGGAAAAGATCTTTGCAAAATTAGTGGCTCAGAGTATCGAAGAATTAGAGGAAATGAAATATCAATGATTTTCCAGGAACCGATGACCTCTTTAAATCCGGTATTTACGATTGGAAAACAGTTGATGGAGGTGTTTCAATATCACCAAAAATTACCAAAAAAGGAAGCGAAAGAAAAAGCGGTTAAAATTTTACGGCTTGTCGGTATTTCCATGCCAGAAAGTCGGATTCATGAATATCCCAATCAATTGAGTGGTGGAATGAGACAAAGAGTAATGATCGCAATGGCACTTGCATGTAATCCGGATTTATTGATCGCGGATGAACCGACTACCGCGTTGGATGTTACGATTCAAGCACAAATTCTAAAACTAATGAGTGATCTGAAAGCAGAATTTAACACCTCTATTATCCTGATTACCCATAACCTTGGAGTTGTTGCAGAAATGGCTGAAAAAATCATGGTTATGTATGCGGGAAAAGTGATGGAATATGCTGATACAAAAACGATTTTTAACAACCCCAAACATCCTTATACCGAAGGATTGCTTGATTCCATTCCGAATATTGATAAACCGGTAGAGAGGCTATCAGCCATTCCCGGTACAGTTCCAAGTCCTCATCATTTCCCAACTGGCTGCAGGTTTCACCCGAGATGTAAATACGCAATGCCGGTGTGCTTAGAAAAAGAACCTGAGCTCATACACTTGGAAGATAACACTCAAGTAAGATGTTGGAAATACGGAGAGGAGGGAGCTCATGAATCAAGGACTACTGCAAGTTAAAAATCTAAAAAAATACTTCCCAATCAATAAAGGACTCTTTTCCAAAACAGTCGGGGCTGTTAAAGCTGTAGATGGCATTAGTTTTTCTATTCTCGAAGGGGAGACATTTGGACTTGTTGGAGAAAGTGGTTGTGGAAAATCAACAACTGGAAGGATGATTCTAAGACTCATCGAGCCTACAGATGGTCAGGTTATTTATAAAGGGAAATATATCCAGGACCTTCCGAAAGACAGCATGAAGAAACTGCGCCGAGAAATTCAGATCATTTTCCAGGATCCGTATTCGTCTTTAGATCCACGCTTTACCATAGCCGATACGATCGGAGAAGTATTAGAAATCCATAATATGTACACCAGAAAAGAAAGAACAGACCGAATCTTGCATCTCTTGGAAGCAGTGGGTCTAGGACCCCAGCATATCAATCGGTACCCGCACGAGTTTAGTGGAGGACAAAGGCAGCGGATCGGCATCGCGAGAGCACTTGCGTTAAATCCATCGTTGCTGGTTTGTGATGAGCCAGTTTCGGCTTTGGACGTTTCAGTGCAAGCCCAAATCATAAACCTTATGCAAGATTTGCAAAAAGAGTTGAAGTTAACCTATCTTTTTATTTCACATGACCTTAGCGTCGTACACCACATTTGTGATCGTATCGCCGTTATGTATATGGGGAAAATTGTTGAAACTGCTGATAAGAAAACACTATTCGAAAATCCATCTCATCCGTATACCCAAGCTTTGTTAAGTGCGATTCCTGTACCTAATCCTGGTTTGGCAACCCAAAGAATTGTGTTGGAAGGGGATATTCCTAGTCCGGCACATCCGCCAACAGGCTGTCGCTTTCATACCCGTTGTAAATTTGTTACTGAGAAATGCAAAAAAGTGGAACCGCAACTGAAGGATATTGGCGGAAGCCATCTTATGGCATGCCATTTATAACTAGAAAGGGGTAATTAAAGTGGTAGAAGCGATTACAATGAGAGAACCATTTATGCTTGAATTTCCAGCGTCGGAATACAAAAAACGACTAAAATTGTTGATGGAAAAGATGGAAGAAAACGCGATGGATGCAGTTATTCTCACCACAAAGGAGAATACAAGATATTTTACAGGATACCAGCTGATCGTATGGGGTAGTGGTATATCAAAGCCGGCATGTGCAATCATCACAAAAGATGGAGAAGTAACGATGGTGAGTGGTTATAGCAACCGTGAGGCTTTGAAGGTTACCACTTGGGTAGAGGATCTCAGAATTTGGGACCCATTGGGAAGAGATGATGCAATTACGAACTTGCCGGATGCAATCTATGATGTACTCACCAAGAAAGGATTGGCAAAAGGAAAAATCGGTATGGAGACCGGAGTTGGTTTTCGAATTCACATGAACACCACTGATTACAGTAAACTGATGGGACATTTACAGGATGCTGCCATTATTGATGCTGGCCCGTCCATTTGGGATCTTCGTGCAATAAAATCCGAACTGGAAATTAGCCACATGAAAAATGTTTGTAATATCAACATAAAGGCATATGAAAAAGCACTTAACTCCATTTATCCAGGGATGACTGAATTGGAGTTATTTAGAGAGATTTCCAAGGCGATGTTCGAATTCGGTGCAGATGAGGTATTTCCTCTCGGTATAAGAGCAGGTGCGGAACGGTATACACAAAGCAATTGTCCACCAAGTGAGCGTCCAATTGAAAAAGGAGAAATAATTCTCATTGACGGCGGTCCGGGCTGTAAAGGTTATTACTCCGACATCATACGTGAGGCGATCATTGGTCAACCTTCTGACAGACAAAAAGAGCTATATGATTTCTCTGTAGCCGCATGTGAAAAAGGACTGGAATTCATTAAACCGGGTGTGACTGCCGGTGAAGTATGCCAGGTGGTCGATGAATTTGTCGATGCACATGGCTATGGAAAATACTACGAAACTCGCGGATGGGTTGGACATTCTATCGGAGTATCCATTCATGAAATGCCGACCTTTGAATTGGGATCAGAATTAATTCTGAAATCTGGTATGGTATTCGCTATCGAACCTGCTTTTTATGAAGAAGGTGAAGGCTGGTTTGGCATCGAGGAAAATATTTTAATAACAGATAAAGGATATGAATTATTAACACCACTCAAGCGCGATCTGTGGATTTTGTAGGAAAGAGAAGGAGCGAGTGGCAATACAAACGAAAATCCCCACCCTTAAAATAGGTAAAACACAAATCTAGGTTCTCGGCCATCGCATCACAGAATTCATAAGAAAAGATAGTTGAAGAAGGGTTGCACTGATCCTGGTCCATAGATTAAAAAAACTCGCCAATTCGCGGCGAGTTTTTGAGTTTTTATATGCCAATTATTATGTTAGGAACCCTTTACTTTTTTTGGGGGGTACTTTCTATTCATGATGTTGTCCTTTTGAGTGTATCGTTTATTCCTTGTTTGTTTCAATAGGGTAGACTTTAATGGAACGCACTAGGTGAGATATTAGAATACCGTTTTGAAATATCCCATTTCTCTGTTTCAAAATTCAGCTATTAAACCTAAGTAATTAAGAAATGCCTCGATAATATAAATACAGGTATTTAAGGCTCCTGCTTATTTAGATTGAGACCATACTGCATGGTGCATAGTGGTCTATTTTTAGTTGATATTCCTAATCCGTATAGAATCAAATTTATATAGGCAATTTTAAGCGGTAAAACGTTCATTTTATGCAGTATTATGTGTAATGATTACCCCTAATTGAGTTGAATTTTCGCCTAGCATGTTATTTTACACACCCACGAAAAATTATTTATAGTAAGTTATTACCTTTAATTGTAAGATTGAAGTGGGTGATGTTGTGTGAATAAATTAGAAGAAAAAGTTTATTGTAATGTATGTAAAGGTGCTAGAAATCATCATATTTTAAAGACTTATAGTGAGGTTGCAGATTATCATTCAGATATACACTGGCATGCGAAATATCACATAGTTCAATGCTTGGGATGTGACACTATTGCTTTTGTTGAACAATATGGTGATGAGGATACTTGGGATTATAATGAATATACGGGTGAAAGGGAATGGAAAGATATTTTTAAAGTGTTTCCAGAAGAGCCACCAAAACCATCCAAAGATGATTTTTTCCTTGGAGATTATAAGTTAAAAATAAAAAATTTTAATCATGTTGATCCTGAACTGAAAGAATTGTATTCACAAATAGTCCAAGTTTTTAATCAACGGTTTAATATTCTTTGTGCAGCAGGGTTAAGAACGTTAATTGAAGCAATTTGTCTTAAAACTAATATAACGGGTGGAAGACTTTATGATGAAGATAAAAAAGTTAAAATCTCTAAAAAAGGTAATGAAGTATATTCCACATCCCTTGAAGGAAAGATATATGGATTATATGATAAACAGTTAATTCTATGGGATCAATGTAGAATTTTACAAGAAATAAGGGACATAGGTAATAGTGCAGTTCATGAAATAGAAATTCCATGTATTAAAACTCTTAGACCTGCAATCATTATCGTAGAAGGAATATTTGAAAGTATATATGAGTTGAGAGAAAAAAGTTTAGTCAAAAAGTAGCAGGAAAATTATCCCTTTTTGTCGTATTTAGTAGATAGGAAGGGGGTGTCAAGGTGAATAGTGATAAAAGAGCAGAAATTCGTATGTCAGAAGCAAAAGCATGGCTTAAGGAACTAAAAGAAGAAAACAATGTATTAGAACAAGAATTAGATGCAATGGAAGTAAAAGTTGAAAGATTACAGGCAAGGTTTGAATTAGCAGAAAAAACTTATAGACGTTCATCTATGGAAAGAATTAAAGAAGACAATGTAACTCCATTACAAGAAAGTCTTCTTGCTTTGAAAAAAGAATACGAATTAAAACAAGTTAATAACAATCAAAAAATTATTGCAAATGAAAAACTTATCGAGAATATTGAAGCAGTAATTAAGGTTAATTCATAAAAATAAGCACTTCTAACCGAGTGCTTTAATATATTTTAAGGGGATAATGGATTATAGAGTATTTTCTAATTAACTTTTTTATGAAACGATGAAAGTGGTTAATCATTAATTAACCGTTCTTTAAGTGAGGAGTATCAATAAGTATCGTTTATGAAACGACAGCATTGAATTTTCTTCCAAATGCTTATCTTTTTCCTTCAGGTTCCTTTTGCCCTATACATAGAAAGGAATACGATTATATTTGTATTATAAAGGATGATATACTTATAAAAAAAAATTTAATTATTCGAGGAGAGTGCACAATGTTTAAATATGGACGAGAAATGGGTTGGGATGAAAATGATTGTATCATTTCAGGACATTAACAACAGATTACAAGAGAGACTGGATCAACTATTAACAGCAACAAAGTTTCCAATTCGCACCCTAACAGAAGGGGAAATCAAAAAAATATTTGGAGAATACCTTTTGCCGATAGAGGGGGTTTATCTTATTGTAAAAAATAAACCATTGTATGTTGGACGTTCTAGGAACTTAGCACAGCGCATTGGAGTTGATTTAAGGGCAACTACAAGAAAACAAGCAACACTGTCATACAAGTTAACAACGTTAAAAGATCGCTTTCCCCAACTGCAGACAATCCAAGATGCAAGGAACTATATTTACGATCATTATTCTATTCAAATGATAAGAGTAGAGGACGAGAATGAACGGGCAATAATTCAGATATATGCAGCAATGGAATTGGGTACAATAAAGGAGTTTAACAGTTTCAGAGAAACGTAAAATAATGAAGTTACTATTCTACATACTGAATAACAGACCGAATAATATCATTTTTAAAAGATGGAGGAATGTTATGAAAAGGAGACTGAATATCCCCAGTTCTGACTATGTTAATTTTAATTCTTCTGTTCAAAAGGCTTGGTCCGCTTATATTGAAAAGGATGATTTGTCGGAAGGTAAAATACGTACTGACATTCTAAATTCATGGGAACGTTCAAAACAATTTGGTGTTGATCCTTTTCAGTTAGAAGTTAAAGAAGTTGTGCAACAAGATGACTTGATTTATAGACGTGAAAAGAATGACACTCTACTTTCCTTCGCTTTACCTGATATGAAATACCTCTCAGATTCCCTCCAACATACCGATACAATAGTGACCATTTCTGATAAAAATGGCGTAATTCTTAACTCTTTTGGGGACACTGCTATCTTGAAAAAAGGTGAAAAAGTACGGCATATGCCCGGTGCTGTTTGGACTGAAGAAGTAGCCGGAACGAATGCAATTGGAACGGTACTGAAAAGCAAGAAACCAGTACAAGTTTTGTTCACTGAACACTTTTGTACTGGATGGCACGATTGGTACTGTGCGGCGGCACCCATACTTAATCCGTTTACAAAAGAGTTACTTGGAGTTTTTGATATTACTGGTAAAAGTACTATTATAAATCCCCATACAATAGGTCTAGCTATTTCAAAAGCTAACCACATTTCAAAATATATAGAACAAAATGTTTACCAATATGGCTTAAAACTTAACCCTTTTTTAAACGCGACGCTAGATTCAACTGAAGACGGAATTATTATTGCGGATGCGAAAAAGAACATCTTGAAAATGAACGTAAAAACTGAGTTATATCTTAAAAACATGGGTGTTAAATCTCTCAAACACCTTGGTGAATTGGATGCGTTAGTAAATCTTGTTTTAGAGGGCCAAGAAAATACCATAGAGCATGAAATTACACTACATAAAGACAACTCTAGATATATTTGTTCTGTAATTCCCATTATTATGGACCAAGAATTACTTGGTGTTGTTATACGACTACGTGTAAGTAAGCCTAATTCTAAATTGATGAAAACTTCAGTAACTAAAGTGAATCAATTATCATCTACTAAATACAATTTTGGACAATTAATCGGGAAATCACCGAATTTTTTAAAAAGCATAAAACTGGCCGAGAAAGCGTCTCTGTTAAATTCCACCTTATTGCTTTCTGGCGAGACTGGCACAGGAAAAGAAATATTTGCACAATCTATCCATCATGCAAGCGAAAGAAAGAATGAGCCGTTTATAGCCATAAATTGTGCAGCGATACCTAGAGAATTAATAGAAAGTGAATTGTTTGGATATGAATCAGGATCGTTTACGGGTGCTAAATCTAAAGGTAGTCAGGGGAAATTTGAGCTGGCAAAAGGAGGAACAATTTTTTTGGATGAAATTGGGGATATGCCGCTAAAAGTACAAGTGCATCTCCTCCGAGTATTAGAAGAGAAAGTTGTTACAAGAATTGGCGGGGAAAAGCCGATTCCTATAGATGTCCGAATTATATCTGCTACACACAAAAATTTAATCGATGAGGTTCACAAAGAACAGTTCCGCCAAGATTTATTATATCGTTTACGCGTGATTCAAATAAGACTTCCTTCTTTACGTGAAAGAACCGAGGATATCCCATTACTTGTTAAACATTTTGTTAAAAAATTTAGTCCTCAATTCACTGACAAAGATGTACTGTTGCCTATAGAAACAATCCAATTACTTAAAAAATATCAGTTTCCCGGAAATATTAGAGAGTTAAAGAATATTGTCGAGCAGTCACTTTTCAATATGGAAGGAAATGTTTTACATCCTTATTATTTACCGTCTGAACTAATTGAGTCTGTAGAACATCCAATCGATTTTGAAAAAGAGCAGTTGATTGCAGCTCTAACGAGAATGAGCGGAAATATTACTAATGTAGCTATAGATCTTGGCATTTCACGCGCTACCTTGTATCGAAAGCTAAAGAAATATGGCATTCAAGCCAAATTTTAAATTTCGAATAAATAATCCACTTTTAGACCGTGAAATGGGTGCCATAAACAATGGTACTATGGTTTTAGCTTCTTTTAATAGGTTAAGACATGAGACAGATTTTGTCTCAATGAGACACACAGTTTTTTAAATATAAGGGTAAAAATGCCTATTACTACGGAAATTTGAATATTTTTAATTTGGCACACATCTTGCATAATAATTAGTCACAATAATGAAGTGGGGTGAAAACGGAAAATCAATGGCAAATTTTCAAGTGTAGAGCAGAGAACGAAATTCACAATAAAAAACAAGGAGGAATATCTATTGGGTAAAAGGTTGGAAGGTAAAATTGCGATTGTTACAGGTGCGAGTTCAGGTAATGGGCGTGCTATTGCGCTTGCTTTTGCGAGAGAAGGTGCCAAAGTTATTTGTAGTGACTTACAAAAATCAGCCCGACAAGGAGGATATGAGAAAAGTATTGATATTGACACAGATGATCTTATTCGCAATCAAGGTGGTGAAGCTCAATTTATTAAAGGCGATGTAACAAAGTCAGAAGACGTTCAATCATTAGTTGACGCATCTGTATCTAACTATGGCCGATTAGATATCATAGTCAACAATGCTGGTGTTTTTACTGGACTTGCTGGAATTGTGGAAGAATCGGAGGAAGCATTTGACTTAAGCATGGCTGTTAATACAAAAGGGGTTTGGTTGGGGTGTAAATTCGCCATTACTCAAATGTTAGAACAAAATGAAAGCGCTTCAAATGAATCGCGAGGAAAAATTATTAATATAGCTTCCATTGGGGGTCTTGTTGGTTTAGCACAGGAACCTGCATATTGCGCCTCTAAAGGTGCGGTTGTCAATTTAACAAAGCAACTGGCTGTTGATTACGCTCCTAGTCGCATTAATGTAAATGCTATTTGTCCCGGTTTTTTAGCAACTGCGATGGTAAGGCCATTTTTAGAAAATCCTGAATTAAATAAAGGTCTTCACGATCAATCACCATGGCCAACTTTAGGAACGGCAGAAGATGTTGCAAAAGCAGCTGTATTTTTAGCATCAGATGAATCACGTTGGGTTTCGGGTTCATCATTAGTCGTAGATGGTGGATTTACTGCACGATAAATTGGGAGGTGCCAAAATGGCTCATACAAGAGAAAATGTAACATTTAAAAGTGAAGGACATAATTGTAAAGGCTGGCTGTATGCTCCAGAAAACAAAAACGGACAAAAAAACCCAGCACTTGTGATGGCTCATGGATTCAGTGCGGTAAAAGAAATGTATTTGCCGAACTTTGCTGAAAAGTTTGCGGACGCAGGGTTTGTGGTTTTAGTATTTGATTATCGATTTATTGGCGAAGGAGAAGGGGAGCCGCGTCAACATGTAATTCCAGAAGAACAACACAAGGATTATAAAAATGCGATTACTTGGATATCCCAACACCCTGAAGTAGATGAGGAACGTATTGGAATCTGGGGATCATCATACAGTGGCGGGCATGTTTTACACATTGCTGCAACAGATCGACGTGTCAAAGCAGTAGTTGCACAAGTTCCTTTAGTGAATGGTTGGAAAAATGCACAGAGACTTATGAGGCCAGATATCATGAATAATTTTATTAAAGACTTAAATGATTATCGGAAATCAAGATACAATGGTGGAGAAGTCCAACATGTTGCAGTTGTTGCTCCGGAAGGAGAACCTAGTGCTTTACCAACTCCAGATTCTTATGAATGGTTCATGACAGGAGGAGAAACAATCGCCCCCAATTGGAAGAATCAAGTAACACTTGAAACCATGGAGGCATTTTTAGGATACAACCCGGCTGGTTTAATTGATATCATTTCTCCAACACCACTTTTGATGGTAGTAGCAGAGAATGATGAGTTGACACCTACTGATCTAGCAATTGAAGCATTCCAAATAGCAAGAGAGCCAAAAGAACTCGTTATAATTCCCGGGGGTCACTTTGGAGCATATTTGGAACCCGGATTATCTCATTCTGCGCCACCGGCGGTAGCGTGGTTTAAAAAATACTTATTGGATTCAACAACCACCAATCAGTTTATTAATGTTTAAATATCAGGCTCTTTTTAACACGGTTAGATAACTATGTTTATAATATGCTAGATTTAAAACAAAGAAATGAAGTCGGGAGTGAATAACCTTGGGTAAACTTAATGGAAAAGTGGCTCTAGTAACGGGGGCGAGTTCGGGTTTTGGACGAGGAATATCTTTGGCCTTAGCAGAGGAAGGTGCCAAAGTAATTGTTGCCGATTTAAAAAGAAATACAAATGAAGGTGGATTTGAAGATAATAATATTTCTACTGACCAAGTGATTATAGAAATGGGTGGACAAGCAATATTTGCGGAATGTGATGTAACTAAAGCAACTGAAGTAAAATACGCGGTACAAACCGCAGTTGAGGAATTTGGCCGACTGGATATCATAGTTAACAATGCAGGAATTTATCGTGGCGGCGATTATATGCATAATCTAACAGAAGAAGATTTAGATATGTGTCTAAATGTAAATGTCAAAGGTTCTTGGAACGGTTGCCAGCACGCTATAACTCAGTTTTTGAAACAAGGTGATGGTGGAAAAATTATTAACATTGTTTCTACCGCTGGGTTAGGTGGATATCCCTCACAGGCTCCATACAATATGTCCAAAGGAGCCGCTGCTAATTTAACAAGAACAATAGCAATCGAATATGGGCCACATAAAATTACTGCTAATGGAATATGTCCTACGTATTGTAAAACTTCTCTTACCAGACCGTTTTTTGAAAATGAAGAATTACGAAATAATGTTGAGTCGAAAATCCCGCTTGGAAGGTGGGGTGAAGTAGATGATGTGGCAAAACTGGCCGTGTTCCTCGCTTCCGAAGATTCAAATTATATAAATGGAGTAATGGTTCCATTAGATGGAGGAGAAACCCTCTCTAGCTTCTCAAATCAAGATTTCGGATTGCGAGTTTCATCTTTTCATAAATAAACATTAAAACAAAACTTTTTATACCAGAACAATTCCGAGTGAAAAACCGCATATTGTAAGAAAACTAGGCCCATAGAATATTATGGGCTTATATTCACATAAAATAGAGAAACATTCAAACATCGCCAGGGGGTGTTTTTTTTGAAAACTGAGTCTAAAAAAATGGAGATAAATGGAATGAGAGGGATACAACTGATATAAAAAAAGTAGGCCATCAAAATAGCCTCGCTTTCATATAAAGAGAGGATCCATCTCATACCTATCATAGGGTTAAAAATCAACTGTTTCGCAAGTCATGATAGTTTGAATTAAAACAAGTCGGTTGTTATTATTAAGGTGAACACCAACTACATCAAGGTTTGAATTGAAACATTCGTTTTCTTGTTTACGTACGCTACTTTAATTTTCGTTATCTCAAATATACTCCGTCTATAAAATTTATTTACTAGTAGATAGTAAACTTCTTAATTTCAATTCTATGCGATATCCTATACAGACAATTGGAATGGTTAATGTAATGTAACTGGGCTTTTTATTACGGTTTATCCTAAGTAGACAATGTTTTCCCCGATAAGTACCAAAAAACGAATCCGTATTTCCAAGGATTATGACAATTATTTTGATTCTTAAGATACAGTTCATGCAACATCCTTGCATTTACGAAAATCAGTCTTGCTTCCAATGTAGAAAAGATGAATTGTATACAAATTTAAAGTAATGATGATGCAATAGGGTCTAACTTGGTTACTCGTCACATAATGTGGGAATCGTGTTTTATACATTATTAAAAGACAATTCCATTTGGTCAAACGGTGGTCAACAATGGTCACAGATTACGGTTAACGGAACGGATTCGAGCCAAAAATCTTTATAATCTGCTGGTGTTTTTATATAATTCAGTTAATTCTTATAAACTTACTTGGGTAAAGGAGGAAATAAAATGGCTCAATCATCAACTTTGATTAAAGTATCAGCATCAGGGAAGTGGGATTCAGGTTTAAAAACCAATATCGCTGTTCGAAACTTTTCTGGTTTTTCCATGGATGAACCAGTTGAGCTTGGAGGAACGGATACTGCGCCCAATCCAATTGAATATGTAGCTGCTGCACTTAATGGCTGTAATGGAGTCATGATTCCCATGATTGCGCAAGAACTAGGCTTCAATTTTACCGGTATTGATTTTGAAACCACAGGCATATTGGATACCCGGGGCCTGATGGGGGAAGAAGGAGTTTCCCCGCATTTTCAAAAAATCCGATTCAATGTTAATATACAAACAGACGAAAACGAAGAGAGAATTGAAGAGCTGAAAAATGAAGTGGAGCGCAGATGCCCGGTCTTTAATCTTTTTGTTGATTCAAAGATTGAAATTGATACAAAATGGACTAAGATTTAAAAAGCTAGAATCAGATCTAGCAAAAAGGGTTGGTATTGAGGTCAGAGTACCATCCTTTTTGTAGTTAGAAACTTATTATATAGCACCGGTTTTGAAATGTTGACCAGGACACAATCAGTTTACGAACGAGGAGTTAGTAGATTCAGTGGTAATGTAAAAGGTGATTACCTTAGTAAAACAAATCTGTATGTTCCTGTTCCGTTTGCAAATTGCCGCATCGAACGACCTGAGGATCTTCCATTTTCTAAAAAATAGTTAAGTAGCATGGTAGGCAGCCTGGTGGCTGCCTTTTGTCGTTGTTCGCCCTTTACCTTCCGAATCGTAAAACAGTCAGAGCCGGCTAAACTTCTTCGCCGTCAGGACACCCGAACCTTTCCGGCAAGAAGCCAAGTCGGCGAGCCAAGCATTCAAGGGGCAAAAAACTTTGTTGTGGGAGTTACATCCACAAAAATCTTTTTATGCTGGTTCCCTTGACCATTTGTCTATCTTCGTTTTTCTTCTCTCCACGTTAAAGGGGCGAAAATCCTTCCCTTTAGGAAACGGTTTCGCTTCGGAAGGTAAAAAAGAGGAGGAGAACAAAGATGAAAACGAATGTATACGAGATGATGACTGAACTTATTATTGAACAGTTAGAAATAGAAGAAACACGTAAAAAGTCCTTTTTACCTTTTACTAACTGGTAGCAAAAAATATAAAATCTATGGATGAAAATGGTACTATTTGTTAGAATATGAATTAATATATCTATAAAATAGGTATTACATGAATAAATTTTGGAGCCAGCTGTCAGAAAGAGGAGATTGAATGGATGGTAACCTACAAGAGTTGAGAGAGGTTTATAATGATAGAAAATTAGTTCCTTTTATTGGAGCGGGGTTATCTGCCCCTTTTAAAGTGCCAACATGGGGAGATTTGATAAGGGAGATTACTGACAAATATGCTCATGGAAAAATAGAGAAATTATTAAAAGATACTGTTGAATGGCATCTTGACAGCACCGATTATTGGGGTGCAATCGATGCGATAATGAAATATGCAAACTTAGTGGATCAGGATATTCAAAAAATGATTGTGAAAATAATCAAACAAACGAAAGAGCATGTAGAGGACGCCAGCTTACACAATTATTCAGATCTTGCGAGAATGAACTTCAAACTTTATCTGACAACAAATTATGAAAACATTTTACATGAACAAATAAAGTGTGATGAACTTCCTATTTTATTAAAGAATATACAATTCAGTTCTCAAGAAATTTTTGATGAAAAACGGATTTGTCATCTTCATGGTTATACTGCTGATTCCGGTTCAATCGTTATGAGCAGAAGCAGCTATGAAAATCTCTATAGAAATGAAAAATACGGGGAATTGTTAAAAGCGGTCACCAGTAGCAAACATATATTGTTCATGGGCTTTTCTTTCGATGATAAGTTTGTAAGTGATCTAATTAAAGATTATAAGCGTTATCTCAACGGTACGCATTATATTCTTTTGGCTAACCCTACTAAAGAAAGAATGAAAGAATTGCGAGAACAATATGGCTTAATTACTATTCCATATGAAACAAAAGGATCTTCACATGTAATTGAAATTAGAAAAATATTGATGCAATTATCATCTGAGCATGTTCAAAACAAAATTGGCAGTCCAAATGGATCAGATGGTACTTCTAAAGTTTCTGGCAGTTCTGTTGTACTCGGAGCAGGGCTTTCGGACTTTCGGCATGATTTGACTAGTAATTTATTTTATAAAAAACTTAAGCTTGAGAATATCAATGAATCTATGATTGAGTTGAGTTCTATATTTTATGTAGCTTCAGAAAAATACATTCGAGCTTTAAAACAAGCAGGTATGTCATTAGAAGTTATTGAAGCTATTTTATTTGAAGTATTTGTTAAATACAAAGAGCTTTATATCAAAACGTATGAGAGTTTTGGCGATAGCAAACAATTATTAAAAGTTGTCCATGATAGTTTAGCTGAGTATGACTTTGGAAGATACGCTGTACTATTTGAAGATAATAGATCGAATGAAAGCGAAAATAAGGGTTTAATACATCTTTTGGCTGAGGATGAGACAATGGATGTTTGGTGGGGGGAGGAGAGATTTAATGAGCAGCCGGACAATTAAAAATTCATCAGTCCCTCTCTCTATTGAATTGTTATTTAATAATGAAAAACTTGATATAATGAAGACTTTGTGCCTTTTGTATGCTTTTTCGAAAGACAGCAGGAAACGTAGAACAGTATCTGAAATAATGTTTTATTACAGTCTTGTAAACTTTGATTTGATTAAGTTATTTGAAACAGATGAAAAATTCAGATATGGTGTGAAACCATCACCTAATCTGTATTTTCGTTTCCAGAGTAAAATTAATGGAATTCTTCTTAATATGTTACATTTGCAGTTTATAAATCTTAAAGGTGACATAACAAAAAAATTAGATGAAACAATAGTTCAGATAACTTCAACAGGTGAAGAATTTATTGATGAATTAAACTCGGTATTTTTCTCTAATTTAGTGTTTGAGTATTCACAGACACTGGAGAAAATAAAGTTTTCGGGTAGTAATTTGAAAGTGGTAAAGGGAGTGCAGCAGTGAGTCGTATGATAATAAGAAAATTAATCGTTCATGGAGCCTCATACAAGCGCACTATCAATTTTAATGAAGGCTTTACTATTATAAGTGGTGAAAAAACCTCTGGTAAATCATTAATTCTAAGTTTAATCGACTATTGTTTAGGAAAAAGCGAAAAAATCGATTTGAAAGTTCAAAAAGAATTGAATGCAAAATGTGATCAGGTTTTTCTTGAAATAAAAGTTGATAATGAAACATTGACATTAAACAGAGGGTTAAAGAAAAAATCAGATAATATCGGTATATACTTCTGCTCTTTTGAGAATATAGAGGGATATACACCAAAAACAGTTAAAATAAGTGAAGCCATGCACTTTCTTATGACTAAATTAAACATTAGTGAATACAAAATAATTAAGTATAAAAAGCATAGCACTAACAAAGAATTACAAACGGTATCTTTTCGCGATATTTTTAGGTATGTATATACAAATCAACATGCGCTAGGCACCAAAGACTTTCTAGAAAAGAAGACTACGTTCAAGAGTAATAAAAATCCTCATGCTTTTAGAATGATATTTAATCTGGTAGAAGCTGATAAAGATGCGTTGAAAGAAGAACTAGTAAATGCCCAGAATAAAATTCAAGATGCAAATAGAGTTATAGCTGGGTTGAATTCTTATTTGAAAGATAAAGATGCCGCAGATTTCAATGTATTATTTGCTAAGTCAGATAGATTTAAGAAGAACATTGAAGAGCAGATACAAGCAAAGAAAAAAATTATAGACAATAGTAAGTCTAATGATAATAATGAAAATGAATTGTATATTAAGCTCAAAAAGGATTTAGAAGAGATTGCTAATGAGTTATTTAATTATCAATACGAAAAGAAACATCTTCAGCTTTCGATCAATTCAAAAAAATTATTGTTAGAAGAATACATTCTCGAACAAGCAGAGGTAGATGCAACATTAGAAATCAATTACAAGTTAGTAATCCCTGATCAAAATATAGAATGTCCTCTGTGTCATTCGACGGTTTCTGTCCATACACATGATTTAGTCCACCAAAGTACTGACTCAGAAAAAATGTTACATAAAGTGAAAAATGAAATCAATAATAAAATAAGCTTGGTAAAAAGTTTGATTACTAATGAACTAAAAAATATTGAAGAAATAGATAGGAAAATAGTGAGGTTATCTAAAAAGCAAGGGATTTTGAATGAAGCTGTTGGCGAGTTCGCGAAAGAAACAGATGTCCCTTTTCTTTCTCAAATTGATAGCATAAATAGCCTGATAAACCGCTTGGTAAAAGATAATGAAATAGTAAAAGAGGGGTTACGTATTCATCGAAAAATCTCAGAAAAGGAAAAAGAGATTGAAGGTTTAGAAACTACTGTAACACGATTAGAGAAAGAACTGAAATCACTGCAAATAAGTGACGAGGACCGTAATAAAATATTTGATTTTCTAGATGATGAGTATAAAGGTTTTATGGAAAGATTGAAGTACGAAACGGATGGAGATACCTTTATTCATCGTGAGCAGTATATTCCTTTTTATGAAGGTTCAAATGTTTATGCCCATGATAGTGGTGGTTTGTTAGAATGTATGCAACTATCTTATTTAGGGGCAATATTAAAAAGTAAAACTCAAGGCTATGCTCCCGGACACCCAGGTTTTTTATTGTTAGATTCGATTAGCAAGTATGTTGGTACGTTGAAAAAAGATGAACAAAATGAAAAGAAACAAGGAGATGGCAAGTCGCAAGAACTGGAGCAAAAATCTGTGGAGGAACAAGATGGAATTGCAGAAAAAGATAAGATTAAAGATCCAGAAGTTTATGAAGAATTCTATAAAATATTGATTGAATTAAGTACGAACCATCAGATTATCCTAGTAGAAAACACACCACCAGAAAAGTTTGATTTTTTATATACAAAGTATACTTTTTATAAGGGCGAAAGAGGTTTGATCGATGATGAAAAGAATGAATTCAACGAAGTTGATGAGGAAGTATGAGAATAGTTGGGGAGCAAGAAATACATCAGTAATTACGGGATTGTTGGAAAAATAGATAGGTGAACAGAGTGGAAAGATGGGGGATCCAAATCAGTTAATAACCATGATCAAATCAGTAAGCGAGGGTTTAGTAGCGAGATCATTGGAGGATTTTTAGTCAGTCGGTTGGTAGGATTAAGTGCTGAAAGGAATGCAATTAAGGGGAAGTATTTCGAGTATAAGTTAGAAATAGTAAAAAGGGAAAAAGAGATAAATTGCCTAAATCTACATTTCTCGAATTTTTGTTTTACATCTTATTTCATTTTATTTTTTATATAATTTTATTAGCAGTCAAAACGTTAGACGACGAATAAATGAAAAAAGAGAGAGACATCATCTACTACAATAAATGGCGTACTCTCTTTTTTCTTTTCGAATTATAACTTTGTTGGACGTTTAAAACAGTAAAAAATTTCAACAGTAAAAGTAATAATTATATCTCAGGAGCGCTATTGGGTTATGTATTCAATCACTCATTAAGTTTCTTCAACAAGTTGCTGAAATGATCCTTTAGTTTCTTAAAGTTATCAGCTGTTCCTCCATACCAAGAAGCATTATTTCCATTAAAGCCATATACAGAGCCGTTCATGAGTTCATTTAATTTGTTGACAACCTCAAGATACTCAGAACTGTAAACTTTCCGCACTTCAAAGGGCTCTTTGGCTCCCTCATTGATCTGGTCCAAGAAAGTCTCTATCTTGTCTTTTAGTTTCTGACCTTCTGAGGAGACTATTTCAGTGTTTCTCTTAACCTGTTCCTTGTTAGACCCGCTTTCTCCTCGTTCTTCCTTATCTAGTCCAAACTCAAAGATCACCTCGTCATATTTCTTGTAGTACTCAGTGATCAGCTGGTTTATTTCTTTTATCTCTTTGCTGTAAGCATCATTTTTCCTCACCAGTATTCCTCCTCATTGATTTTCATGAAGTAAACTCCACTTGTACAACTTCCATGCTTACCTCTAAAATCCCTGTTTTAGTAAATGCAATTATGAGCAACCTTATTAACTACCTTCCTATAAATGATGTTCCTAATGAGTACTCCAAGTCTATAAGAATTACAGGCCACTTGTGTAGAAATTAAATGTAACGATAAATAATTATTATGGTAGAATTGTATTACTTGGTAAAATTAAGTAAATTTAACAATATATAAAGGTGATGGATGTATGGGCGCAATAGAAATCTTTAAAGGCTATTTAAATAGAGTCAATTTGTATATATACAGTGCCAAAATAAAAAAACATATTAGGCAGCTTGAGAAAGATATATTTGAAATAAACGGTAGGATTAATAAAATCGAAAGATCTCCAACACTTGTTTCGGAAAACTATTTTATTAACTATTTAAACGATCATCAACGAATGATGGATTATGTAAAAAGTGAAAATGTGTACTCATTTGATAACGCAATACAACAGAGGATAATGAATGTTCCTAGAGACAATTGGCCGGCTAGTTATAGACGATTGGAACTTGTATATAATCAGCAAAGTGAGAAATACCTTTACAAACTAGATGAACTGAAATCTCAAATTAATAAAACGAATCAAAAACTGAAGGCATACTACGACGGGATAGTCTCATGCCTTGTTGAAATAGAACGGATGAAAAAGAACTATATTTCGTACTCGTTATATACTGGAATGCTTGACAAATATCGATACATATATTCTTACTTTAAAGATGCAGAAACAGACAATGAAAAGGTACAAGAATTTTTGGTTATTTATTCAAGTTGCAATGAAGATAACGTTAAAAAGTGGAACGAAGAATTTGTTACAAGAGAGATGGCAGAGGAAAAAGACTTTTTCAGTGATATAGATGGTAAGGAACTTGACAAGCAACAAAAATGGGCAGTGATCATTGATGAAGATGCCAATTTAATTATAGCTGGAGCCGGTTCAGGAAAAACTTTAACGATTTCAGGTAAGGTAAAATACCTGGTTGAGAAAAAGCGAGTAAGTCCAAATGATATACTACTAGTATCTTTTACAAAAAAAGCAGCAAAAGAGATGGAGGAGAGAATTAAAGAGCGTTTGAACATAAATGTAGATGTTAAAACATTTCATAAGATAGGTATTGGTATTATTACTGCTTACTCTGACAACAAACCGGATGTAGAATCTGACCCTAAGAAGATAATCAAGGATTACTTTAATCAGGAGTTCTATGACAACCCTGAGCAATTAAAAAGAATGATTGAGTTTTTTGGCTACTATTTACATATCCCTAAGGATTTAGAAGAATTTAACAATTTAGGTGAATGTTACGATTATCATAAGCATTTGGATTTTGAAACATTAAAAAGTAAATATGAAGACAAGAATTATATCAATGAAAACACCGAAAAGCTGAAACAGAATCTGACCACGATTAGTGGCGAAAAGGTAAAAAGCCTTGAAGAAGTGATGATAGCAAACTTCTTATTCTTAAATGGAGTGGAATACGAATATGAAAAGGATTATGAATACGTAACATCGGATCAATTTCACAGGCAGTATAAGCCAGACTTTTATCTTCCAGAATACGACATCTATATTGAACACTTTGGTATTACAAAAGATAACCGGACTCCTTGGTTAAGTGAAATTGACGAAATAAAGTATATCAAAAGTATGGAATGGAAAAGAGAATTACACAACGAAAAAGAGACAAATCTAATTGAAACCTATTCCTATCTAACAAAAGAAGGGAGGCTATTAGAAACACTTAGGAAAAAGCTACTTGAGCAGGGTGTAATATTTATAGAAGTAGACATCATTGATATCTCTAATAAGATTTATGATACGGAAAACGGGAACCATTTTGGTGAATTTATTAAATTCGTTTCATCCTTCATCAACTTATTTAAATCAAATGGGTATGACTTTGATCAATTTGAAACTTTCATAAAAATTTTAGATAAAGGTAATTCATTTTTCTATAACCGAACGAGACTTTTCCTAGAAATTACTAAGCCTATTTATCGGTATTACCAATCCCAATTAAAGCAACATAATTTAATTGATTTCAATGATATGATCAATAGGGCGACATCCATAGTAAAAGCTGGGGAAATTAATTTCTCCTACAAATACATCATCATTGATGAGTACCAGGATATTTCCGTAAGCAGATATAAGTTAATACAGGAAATTAGAGATCGAACAAAAGCAAAAGTGATGTGTGTGGGTGATGATTGGCAATCGATATATCGCTTTGCTGGATCCGACTTAAATCTGTTTACTGACTTTGAGAAATACTTTGGACGTAGTGAACTCATGAAGATTGAAAAGACGTATAGGAACTCCCAAGAATTGATTAATGTAGCCGGAAACTTCGTGATGAGGAACAAAAAACAAATTAAGAAAAATCTAGTTTCTGGAAAAAACAATGATCAACCGCTAAGAATCTTCGGATATACTGGTGAAAATGAAAAACTGAGTAGCTTAAAGCATTTAATAGAACAAATAGTAAATGATTATGGACCAAAAGCTCAAATTATGTTGTTAGGCCGAAATAATTTTGATATTAAATTTGTGGATGAAAATGATGATTTCGACGTTAAGAATACGAAAGATAATATTAAAGTTACGTACAAGAAATATCCAGAATTAGATATTTTTTTCTTAACGGCCCACCGGTCCAAAGGCTTAGAATCAGATAATGTAATCATCATCAATACTTCAAATAGTTTGTTAGGTTTTCCAAATCGTGTAGCAGATGACCCGATACTATCATTAGTCATAACAAGCCAAGATGAATTAGAAC
Organism: Fictibacillus arsenicus; assembly: GCF_001642935.1. NCBI lineage: Bacteria > Bacillati > Bacillota > Bacilli > Caryophanales > Fictibacillaceae > Fictibacillus > Fictibacillus arsenicus. The sequence continues at coordinate 1,253,730 of NZ_CP016761.1, forward strand.
TTGCAGAAGAGCGGAGATTGTTTTATGTTGCATTGACTAGAACTAAAAATGTTACGTATGTGCTGACTCCGGATTTAAAAATGTCTGTTTTTATTAAAGAATTAATAGATACACAAGGAATTGAATACGAAATACTACAAGGGAACACAACAATAACCAATAACCCCAATTGTCCTAAATGTGTCCAGGGATATTTGAAAATCAGGGTAAACGGCAAAACAAAAAAAGAATTTTTAGGCTGTAGTAATTATCCGAATTGTGAATATCGATTAAATGATACATCGGTCATTCATAATAAAATTGAGTGTAAAAGTTGTAAAGGGTATATGGTGGTGAGAAAAAGCAAGAGAGGACCATTTTATGGGTGCTCAAATTATCCTCATTGCACACAGATAATGGATATAGTGGAAAAGAAAAAGCTCGTCAGATGACGGGCTGAAGGCAATCTTTTCTATATATGCGGGGGGCAATAGCTGAATTTGAGAAGGCGAAAATTAATGAGCGGATGAGTCGTGGTAGAAGAGAAAAGGCCCGACAAGGAAAAGTATTAAGAAACTTCCAAATATACGGTTATGATTATGATAAAGAAACCTGCCAGATCATTATAAAGCCAGAAGAAGCAAATGTTGTCAGGCTGATTTTTGATCTATTTACCAAACCTAATGATCTTGTTGAGGGGATCAACGGAATCGCGAAATATCTTTCAAACAAAGGTATACCTACTAAACGTGGCGCTAAAGTATGGCACCGGCAAGTTGTTCGGCAGTTATTAATGAATCAGGTTCATACAGGAAAATTTCATCAAAACCGATGGAACACAGAGGGGATGCTTGGCAATAAGTATAAATCCAAAGAAGATCGAGTACCCATGAAAGAACGGCCGAAAGAAGAATGGATTCCAATGAGTGCCCGGCGATCATTGATGTTGAAACATTTGAACATGCACAAAGCTTGTTGAACGAGTCTAGACGCAGGTGGGCAAAAAAATCCAAACATGATTATCTGTTAAGCGGCTTGGTTCGCTGTGGAAATTGTAATAATACAATGGTAGGTATGAAAGTAACAAACTGGGGGGTAAAAGAACTTGTCTATTCAGATTATAAGAACTATTCTGGGGGCGAATCATCCGGGGTGTGTCGTAAAATAAAAGTTGAAAAGTTGAAAAGTTGGATCACGAAGTTTGGGATGTGATTCTTCAATTAGTTTAGTTGGACCAAAATTATGACCAAAATATGACCAAAATAATTTGAAAAGATAAGAAATATCTTAAAAAGCTATAAATTGAAAAAGCAGATTTAGAAGCATTTTTGACACGTTATAAAAGGGAAAAAAAGGGTGGAATGTGTTCCGCACACAAGTCCACCCTTGGGATAACCAGCGTGACGGATTTGTGCCGATTGAATTTGAAAAAACTTAAAAAGCTTTAAAAAGGAAAATCGAAAAACGTTGATAAATCAATGTTTTTACAAGCCTTTGATACACTATGAAAACCTTAATTAATCAATTCGAGATGGAAAGTTCAAAAGTAACTACAACTAAAAATATAGATAAGAAATTGACCGGATAATGAATTTAGACATTAGTATTTAACGATTTTAAAGTCCTAAATTACCTTTTTGAATTTTAAAACTCTTTGTCTTTTTTTATTGAACTTTTTCCCTTAGAATGAGTGCATGTTAGATTTATTATCTAATTAAAAACAATTATGAGGAGGAATGCATTTGAACAATATCATGAGCAACGAACAATTAATCATTAATTATCGTGCAGCTTTAAAACATGAAAAAAACAGTGAGATTGCAAAATACCTCAAACAAGAAATTAACCGACGCGGATTAAAACCAGTTTTAAATTAATGTTTTAAGTCACCTTACTATCCCAGGAAGGTGGCTTTTCTTTCTGTCCTCCATGAAGGGCGTACTTATCCTCCCTAACCATAACTTTTAACAAATTTCAAATAATTCTTGAAAATGAAAACCTTTTCATTATATGATAAAGATAGTTCGTTCACTTACCAAACAAACTAGAAAGCGGGGTGATACCTTTGCACAAAAAGGGAGACGCCGAACTTATCAAACAAATGAATACCAGGCTTATCCTCTCAAACATTCGAAAACACCAGCCGATTACGCGTGCGGCGGTATCACGGATAGTTGGGGTGAGCCGAGCCACCGTATCTTCGATCGTGGACGATCTGATCCGAAAGAAACTGATCAGTGAACGAGGATATGGCGATTCAACCAAGGAAGGCGGAAGGCGTGGAATCCATCTTGTGTTCAATCCGATCTCCTCGTATGGAATAGGAGTCGATGTTGGGGGAACCAAGATTCTCATCGTCTTGACCGACTTGGACGGAAACGTTGTACACAAGGAAGAGCATGCAACCCTCTTCGAACCCGAAAGTATTATCACCATGATTAAAGACTTCATAAAAGGTTCGCCAGTAAATGAGGAAGACATCAGCGCAATGGGAGTTGGTATACCAGGGATTCTTGACAGCGAAAACGGCATCGTCGTTGATGCGCCGGCTCTCCGTTGGGAAAACCTTCCCATACGAAACATCATGAGAAAGAGTTTTGCCTTTCCGATCTTCATCAACAACGACGTCAAATGTGCACTCTTTGGAGAACTTCATTATGGGGCAGGGAAATCATGCAAGAGCCTAGCTTTCATCGCAATCGGGACAGGCGTCGGTTCCGCCATTTACGCAAACGGAGCACTTCTTGAAGGTGCCCATTTCTCCGCAGGTGAAATCGGATATATGACCGACCGTAAGGATGTTGAAGAAGGGCGTTTCAATGTAGTAGGGGAATTTGGACAGTTCGAAAAGCGGACTTCCGGAAGTGCCCTAAATCGTGACGGGAAGACAGCTTATGATTGGTTCAGCGAATACGATGAGGGCAAAGAAGAAGGCATCACCGTTATTGACAATTACCTTCTTGATCTCGCAATTGGCATCTCAAATGTCGTCTGCGTCGTGAACCCTGAAAAAATTATTCTCGGCGGAGGAGTATCGAGAAGCCTTGGACCACACATGAAAAAAATAGAGGGTTGGGTGAAAAAACTGACCCCGATTCCTGTGACTATTGAGCGATCTCAACTTGGAAGTGACACGGGGGCAATTGGGGCAGTTGCCTATGCTTTTATGCAAGTAGAACATTATGAGGGGGAGTAAAACATGAAAAAATGGTTTCTAATGTGTATGATGTTGATCCTGATTATTGGTGTCATCGGCTGTTCGAAAGAAGAAAATGGCGGTAAAGTTACGCTAAATGCGCTTTTTATGAAACAGGCTGGATATAGCGAGGAAGACGTGACAAACATCACGAAGGAGTTCGAAAAGAACAATCCAAATATTAAAATCAAAGCGACATTCGCCCCATACGAAGCCCTTGAGCAAAAGGTTCAGACAAGCGCGAAAAGCGGCGGGTATGACGTGGTCGTCGTCGATGCGCCTTGGACAGCGAAATTCGCTAAAGCAGGGTTCGTGAAGGACGTAAGCGACAAGTTGAAAAGTGAAGAAGAATCCGATATCTTCCCAGGAGCCATAGACAGCGTTTCCTACGACGGGAAATTGTACGGGATGCCTTGGCTGAACGATACGAAATTCCTTTTCTATAACAAGGAAATCCTAAAAAAAGCTGGAATCCAAAATCCTCCTACGAATTTTGAGGAACTGAAGGAACAGGCAAAAATCATTCAGAACAAAAAATTGGTCCCATATCCGATTGTGTGGAGCTGGAGCCAAGCAGAAGCACTCGTCTGTGATTTCACTGCCATCACTTCATCATTTGGCGGGGAAATGACCGATGATAGTGGGAAACCGACGTTGAGCGACCCGAAAAATGTTTCAGCCCTGACATTCATGACAGATACATTGAACGAAAAACTGACAGATCCGAAGTCGACCGAATATCTCGAAGAAGACGTTCGCGGAGTATTCTCGAGCGGAAAAGCAGCCTTTGCTCTAAACTGGACATACATGTTCAACATGGCTAACGACCAAGAAGAATCATCCATTGCCGGAAAAGTCGGAATCGCTCCGATCCCAATGAGCGTAAACGGTGGTATGGGACTAAGCGTGACGAGCGGAAGCAAACATGCAGACGAAGCGTGGGAATACATTCAGTACCTTTCTTCAAAAGAAGTTCAGAAAAACTTTGCGAAAAACGCCCTACCTATTTGGAAGAGTCTTTATGAAGAACAACAAGTGATCGATACGAATCCAGAGGTGGTTGCTGCATCGAAGGTCCAATATGAACAGCTTGAAAACCGCCCTCGCGTTCCTTGGTACGGAGAACTATCAACCGAAATCCAAGTAGAGGTCCAAAAAAGCCTATTAGGAAAACAGACGCCCGAGGAAACCATGGATAACCTGCAGAAGAAAGCAGAGAAAATTTCAAATAAATAATAGGAATTGAAGGGAGGGATTCTTCCCTTTGTTTACAGAAATATGAGGTGGGAACATGAGACCAATCAAAGATAGAACCTTCGCCATGCTGTTGATCGTGCCTGCCGCCATTTTGGTATTCGGGATCGTCCTCTTTCCTCTTCTCCAAACCTTTTGGTACACGTTCCAAAACATGGACATCACCAGTTCATCCTATGGCGAAACGGCGGGACTAGAAAATTACAAACAACTGTTAGGAGATCAAGGATTTTGGGAGACGGTTGGAAGAACCGCTTACTTTACAGGATTTTCCCTCTTCCTGCAATTGAGTCTCGGTATCCTTATCGCCCTTCTTTTGAATGAAGATTTGAGAGGCAAGACTTTCCTAAGGAGTATTTTCATCATTCCTTGGGCAGTCCCGACGATTGTTAACGGAGCGATGTGGAAGTGGATTTATCATCCTGAATACGGGGCATTGAATGCCTTCTTGAATCAAATCGGTCTTATTGACGAATACAGAAGTTGGCTCAGTGACCCGACCGTTGCCATTCATATGGTAATGTTCGCAGACAGCTGGAAGATGATTCCCCTCGTCACGATTTTTATGCTCGCTAGCCTTCAGATGGCAAACAAGAGTGTGTATGAGGCGGCCATGTTAGATGGAGCAGGGGTATTGAAACGCTTTTATCACCTGACCCTTCCGTACTTAAAGCCGACCATCCTCGTCGTGCTCGTCATGAGAACCATGGACCTTTTCAAGGTGTTCGATATAATCTATGCGACGACACGGGGAGGACCGGCTAACGGTACCTTGACGCTCACTTACGAAGCTTACCTCACCAGTTTCGTGGAAGTGAATTACTCAAAGGGAGCGACCATTTCATACCTCATTGCCTTTATGGTAGCTCTCCTCACCTTTGTGTATGTCAAGACCTTGAAGAAAGGAGAGGAGTAGGATGAAACACTCTAGACCATTCAAAGCGCTGCAATATACGTTCGGCATTCTCGTTGCCTTTTTCACCCTGGCTCCTTACCTGTGGCTATTTATTTCAAGTATTTCCCTTCGGAAGGATCTCACCAAGGTCCCGCTGAAGTGGATTCCGGAACACGTCACTTTCAGCCGGTACGTGGACATTTTTACGAATGAAGGAAACGAGATGGCTTACACGTTCAAAATTGCGATGGGGAATACCCTCTTCGTCGGCATCACAGTGATGCTGATCAGCATAGTGGTTGGAAGCCTTGCCGCTTATAGCATCGCTCGGTACCAGTTTCCTTTCCGGAACAGTATCACCTATGTTTTTTTGTTCTCATACATGATACCGCCGGTTGTAATTGTTATTCCTTTGTATCTGCTATTATCGGAACTCGGGATGCTTGATCTCAAATGGACCCTGGTCCTTCTTGACCTTACGTTCGTTATCCCTTATGTCGTATGGGTAATGCAGAGCTATTTCCGCAGCTTCTCAAAGGAACTCGAAGAAGCGGCGATGATCGACGGAGCCTCAAGGCTTCAGATATTATGGAAAGTCGTGGTACCTATTGTAAGACCGGGATTGCTGGCGACAGGCGTACTGAGTTTCCTTTTAACATGGGAAGAGTTCTTTTTCAGCCTGTTGTTCACTTCAAGCCTTGAATCGAAGACAATATCGGTTGCCATTGCCGAATTCAGTGGAAAGAATGCGGTCGATTACGGGATGATCGCAACGGGTGGAATCCTAGCAACCCTTCCTCCACTGATCATCGTAGCTATGTTCCAAAAACAGTTGGTCTCAAGCATGACCGCAGGAGGAGTGAAAGAATGAAAATCCATGTATATGAAACCTATGAAGAAATGTCAAGAAACGCAGCAGAGGAAATCATTCGTCTGCTTGAAAACAAGCCTAACAGTGTCCTTTGCATCCCTGGAGGAGACACACCAAAAGTAATGCTTGGTTTTCTCGTTGAAGCATATAAGCACGGCCGGGTGGACTTCTCACAGGCTGTCTTCATCGGACTCGACGATTGGGTCGGAATCGGACCCGAGGACGAAGGAAGCTGCCAGCAATTTTTGAACAGCAACTTCTTTCATCAAGTGAATGCGAAGAAGGAAAATATTCATTTTTTTGATACGATGAATGAAAATTTACAGGATGAATGCCAAAAGCAAGACGAAATCGTGAAGAAATATAGTGGATTCGATCTCATGATTCTGGGAATCGGAATGAACGGCCACCTTGGATTCAACGAACCGGGAGTAGACTTCAGTCTGAATTCCCATGTCATCGACCTTGACGAGACCACACAGAGTGTTGGACAAAAATACTTCTCGAAGAAAAGAGTACTGAAGCATGGTATCACTCTCGGGGTGAACCACCTTTTGAATAGCAGGATGGTCTTCCTTCTTGCGAACGGAGTGAAAAAGGCGGAAATCGTAAAAGCAGCCGTCGAAGGTCCTGTAACGAATGCAAATCCGGCAAGCGTCCTACAGCAGCATGAGAACATCCATTATTACTTTGACAAGGAAGCCGCGTCCTTATTAGGATAGGTGATTAGTTATAAGTTAAACAGAATACGTAACTTTCTCTCCCCTTGAGATAATAAATGACCAAACCTTACATTTTTTTGTAAGGTTTTTTCGTTTTAGAGTCTTTGATGGGCTATCAATTAACACTCGCTTACTTACTTTTTGTTGATTTCATTCGGTTTTATAGCATTATCATATAAATATAGAATATTTTAAAAAAAGATAAGTGCAAACAGCCATTATAACAGCTTTTTTGACACAGAATAAAAAGGAAAAAAGGGTAAAATGTGTTCCGCACACAAGTTCATCATTGGTAACGGTGTCCATTTCATTTTCGTACCAATCTCGTGCCAACTGTATTTGAAAAGTATTGAAATGTTATAAAAATCAAAACTGGGAAAACCATGATTTAACAAAGTTTATATATCAATTGAATATGTTATGAAATTCTTTATTAATCAAGTTCGAGATGGAAGGTTCAATGGGATAAAGCGTAAAAAGCCTTGGAATATCACATGATACCAAGGATTTTTTGTATATATACATCACTAGGTCCTTTTTAACATAAAAAAGTAAAGGAGTGTTTTTATGAGATACCAGCCTTTATCAACATCCCATCCAGTGGCCGTTCCATACTTTTCTCTAGCCACTTCGCAGTTGTTACTAATCTCTCAAGATCTGTGCATGTCTCCACGTCCATCCCTTTAAACATGTTGACCATATCTTCTGTACATACATTGCCTACAGCTTTAGGTGCGAACGGGCAGCCGCCTAATCCGCCAATTGATGAATCAAAGCGAGTGACTCCAGCTTGGTATCCGGCAAGGATATTGGCGAGTCCTAGTCCACGTGTGTTATGGAAGTGAAGTCCGAGTGTTAGGTCTTTACCAAATTCCCGTTGAAAAGCTGATATCATGTTTTGTACCTGGAGTGGATTAGCCATTCCAGTCGTGTCTGCGAGTGTTATTTCTGTGCAGCCAGCTTTCAAGAATGACTCGGCCACATTCAACATTTTAGTGAGTGGGACTTCACCTTCAAACGGGCAGCCGAATGCTGTTCCGAGTACTCCGGCCACTCCTTTTGATGCTGCACCTTCCTCGATGACTTTCGTTAGTTCCTCAACCGCCTGATTCACCGTTCTTTTAGCGTTTCGTAGATTAAATGAGTCACTTGTCGTGGTTACAACATGAAGAAAATCAACGTCTGTATGTAACGCACGTTCGAGACCTGAACGGCTTAAGACAAGTCCAGCATAACGAACATCATCACGCTTCGGAACGAGACGGAGCACTTCTTCGGCGTCTGCCATCTGAGGCACGACTTTTTTGTTCACGAATGATACGGCTTCAATGATTCGTATACCTGAGTCGATGAGCTTGTTGATGAGTTCAACTTTCGTTTCCGTTGAGACGAGCTTTGGTTCGTTCTGCAGCCCGTCGCGTGGTCCGACTTCACAAATTTCAATCATGAGTATCCTCCTTCAACACATGGATTTTCTTGATTTCTTCTAAATGGGCAAGTACTTGATCACGACCTTGATAGATGTGTTCGGTCATCGCAACACGTGCGCGTTCGGAATCCTGATTCTGAATCGCCGAAAGAATCGTTTTATGAACTTCTAATGATCGTTTCAGCTCAAACTCGTCGTACCAATAGAACGAACGAAAGACGAGTGGCACGACAACTACCTTGGATAAATGAAAGTATATGTGCGGGTTTTTACATGCAGAAATGATAGCTTCATGGAACTGTTGATTGAAGTTCACGATCTCTTTAATAGAGTTTAAGTCTGCTTCTTTATAACGTTCAATCGCCTCTTCATAACGTGAATTCGCTTCTTTCATCTTTTCGATATCCTCATCCGTTCGATGAAGGGCAGCTTGGCTGGCTGCATAACCTTCTAATAGAGTACGAAGATCATAGATTTGCTGAATATCTTCACGTGTGAAATGGCGAACACTCACTCCGCGCTTAAGTGGGGTAACGAGACCTTCTGACTCGAGCTGCTTGATTGCCTCGCGTATCGGGGTACGGCTAAGCTTTAGTTCCTTCGCGAGAGATTCTTCTCCAAGCCTCATCCCAGGCTCGTATTTTCCGTGTATGATGGCTTCTTTTATATATTTATAGGCATCCAATTCAACCACTCCTTATATTTATTGTATACAAACTAAATTTAAGTTGCAATAATTTTCTGAAAACTAGTAAGGTGAAGTCAGTTAAATCAAGCGTTATATGAAATTATTAAAATAAAATTAAAATTACCCATTGACCTTTTGTATACAAAGCGTTAATTTGGTATAAAGATTAAGAAAATTATGATTATTCTAAAAATAAGACAAACGGAGGGATAACATGTCCGATCAACTTCCTTTAGGTGATATTCGTGTCATAGAGCTGGGAACCCTTTTGGCCGGTCCTTTTTCCGGAAGGCTGTTAGCGGACTTTGGGGCTGAAGTAATCAAGGTGGAACCGCCGGGTAAATCAGATCCGATGAGAAACTGGGGACAGTCAAAAGATGGTGTTGGACTATGGTGGCCGATTCAATCACGTAATAAAAAGTCAATTACGCTGAACTTAAGAGTAGAAGAAGGTCAGAACATCTTAAAAGAGATGGTGAAAGACGCGGACGTGATCATCGAGAACTTCCGTCCGGGAACGATGGAGAAATGGAACCTTTCATATGAAGAGTTATCTGAGATTAATCCGAAGCTTATTATGGTTCGGACATCCGGATACGGACAGACAGGGCCATATAAACATCGTGCAGGCTTTGGAAGTGTCGGAGAAGCGATGGGAGGTCTCCGGAATGTCACGGGATTTCCAGACCGTCCGCCGTCACGAATCGGTGTTTCAATCGGTGATACGCTCGCAGCACTTTTTTCAACGGTCGGCTGTTTAGTGGCACTGCATGAAAGAGAGCGTTCAGGAGTAGGGCAGGTCGTAGATACGGCTCTTTATGAATCGGTCTTCTCGGTCATGGAGAGTCTCATTCCGGATTATCTATTTGCCGGGTATATCAGGGAACGAATGGGGAACATCCTGCCGGGTGTCGCACCATCGAACATCTATTTTACAAAGGACAAGACCTATATCGTGATTGGAGCCAACGCGGACGGTGTGTTCCGGCGATTATGTGAAGCGATGGGGCAGCCGTATCTTGCTGACGATCCAAGATTCTCCACACATCACGCTAGAGGTGAGAACATGAAGGTGCTTGATATGCTGATCGAGGATTGGACGAAGTCGCTTGATGCGAAAGATGCCTTAGAGATTTTAGATGAAAAAGGTGTACCATCAGGACTCATTTATACAGCAAAACAAATCCTAGAAGATCCTCATTATCAAGAACGTGAGATGATCGTGAACGTGGATCATCCGGAGTTAGGTGAATTCCCGATGCCGGGTATCGTACCGAAACTGAGCCGTACACCAGGGAAAGTGAATCATGTTGGTCCTGAAGTGATGGGCAAGCATAACGATGAAGTGTATAGAAACTGGCTTGGATACAGTGAAGAGGAAGTCGAGAGGTTAAAAGAAACGAGCGTTATCTAAATCGGGGGTGAGAAGAACGTGGGGAAGACACTTTACGATAAAGTTTACGACAGGCATGTGGTCTACCAAGGAGAAGATCAGCCATCCATTCTGTATATCGATCTTCACCTCATTCATGAAGTCACGTCACCGCAAGCATTTGAAGGGTTGCGGATGAACAAACGTGTTGTCAGCCGTCCAGATCGAACTCTGGCCACGATGGACCATAGCATTCCGACAACAGACCGTTCACTGCCCTTTCGGGATGAAGTGGCGAAGAAACAGGTAAAGACATTAGAAGAAAACTGCCGGGAGTTTGGGATCCAACTGTTTGACCTACAGAGCGAGAACCAAGGAATCGTCCATGTGATCGCACCTGAGCTCGGGCTAACGCAGCCAGGTCAGACAATCGTATGCGGAGATAGCCATACGTCAACACATGGCGCGTTCGGAGCACTCGCTTTTGGAATCGGAACGAGTGAAGTGGAACACGTTTTAGCGACGCAGACACTAAAGCAGGACAAGGCGAAGACATTAGCCATCGACATAACAGGTGAGCTGCCAAAAGGAACATCAGCGAAAGATTTGATACTTTCTATCATCGGTAAATATGGTCACGACTTTGCAACAGGTCACGTGATCGAGTACAGGGGAGAAGCCATCCAAAACTTAACGATGGAAGAGAGAATGACGGTCTGCAACATGTCGATCGAGATGGGTGGACGCGCCGGGTTGATCCAGCCGGATGATGTAACGTTTAACTATTTAAAGGATAAACAGTATTCGCCTAAAGGAGCACAATGGGAAGAAGCATTATCTGAATGGCGGTCACTGTACACAGATGACGATGCCGTTTTTGACCAAACTGTAGAATTTGATGCGAGTGAAGTGGTGCCGCAAGTGACGTGGGGAACGAATCCTGGTCAAGGTGCCGGTATCACAGATGACGTGCCAACACCAGAGAATCTACCAATCAACCAGAGAAAAGCTGCAGAAAAAGCACTTCAGTATATGGGACTTCAATCAGGAACGCCTTTTGACTCTATAAAACTCGATAAAGTGTTCATCGGATCGTGTACGAACAGCCGGATCGAAGACCTTCGTAAAGCGGCTAAAATCGTAAGCGGTTACAAAGTCGCGGATTCTGTTCATGCACTTGTCGTTCCAGGGTCTCAGACGGTAAAACGTCAGGCTGAAGAAGAAGGTCTTGATCAAATTTTTATAAAAGCTGGTTTTGATTGGCGTGAATCAGGCTGCAGCATGTGCCTTGGGATGAACGAGGATATCGTGCTTGAAGGTGAAAGATGTGCCTCAACTTCGAACCGAAACTTTGAAGGCAGACAGGGTAAAGGAGCGCGCACACATCTGGTGAGTCCAGAGATGGCAGCAGCTGCAGCGATCAAAGGACATTTTGTGGATGTGAGAAATTGGGTGACAAAAGAACGTGAGGAGGTGGGCTCTTAATGGAACCTTTTACTTCATTTACCGGAACGGCTGTACCGCTTGATGTGGATAACGTCGATACGGATGCCATCATTCCGAAGCAGTTCCTGAAACGAACAGAGAGAACCGGCTACGGGGAGTTTCTGTTCTATGACTGGCGATTTGAAAACGGAAAGGACCGACATGATTTCATTCTGAATCAAGACCGTTATCAAGGGTCGTCTGTACTGCTCGCAAGAAAGAACTTCGGATGTGGCTCGTCCCGTGAACATGCACCATGGGCTCTATCTGACTATGGTTTTCGTGTGATTATAGCACCATCATTCGCAGACATCTTTTATAACAACTGCTTTAAGAATGGGATCCTGCCCATCGTTCTCTCAAATGCAGATGTGGATGTGCTGTTTCAGCGGACGAATGAAAAGCGAGGTTACCAGTTATCCGTTGATTTAGAGAGTCAAAGAGTGATAGATTCACATGGTTTTGAAGCGTATTTCGAGGTTACACCATATCGGAAAAGGCTCCTTCAAAAGGGTCTCGATGAGATCGGTTCAACACTGGAATTTCAGGATAAGATTAAGAGTTTTGAAGAACGGCACCGCATCTACTACTCAATAAACAAAAATGAAAAGGCTTCCATCTAAGGCTGTACTGCATCATAGATTATCAGCTCCATAGAACTTATTTTCTTTTAAGGAGGATATGATATGAAAACCAAGTCAGTGAAAGAACCGATCCGTAAAAAGTGGATCTGGATTCTGTTGTTTATCAACGTTGTATTGATTGTTCCCTGGTATTTTCCGAAGGGAGCGGTTGAACCGTTTGTCTTTGGATTTCCGCTCTGGGCATTTATTTCTACCTTTTTCACACTTATCATGGGAGCGTACCTAAGCTGGCTCTGTATCTCTCAATGGAACATCGTTGAAGAGGAAGAGGAGAACGCCAAGAGAAAGGAGGATGTGAAGCATGGATAATTTAACCTTCGCTGGTATGGATGGCATTATTATCTTAAGTGTATTCGCGATTGTTATGCTTGCCATCGGGTATTTCTCTGGTAAAGGAGATACGAATCTTCATCATAGTCTATCAGGCTACTATTTGGCAGGAAGAAATCTCGGTTTCATCGCTTTGTTCTTCACCCTTTACGCGACACAGTACAGTGGGAATACCATCGTCGGTTATGCGCCGGCAGGCTACCGGACAGGGTTCTCATGGCTGCAGTCGATCTCCTTCATGACAATCATCATCGGAATCTATCTGTTGTTCGCGCCAAGACTTTATGTGGTGTCGAAACGACGAAACTTTGTAACCCCCACTGATTGGCTGGAGTTCCGTTTTAAATCGAAGGCGGTTACGTTGCTATCTATCTTCTTGATGCTTTGGGGTCTAGGAAACTATCTTTTGGAGCAGCTCGTTGCGATCGGACAAGCTGTAGCGGGTATGACGGGCGGAACGATTCCTTATGAAATTGCGGTTGTCGTTTTCGTTCTCGTCATGCTTGCGTACGAGTGGATGGGAGGCATGAAGGCCGTAGCGTTCACGGATGTTATGCAAGGGATTGTCCTGATGATTGGAATCTTTGTGTTCTTGGCAGGTGCTCTATACTTGGTTGGAGGGAATTTTGCTGAAGTAACACGTTTTATCGCAGATAACGAACCTGAAAAACTAGGTGTTCCGCCAATGGAAGTGTCGGTGAACTGGTTCAGTATGCTCGTCCTTGTCGGGTTAGGGGCTTCTATCTATCCGCATGCGGTGCAGCGTATCTATTCTGCTGAAAGTGAAAGAACGTTAAAGAAGTCTTTCGCTCGCATGGCGTGGATGCCGCCGATCACTACAGGTCTTGTGTTTGTTGTCGGGATCATCGGAATCATGCTTTTCCCAGGATTGGATACAGCGGGGTCTGAACAGCTAGTAGGGTTGATGGCGAATAAAATCGCTGCGATCAACGGGTTTTATTATTGGATGATGATCATCTTCTTCGGTGGAATCGTTGCGGCGATTATCTCTACGGCAGACTCCGTGCTGCTGAGTTTTTCATCGATGTTATCGAACGATGTATACGGTAAGTTTGTAAATCCAGGAGCTACTGAACACAAGAAAGTAATGGTAGGAAAAATCGGCGGAATCATCGCGATCTTCTTCCTTTTAATGATCGCATGGAATCCTCCAGGCACACTTTATCAGATTTTTGTGTTAAAGTTTGAGCTCTTGGTGCAAGTATTCCCTGCTTTTGTTCTCGGTCTTTACTGGAAACGTCTAGCCGCAAAACCTGTGTTCTGGGGAATGCTTATAGGTGCTATTGTAGCAGGGCTGTTAACGTTAACGGGCTATAAGACGGTGTTCGGCATCCATGGCGGAGTGATCGGGCTTACGATAAACTTTGTCGTTTGTATCGTTGGTTCGATGCTCGTTACGGTCTCTGCTGAAAAATCATTGAAGAAGGACGAACTTGCAGTGTTGGAGCTTGAAGCATAATACAATAGATAAAAAAGAGTTGAAGCAGAAATGGCAAATTTAAGTTTGAGCGTTAAACGTAGTCGTCTTGAGCCACATTGGCGGATGCTAATCTGGCTCTTGATTGTTCAAATAATGGTTGCTTTTGTAGGACGAGGACTTGTCCCGCTTGGTGTATTGATTGGAGCTGACCTTTCTCTCACGAAAGCTCAGATTGGCATGCTTCCGGCGGGTCTCTTTTTAGGACAGGCATTGGCTTCCATCCCGGCGGGTTTCTTAGTGGACCGGCTCGGATCCCGGAAACTACTTCTTGCTCTGTCCTTGTGTTTAGGGGTCGGGTTCATGTTCTCGACCTTTTTTACACATTTCTGGTCGATGCTCATATTCGTGGTCATCGGCGGGGTTGGATACGGAGCCATGCACCCGGTATCGAACAGAGGAATCATCTATTGGTTCACACAAACACAGCGCGGCACTGCGATGGGCATCAAACAGATGGGCGTCACACTCGGATCTGCATTATCGGCCGTAATCTTGCTGCCTATAGCAGCATCATATGGCTGGCGGACAGCTGTAATCGGTGCAGCGTTGCTCTTGATTATGATCGGAGTTATATCCTTTTTTCAATACCGCGATTCAGAGTCCGCACCACAAGGGAAAAGTGATCAGCGGCTGTCTGTTTTTTATAAATCGATGTGGAGAATGATTCAGAACAAACCTCTCTTGCTTGTAAGCCTAAGTGCACTCGGACTGAATGGAGCGCAGATGTGCCTGAACACGTATCTCGTGCTTTTTGCTTATGAAAAGATGGGGATCTCGCTGTTTTTGTCGGGTTTATTGCTCGTCATATCTGAAGCATGCGGTTCGTTTGGAAGAGTCACTTGGGGTGTGATTAGTGACCGAGTGTTTAACGGGGAACGTGTGATTATTGTCATCGTGATCGTCATTATTTCTGCACTGTCGAGCAGTACCTTGGCATTGTTGCCTGAAGATACGCCATTTGGATTGCTTGTTCCGATCATCGCAGTCTTTGGGTTTGCGGTTTCGGGGTTCAACGGCATCTGGATGAACCTAGCGAGTGAACTCGTTCCACCTGAACAAGCCGGGATTTCGAGTGGATTAAGCATCACGATCGGGTCACTTGGGGTTATCGCAGCACCGCCTGTCTTCGGTTTTATGGTGGATCTGAACGGCAGCTATACATCAGGCTGGTTTTTTATCACAGGGTTGTTATGTATCGTTTTTGCAATTCTGCTAGTTTTGTTAAACGTTAATAAAAAGAGAAAAGCGAGGGTGAGTGAACGTGCAATTTGATCCGAAAGAGCTGACAGAAAAGGATGTCTACAAACTATTGGTTGGTTCAGTCGTGCCTAGACCGATCGCCTGGGTATCGACCATTTCAACAGAAGGAGTGGTCAACCTGGCACCGTTCAGCTTTTTTAACGTAGCCTCCCGAAACCCTCCTATGCTTTGTATATCGATAGGACCTGGAGTGGGAGAAAGAGAAGGAACGGAGAAAGATACACTCGTAAACATACGGAATCAAAAAGAGTTCGTAATCAATGTGGTCACGTCAACTTTGGGGAATGAGATGCAGAAAACGTCTGAGAACCTGCCGAGTGATGTGGATGAATTTGAAGCAGCAGGACTCACAACATTGGAAAGCACGATTGTAAAACCAAAGCGCGTTAAAGAAGCGCCGATCCAGATGGAGTGTCAGCTAGAACAGGTCATTCAGCTCGGCAGTGATCATTTGGTGATTGGCAGAATGGTTCGTTATCATATCAATGATGACTATTACCTTGGTAATTATAAAGTGGATCTAGAGAAACTGCAGCCTCTCGGAAGGTTAGCAGGGAATTATAGCGAGAGTACGGAATTCTTTTCATTGCCTAGATAAAAAGCAAGCTTAAAGGGGAAAAAAACCCTCTTTAAGCTTTTTTTATTAAATCAATTAAATGATTAACATCCTTAACTATATTATTCTATTAAAATCCTCTATACTTAAATAAAATAAGTTTAAAAGGGGGTTGCAGCATTGCGGGAAAAGATTACGGAACAGACGAAGAAGTTACAGCAATCAAATGGCGGTCATATCTTTTATGAATATCAGAGTGAAGAATCTTATATTCAAAACACCGTCTCCTATATCATCGCCGGGATCGAACAAGGAGATCATGTCATCGTAATCGAGAACGACAGAGTTTACCCGAAGATTGAAAGACAGCTGCGGAACGAACTGAAAAAAGAAGATTTGGAGAAAGTTCATCGCGTGAACAATTTTGATTTCTATTGTTTCAAAGGGGATTTTAATTCCGCGACGATCATCTCTTACTTTAAAAAGTTTGTTGAACCCTTCATTAATAAAAAAGTTTCCATACGAACATGGGCGCATGTGGAATGGGCGGATCAGGAACAAATTACGTATTACGTCGGTGAGTATGAGAAGGAAGTAGATAAGACGGTTATTGAGTTTGGGACGACTACGGTTTGTGCCTATGATGAAAGGCGTGTACCTCCACACTTGAAACAGGCATTGCTGAGCTGTCACCGGTATTATATGACTGATGAGGATGTGCTTTGTATTTCTGAAGATTTCAGAACCGTGGAATGTGTATAAAATCATACAACAAGAGAATCACCATGATTATTCCATTTTAAAAGGAGAACGAGAAGATGGATGTATTCGTAAGCCAGTATGATTGGATTCAACGTACAAGGGAGACATTATTCCGTTATTGTGAAACGATGTCACCTGAGGATTATGTGAAAGAGCTTGAAAGCTTTGGAGGAGACTCTGTTCGCAGTCTGCATGTTCATGTAGTCAATTGTTACAGGGGATGGTTAGGAAATCGTGCACTTGGAAAACGGCTATCTGAGATAACGCCAGAATCCGTTCGCTCTGTACAGGAAATGCGTGAAATTTTTAGGGAAACGGATGCCCTGGTTCATGAATTCCTGAATGAATTTAAAGATAAGGCGGATCAGACAGTTCAAGTAACGTTGAGGAGTGGCGGCATCTTGGAGCCAACAGCATTATGGTTATTCACCCACACCATGACACACGAGTTCCACCATAAAGGGCAGATTGTAAAAATAGGCAGACAGCTTGGATATAACCCGCCAGAAACAGACCTTATTGAACCTGAAGTTCAGTTCGTACAAAAATAAAACCTGGTTGAAAAAATTAAAACAGTCTCTTGAATAAGACATATTAAAAAAGAGCAAAGACATCTTTGCTCTTTTTTCAACTACTCACTTGCTTTAACTTGTAAAGGAGGGGGTACTAACCAACCTTTTTCTTTGTTCAACTTCAGCATCTTAGCACCAAATTGTGCTTTTGCTAAATGAAATTGTCCGTACATAACCCCAATGTCCTCACGTATGCTTTGTCCGATCATGGAACTACAAGCCACAAGTCCTGCTGCAACATCTTTTGATACAGAAGCACTGATCTCAGGGTCAAGGAATCTTGCACCTGGTGGAATATCTTCTAATTTAGCTACCGGACGCTCAGGTGGAGCAGGTGGTAAACCAATGCCATTTGCCTTTAGTAATTCTTCAATTTGCTTATTCTCATTTTTAAGTCCCTCAATCGCTTCTTCAACCAACTTTTTTAGGTGGCTATCGCCTGTGTGATTAACATATACTTGGTATCCAGCAATCATTCCGTGGTTTGTTAGCAGGTGTGTCCAAGCTCCATATATCTCTCCATAATGCATTGGCTCATCTTTTGGATTCCCACTTAAAATTCCCATAACAACACTCCTTATATTTTGTTTGAGATTCATTTACTTTCTCCTTTTATAGAAAAACGTAACAAAGATAGTATGGGAGTTTTTTTCTCTTTTATACTCAGTGAGAATTTGAAATGAGTCAGATGAAAAAAGACATTGAAGAAATGTAATAACAATGAAAAGAAGTTGAAAAGGCTTCGATTTCTTTTTGTTTGGATGAATAACATAGTGTGGTCATGATCTTAGGGCTGCCGCTTTACGGTACGTGTTTTTATAATCTGTTACACGTTCGCTCAATCTGACTCCCATTTCGCTCAAAACCGCCACTCTACGCTCAAACACCCCCTTGTATCGCTCAAAATCACGAACCTACGCTCAAACACCTCTTGTTTTCGCTCAATGAACTTATCCGAAGGGAATTTTAACTTAAAATGATCAGTTTTTTTAAAAGTACGGCATTAAATAAAAGAGACTGAATCAAAAATGCAGCAATACTGCCTTTTGAACAGTCTCTTTTCTTTATTTTTCGTCCTCAACTAGATGTTTCAGCATAGACAGCTTGTTCTCCCAGAATTTCTCGTAATAAGAGAGCCACTGCTTCACTTCTGTTAGCGGTTCAGGATGCAGCTGATAGATCTTTTCGCGGCCTTCTTTCCGGCCAGAAATCAGCTCAGCTTCTGTTAAGATATTCAGATGCTTCGTTACAGCGGTTCGGCTCATATCAAAATGATCGGCAATCTCGGAGATCGGCCGTTCATTTTCGGAGAGCAGGCGAAGTACCTCGCGTCTTGTCGGATCAGCGATCGCTTTAAAGACATCGTGTTTTTCAGCAGGTGCTGCCACTTAGCTCTCAACTACCTTTTTCAGTCTTTCATGGACAATGCCAACCCAGCCGCCGTTCATACGCTCGCGGATAACAGAGCTCTTTTCGCCTGCCTTGCCAACAATCGCATCTTCATCTTTCCATCCACTGTGAATGAGAGTGAACTCCGTCTGGTCACCTTGTTCTTTTAACAAAAAGGTAACCACCCAACCATCTGTATCCCAGCTAAAAGAAATCTTATGCGGTTCATCGATCACTAGCACTTTACACGGTGATGGCCCAAAAGGGGACTGGATATGAAACTCGTGTCCTTCTTCAGCTTTAAAGTCGTTCGGCATGAACCAGGATGACATGCCTTCAGATGTAGATACAGAGTCCCACACTTTTTGAATCGGTGCGTTAAATACTACGGTTTGTTTAATATCTTGTAATGCTGCCATATGTTCATCTCCTCGAAAATATATAACCATTTGGTTTCATGTCTAGAATATAACACCTTTTGGTTACATGTCAATATAAAGGGATATATTACCTTTTTAGAGAAATACACTTATATTGAATTTTTATGGAGGAAACTCATGAAGCATTTCGTTACAGTTCTTTTATTCATCACATTATTATCTTTGTTAACTTCCTGCAGCATTACATTTGGAGATTGTTCGCCGGTGGAAGCTAAATGGGCGGATACGTTGATGATTAATGATATCCACTACCAGCATGATTTTCCTGACCCTGGTGATCAGGAAGAGATACAAGTAGAAAAAGGGAAGCTCCTTGGTGAAGTGAAGTATAAGATGGCGGATGACGCGTGCGAGGGTTATCAGATGAAAAATAACGACGCGACGCTACTCGAAGAAGGCACAAAGATTTATGCCATCAAGGATATTCCACCGTCACTTGCTGTAGTGACTTATAACAAAGATGTCTTATCGGCGAGTAGAGTATTTGTCGTCGATCAAAATAAAAAAGCCAAAACGATCGGAGAGGTTTATCCGATACAAGGCTTAGTGAAAGACATCCACATTGAAAGTACGTTAGACGGCAGGAGGATCCATACTTTTATTCCTTCATCCACTGAAGCGTTTCTTAAGGAATGGATGCCACTCAAGCTGCAAGATCCCCAGAAGTTAGATAGTAAATGGGATGAGAATAAAATGATTTTCTTAGAGTTTGAGTTAACGAACGGCATCACCTTTAGACAATCGTATAATCTGGATTCCAAAGTCTTTCATTCAAGTGCAGTTGGAAATGAAGCAATCGCTGACATTATTAAGAAGGAATATGCTTCTATAGATTAAACACACCTTCTTGGCTCAGTTTCACTAGGGCATTTTAAGCTTTCACTCACGCATCATATAAAAAAGCTCTAAACCAATCTAATTCCGAGTGTTTAATTAAATATACAAAAGGCCTGAAAACTTAATGCTTTTCAGGCTGTTTCTTTTGTGATGCTATCTGGAGCATAATTTTAAATTTATATATTCGCTGACCTCAATCCTTAATGTCGTTATGTCAACTCCAGCATCTATTATTTGTTTTTTTCACCGATCATGCCATAATCCGTGATATGAATGCTGATATCTGACGTAACGGGAGTTGTTTTAAACCGCTGATCCCAATCTTTTTTTACACGTTTCCAAACTCTTGGATGATGAATTCTTAACTGGTTACCGAACCATGCTATATCTACTCCAAGGTCATCCTGCATTTTATTTAATGTCTGTTTGATCAATGTTTCTGCTTCTTTTTCTATTTCTTTTTCTATTTTCTTTACATTAGAATCTTCAAACAGATTAAATGGTTTTTTCCAGTCCTCTGAGATGCGTCCATCAATAGAAACGTTGATATGAAAGGAAAGATTATCACCCTTCACATGAGGCGTTATCTTTGATTTAATGTTTTGGATCTGAAAAAACACCGGTTTTTTTCCATGAGACCGAATGGATCCGCTCTTGCTGTCACCAGTTATGAGATTTAAACCCTCAATCTCTTTTTTGTTTAGTGTACCGATTAGTTTATTTGTTTTTCCTTTAATCACAGCCGCACCATCAAATTTCACTTCTCCTTTTTCTGTGGAGAGCATTTGTACGACAAAGCTTGAATCTGATTCCATGTAGCTTAGCATATGGATTAAGGAAATCGGTTTTAACATTCTGGTTGATAACTGATGATTGGCGATCTCATAGATTCGATACGAAGGAACGATATCCGGTTCATTTGATTCTAATGTCTTGCTTGCATTTCCTTTTGCAATAAAAACAAGCGTACTTCCTCTAATATCAATATCTCGATAATACAGATCAACCAATTGTTCCATGTCTACCTTTCTTGCAAGTTTTTCGCCGATCACGACAATTTTTTCGTGCGCGCCAAAGATGGTTCCTTCTCTTTTTAGCGTAGTCTCCCAACCGATTGGTTCCAGGGAATCTCCACTTTCTTTAACATTGATGTACTGCTTATGCCCTGATGAACTGGAAGATTGTCCGCCCCCTTGTTCATGAGGGACTATATACTGGAGGGTGGAGGAGAGGTTTCCATCCTTTTCTGCATCCAGGGCAGATCCAGCTACAAAATTTACATCCTCAATCGGCGTGTAACTCCAACAGCTGGTTAGAAGGATAAGGTTTGAACATAAAATTATACCGAGCCATACGTGCTTCTTACCTGATTTGTTCATGATTTTTTCCCTCGCACTAATGTGATGAGCAGCAGCAGGATAGGGACACAGCTAAAAAAGTAAAGCGTAAAATTGCCGATCATCGATCCCATCTGAAACATCTCGTTAATGTTTTTTGGCATCATGGAAACGATATAGATCAAGGGAGCAAGCCCATAAATAAAAAGGTCGATCTTCTTTTTAAAGAGGTGCGATAAGCCGAGAGCAGCAGCATAGTAACAAACTGTAAAAGTGGTAAACAGCTGCATTATCCAAATGACGAGAAGAAGGGAGTCAAACCGTTCTACGAAAAAACCTGATATCTCGAAACTTCTGATAAAGGTTAAGACCGGCCATGTTTGAGTCACGGCACCATCGATGGATAATGATCCGATAACCATTACAAAAGTGACACAATAGAAGACAAGAGAGATGCTTAAACCGATTACTGTCGCTTTTAAGGCACGACCAGGTTCTTTCATATACATATAGATAATCAAGATGATCTCAAACCCAACAAACGATAAAGAAGTGGTGGTCAATCCTTTCATAACAGGCATTACACCCATTCCCATTACAGGACGCAGATTGTTAATGTCAAAGACTTTGATTCCTAAAAACATGACGAGAAGAAAGAAAAGAATGGTGACTGGAAAGATGATTTCAAACATTCTCGCAATCGGGTTGATGCCACCGGTGATCAGATAAAGTCCGACCCAAATAAAGGGAAGAATAATCGCCCAGTTCGGTGTTCCTTCTAATAAGAAAAGACGTGTTGTTTCTGACATCGCTCTAAGTTCGAAGCTGGAGAGTGTAAGGTAATAGAGGATGATACATAAACTGACGACAGAACCAATTACTTTTCCTGTAATTTCGTTGCTGTACTGAAAGATGCTTTTTCCCGGAAATCGTTCAGCCAGTTTGACCATGATGATGGCAACGACGAGCGCGATGATTCCGCCGAGTATGATCGTAATCCAGCCATCAGGAGTTTTGACTTTTTCTGTTACCGTTCTTGGCAGTGTCAATATACCTATTCCTAAAATAAAATTGCTAATGATCACGACCGTTTGTGGAGTAGTAATCTGATCAAATTTTTGTTTAGTCATAGGTATCACTCCTTACCGGATAATCTCCTCGTTTACTTTCTCTTACTGTCTTGGGTATGCATCAGTTTTGGGCGGCGTTTCATCATAGATAGTGGCGCACGGATTAGAAAATCCTTTAGATCGCTTAACTGATATGGAACTGCCGGGCTTAAATAAGGTACGTTAAAGCTCTTTAGTTTAACGAGGTGTGTGCATAATAACAGGACGAACAAAACAACGCCATAAAGGCCATATACCGCAGAGAACAACATGACGATGAACCTGAGGAAACGTATCGTGATCCCAATGCTGTAGTGTGGCAGGGTAAAGGAAGAGATGGCTGTAACCGCCACCACGATGACCATGATGGGACTGACGATGCCAGCCTGCACCGCTGCTTCGCCGACGATCAAGCCGCCAACGATTCCAAGGGATTGTCCGACTGGCTTTGGAAGTCGTAACCCTGCTTCACGTAAAATTTCGATCGATATCTCCATGATCAAGGCTTCGATCAAAGGAGGAAAGGGGACACCTTCTCGACTAGCTGCAATCGAAATGGCAAGCTTTGTCGGAATCAATCCTTGATGGAACGAACTAAAAGCAATATAGAGGGAAGGACCGAACAACGCGATAAAAGCAGCCAAATAACGCAGCATCCGAATCAATGTTCCAGAAATCCACCGCTCGTAATAATCTTCCGGTGACTGTAACAGCATGTTAAAAGTCACTGGCAGAATCAACGCAAACGGAGTGCCATCCAACAATATACCAACACGTCCTTCAAGGATTGCGCCCATGACACGATCAGGACGTTCGGTGTTCTGAATCTGTGGAAATGGACTGAATTGATTATCTTCTATCAATTGTTCCACATACCCAGACTCTGGCAAGTCATCGATATTGATTGTATGAATTCGCTGTATGACTTCTTCTAAAAGCTGTGGATCAACGATGTCCCTCATGTAAACAACGGCTAAATCTTTTTTTATTTTCGTGCCGACTTTAAACGTATTAATCGCGAGGTCTTGTGTTTTGGATAGATTCCTTAACAAGGCCGTATTATCCGTTAATTGTTCAACAAATCCAACTCTCGGTCCTCGGACTAATGACTCTGACAGGGGTTCTTCGATATTCCTCGTTTTCGCTTTTGCCACATCAAGCACAAAACCTATTGCTGTTCCTTCTACGAGAAGACCGGCGGACCCAGCCAAAATAGCAGTGTTGAAGCTTGGTATGTTGGAAGTCTCACTTACTTTTCCGATCAATAACATATGAGCACTCAATCGTTCCCTTGTTGAGGTTTCGATATCACGATTCTGACAATCTTGTTCATCATCAGACATCAAACTGCGGAGGATATTATTGTTAATTAAATCTGTATCCGCCAACCCGTCGATAAAGATGAGCGCAGCCCGTGTATGTAGTATGCCAATCTTAAACTCTCGGATATGAACGTCACCATTATGTCCGATCTCAGTGCGTATCCTCTCAAGATCAATCGAAAGGTCACCGGTAAAAATGAAGGAGTTTGTTTGTGCTTCTTTCTCTATAGCCTTTTGTTGATCTTCTGCCTTGGATTGTTTTCTCTTCATGTGGCTTTCACACTTTCTCTAACGAATTGATCCATTTAAAAAACTTTGAAATGCCGATTGGTACGATGAAGCAAATCAAACTTTGTACAAGTACTATCCAATCAGGAAGGAAACTAAGAATTTTTGTTATCATCAATTCATCCCTCCTACGCCATTCTTACTGTTTACCAACTTAGATTCTCCAACTTAAGAGAAATTAACCTGAAGATAGGACGTAGAATCAATCCTGCAATATTGGTTAAATATGCTGAAATATAAAAGACAGATTGGAACCAGCTGAAAATGAATCTAGTCGACAACATTAACTCCTATTGGATGAACTGGACAAAAAGATGTGAAAGTGTCACTTCACTCCAATTTCCGGGTCTTTTCGTGAGCGGAAGTATGATCGAGTGGGGAGTGCTTGGGGTAACTCGGATCTATTATTCGATAAAAGAAGAGGATTCATCTCAAAAGTGGGGGTAGGGGGATATGCGCTACAAACCGTTCCTGAAAAATACCATCAAATCATTCAAGAGGCGCTGAGGATCAGGAATGGCCATAAAAAGTCCTGCTATAAATCCATATCAAGAGAAGAAGAGACGCCTTGGAATACATGAAGTTTCTCATGACCGAGTGCAACAAACTTAATAAATAAGAAAACCACCAGTCCTCAACGCAGGACTGGTGGTCTGTTTTTGTTATCAATCAATTTCCCATAGCCTAAGGCAGATAAGGCTTGCTTTAGATTCCCATTGGTCTGGACTTCGCGCATATTTATTCCGAACGAAGAAGCAGTTAACGCAATCTCCGGACGGATTCCGGTGACGATGACCCGTACACCGAGAAGGCGCAACGAATCGATCAGTAAGAATATACTTTGAAGCACTTCAGGTGTTAAGGTGTGAACCCCTGACAAGTCGATCACAAGTGAGAATATTTTATTTTCCACACACCGCTCCAGCGTTGTTATCTGGAGAATCTCTGCTCGCTCATGGTCAATTTCACCGATTAATGGCAGGACACCTATTCCATCAAATAGAGGAACGATTGGTCCTGATAACTCATGAAGTGCTTGATTTTTTTCATTGACGATCATCTGATGATTTTTCACATACGTTTCACTAAATGTATGTGACGCAAAGTCTAGGTTAATATCAATGTTTTTGATAACACTCATAACATCAAGGACAGAAAAGGCTTCTGTTTCAGCAAGCTCTTCTATTAAAATTAGTATTTCTTTTCTAATAAAAGGAAGCGGCTGCATGGCTACATCCAGTGATTGTCCATAATCTACGGCATAAAATGCAGTTTGTTCTGACCAATTCATCAATACAATTTCAGCCTGATCACCTTCGAGTGTTAAGGTTGATCCGAGGAGCTTGATAAATTCCTGAATATAAGCCGAAGATTGTTTCCGATCATGAGGCAGACCTGACATTTGCGGGTGCCTGTCAAAACGCTGAGTTAAGATTTTATTAGATAAAAGGGGTGCTTGTTCTACTAAAGCCTGTCCGACTTTTACAAACGCTTCTTTTTTAAGTTCCATTTTCAATAGCCTCCAATAAGAATAAGGATGGTTACGTATGACAAAGAGATAAACTTGTAATGAAATGGAACAATGAGATTGTTTTTATATTAAAAATTCAATACTAGAAACATTTGTCCTGCTTTTGTTTGTGCGATTTTTCTTTTAAAAGATATAATGTAGGATCATTCCTATTTTATGGGGGCTTTCCATGTAAAAATTCATTTGTTTAATCATTGAACAACCTTAACAGTAACTAAACACTTCCTCCAAATAGAGTTGGTACGCTAACAATGGTAAATCAGTACATAACATGGAGGGGTTTGGAATGAGTTCAAAACAAGTAAATCGTCGTGATTTTATTAAGATTGGCGGAGCGAGTACGCTTGCGTTAACAATCGGCTCGCTTGGTGACACGACGTCACTCTTTACCAAAGCAGCACATGCTGATAGTCATGAAGAAAAGGTTCTTCGATTCCATTCAAACGGTAAGTTCAAGGTCGTTCAGTTCAATGATACTCAAGATGATGAACGCATTGACCGCCGTACATTAGAGCTTATGGGAAAAGTGCTGGATGCAGAGAAACCTGACTTCGTTGTATTGAATGGTGACAATATTACTGGCGGATGTGATACACCTCTTGAGATGAAGCAGGCGATGAACAATATTGCCCAGCCTATGGAAAAGCGCGGGATCAAGTGGGCCGTTACGTTTGGCAACCACGATGAGGATTCTACGCAAAAAAGCGGTATTGATGAAAGTGAAATGCTGAATTTTTATCGTTCGTACAAACATAATTTGAACGATAAAGGAGCAAATATTAAAGGAACAGGCAACATGAACCTGCTCATTTGGGATGCACAGGCAAAGAAAGCAGTGTTCAACTTATGGCTATTGGACTCAGGAAGATATGCACCTAAAACGATTGCCGGACAAGACTTTGAAGGTTATCCGACATGGGACTGGCTTCGATTTGACCAAGTAAGCTGGTATAATGAAACGTCCCAAAGAATTGAGAACAGGTTTGGATATAAAGTGCCTTCCCTCATGTTCATACATATTCCGTTATGGGAGCACCGTTATATGTGGTATGCGAGCGTTGACAGCCGGACGGAAGCGGATCATTCCCGAGCATTAGAAAAGCATCAGATCACGGGTGAAAGAAACGAAGATGAGTGTCCGGGACCTTTCAACAGCGGGTTGTTTTCGGCCATGCAGCATAGAGGAGACGTAAAAGGAGTCTTCTGTGGACATGACCATATCAATACGTATGCTGGAAACTATTACGGCATCATGCTCGGTTATAGCGGAAGCACAGGATTTGGCGCATACGGACTCTCAGGTGCTGAGAAGAACAGACTTCGCGGGGCAAGAGTGTTCAATCTCGATTTGAATAACGAGAATGTTCTATCTGATACGCACATGGTGTTCGCCAAGGATTATGGGATCGACCTGACAGCTAATGATCAGAGTATAGATCCAGCACCGATTGAAGAAAAAGAAAAGGTAAGAATATAATCGAAGTTTAATAGACGAAAAGCCCGAGATATTAATCTCAGGCTATTTCTTTTTTGTTGAAAACGAAAGAATTTCTAAATATTTTGAAAATTTATGACGAAAAAGGTAGACTTACATAAAATGTCATGGTAATATCTTACTATATAGTACAACTTAAGGGGTATTTTGTACTATAAAAATTAAATAGGAGGTTAAATGGGGCAGTTGATAGTTTAGTTGGTGTATTAAAAAACAAAAACTGAAACGCAGGAGGAAATTAATGAAATTAACAATGACGCATGAGAAGGTTAAGGATTACGAGATCAACGGTGACACAATGGCGATCGTTCCATTTATCAATGTGAAAGGTGCTGTGTGTTCGGAAGTCTATGAACGTGAAGCAGTAATCCTGGTCGAAAAGAAACCTTTTCGCATCATCAAAGATAACTGCCTATATTATGGTGGTTCCTATGATGGAAAGAAGGAAGCAGCACGCATTAATATGGGTAAGATGTGCTTTGCTCCCATCATGATCGACTCAAAACTTGACCTGTATTTTTTTCCAATCCAATCACCACGAAATGATACCTGCATATGGCTTGCACAGCCGCACATCCGAAGAATTGATAGGACTGGTCATAAGCGTGCCAGCGTTATTTTTTCAAACGGCATGGATCTGCCCATCGCTAACACCCGCGCTTCCTTAGTAGGAAAACTCCATCGAGCAGCTCAATACAGAAGTGTTCTTGTTAATCGAACAAATGACAGAGAACGAGAACGAGAAAGAGAAAGAGATCGTGACCCGGTCCTTACATAGAACTTAAATCATGTTAAAAGCGCCTGATGCGAAGTGTATCAGGCGTTTTTGCATGTTATGAATTGTTCATATTTGAATATTCAATCGACCATTTTTTTACAGTATGATGAAGATGAAAACGAATACTTAATGGGAGGAATTACAATGGCACACTATTCTATTCATCCTGATCGTGCAACCTTACACGGCTCCTTCTCTATGGATTACGAACCTGTACTCCCGATTGATTCTGGAGACACCGTTCGTTTCAGTACGCTTGAAGCAGCATGGGGATTAGAGCCCTTTTCAGGTAAAGGCGTTCGTAAAAAGTTCGAACCGAGAGAGCGGCCTCGCGATGGTGGTCATGCTTTATGCGGTCCTGTAAAAATAAGAGGTGCAGAAGCCGGCATGACACTTGAGATTAAAATCAATGAGATTCTGCCTGGTTCATGGGGGTGGAATAGTGCCGGAGGATTTCCGCACCCCGTTAATATAGCTTTAGGTATCGCAGAAGGTGAAGAATATCATCTGAATTGGAAATTAGATTCAGATTCCATGGTAGGAGTTAGTGATAAAGGACATAAGGTGGCATTGCGTCCTTTTATGGGAATCATGGGTATGCCGCCAAATGAACCTGGGATTCACAGTACGACTCCGCCTCGTTTTTGTGGCGGAAACATCGATTGTAAGGAATTGATCGCAGGAAGTACGTTGTATCTTCCTATACCGGTATCAGGAGGACTCTTCTCTGTTGGAGATGGCCATGCGGTTCAAGGGGATGGGGAAGTAGGGTGTCCTGCGCTTGAGTGTCCAATGGATGTCGTAGACTTAACTCTATCAGTCCGTGAAGATATGAAACTATCGATGCCTCGGGCGAAAACACCAGCTGGATGGATCACGATGGGCTTTCATGAAGATCTGAACGAAGCGACTACAATTGCTCTAGACGGTATGCTAAACCTCATGTATGAATTGTTCGAATACGAACGAAAAGAAGCACTGGCTCTAGCCAGTCTTGTCGTAGATTTAAGGGTTACGCAGATCGTCAATGGAGTTCGAGGAGTACATGCTGTACTGCCTCATGGTGCAATAAGATAACGTCAAAACGACCAGAATTTTATTTTATCTGGTCGTTTCTTATGCTTTTAGTCATTCAAAGCAACCGATTGCTGAAGAACAATTACTTGTTTCTATAAGTCTTTTTAGCATAATAAAATGTAAAAATTGTAGTTGATAATGAAAGTATGAAAACTAATGTATATCCTGCAATACTAATGAAATAATTATATACTGGTGCCCTACTAAAATATATTCGTCCAAGTATTTGATGAAAAATAATAAAGTTCCTAATAAAGGTAAATAACTGTAAAAACCTTAAAATAATTCCCCACCTCATTGAAAGTTTATTAAACAATTTTGCACGATTGCTGAATAACAGTTTTTGTATTTTTAATCTAGTAATCTTCCTTATTTTATTTCCATTCTTCTTCTAAAATAGAGTAGGAATATTCATCCCACCATTCATTACCATGTGGAATGCACTTTTTGAAATAACCTTCTCTTCTCATACCTATCTTCTCCATCACGCGGTAAGATGGAGGATTCTCGGGCTGACAGGTTGCTATAATCCGATGCAAGTTCAAATCTTCAAATCCATATTTCAATACTGCTTTGGCTGCTTCTGATGCATAACCTTTATTGAAGTATTTAGAATTAAACACCCAGCCAATCTCGTACGTATGATCACCGAAATACTTATGGAATGCGATGTGTCCAATCAGAGTGTTTTCCTCGATCAGTATCACAGCGAACTGCTCTGGATCTCCACTCCGATTTTTATTTACAAATTCCTTTGTGTTCTCTTCTGAAAGAACTCCTTCAGGGATGTATTTCATGACATTGTGATCAGAAGTATACTCATGAACAGCTTTCCAATCATTTTCTTCAAAGTTTCTGATTAATAATCTCTCTGTTTTTAGAAACACTGGCTTTCCTCCCACTCTTCTCGAAGCAGACCCATCCTAATAGAATCATAGTATTCGCCATTATAATACCGGCACTTTCGGAGTCTCGCTTCCATTGTCATTCCGAATTTTTCCCCAACTTTTATCATTCTTTCGTTCCCAGACCACGTCGTATAACCAACCCGAACGAGCGGCATGGTTGTAAACAAATGATGGATCCAAAGACGAAGAGCTCTGGTACCGTAGCCGCCGCTCCAGAACGCAGGATCATAAATCCCGATCCCCATCTCAAGCCAGTTAGAAGGTTTGTGCTCCCAATAGTAGCTTACCGTTCCGATGACTTCTTCATTTACTGCGATCGCCCAGCGGCTTTCTGAATGGACGTACTTTTCTTGTTGCTCCATGAACTTTTCAAAAGGAAGAGACTTATGCTCGTAGTAAGGAGCATCCCACTTTTTCCATTCAGGCGATTCTTCTTTATAGATCAGTTCCCATAGTTTTGGTAAGTCCTCGTGAGTTATGGGTCTAATCGTTAATTCTTTATCGCGGTAAGACATTTCCGTTCCTCCAACCTATTTTTTCAAGGAAGCCGCTTTGACAACGTGCTTCCAATAATCCCAAGCTTTAAGATATTCCTCAAAATCTTCAGGATGATGCCGGACACATGTTGCCATTCTGAAATACAGACCAATTAGAACTTCCTCGTGCAAAAGTCTATCATTCTTGTTTTCGTATGTTTGTAAAAGACTCGTAGCCGAGCTGATCGTTTCTTTTGTTAAATCATCCGGTGAAGAACAAAACGCGTAGATGAGGTCGTAAATCGGCTCACCGAATACAAGAGTCGGATCGATCACCCCAGTCAGTTTCTCTTCTGTAAATATAAAATTATGTACACCGCAATCACCGTGCAATAAGTAAGGTTGTGTGAACTCGCTATTCCTGTTCGGGCTTTTCAAAAGCTTAAGAATAAGGTCATGATCTTCTTTTTCAAGATACGGTTTCAATATCGTTGATGACTCGATGGCTCTGCTTAGTAAAAAACTTTGCCATGAATCGGTGAGTTCATCTGCCCAGCCCCAGCCGGCAGGTTCTGAGACTGGTTTGTAGTGGTTTATGAATTTTTTTACAAGCGATTGAAGCAGTTCTTGTTTCTGATTTCGATTATAATTCACAGATCCTTCCACAAAAGAATAAACGATATAGCGGTAAGAAGGGTCTGTATAAAGAAGCTCAGGCAATAGAACTACATCTTTATAGCAGGTTAAGAAGAACGACTCTGCCTCTAGAACATGTGGTTCGTTTATCTTGACGACCCGTTTATTGTTTCTATTTTCGCGAAGCAAATATAACTTGCTCGTTGTCCCGCCGCTTAGCTGATCCACTTTTGTGATTTCATGGTTAAGTATGTTCTTATCTGTTAACTCTTGAATAATCTCCTTAATGTTCATGTAGCAACACCTCTACATTCAATTTAACATAAATCTCCATATTTATAGGAGAAAAAAACAGGGAAACGGCTGCTGGTAAGAGAAAGAAGTAACATCAATTTTTTAAAATGGGGACTGTAAAATGATTTATGTTGTTCGGCACGGCCAAACGGATTTGAACAAAGAAGGAAGATTGCAAGGCAGATTTGGACTGCCTTTGAACGATCAAGGTATCGAGCAGGCTGAAGCGTTAAAAATGGAGCTTACCGATATAACGTTCGATTATGTTTTTTCATCACCACAAGAGAGAGCCGTTCAGACAGCTGAGTTCGCTACGGGTAAAAGGGCTGTCGTTGATTCGAGACTTGATGTGTTTGATCTTGGGGAAGCGGACAGATTGAAGAAAGAAGAAGTGAAGATGGCTGGATTGATCCCTGATGCATCGGTCTATGAAGGGGTAGAAGACATACATAGTTTTATGGAAAGAGTATTTTCATTTATGGAAGAGCTTGAGGAAAATCCGAACTTTGTTAATAAAAATATTCTGATCTCAGGACACAGATGTACGACGGGTGCAATCGGGGCTTATATCAATGGAATGCCAGAAGACCAAAACATTCTCAGATACTCTTCCGATAATGGAAAGTATAAGATGTATGATTTGAATCGAGTGAGCCAGGTAATAAGGTAAAACGCATGAAAAAAGAGAAATAGGATCTCTATTTCTCTACTTCATGTCCTCGGAGTCTTTTTCATAAGCGATGACTACGAGCTTTTTGTTCGATTGATTACTTAACTTTTCTTCAAATGATTGCAGTTCGCTTACGAGATTTTCGGGAAGGTCTGCTGCGTTATAATGTTTATTATCCAAAATTCATCTCTCCTTTATAGAAACAGTGTTGCCATTATTTTTAGAAGGTATTCGTTTTATAAGGGTTTGTAGGGTAGGAAAGTTGATGGGGAAAGCGAATGAAAAAAAGATTAATGATTATTATCTCTTTGTTGAGTATATTCGTAATCGCACACGCAACGCCAAGTATATGGCATTAAGGACTGAAGTTATTCTAATGGGGCATCCTGTCGCATCGTTGACAACTGGAATTATAGAAGATGAGTTTCATAATGAGGTTGATAAAGAAAAGTTTGCTGAATTAAATGCAAAAGCATATACCCTCACAAAACCGCCTGTTGAAAGGGCAACACAAGGAAAACTAAGAAACTACCGGGTTAGAAAGGTCGGGTTTCTGTATTTCGCGGAATACTATGGTGAAGGGTAATCAATTACAACTTAAGAGGAGAATACAGCTATGGGTAAAGAGTTTCCAGTCATTGAAACAGAGAGATTGATTTTGCGAGAAGTTACAACGGATGATGATAAAGATATTTTTACATACTTATCAGATCAGGATGTTATGAAACATATGGGGTTAAAACCATATCAGACTGTAAAAGATGTATGGGAAGAAATCAGGTGGTATCAAACCATCCGCGAAGAAGGTTCAGGAATTAGATGGGGAATTACGCGAAAGGATTCTGGCAAGGTTATTGGAAGCTGCGGTTTTCTGAACAGAGTTTCTAAACATTTTCGAGCTGAAGTTGGATTTGAGTTGAGCAAGGATCACTGGGGACAAGGGATAACGGGTGAAGCGCTGCAAGCTGTGGTTAAGTATGGTTTTCAAAACCTTGAGCTCGAACGAATCGAGGCTTTGATCGAACCGGCTAACTTGCCCTCACAAAAATTAGTGGAGAAGCAAGGTTTTGTAAGGGAGGGACTGCTGAGACATTATGAATTCACGTGTGGTAAATTTGATGACTTGTATATGTATTCCATCTTAAAAGCAGATGTGATGTATACTTGATTATAAGAAAACTATAAACGTATTACGAGGAGGAACTATGAAACTAGGTGCATTTTCTGTAAGTTTAAGTGTAAAAGACATTCGGAAATCAAAAGAATTTTATGAGAATCTTGGATTTAAAACGTTAGGCGGAGACATGGATCAAAACTGGCTTATCTTGAAGAATGAAAGCTGTGTGATCGGTCTGTTTCAGGGCATGTTTGAAAAGAACATTCTAACGTTCAATCCGGGTTGGAATGGAAATGCCGAAAACCTCGATTCGTTTACAGATGTTCGAGAGCTTCAGAAGCAGCTCAAAGAAAAAGGGGTTAAAATACTGACTGAAGCAGATGAAACAGGCGAAGGGCCAGCACATTTTACAATAGAAGATCCAGATGGGAATCCAATTCTTATCGACCAGCATAGATAAAAAACTCTCAGAAAGCGATATGTACGGATTTACTTCAGAGTTGCAAACAAGTAAATATTAATACAAGGCGCACAGGAATTCGCAATATAATTCATGTGCGTTTTTTTTTGTTACACCAGGGTTAAAATTTCATTGCTAATATTCAAATTACGAAGGAATGCTAGAATAATATGTAAAAATATAGAAGTTGAATAATGTTGGTTTATATTCAATGAACGTAGCAGGTTTGTTGAATAAGGTAATAGGAAAGCAACGAAAGTATTAATGAAAGGTATTATTAAAAGCTAATAGAATATATAACAGAAACTACAAACAAAGGGAAGTTTTTGTATGAAGAAAAATCTTATAAAATGACTTATTTTAATGATATTTGTCATGTCATCAGTATTCTATGGCTATTATGAGTGCGGTGACATAACTAGGAGGTTTCCACTTTGAAAGCTTTTAAACCTATGGCGTTCCAGCTGAAAACCGAACGACTTGACCTGAATATGTGGGAGGAATCCGATTCACCCTGGATCAGAAAACTAGTTGGCGAACGTGGTGTGGATATGTCGACTCTTGAAGCCACCCGTAGCTCGATTATCGAGATGCGCAAGAAAGCAGTCGAAAATGGCATTTCTCTTCTCACTATTCGCCGCCGAGACGAAGGCGATTTCATCGGATACTGTGGCTTGATTATCGGTCGTTCCACACTTGAAGAGCCGGAGATCGCATATGAGCTGTTCCGAAGCGCTCACGGTAAAGGTTATGCGACCGAGGCAGCATCCGCGGTCCTGGACGCTGCGATTGCTACCGGGCGCCACAGGCTTTGGTCGACTGTAGGCGCTTGGAATGTTGCTTCCTTCCGAGTGCTAGAAAAAATAGGATTTAAGCGGCACCACAGCACGTGGGAGGACGAGAAAGGCGAGATAGTTTGGAACGTACGCGATCTTTAGAGATTCCGACCTGATCCGAAACTATAGAAAAGGAGAAAAGGTCATTACTTTAGGGGAGAATTCAGATACAGGTAAAAGGACTGGTTTATAACCCAAATAGTAGAAATGTACCTTTTTTCATGTTAAGGACCAGTTAGTAGAATAAGACTTGCAATATGTGATCCTTCTAATTTATTGTTGTTATACTTTAATTGAGGAGTGGTTACATGATACTGGAAGCTGTTATGCTACAAGTTAAACAAGGAATGGAAGAAGAATATGAAGCAGCCTTTTATAAGGCTTCTAAGATTATTTCATCAATGAAAGGTTACATATCTCATGAACTACAACGATGTATGGAGGTAAAAGGGAAGTATTTACTTTTAGTTAAATGGGAGAGTTTAGAAGATCACACAGTAGGTTTTAGACAATCAATCGAATACCAGGCGTGGAAAGAACAGCTCCATCACTTTTATGATCCATTCCCGATAGTAGAACATTTTAAATCAGTTAATCTTTCGTAAGGATATCATTTTGGGTTTTAAACTAGAAAAAGTCTCGTGGACGATAAATGACCCGAGACTTTGATTTAAACGTTCGTTCTATTAAAGTAATTTTTAAAAATTACTATTGAGGTAAAGTAGTAGTTAATTGTGTCTTGTTTCTAAGCGCTTTTCAATACGCTCAAGCATCTTTTTATCTTGTAGTAGTTCTTTTTTATTTTTCACTACTAATTCTTTAAAGGAAATCATATTCTTCTTTCTCATCGTATTCACCTTCCTTTGCTTATGAATATTATAGCCTATATTTTCCCATGAATATGCGAGAAATGTTACAAATCATTGAATATTTTGAAAATTAAAGCAAGAAAAAAGGTTTTCAAGAGATACGTTTAAGATCTGGTGGTCAGAGAAAAGAAGCTCGTTTAACTTTTTATTTTTACAGACTGCAAATCGGAAAATATAATTTTTGCCTTGAAACAAAAGGAAATAAAAATAATTATATACTCATGTGTCAGGTTTCTAATGAAGATGGTATTGTTTCAAAATATACCTCTCGACGAAGATATGTCCCTCCATGATCGGATGAAAGTTCCACGAATTAAATAAATTAGGAATTTATTTATTCCTTTATATAAGGTCTTAAAGAATAAAGAATATTTTTTATAAAACATGTAAAGTTAAAGTAGTAGTAATTTCCTTATATATTCTTAAGGTTTTTAGCCAAACTAACAATGTTCCAAAATTAGTGAACTAAAAAAAAACAGGTAATAAAATGAAAACAAACATGGATAAAATTTTACCGGTAATTGCCTCAGTTGGAGTGGGTATTGCAACTTATCAGATGATGAGCAAAAACGGTGGGAACATGAAGAATATGCTACCCTTAGCTACTAATATGTTAGGTATGGGGACTACAAATCAGGGACAGAACCAACAACAGTCTGACAGTCAATTGCTATAAGAGAATATAAAATAGTCCTCACTGAAAACACTTTGATTTAACCAGTTTTCCTACAAACGGGTACAATTGCTGAATAAGCCAAACTGTTTGTACTCCAAAAGAGAACTGTTAGAGATATAAGGGTTTCTCTCTCAACTATTAACATAATTCGGTAGGATGGAGGATTCTCAGGCTGACAGGTTGCGATGATCCGATGCAAGTTCAAATCTTCAAATCCATATTCCAATACTGACTCGGCTGCTTCAGATGCATACCCTTTATTGTAGTAAATTAGCTATTACCGTGCATACAATGTGACTTCTCCCAGAAAGATTCTTTATGGTCTTCAATCCAGCATAAATTTACTTTTAGGATCTAGGTAATTCCTTCCGAAAGTGCACGTCGGCAGCATCCGGAGTAGGAACACCTTCCCAACGAAAAATTTCTTTGTATCCGTGTCCCTCGTAAAAGCCGGGTGCCTGGAAAGTGAAAGAGGTTGTAAACACGGGGGTACAGCCTCGCGCTAGCGCTTCAGCCTCAAATTCCTTCAACAGTCTGGTCCCAAGGCCATCTCCGCGTGTATCTTCACGCACCCAAGTCATTCCGATTCCCGCGGCAACACCCCAGCTCCATCCGCTCATGCCTGCTGCAAGTTCACCTGAATTGTCTAATATCTTTACGGTTAACTCCTTTGCAGCATCGACCCTTGCAGTCGCTGCAGCGTTTACCTTATCCATTTCATCGGAAAGTCGTTTGTCTAATTCAGGATCTCCCTTTCCAACCGATGTGGTATATATTTCATCTCTTACATCTTTCAAAATAAACCCCCGAATTCATTAACATGATTAGCTCGAATGTTATTAATATCCTATTAAAAAAGTATAAATGATAGTTATTATGAAAGATATAGATCGGAAACGTCAGGAGATGGCGTATTCGTTAAATTAAAAATTCCAACAAAAGGATGATTGTCAGTTTCTTCATATTTGTGCTAGTATTGAATGCGAATGTTTGTTCTGTTAAAAATGTGTTAATCCTAATACAGACTTTTTCATTAATAACGAAGAACCAACAATTAATAAGTCATTTCAATGGATTACGCGCGAGTTTGTGCAATCCATGTGAATGGAAGGAGAAAAAGTGAAAAATCAAGATCATTCGACTGAAACCGGGGGAACGTTCGGAAGCAGAGCCAACTTTTTGTTAGTTATGATTATGATTCTCGGTGTATTTGTGGCCATTTTAAATGAAACGCTGCTTAACGTTGCTCTGACAAAAATAATGGCCGACTTTGGAATCGAACCGAGTACGGCGCAATGGCTCACGACGGGATACCTTCTTGTTATTGGCGTTCTTATCCCGGTTACTGCTTATCTCATTCAGCGGTTTACAACAAGAAGCTTGTTTCTCGGGGCGATGTCATTGTTTACTCTGGGAACATTTATAGCGGCCATTTCACCAGGGATCGAATTCCTTTTGCTCGGAAGACTGCTCCAGGCGTCGGGTACGGGATTGCTGTTTCCTTTACTCACGAATGTGGTATTTTCTGTTGTTCCTTTTGAAAAAAGGGGGTCGGCTATGGGGACGATTGGTATTGTGATTACCTTTGCTCCAGCAATCGGACCTACTCTTTCAGGGATCATTGTCGAGCATTTCAGTTGGCGAGTACTCTTTTATGGTGTGCTGCCCATTGCACTCTTAGTTATTGGTTTTGCTTATGCAAAATTGAAAAACGTTACTGAAACGACGAATCCAAAGGTTGATCTGATCTCGCTTCTGCTCTCAACGTTAGGTTTCGGGGGAATTGTGTATGGGTTCAGCAGTTCTGGTGAAGGGCACGGAGGCTGGTCGAGCAATGACGTTTTGCTTCCAATTGCAATCGGTGTTGTTTCATTAGTGTTATTTACTTGGAGACAACTAACGATATCAGAGCCACTGCTTAATCTTCGGACGTTTAAATACAGCATATTTAGGATGTCGACGGTAATCATGATGATTGTTATGATGTCGATGTTTTCAGCCATGATGCTGCTGCCGATCTTTCTTCAGAACGCGTTGGGGTACAGTCCATTGAAAGCAGGTTTGATCATGCTGCCAGGCGGTATTGTTATGGGAATCATGTCTCCGATAACAGGTCGTTTATTTGATAAATTCGGTGCGAAGTGGCTTGCTCTGATCGGATTAGGGCTGATTGCCAACACGCTTTGGCAGTTTGCTTTTATCGACTTAACCACTCCATACATCACCATCATGATTTTCAATACACTGCTGATGTTAGGAATATCAATGGTCATGATGCCGATAATGACCAACGCTCTAAACGAACTGCCGCCACCGTTGTATCCTCATGGGACCGCAATCATCAGTACACTTCAGCAGGTAGCGGGTGCGGTTGGAACGGCATTGCTTGTTTCAATCATGACCAATAGTTCTGCTCGCTATTTGGAGAGTCAGGGAATGAAGGAAGATGGAGTTACCATGCAGATTCTAGCGATGATTGCTGGAATGAAGAGCGCATTCTTACTCGCTTTTGGACTAGTTGCGATCGCATGGATCGTTTCCTTATTCATTAAACGTGCGGTCCCACAGGCTCATGCATTGAAAGCAGAGCAAGGAACTGCAAACTAAATAACAAGCCGGTTATCTCACTACTACAGAGATAATCGGCTTTTTTTAATCATATCCAAGTATTGCAGATCCCCTAGACCATATTCTTTAAAATTGTTTAGAAGTTCCATCAGAAGTTCGTTTTCTGTGAGATGCTGATTTTGCTGAATGTACTGCATGATATCACTGTCATCTTTTAAGTAATTTAAATAAAGCTGGACTCCCTTCTTTAGAGGGGGAGGATCAATCGTTTCAGGGCTCGTCTTATGGATCAAAACTTGTTTGTAAAGTTCATAATATCCTTGAGCTTCTAATGAATAATTTTCGATAGGTTCAAACTGGTCATCTACAATATGAAGTGTAATCGTACTTTGATGATTTGTCTGCTCCAGCCAGGCTAGAATCGTCAGGTAATTGATCTGACAAAACATATCAGCGTCAAACCATAGTTCGATGCTTTCAAACTCGTAATTAAAGAGTGGCTGAAGAGGTTTTAACGTGATCTCAGTATACTCATCAAGTGTCACGTGATGAAACTTAGAACGAATCTCTGCAAATTCGTTTGAAAAGATGTCATCTGACGTGTTTCCAAAGCACATCGCCTCATTAAAGGGGATTTTCAGTTCATTTTCAAGGAATTGTGTTTTTGTAAAATGCCTGTACATTTCTTGGCCGTTTAGAATATGAAGCTTCCGATTGGGACTTATCTCAAACACCTCCTGTTAATCGTTAAGGATACACCCTAATCTTCCTCATTTTCTATAAAACAATCAAGGGTTAATATAAGCGCAAATTTAAACAAGCCAATCAAAATTCTATTTGATTTCCTTTTTTATTTATAATAAATTGGAAGAATCATATATTCAGAAGGTCTTATCATAATTAGAAAGGTGATACTAAATGGAAAACTTTTATTTGTTTATCCTTATGTGTATTTTTTTAATTATTTTACCCGGTCCCGATACTGCGATTGCTACCAAAAATACACTCACCGTTGGGAGAAATGGTGGTCTGAAAACAGCTTTAGGTACTTGTTGTGCGCTTCTCATCCATACTTCTGCAGCTGTATTAGGACTTTCAGCAATCATTGTTAAATCAGCGTTATTATTTTCTGTTTTCAAATACGTTGGTGCTGTTTACTTAATTTATTTGGGTGTTAAAACATTATGGTCTCTGAAGAAAAGAGAAGAAGCAGCAAGTGTTGAGATGAATACAGATAAACAATTTGAAAACACATCTTGTTTTAAACAAGGGTTCCTTACCAACATCCTCAATCCGAAAGTTGCCGTATTTTTCTTAACCTTTTTGCCTCAATTCGTTGACCCAGGAAGCAATACCTTTATACCGTTTTTAATAATGGGTATCACTTATACTGTATTAACTTCCATATGGTTTTTACTTTACGTCTATTTAATTAATCAGATCAGTGCATTTATGAAAAGACCTAAAGCACAAAATATGATTGAAGGAATCACAGGTACAATATTGATAGGATTTGGAATCAAACTAGCATTAGAAAAGTCCCATACTTAAGCTGTTTGTTGTAAAAAATTAACCCTTGATCAACATCAATCAAGGGTCTTTGTATAACGTCTATTTTATTGATTAATAAGGTCTCGGTTGATAAAAATAATTCGGTTTAACAATATCGTTCTTATAAGGCTTATGAAAGATATGAGTCGTGGCAGGGGAAACCGGTGGAATGAGCCATGCCCAATTGCCGGTGACCGGTCTGCCGCTCTCGATCTCTTTTTCTTCAAACTTCTTAAACTGCTGTGCCGCCGTATGATGGTCCACGATGCTGACGCCGTCTTCGCGGAATGAGTGCAGTACGGCGATGTTAAGCTCAACGAGAGCTTTATCCTTCCATAATGTGATCGAACTTTTCGTGTCGAGGCCCATGAGTGAAGCGATCTGCGGCAGCATGTTGTACCGGTCTTCATCCGCCAGATTACGCGCGCCGATCTCCGTACCCATGTACCATCCGTTAAAAGGGGCCGCCGAATAACGGATTCCGCCAATCTCAAGAGCCATATCTGAAATGAAAGGAACACCATGCCATTTAAGGTGCAGGCCTTCAAACCATTTATATTCAGGGTGACGGATCTCTACTTCAAGAGCAGCGTCTTTCGGCAGTTCAAACAGTTTAGGTGCATGATCATTGATCTGAATAACAATCGGCAAAATATCGAACTTTCCGTACTTTGGCTCCCAGCCAAGCTCCATGCATTTTTCTGTAAAAGAGATAGAAGCAGGGTCACCAAGTACTCCATCCGGTGTGGTGTAGCCGGCATATCGAATCAGCTGATGGTTCCAGATACTGATCCGCTCGTTTTCTTTTTGAGGTGCGAATACTGAAATCGAAGGACGGATTCGCCCGCCATTTGTTGCATACGCCATGTGCGCTAAAATCGCCTCGAAAATCTCTTCTTCTGTCTTCAATTTCCTTTTATCAAAAGTGTGCATCTGATCCCAGAAAAGCCGTCCAATGCATCGATTGCTATTGCGCCAAGACACTTTTGCGCCATAATCAATTTCAAATGAAGTGTGCTCGTAGGTTCCTGTTGATTCGATCTGTTTCGTGATCGAGTCTATTCGTTCATCGATCTCAATCTGCGGTCTATTTAACTCCTGATAACAGGATGTGATAAATTCTTTTGCTTCTTGTAAAAGAGTGGTATTCAAAATAAAGCCCCCAGCTAAAAATAAGTTATTATTATAATAGCCGAGTTTTACCGTGTTTAGCGCTTTAAACTGTTACAAAAAACGTACATGGAGGAAAAGGTATGCGAGCTCCGTTCCAGGTTTTGGTTCTGCCTTACAGGATGACAGGAAGTATCATTGACTATGCGATCCTAAAACGAGCAGACTTGCATTATTGGCAAGGAATCGCGGGTGGTGGGGAAGATGAAGAAACACCGCTCGAGGCAGCAAGACGTGAAGTGTTCGAAGAGACTGGACTCACTGAATCCTGCAAGTTGATGATGTTAGATTCAATCACGTCATTGCCCGTAGAACATGTTGTTGGAGA
The DNA here is from genome assembly GCF_001642935.1 of Fictibacillus arsenicus. Classification (NCBI taxonomy): domain Bacteria; kingdom Bacillati; phylum Bacillota; class Bacilli; order Caryophanales; family Fictibacillaceae; genus Fictibacillus; species Fictibacillus arsenicus. The sequence continues at coordinate 1,295,408 of NZ_CP016761.1, forward strand.
GTTCTTGTGGGGTGAGGACTTTTATGTAACTAAGGAATACTCATTTGGAGTAGACGTTTCTGAAGGGGAGTAACTGCTATCAAAGGAACACTCTGCCTTTAAATGGATGAGTTATGAAGAAGCCTTTAGAGAGCTTAAATGGGACAGCAATCGAACAGCACTATGGGAATTACATAAAAGACTGACAAGAATGAGAGAAAAGGAGATATCTAACATGAACAACCAATTTCCGATTATTGAGACCGAGCGCTTGATTTTAAGAGAAGTAACCAAAGCTGATGCAGAAGACATGCTATTGTATCTCTCTGAGCCAGAAGTTGTAAAACATATGGGGTTAGAACCCTTTCAATCTATTGAAGATGCGTATGATGAAATAACCTGGTATGAATCTATCGTTAAAAATGGCACAGGGATCAGATGGGGAATCACGCTGAAAGAAGATAATAGAGTGATAGGAAGCTGCGGATTTCTGAATAGAGTGTCCAAGCATTATCGGTCAGAAGTGGGTTTCGAGTTGAGCAAAGAGTATTGGGGAAAAGGGGTCGCACGTGAAGCTTTGGAAGCTGTTGTGAAATACGGATTTCAACAACTAGAACTGGAGCGCATAGAGGCTTTGATTGAACCTGCTAATCTGCCATCACAAAGATTGGTAGAGAAAAGGGGTTTCCAGCGAGAAGGTTTGTTAAGACATTACGAATATACATGCGGTAAATTTGATGACTTGTATATGTATTCACTTTTAAAAGAAGATCTCCAAGATTAAGCTGAGGTCTTCATGAATACATTGATTCTAGCAGGAAGTGCTATTCCTCCAACCCAGTTGTGTACGAATCGTCTTTTGTCGAAAAGCCTATAAATAATTTTGAAGGATCATAAAAAATTTTGAAGGCTCATAAATAAATTTGAAGGATCATAAAACATCATAACTATACTTTTGCACAATAAAAGAACGCTTGGATCAAAGTCTGATCCAAGCGTTTAGTCTTTCAACAGGTCTCAGGCTAGCTGCGCAAGTTATTAATTGAATAAGTGTTAAGACATTAAAGAGCATTTCCTTGAATGAGAAATGCTTTTTATTTTTTGTTTCATTCAAGAAGCATAAATTTATTTCAATAATAATATAATAAGATTCAATATTATTTTATTGTAAATCGATAAATTATGTATTAAAATGAAATGCATAATCAATAGGTGAGGTGCTTTTTATGAAACGAGAAACATTCTTTTTAAAATTCGTTATTATACTTATGGGACTACCTGTTCTCGCATTGTGTATATTTGTGCTGCCTGAGATCGCTGAATTTTTTGCAGAATTAAATCCAACGTTAGATTTTTTGCAATATCCTTTTTTAATCGGATTGTATGCAACAGCAATCGTATTTTTCGCAGCACTGTTCCAAACTTTTAAACTTTTAAGCTACATTGACAAGAACGAAGCCTTCTCGGAATTATCAGTAAGATCTATACAGAATATCAAATACTGTGCCATCACCATCAGCGCCTTATTTGTGCTATTTATGCCACTCATATATCTTATGGCGGAGGTAGACGATGCCCCAGGTATGATATTAATCGGAATGGTCATTATTTTTGGCAGCACGGTGATCGCAGTCTTTGCAGCTGTTCTTCAAAAGCTGTTAAAAAATGCTATCGATATAAAATCAGAAAATGATTTAACGGTCTGAGGTGAAAACATGGCGATTATAATCAATATCGATGTGATGCTGGCTAAAAGGAAAATGAGTGTAACAGAACTGTCGGAGCGGGTTGGAATAACAATGGCTAACCTTTCTATATTGAAAAATGGAAAAGCAAAAGCGATTCGGCTTTCCACTTTAGAGGCGATTTGCAAAGCTTTAGAATGTCAGCCCGGGGATATATTAGAGTACAAAAATGACGAAGACAGCCTTTAAGGCAGTTTTATATCTATAAAAAAATCTGCGGAGGCATAAATCATGAGAGCATTAGAACAGCTTGTTCGTTTTGGATGGGAGCAGGCCCTATCCTGTTTGTTTCCTGTCGTAATCTTTGCCTCATTGGCTATTACACAGATTCTTCCGCTTCCTTTCCTGCCGCGTTATGACTGGCTGCTCATCATCTGTCTGCTCATGCAGTGGTTAATGGTGCGTTCTGGGCTTGAAACAAGGGATGAACTGAAGGTTATCACGTTGTTCCATCTTATTGGTCTTGCTCTTGAACTTTTTAAAGTGCACATGGGCTCGTGGTCTTATCCAGGAGAAGGATATTCCAAAATAGCTGGAGTACCTTTGTACAGTGGATTCATGTACGCAAGTGTAGCGAGTTATCTATGCCAGGCGTGGAGGAGATTTGATGTTGAATTGGTGAAGTGGCCTCCATTTTGGGCAGTAGTATCACTTGCAGCTGCTATTTATTTAAATTTTTTCACCCACCATTATTGGATTGACGTTCGTTGGTGGTTATCTGGACTTGTCATCATCGTCTTTTGGCAATCATGGGTTACATACGAAGTGAATGGAACTCGGTACCGCATGCCACTCTCACTTTCTTTCGTGCTGATCGGATTTTTTATATGGATCGCCGAAAATATCGCGACGTTCTTTGGAGCTTGGGAATATCCGAACCAAACCGAAGCATGGAGTCTCGTTCATCTTGGAAAGGTGAGCTCATGGCTCTTGTTAGTGATCGTCAGCTTTCTTATCGTAGCAACGTTGAAGCGGGTTAAGGGCAATTCTACAAGTGTAGACACTAGTAATCTTTATATTGATAAAAACTCCATTTAAAAAAGTCAGATCCGTAGTAAGGATCTGACTTTTTTATTGATGTGAAGAATATATAAATGATTAAGGTTTAAAGAAAAAGGATTTCTCTTAAGCAAAAAAGAATTATATAGGAAAAAATTAACAAATGAGGGAGGTTTAAATGCAAAAAGTAAAGTTTATAACTACATTAACTATTGAAGTGTTGTTAGTTTATTTCGTGTACATAAAATACGATTTTTATTGGGTAGATGCATTCTTTACAATTGGTGTTTTAACATTTTCAGTATTAATAATCTTTCTTCTTAACGTTAAAGGCAAAACAGGAAACTTCACTGGTTATCAAAGAGCTAGATTTGGTTTTGATGCGCCAATCGAAGACAATTGGCCCTTGATAAATCCAGTAACGCTTGCATCTGGATTGTTTTGTTTCTTATCTTTACTTGTCTCAGGCCTATACTATATGGCATAACACGGATCTATGGTGATGGAAACCGACCTGTATATTTATAGAAAGGGGGTTTGGTGAATGAAAAGAATCCTAATAATCCTGTTTATCCTTTTATTAACTGCCTGTAATGGTAATGCTGCAGTAGAGCAGTTGAAAGAAAATTATCCGGAAATAAAAGAAGTGGCAGAACAATTTCCTGAAAGTGTTCAAGAAAAATTAGCGGCTCCTACTGAATTACCCTTTGAGCCAAAAAATGTTGCTTTAACTTATGCTGGAGATATGCCAGGTAACCCAAAAAGAGATATTATTCATACTGAATTTATTTATGGAGATGGAGTAGGAGTTAATCTTCACGTTACCACTTATCATAATAAAAATAGTACATGGTCGAGTGATGGTAAAGAAATGAAGACCGTTAAATTAAAGGACGGTACTAAGGCTTTGATAGATGGTAATGCCGAAAATGTTAAACAAATTCGATGGGAAAAAGACGGGGTATATTACTCAGTTATGCTCATCAAAGCACCAAAAATTGAAAAGGAATACACGATTGAAGATGTTGTGAAAACGGCTAATTCAATGGAATATTAAAACGTTGTTTGTTGTTACTATGGATTAGGGGGGGTGGTGTAATGAGACGCAACCTTAATTACGTAACATTTTTTATACTACTATTCTGTTCTTCAATTATGGGTGGTTATGCTTTAAAGGCTGCATTTAAATTCTCAGTTACAATCGGATACGGGATCGGAATTCTTTTCCTTTTAGCTGCAGTCTATTATCAGAGCAAAAGAAAACAAGACCAAAATAATTTTCAAAAATAAAAAAGCCTGGCTGCGCAGGCTTTTTTGCTTGCTATTTAAGGATGAAGATCCCAACTAGGGAGTAAACGATAACTGTCGAAAACAGAATTGTCATGTGGATCAGCGAGTAGATGAAGAGCAGTTTTGCCCATTTCTCTGAATCCTTATTTTTCTTATAGCCGTAGATGCTGAGTACGAGCCAGCCTACATTAAGTAAAAGGGCAACGAGCGTCAGACCCAAGCTTAACGGGAAAAAGAGAAAACTTGTTAAGCTCAATAACACTAAGTAAATGTTGGTTTGGGTATACGTTCTCTTAACACCTTTTACAACCGGAAGCATCGGAATTTTTGCGGCTTTGTACTCATCATGTCGGCGGATCGCAATCGCATAGAAGTGCGGCATCTGCCAGATTACTTGAATGATGAATAATGCAGCAATGGCTGGATGAGTAAGTGTTCCGGTCATCGCAGCCCAACCGATCAGTGGAGGCATCGCACCCGATATAGAGCCGACCTCTGTGTTATAGATCGTTCTGCGTTTCGTTAGCATTGTATAAGGTACAACATAAAAGAACAGACCAAGAAAACCTAACACTGCAGCGAGCGGAGTAGTAAAAGCAAGAGCAATCATACCGAGAACAGCCATCACGATACCGAGAGTTAATGCTGAACGCACATTGATCTCACCCGTAACAGTCGGTCTTACCTTCGTTCTTTCCATAATTGCATCGATATCGCGGTCATAAATATTATTAAAAGTCCCCGCAGCACCAATCACAAGGATTGTACCGATCAAGACGAATAAGACATCTAACAGTTTATCACCAGGATCAATATCGTACGTATATAATGCCAGGGTCAATCCAGCGAACATCGGTACAAGGTTTGATTTAATAATCCCTGTTTTGACCGTTTGTCCTAGGACAGCTGACATCTTTTGTTTTTCCAAATTTCTTTCCATTCTACAAGACACCATCTTCATATATTTATCTCTATAGGTTAACCAATTAATTGTAACCTTAAATACATCTCTATTAAAGCACTAAATCTTTTCCCAGTACAAATGATAGAACAACAGGAAGCACATTACAAAAGAGTTTTGTGAACGTTTTGTGAGGGTTATGTGAGGGTTATGTGATAGGGTAGTTTGCATGTTGACTTGGGGAAAAAGAGGGGGTTTTAAATCCGGTCCTATTTCTTCCTTTACTTCACGAATAAACGCTGGCTCAATATCTTCTTCAATAACAACTTTTAAAACAACATGTAATTCTAATTTTGGATACACCCAGATTCTCCTAAACAATGGAATATTGTTCATTTTCATAGTAGCATATGGAGTAATACTTTTTACAAATGGGGGAAGCATCATGAAGCTGGTTTTATTATTCGGTCCTCAAGCTGTTGGTAAAATGACCGTTGGGCATGAATTGGAGAAGGTTACCGATCTGAAGCTCTTTCATAATCATATGACGATCGATCTCGTGACAAAGTTTTTTGATTATGGAACGAAAGAAGGAAAACGGCTCGTGAACCTTTTTCGATCTGAGATCTTTAAGGAGTTTGCCAAGAGCGAAAACTACGGAATGATTTTTACATATGTATGGGCCTTTAATTATGAGTCGGATTGGAAGTTTGTTGAGGATGTTTGCGGAATTTTTGAGGCTGAGGGTGCAGACATCTATTTTGTTGAATTGGAGACGGACCTGGATGAGAGGCTGAAACGAAACATAACACCTCACAGACTGGAACACAAACCGACGAAACGAAACATCGAATGGTCTGAAAACGATTTGAAAACTTCAATGGACAAATACCGGATGAATTCTTTTGAAGGCGAGATAAAAAAAGAGAATTACCTGCGTATCCATAACAAAGATTTGAGTCCGGAAGAAGTGGCTAAACAAATAAAAGAACATTTTAATCTTTGAAAGGATTAATGAAATGAAGATGCAGCTTAAAGATTTTCCGGTTACCTTGTTTCAACCGGAAAAAGGAAATGAAAAAGAGTACACAGTAATTATTTATCATGGCTGGGGTGGCAGAGGCCAAAGCTTTTATGAAATGGCAGAAGAAACAGCGAAAGAAGGGTTTAACACGATTGTTCCAGAGTTAATCTATCATGACACGCGGTCCCCGTTGGAAAACCCTTTTGACAAGAAAACGATGCAGAAGTACTTTTGGGAAACAATTTTTAAAAGTATTAATGAGTTTGAAGCTTTTACACGGGCATTAAAGCTAGAGAAGAAGAAACTTATTCTAGTAGGAAGTTCAATGGGAGGGTTTATTGCCAGCGGTATTTATGCGGCTCACCCTGAAATAGCGGGGTTAGTCTGTGTGAACGGTTCAGGATCTTTTCTGTTTACAGAAAAATTATTTAGAAAAATGGATAATCGAGATTTTCTATCTAAAGCAGAATTAGACCTGTTTAAAAAGTATGATCCTATAGGGAAAGTGAAAAGTAATTCTCCTGTACTGCTGATTCATGGGGATAAAGATACTATAGTACCGATTGAAGGGCAGAAGTATTTTTATGATTATCTCTTACAAAATGATGAAAATAGCCGAGTTACATTTAATATACATAACGATGTTAATCATAAATTCACTTCTGAAATGGTTGATGAAGTCATTGAGTGGATGAATCAGGCCGATTCAAGTCTTTAGAATCGGCTTTTTACTCTATGATTTCACGTCCAATTTAAGGGTGCTTTATCCAGCTGAGGAGGAATTCCCAATTCTTTTGATGCGGCTAGGATAAATTCCTTTCTGAAGAAATAACTTCTGTGGTAGACGATCTTCTCATTTTCTACATCTTGATATTGTATGTCGTGTACGAGAGGACCTTGATTTGAATCAGCTAACACGACAATCACTGGTTTCCCCCATAATACAAATTCCTTTGCGTGGTGACGAGGTAAGCCATACATGAGAGAGCCTTCGCGCATTTCGTCTTTTGTCGTCTCTAAGAATCCTAAAGATGCTTCATAATGTACATGGTCACCGAATAACGCCAATATTCCTTCTAAATCTCCTTGATTAAAGGCTTTTAAATAGGCAGATATAATTTCGTTTTTCTGTTCCTTTGTTTCATTTGTTTGTTTAGATGGTGAAGGTGCCTCGTTTTTCAGTTTTGCCTTCATCCGTCGGGTTGTGGCATAAACTGCACCAGGAGTCGTCTTGATGATACTCGCCACTTCTTCTGCTTTAAATTGAAAGACTTCCATAAGCAAAAAAACGGCGGTTTGTCTTGGTGTGAAAAGATGATAGAGCTTTTCAAGTGCTTCTTCTAATTCGAGCGTGTCTGTGAAAGCTTCTTGTGGTTCTTCCGCTTCATCTAGTGAACCTAAGTTTCGCTTTTCTCTTCTGCAGTGGTCGATCCAGGTGTTGGTTGCCATTCTGTACATATAGGATTTCAGATTAGTAGGATGCCAGCGTGTAAAAAGGCCGCCCATTGCTTTAAGTACCGTTTCCTGAAATAGGTCCTCCCCATCCCAAGGCGAGCCCGTCAAATACCGGCAGTACTTCCAAAGATCACTCCCGATTTCATCAATCATGGTTTGAAACTGTTGTTGAAGCTCACGTGACTGTTCATACAAACTAATTGTTTTAGATTGTGGCAAGAATAAAACCTCCTATAGAAAATTCGAATCTATATGTATAACGAACGTGCTGAAAAGAATTAAACGCTTTTATGAAAATTAATTTATGTTTATTTGTCTATCGGATCCGTGTCTTCTTTTATGAACTCAATTATTTCTCCATCCGATTTAATTTTGACCCCCTTGTCAGGGAAGCCAGCACTTAATTGCATAGCCAGCTGGACCATGTATGGTGAATTTCTTTCTCTGTCTATTAAATCACAAAGATGAATCATCATTTCATTAAAGGTGAAATAACAGCTATGAACATTACCGATAAAAAATAATTCAAATTTCATACCCCTTTTTATTTATAATCGAAGTAGATGTATTCTCTTTTACAGAACAATTTCCTCTTAATATATTTTTTTCTCTAAAATCTAAATCGAGGTGCAGAACATGTTTTTTATTCAAATGGCCGGTTTCCCAGGTGCAGGTAAGTCAACACTTGCTAGAGAAATAGGAAAACGTACAGGTGCGGTTGTGATTGATCATGATGTTGTAAAATCTGCGTTGTTACACTCTATAAATGAAAACACGTTGGAACCGAACCTTGCAGGGAAGATTTCATACAATATTGATTGGTCTTTAATTGAAGCTCAGTTATCCCATGGCAATAGCGTAGTCTTTGATAGTCCTTGTTTTTATAAAGAAATGATAGAAAAAGGTACTCAACTAGCAGAAAAGTATGAAGCAAGCTATAAGTATGTTGAATGCATTTTAAATGATTATAATCAAATCAATGAACGGTTAAGGAACCGTAATCGAATGATCAGCCAAATTAAAGAAACGAATCAAGAAATGTTCAATTATGGCTTGCATAATAGCAAAAAACCTCTGAATCACAAGTGTTTGCAAGTAAATACAAATTTACCGATAGAGAACTATATTGATGAAGTTATTCATTACATTTTGGAGAGAAACTATGAGATTACCAGATAAATTTGTCAGGACCATGAAAAGCATTCATAAAGAAAATGCCAATGAGTGGCTGAGAAATTTCGATAAGATGGTTGCTGATTATGAAGAGCGTTGGGAGCTTAAAGTCCAAGACCCTTTTGATCTATCCTACAATTTTGTCGCACCTGCTATCCGAAACAATGGTGAAGAAGTGGTGCTGAAGGTTGTACTTTCTCGTAAAGAATTCCTTACTGAACTTGAGACCATTAAGCGAATGAAGGGCAAAGGGATGGTTAAGCTTTTGGAATATGATACAGAAATTGGTGTCATGATTTTGGAACGATTGAGTCCTGGTGTAATGCTTGCAGAAATAGAAAGTGATGAGGAAGCAGCTCGTATTGCTTCACAGATCATGAAGAGCTTGTGGATTGCAGCCCCAGTGGGTACCAATATACAGACGGTAACCGATAGGGAGTATAGTTTGAAGCGCATCATCCAAAACAATCCGGATGGCTTTGAGCAAATTTCCAAAGAGACGCTTCAAGAAGCATTGCTGATTTTTGAACAGCTTAATAGTGAGATAAGCAACCCATACTTGCTTCATGGAGACCTGCATCATTACAACATACTTAAGGATGGCGATTCTTGGGTGGCAATTGATCCAAAAGGTTTAATTGGAGATAGGGAGTATGATGTGATTCAGTATCTGCTGAACAAACTGCCAGAGACGAATGTAAAAGATACCATTGAAAAACGTATAGATATTTTCGTGAAAGAACTTAACCTGGACAAAAAGAGATTGTTGTTAAGGGGGTTCTCTCATGCAGTTTTATCTACGTGCTGGACGATAGAGGACGGTAATTACAATGAAGCATTTTTAAGCACGATTGATGTATTTAATGAGCTTTTATCCAAAGAAAACATATCGCATTAATAATTTTTTAAAAAGACTGCCCTTAATGTACTCCTTTAGTACTTAAAATGGCAGTCTTTGTTCATATTAAGTAGCTGTTATAAGTGGATCGGGTGGAATGAAGAAGATATGGGGTGTAACTAGGGAGACACCGGGTGGAACTAGACCATAACGGGGTGAAACAAAGGGGAGTTGGGGCGTAACTCTGAGTTATTGGGCGAACGTGTAATTAATAAAAGAACACGTACCGTAAAGCGATATTTGTTGATAATATTTTAAATGAATTTTAAATATTCCTTTACACGTATATTCCTTATGGTGTATATTATAAACATGAATACAATATTAAATGCTCTCGCCGAGCCAAACCGCCTGCAAATTGTTGAACTATTACGTGATGGTTCCTTAACAGTAGGAGAGATCACCGACAAACTTGGAATGAATCAGCCTCAAGTTTCCAAACACCTCCGAGTACTTAGTGAAGCCGGGCTCGTCGAAGTGCAGCCGATCGCCAATCGACGCTATTACAAATTAAAAGCGGAACCGCTCAAGGAAATGAACGAATGGGTTCAATCTTTTCAAAAACTTTGGGAAGACCGGTTTGATCGGTTGGACGATTATCTGCAGGAACTTCAAAGGAAAAAAAAGAATAAACGAAGCGAATAGTTTAATAGCTACAATTCTTTCCGCACACCAAAATAAGGGAGGGCCGTTTTTAGTTGTAAAGTTCTTTAAAACACTAACTTTTAGGAGGAAATAAAATGGCTGAAAGTAATGTTAAGAATTCAATGACACAAACGGTTGAAGGCAATAATCTGATTTTCACACGGGTTTTTGATGCTCCAAGGGATCTTGTTTTCCAGGTTCTTTCTGAGTCTGAACACCTTAAAAATTGGTGGGGACCGAATCATTGGACGCTCCCCGTAAGTAAAATGGACTTCCGTGAAGGCGGATCGTGGCATTATTGCATGGAATCTCCTGATGGTGACATGAAGTCTTGGGGGAAATCATTTTACAAAGAAATCGTAGAGCCGGAGCGAATTGTCTACGAAGATTTTTTCTCAGACGAAGAAGGTACGATAAACGAAACCATGCCAGGAATGAAAGTTATCTTAACATTGATCGAACATGAAGGAAAAACAAAAATCGTGAGTCATACACAATTCTCTTCAGAAGAAGCTTTGAAGTCGGTGCTCGATATGGGTGTCGTTCAAGGTTTTACCGAAACGTGGGATAAACTCGAAGCACACTTGGAAAGAATTCAATAGATCAAGGAAGGCGTACTGTCCAGAAGTGGTCAGTGCGCCTTTTTCATTTAAACTTGTTTGTTTTTCAATTTGCCTACATAGGCAGATTGTGGTCTGTAAATCGTGTTGTCCTCTGCTTGTTCGAGAACATGTGCCGTCCACCCTACAATTCGGCTGGCGGTGAAGGTTGGGGTAAACAGTGATGGATCCAAATGAATGGATTTCATGATGGCCGCTGCGTAAAACTCTACATTCGTATAAAGTGATCTGCCGGGTTTGTATTCTTCCAGAAGCTTAACGGCAATTTCCTCAACTTCTATCGCCAAATCCAGCCATTCGTCCTGACCGACTAGTTCAAGCAAGGTTTCCTTCAAAGCTATACTTCTCGGGTCGTGGGTTTTGTACACACGATGTCCGAACCCCATAAGTTTTTCTTTTTGATCAAGCTTTTTTCGAATGACTCGTTCGGCATCCCCAACTAATGCAATTTCGTTTAAAAGGTCAATTACACCCGAAGGAGCACCTCCATGAAGCGGTCCTTTCATGGTCCCTATAGCAGAAGTGATGGCAGAAACGAGATCGGATTCTGTTGAAGCCGTAACTCTGGCAGAGAAGGTGGATGCGTTCATGCCATGTTCCAAAGTTAAGATCATATAGCTTTCAAGTGCTTTAACTTGTGCAGGATTTGGTATGATGCCATTTAACATGTAGAGGTAGTTTTCCACGTGAGACAAATCTTGACGAGGTGGAATAAACGGCAGACCTTCTGTATTTCTTTTTCTATATGCGATGATTGTTGGAATGATCGATGTAAGTTTCATAGCTTGTGAGATGGTAGGTTTCCAGTTAAAGTCTGAAGTCCCCGATGCAGAAATGACAGTTCTTAAAACACTCATCATATCCATATTTGTTGGAAGTGAGGTTAGGATTTCTATGAGGTGTTGATCCAGATCGCGATTTTTGCGCAATTCTTCTTTTGTATGCTTCAATTCTTTATCCGTTGCGAACTTCCCATGCCATAAAAGATAAGCAACTTCTTCAAAGTTATATTTGTTCAGTTCGTTTATTTCATAGCCCCGGTAAATAAGTTTTCCCTCATCCCCATCGATATGACTGATAGCTGTTTCGGCAGCAATAATGCCCTTTAACCCTTTTTGCATATCTTCATCTCCTTCTTAGTGATTTGTTATCATTGTATGGTAGATTAGTAATTAAGAAAATTAAATCTTATTAAATAGTTTATTTACTATTTTTAATAAGAAGGGGTGGAGTTAGAATGGAATTTAATTGGCTGACTACTTTCATAACTGCTGCAGAATGTGAAAATTTTAGAAGAACAGCAGAGATTCTATACATTTCTCAGCCATCCGTAACGGTTCATATTAAATCATTGGAAAAAGAAGTGGGTGCTGTTCTTTTTCATAGAGATGGAAAACGAATAAAACTGACAGAAGAAGGCAAGCGATATCTCGTTCATGCGAAGGAACTGATCCACGTTTACCAGCGGGGCTTAGAGGACATGAAATCTCTCAGTCAGGGCTATACTTCCCAGTTCTCCATCGCCATCTCGCCACTAATCGCAGATACGATCCTGCCTTCTGTGTTAAAAAGATACTTAAGTAAAAATCCTAATGTTGAGATTAATGTGAAGATCATTGAATCTATTGATATTGAAAAAGCGGTTCTGGAGGAGGAAGTAGATATCGGCTTGTCCTGTTTGAATAGCACGGATCCAGAGCTCGTTTGCAAACCTTTATATCAAGACAAATTGATCCTGGTGACGGCACAGGACGGAAGAGATTCAGAATCCGCACCGCCGCTTGATGAAGCAGAAGTATTAAACAAGAATTATTTGCTCACGAACAATCACCCAGGTTATTGGGATGTCTTATTAAAGAAGATTAAAAGTATTTATCCCTCTCAAAGAATGATGAAAGTTTCCCAGGTTCATATCACAAAAAGATTTATTAAAGAAGGACTAGGTGTTTCTTTTTTGCCAATCTCAACCGTTCGGAGAGAATTGCTGGAGGGTACGCTGCTAGAGGTGGATTGTCACTCCATTTCATTACCTGATGCTAACACATATGCCATTATGAAATATGAACATACAAGACAGAAGGAATTTGTAGAGTTCGTCTCACATTTCCGGTTCTGACGGAAAGACCTTTTGACGAGCATAGGAAAGTTATTTAAACTGACAACCAGGCTAGCGATAAACCTAGCAAGTGGCGAGCCCATCCGCTTTTGATAGAAATTTTATTGAAAATTATGTAAAATGCAGGCGGTTAAATGTATAATATAGGAAATGACACCTGAGAGTTGAACACCGGATCTTTAGAAAAAAGAAAGGGTGGTTAAAATGTTGTGGGTAATCATTGCTTTTATTGTGTTTTTCATGAGTTCAGCTGTATTTTTTGTGAGTAGAGCAGGCCAGCAAAATTTTTATTTAGACCAAAGAGAAACGTCGAAAGTAAACGATTCGTTAAAGCATTTTGTAAGATCGGGAGCTATTGTTCTGCGTGCAAAAGGTGATTGATATTAATCCCTCAACGAGTACAGTAAAATAGGAAATGAAAGACGTACAAGTTCGTGTGATTGTACGTCTTTTAAAATTTCTTGGTGGAGGTCTAAAGGATGAAAATCAAGGGTTTCGGTGGAGTGTTTTGGCGATCAAAAGATGTTGCAGCATTAAAAAACTGGTATAAAGAAACGCTTGGTATTTCTATGGATGACTGGAATGGAACGATTATCAAGCCAGATGCTGACAATGAAACGATCTTTTCTTTGTTTAAAGAACAGAGCGATTATTTTCCGGAAAATCAATCTGTCATGCTGAATTTTCAAGTGGAAGATATTGAAGCTTGGATGGAGCACTTCAATAAGGTGGGAATCCCCTTATTAAAAGAACCTGAAAAAAGTGAATATGGAACATTTATTTGGATTGCTGATCCTGAAGGAAGATGGATTGAACTTTGGGAGAAATGATCTCACAGATTGTCCAAACATAATTCCTGGTTTTGGCATATACAAGATTATAGCCTTTTAAAGGAGATTTTTTATTATGCCAAATCAACTGCAATACAGCTTGAAAACTCAATTCTCGTTTTGTGTCAGCGATAAAAAACTAAGCTGCATCTTAAGTGAGATCGCTAATCAGGGAATCAATATTAATGGATATGAGCAAAGTGTTTTTCCGACAAAAAGAAATTTCAATATGGTCAGACTAGTACCTGGTACAACTGAGTCACAAACCAAAGATGATTATTATACAGTTATCGCCATACTTAGGGATTTTGGGGTATGTTTTAATCAAAAAAAGGTCATTCAGATTCTTGATCTTCCAGCAGGAGTTCCAGGTCAAATTAATACTATTTTTGGTGCACTATGGTGCAAAGTAGATGTATTCTCAATCTACATTGGAGAGAATGATTCGCTTTATCTGGATGTTTCCGACAATCATAAAGCGATTTGTAAACTATCTCAAGATCCGATAAAGCAATGTCCTAAAAATTGTTGAATAGAGGCGCACACATAAGGAGGCGTCTTTTTTTTTGAAATTAGTTGACTAAGTCAACTAATGGAGTTTAAACTATTAATAATTTCAGACAATTTAGGAGGGCTCATGATGGATGGTAAACGTTATGTTGAACAAATACGTAATTTCAACAGATATTATGCGAGTGTTCTAGGTAAGATTGATCAAGAGATTTATAATCAATCTTTTACGCTAACCGAGGCACGAGTCATAACTGAAATCCACTTAAAAAACGGCTGTACGGCAACCGATGTAAGAGAAAATCTTGGGATTGACCGAGGTTATATGAGCCGGATTATCCAACGGCTCGAAGACGAAAATATCACGATAAAAAACCAGTCACTCGAAGATAAACGGCAGTATTCCCTCTACCTGACTGAATACGGCAAACAAGTTTACAACGATTTAGTTGAACGTGCAAATCATGGTGTGGAAAAAATGATTGAGAACGTGCCTAAACAAGAATTAACTAAGTTAGTCACATCGATGGGAGCAATAAAAAGCATTTATACACAAGAAACTTCATCTCAGAAGGAAATCGTGATTCGACCTTTTCGTTCTGGAGATGTCGGATACATTGCCTACCTGCATGGAAGGTTATACGATCATACCTATAAGTTTGGTCCGAAGTTTGAATATTACGTTATGAAAGGCTTAACAGAATTCATGCTCAATTCAGATGGGGGAGAGTTATGGGTCGCTGAAGTGGATAACCAAATAGTGGGTTCCATTGCCATTACGAAGTCGAGTGAAAATACGGCACAGCTAAGATGGTTTATTTTGGACGAAGATTATCAGGGCATGGGCATCGGGAAAAAGCTCATGGAAACAGCCCTTCATTTCTGCAAGGAGAAAAGCTATCAGCATGTGTTTTTATGGACGGTGAGCACGTTGCATGCAGCCCGATATCTCTATCAAAAATATAATTTTGAACTTACAGAAGAAAAACCAAATGAAGAGTGGACTGGAACGAAATTAATAGAAGAACGTTGGGATTTGGACATGAAAGGAATTTCGTAAAGGGGTATAAGAAAGACAAGTGTTTATGTAGCATGAAGGTAGCCCTTTGTGTTTGTCCTTAATATGGATTTATTACTGACTATTAGAGATTAGAACTCTGACACATATCCGGGGCTTCCTTCTATTATAGAATTTAGTTACAACCTAATAATACTTGTAACAGGTTGTGAAATTTCTTTTTCTCCTCTTAGAAGATCATATACAATGCCGTATTCTGCAGACAAAAAACTCAGTATATTCTTTACTTCTAGCGAAGGGTGCATTTTTCCACAAGTGTAAATATCTAAAGCGGCATACCCTTTTTCCGGCCATGTATGAATAGACATATGTGAAGTGGACAAGATAAGCACTCCTGTAACACCGTAAGGATCGAATTTATGAAAACAGCGGTTCAAAACGGTCATATTTAACCGGTTTGCAATACTCATCATCTCTGCTTCAAGTAAATTTTCGTTATTAAGAATTTGTGGATCACAATGAAATGCATCAATTGTGATGTGGTTTCCTTTTATTATCAATTTTTATAAACGCCTACCTTTACAACTATTTCAATCAATTAATTAAAGGGGAAATCTCCCTCCTCTAAATATCAAAAAAATTTCTAATTTATATACAACCCAAAAATCCGTAAAAAATTGTATGAAAGACAGATGCCCTAAAAAATATTCATTTTAAGGGCAACCTCTAAAATGTTTTATCTTATTGATATGGGTCTGTTTCTTCTTGATAAATTTGGTGGAGATTTAAACTGTTCATACGATTAACTGTTGCAGATTGACGGTGAGCAAGGGAGGTTTGACCAAATTCAAAAAGGTGATTTAGATTCTCTGGTAGTGTCCGACAAGGAACATTAATGGATACTTTTCTTTCCGTGAACATACTTGGTATTCTTGTTGCTAAATGAAATCCCCAATCACCAAAAGAAGGTATAATCGTATGATAGCTACTTACTGTCATGCCGGTATTGCTGATTGTTTCTCCGATACTCCAAAAGACAACCGGAGTATCAATGGGAGAATTAGCTTGAGATACTAAAACTCCACCATTAGCTAGAAACCCAGCTAGGCGAGTGAAAACCTCTGTTGTGTATAATTTACTTAGCGTAATATTTGCTGGATCTGGAAAGTCAACAATGATTACATTGTATTGACGCGTATTTGAACGTATGAAATGCTGTGCATCACGGATAAGAGTTCTTACTCTTGGATCATGAAAAGAATATTCGTTTAACTCACATAGCTCTGGAACACTGCTCGCAGCATGGATTACTTCTGAATCAATATCGACAAGGTCAACCGTATTAACGTCCGGGTATTTCAAAATCTCTCTTAGGGCAAGACCGTCACCGCCACCTAGGACTAAAATGTTTTTTCTGCTAAATGCCAAACTCATTGCAGGATGGACGAGTGCTTCATGATAGAAACGTTCATCCAGGGAACTGAATTGTAATTGTTCATTTAAATACATTCTTATATCCGAAATTTTTAGTACATTAATATCTTGGAATCTACTTTTGCCTTCGAAAAGTACTTTGTGATTTTGAGCTTTTATTTCCATGAGGCTATGTTTATCATATATATCACCGCCGGCTAGTGTTGTTTTTTTGAATAGATTTTTATCAGTCACTTTTCATCCTTCTTTCATAAAAATTCACATATTTTGAGTAGTATATGAAAAAATATGGTGAATGCTTGGACACTTTTTGTTCAAAAGCGTAAAAAGAATGTGGCACACTGTACTCTTGATAGACAGAAGAGAAGACGAAGGATGAAATACGTATAATAAACTCCTAATTGGTAATGAATGAAGATAAGACAACTAAAGGAGGATGTATCTATGGAAGTAAATATGAGCTCAGAAGAAGTCTTATTGGAGATTCAAGGTTTAAAGGCAAAAGGTTCGAATTTGAACAAAAAACAAGTTAAGAAAACAAATCCTCAACTCATGAGAAACGCCCTTCATTATTTTCCAAGTTGGGATGAAGCCATTGAACGAAGTAATACGGGTTGATTAAATAATAGTAAAAAGTCGCAGATCACAGATCATGCGGCTTTTTTTATTTTAGGCAGATAGTTATTTTTACCTAATATTAATAAAGCGACAGTCATGTTGATATGTACCTTTAGACTCATAGGTATAGGTAATTTAAACTGAATATTAGTAATTGTCAGAAATCTTAATTGTAAATAGTAGAAATATCACTATAATAAAAGTATTAGTTCAAAGGAGGTAGTAATTGGATGAAAAAGAAGATTTTAGCTGGTGCGTTAGCTCTAACACTTGGAGCGACAATGACCTTTAGCAGCGGTGGTAATGTGAATGCTGAAAATGGTCAGGCAAAGAAATACATAGTTATTTTTAAGGAACAAGCGAAATTACCTTCAGGATTTGGGAATGAAATCTCAAAAGCTGGTGGACAAATCGAATCGAGATTGGACAAGCTAGGTGCGGTTGAAGTTGTTTCTAGTAATCCAAACTTCCTTTCTGAAATCAAAAAATCTAGTACTGTACTAGAAGCAGGCGTACAAAATATTGTGCAGCCTGAACAAGCCGCTATTGAAGAAGTTGCACTAGTAAGTTCGTATGGTGCTGATGCAGAACTTTACAATAAATATCAATGGGATATTAAACAGGTTACTCAAAATGGAGAGTCGTGGACCCTGCCAGGCGGGACGGGTGAATCTGTAGATGGAAAAGATATTGTGGTTGGGGTTATTGATACAGGTATTGATTACACCCACCCTGACTTAAAAGATAACTATGCTTACGGTAAATCTTTTGTTCCAGGATATCCTGATGCGATGGATGAAAACTCACACGGAACACACGTTGCAGGATCCATTGCAGCTAAAGGGCGCACAATGGGTATCGGTCCTGACTTAAAAGTAGCTGCTTACCGTGTATTTGGACCAACAGGTGGAGCGGAAACATCTCATATTGCTGAAGCATTAATGACTGCTGCGGATGATAATGTTGATGTAGTAAACATGTCCCTTGGCGGCTATGACTGGTTCCAAAACCCAGACTATGCTACAAAAGATGTCGTAGCTGATGTTCGATTGTTTAATAGAGCCATTCAATATGCCATTCAAAAGGGTGTTACAGTAGTTGGGTCTGCTGGAAACAATGCGGTTGATATCAGTTCGCCTGGTAAACTATCAGGGGATGATAATGGTGCAACACACCGCAGTCCAAGCAGCCAGACTATGATCAGGGTTTCAGCAGGCGGAGCGCTAAAGAATCTAGCATTCTACTCGAACTATGGTGTAGGAAAAATTGATGTACTAGCTCCGGGTGGAGATCTTGGACCGAACTACGATCCTGCAACTGGTGCTGGGAGAGATAATACTTATCTATGTCTAGCAACTATTCCTGGAGGAGGGTACGGCTATAAAGGCGGAACTTCCATGGCGGCACCAAAAACAGCTGCACTTGCAGGTGTTATCATTGCTCAGCACGGGAAAGACAAGCTGAACCCGGCACAGGTTAAGAGCATCATCCAATCTTCCTCTGAAGATGTATTTAAAAGAGGTTATGATGGAGAATCAGGTTTCGGATTAATTAATGCTGTAGATGCGTTAAATTAATACTAACTGAAAGAAGCGGAGGCAGCATATTGCCCCGCTTTTTTGTTTGGTAGAATGTAAGTATGTAATCATTTTAATAATGAATAAGAAGAACAGAATAGGAGAGTTATGATTATGGATACCCAAGTAATTACACAAATGAAGATTGTTAAGCCTGCTGCTGATGTTTTTGAAGCCATTGTAGATCCAGAGAAAATAGGAGGCTTTTGGTTTTCCTCCAGTTCTGAAAGATGGGTTCAAGGCAGAACAGTTATATTAAGATATGACGAGTACAATGCAGAAGGTGAAATAAAAGTTTTAGAAGTTGAGGAAAATAAGAAAATCGTTTTTTCCTGGGGAGCAGAACATGATAATGGTTCGCTTGTTACCATTAAGCTGACTGAATTGGATGATGAAAGTACAATAGTTGAAGTGGTTGAATCAGGTTTGAAAGAAGATGATCCTGACGTTGTTAACAAAATGATGGGCCAAAAAGAAGGCTGGGTTTATACATTGACGTGTTTAAAGGGGTATTTAGAAAATGATGTAAATACTTTAAGGGCATCATTAATCCATTAAGAAGTTTTAAAGAGTAACTGCTTAAGCGAAAGTGGTTACTCTTTTTTATGGTTATCTATGCTTATCTATATCTTTCTATAATAAAGTCAATAAAATATCTGCTCGCGATCGGCAGAACTCTTTTATCCTTATATGCCAGACTGATTGTCCGGGCAAAGGATGGGGAAATTCTTTTAGTCACAATATGATAAGGACACCGATGTAAGACAAGTGTTGGCAGGATGGAGATTCCCAGACCCTGTTCGATCATTGACATGATCGTATAATCATCATGTACCCGGTATTGAATGTTGGGTTCGAAATTGTTTTGTTGAAAAATCGTTAACGGTTCACTTATTTCTCCTTCATCTAAAAGGATGTAAGGTTCCTTCAATAACTCTTTTAATGAGACTTCATGCTGCTCTGCCAACCGATGATCTTTAGGAAATACAGCTAACATTTCATCGTCCTGCAAGGGAATCATATTCAGGTTTGATACGGCTTTCGGGTTCACGAAGCCAAGGTCAACGCTGCCTTCTTTAATCCAACTGGAGATCTCTGTGTAATCACCTTGATGCAGTTCGAAATGAACAGCGGGGTACTGTACCTTGAAATCTTTCATCAATCCTGGCAGCCAGTGGCAGGAAACACTTGAAAATACGCCGATTCGGATAATCCCGCTCTCAAGTCCTTCCATCTCTTTCATCTTTTCTTTTAATTCCCTGTGTGAATTACAGATTTTCTTAATGTATGGCAAAAATTCCTCACCGTCAGGAGTCAATGTAATACCCGTTCTTGAGCGTAGAATAAGGATCGTAGAAAGTTCTTCTTCTAAAGAATGCACCATTTGGCTGATCGCTGATTGGGTGTAGCCAAGTTCTTCTGCGGCTTTCGTGAAACTGCCTGTTTCGATCGCTTTTATAAAGGCGTAATATGCATTCATCCCGTTTTCTCCCTTACATTAGAATTCCTAATAGTTCTATTATAAATATTCGTTTTATTAATGCAAAGGGAGGTGATACGATAAATCCAATCCAAAAATACATGAAGGGTTAGGGGCTGCTGCATGACACCTAAACAAGCGAACTGGATTTTAGTTTCCGTTTCTATGGGATGGGGAATGTCTTATATCTTTATGAAACTAGTAATAGATACGATTCCGGCCCTAACCATTGTGGCACTACGATTCGGGATTGCTTTTATCATAATGGTGCTGATTTTTCGGAAAAAAGTATTTCAAACAGATGCTAGAACGTTGAAATACAGTTTAATTCTTGGTTTTTTATTATGGGGGATCTTCATTACGCTTATGTATGGTATCAAACATACGACGGCTTCAACTGCTGGCTTTTTGATTAGTACAACGGTGATCTTAGTGCCAATACTTCAGGCGTTCATTATAAGAAAGCTGCCAAGCAGAAAGATCAGTCTGGGAGTTGTATTTGTTGCAATCGGCTTAACTCTGCTAACCATCGGAGAAGATTTTACGTTAGCGTTTGGTTCGGTTCTTTGTTTAATCGCTGCCTTTTTGTATGCAGTACACATTATAGTAACCAATCACTTTGCAAGAGAAGTAAATACCTTGCAGCTGGGAATCTATCAGCTTGGATTTGCCGCTTTTTTTGCGGCTGTCGGAACGTTTATTTTAGAAGTGCCTGTTTTACCACATACGATGATTCATTGGATCGCCATACTCGGGCTCACATTCATTTGTTCAGCATATGGATTTGTTATGCAGTCCATCGCTCAAAAATACACAACGCCAGAAAGCACCGGATTTCTTTTTTCACTCGAACCGATATTTGCCGCCATTTTTGCATTCATCTTTCTTCAGGAAAACATGGGGTTGAGAGGATACCTGGGTGCGTTAATCATTCTATTAGGAGTATTTACAGCCACCGTTACATTTAGAAAACGGGCTGATATAAGAATGTTGAAAGTAAAGAGCGGCATAATGAAATAACTGAAGTTGTAAAAAAAGAATGCTGCTTTCCAATAAATGTTATTATATTTATAAGAGCAAGCTATGTTTTTATAAGGGGGATAATAATATGGAATATGCAGGAACTTGGCTGCCGTTAATGGGGCTATTTACTTTTATACTACCAATTGGTTTAACGATATTTGTTCTTGTTATGTTGTATCAAATGAATCAATCATTAAAAAGAATTGCAGAGAGTTTAGAGAAAAAATAGGACTTCGTGAGTCTTAATCGCATTTTATATCTCGTGATAGAAACGAGATATATTTTTAGCCTATACATTGTTATACGAGGTAAATAAATTTTACAGCAATTTTCAAAAATATCAGTTGGTGTATTTAATCAATAGATGTATACTGAAACGAAAAGAAAAAGGCAGGCGTGTTCTAAATATGAAAGTAGCATACTTAGGTCCTCAAGGAAGTTTCTCAGAAGAAGCTGCCTTTCGTTATTTTACGAATGATGATATTGAGTGGTATAAAAGTGATTCTATCGTTGATGTATTAGAAGCGGTAGGTGAAGGCAAGGCGGATAAAGGGATTGTTCCGATCGAAAATTCTATTGAGGGAACGATCAATATTACTGCAGATGGCCTGTTAACGTATGATTTATTTGTTGAAGCTGAATTGATTTTCCCGGTTTCCCTGCATCTTCTCACTCTAAAAGGAGCCTCACTAGATGAAGTGCGTGAAGTCTGGTCCATCGTTCCAGCGCTTGCCCAGTGCAGAGATTTTATCAGAGAATCTAAAGTGAAAAGCAGGCAGTTTGACAGTACGTCTGCAGCCGCCCAAGCGGTTAAGAACCAAGAAAGAAGAGATGTCGCAGCGATTGCTTCCAAATATGCGGCTGAAGTGTTTGATCTGCAGATTACAAAAAGCGGAATACAAGATTGCAGCAACAACCATACCCGTTTCGTCGTAATCAGCAAGGAACCTGTAAAACAAAGGGAAGATCGAACGAAGACAATGATGTTGATCTCACCGACGGAAGATTATTCAGGGGTACTGTCATCCATCCTGAATGTATTTACTGCACTTTCAATCAATCTGTCCTGGATTGAGTCTCGTCCAACGAAAAAACAATTAGGGACCTATCACTTTTTTATTGAAACACAAAATGGTTTGCATGAAGAAAAGATGACAAAAGCGATTGCGATCTTAGAAGCTTATGGACATGATGTTCGAGTTTTAGGAAGTTATAATACAACGAAATTATAAAAAAAATCGGCCACTCTTATCTTAAAGAGTGCGCCGATTTTTTTACGCTTGTAACTCAAATTGTTTGGAATACAAATGAGCATAAACTCCACCGCGTTTGAGCAGCATGTCATGTGTGCCTTGCTCGGCAATTCCATTCTCGGTCAGCATGATGATCCGTTCAGCATTTCGAATTGTGGAAAGGCGATGGGCGATTACAATTGTTGTCCGTCCTTTAGCTAATGATTCGAGTGATTCTTTAATAATGCTTTCACTTTCGTTATCAAGTGCACTTGTTGCCTCATCTAAAATGAGAACGGGCGGATTCTTTAAGAAAACCCGTGCGATACTTAATCGCTGCTTTTGACCGCCTGAGAGTTTAACTCCTCGCTGTCCGATTTCAGAATGGTAGCCGTTTGGCAAACTCATGATAAAGTCATGGGCATTTGCATGCTTGGCAGCCGCAATAACTTCTTCATCAGTCGCCTCTGGATTTCCATAGCGAATATTTTCCATAACGGTTCCTGCAAACAGGTAAACATCTTGCTGTACGATCCCAATTGTTTTTCTTAATGAATGCAATTCGATATCACGCACGTCTACCCCGTCAAGAAAGACATTTCCACATGTCACATCATAAAAGCGGGGAATGAGTGAGCACAAAGTCGTTTTTCCTGCACCAGATGGACCCACCAAGGCTACGTATTCGCCTGGCTTCACATGCAGTGACAGCCCCTTTAGGACATATTCCGTATGGTCTTCATAACGGAAAGATACGTGATGGAACTCCACATCACCATCAACGTCAGACAGAATAACAGCATAAGGTTTGTTTTCAATCGCTGGCTTTAGATTCATTATTTCTATAAATCGCTGAAAACCTGTGATTCCTTCTTGAAACTGTGTCGTCATATGGGTCAGTTTTTGAATGGGCTCGATCATAAAGTTGATATAAAGCAAGAATGTGATTAAGTCTGCTAAATCTAACTTCTGGCTAACAATACTGGCACTTCCAAAGACGATTACCGCGATTGTAATAAGCTGAATAAATGTTTCTACTCCGTTGTAAAAGTACGCTTCACCTTTATAGGTATTTCTTCGGCTATCAAGAAAACGATTGTTTTCCCGGCTGAACTTTTCGATTTCGAGGTGTTCGTTAGCAAATGATTGTACGGCACGGATTCCCGAGAGACTATCTTCTACCTGTGCATTTACGTCGGCGATCCGCTCTTTATTTTCTTTAAATGATCTGTTCAGCTTCTTATTAAAGTACAGTGCAAAGGCTCCTAAAAAGGGCAAAAAACAGAATACTGCAATCGTTAATGGTGCGTTAATAAAGAACAATATGACAAACGCTCCAACAAATCGGGTCAAATATTTTACATAGTCTTCAGGACCGTGATGATAAAGCTCAGCAAGCATGAGAAGATCGGTCGTTACCCTGGACATAAGCTGGCCGGTCCGTTCTTTATCGTAAAAGCTAAAGGAAAGTTTTTGCATGTGTGCGAATAGTTCGCTGCGCAGATCTCTTTCCATAAGAGCTCCGACTTCATGACCTTTATAGTCCAGAAAGTAGTTTGCTATATTCTGAATCACTGCTAAAACAAGCATCAGTCCGCCAATCCAATACACTTCACTTAGTGCATCAGATAAATTCCCTTCGAGTACATCTTTCGTAATGTAGCGAACGAGCAGCGGAAAAACAAGAGTCACAGAAGATACAAGTAAGGCACATAACAATACGCATAGAAATATCTTTAAATACGGTTTGTAATAGGAAAAAAATTTTTTAACTGGAAAATGCATGATTTACCCCTTTGTGTGTTATTTAAATAAACACATATAAGGGAGTACACCGTTAAGAGAATCAAAACGATAAGCGGCGAATTTCTTCGTTAACCGGTTCCACCCTTATATGTTTGTACGGTTTGATTCGTCATGTTTCTCATGTGAATAGCCTCCTTATTTGTTGATACTTACATTGTAGATGATTTTATAAGGGAAAGAACATTAAATTTTTGTAATTAACTGAAAATTGTTTTTTAGCACTGTTTTTCACAGCGTAAATTGAGGGTTCACAGGTTCACTGCGTGAAAACTCACTAATCTTGCGTGAACGTGTAATAAATGTAGGAACACGTACCGAAAAATTATTGGTTTGAGGGTTCCTCAGCTGATTTGAGCGTAGATCAGCAAGTTTGAGCGTACCTCGGCTATTTTGAGCGTAACTCATCTACTCTGAGCGTAGCTCAGCAATCTTGAGCGAACGTGTAATAAATGTAAGAACACGTACCGTAAAATCTTTTTTTCTCCAAAAAAATCAAACTTTTTTTCTGAATTAGTGATCCAAATCAAAACTCTCTTCGTTAGCTTTATGAATCTATCAAAAAATGTTCAAAAAAAGGAGAGAGTTAACCATGAACAAGAAAATGAAAAAAGCATTAATTGCTGTTCCACTAAGTGTATCTTTATTAATCCCTACTTTTAGCGTAGCAGATGGGCATGGCCACGAAAGCCATAGCAAAGGTCAAATGTCTGCTGAGGTAACGAACCCTGCAATCGATCTTCGTGCATCGTTAGACACTCTTTTATCCGAGCATGCTTTCTTAGCTGTAGTGATAAAACACACGCCATTTATGCGTGTGTTTTATTGTTTGTTAGTAAAAATAATGAATGAAAGGATGATTAAGGCAATACCTATTATTCCTGCACTTACGATTATTTCACCCCGTTTAAAATGGAAATAAACGTAAACAAATGTGTAATAAATCGTTAAAGCAATTATAAGAAATACGGCAGCAGTTATTATTTTAGATGTACTATATTCACTAAAGGATATTGTAAAGTGCAATATCCACGACAACAGTGATACCGCTCCAAACCTATATAGAAATTTTTCAGTATTCATAACAAGTCCTTTTAATCCTTTATTCTTACTTTTGCCTTAGCTTCTCTAAATTCAAGTGTTCGATAAGGAACGATTATGAAGTTGTCGCTTCCACCTTCACACTCAGTTAAGGTTACACCACTATAATTGGGATCTATATTCTGGCAGTTCTAACTTCTTGTAATCCAATTAGGGTTTCCCCGCCACCCGTTAAATAAAAATCTTTCATTCCTAAAAATTTGTTGTCTATTTTGATTTGTCCGTCCTTTGTAGATATCGTATTTTCTACACTTTTTCCATCTTTCGTTACATTAACAAATGACAGTGCAGCTGACTCACTACTTTTCGATTTATTAATAAGTGCAAAAAGTTTATCTAAATTATGTATCTTATAATTAAGTGGGGGACTTTGACCCGTTTCTTGTAAAATCACATCTCCGTCCTTGATGCTATCTTCTAATACAAACGTTTTCTCCTCTTTAGCTTTCGGATCATCCTGACAACCCGTTAACCAAATCACGGATAGTATAAAAAATAGACTTAACTTCTTCAAATCATCACTCCCTCTTTTTTATTTATTACGAACAAATTAGAAAAAAGTTCCAATAAATAGATTACTAAGTGAGAATTTTAATCCTTTTATAAGAATTTCATGGAGGTATGCAAATTGAAACGATTATACTGTAAAAAAGAAGTTAGGATATCCAGAAGGAAGTTATGTGAAGATGAATAAAATTAAAACCTGGGCAAGAAATCTAAAAAAGTATGTATATGTTCTTTACTTCGCTTATAAGGATCCTAGAGTACCTTGGTATGCAAAGGTATTTACTGCATGTGTTGTTGCATATGCATTCAGTCCGATTGATTTTATTCCTGACTTTATCCCTGTGTTGGGTTATCTTGATGACATTATTATCGTTCCTTTAGGGATCAAGCTTGCTTTAAAGATGATACCTAACGCGGTAATCAAGGATTGTGAAGAAAAAGCAGAAGAGTTGATGGTAAAGGGGAAACCGAAGAATTGGCTAGTTGGCACTTTAATCATTATCTTTTGGGGGATTATTTTAATCTGGGGCAGTATGGCTATATTTCAATACATCAAATAACGAAAGCGTCTCTCCTGTTGGAGGTCACTTTTTTTCTATTAAGCAGGGATTTCTGCAAAAACAATAGAAAAGAGTTCAAAGTGAATTACAGAAATTGGAGGATATCGATAACCCCGTGGGAGGGAAAGGAATAAATGCTACACCTTGAAGAGAGACCAAGAGCTTTTGCAGCTATCATTAAAGACAACTTAATCCTTATGGTTCGTGAAGAAACTGATCGTAAATCCTTCTGGACATTACCCGGCGGCGGGCTAGAGAACGCTGAATCTTTTGAAGAAGCTGTGATTCGTGAAGTCCGGGAAGAAGTAAACTTAGACGTAAAAGTCATAAAATACTTATTTTCAAGAAATTATGAACTTGGTATTGAAAAGTGTTACTTAGTTGAACCGACAAACAATAAACCTCCTACATTAGGATACGATCCGGAATTACCAATGGATAATCAAAACCTTAAAGAGGTGCGTGGCACTCGTTAAAAAGTATGAAAGATGATTTACAGGTTAGTGAAGTTATTAAAGCTTTGAAAATCTAGCAAGTATATTAACCTGCCAAAAGGCGATAATTATGGATAACTATTTCAAGGAGTTGTCACGGATGATCTTTATCTATAATGATTTTGGCGGTACACATACAACGGCACTAGCGGCGGCTTTTCATCTAAAAAAACTACCGGCTCATGCTGAACTTACGAGAGAACAGATATTAAATATAGAATACTTTAACAAATTGGATACGTCTGATATGGGGAAGATTATCTTCCACGGGGTGGATGAGGAAGGGCATTCCGTCTATACAGTCGGACGGGGGAACTCTAAAATATTCGTTCCTGGTTTAAAGGATATGTTTGAAATCCTCCAGAAAAGAAATGGAACAGAGGAACAATTAATCTTTTCAAACACATCACCGACAGTTCCTTTATCTATGACGGTTGGAGGATTTTTTTCAAGAAGACTAGGTATTGATTTTATTGGAGTACCTTTACTAGTGATGGGTGCTAAACAAGCTTCTGCTCAAATCGCTTATCTTGTTGAACATACAAAAGAAATGGCTAATAAATCCTCTGAACAGGTCCTTATCATAGACAATAAAAAAGAACTTTTAATCACGGAAGTTAGTTAAAACATCTTTTTCAGGGAAAATGCTCCTCACTTGGTTAGGGGCTTTTTTATGTGGCATCATTCAAAGTGAATTCATAAGCAATTAAAAAGCTTGGGGTATCCCCCAAGCTATCTTTGTTCGTTCGTATCCTTCACACTGGCAATCTCGATCTTTTCCACAAACATGTTAAATACGCTGCGTTTTTGTTCGAGCTTCTTCAGCTGTTCTTTCAGCTCATTGTATTTTTCCTCAAACGGCTGCTGGTAAGTCTTCTTAATGTTCTTGATCATTTCCTCGTTGATGGTGGATTGAATAACTTGTTTCGTAATCCCGAATTTATAAGAATAAAGCTGAAGTTCAGTCTTAACATTCTCGTACTCTTCATCAATTTCTTTCTTTTGTTTTTCAATCTCTTCTTTCCATTCAAGCAGAGCATCTTTTACATACGGCTCCATCTTTTGCCTCCTTAAAGCAGTTCATTCGTAAGTCTAACTTTTTATGTACTCAATACACTATTTATAATGAGAAGCTCTTTTATGGGGGTATTTTCATACATTGACTAAATTTTTCCATAACTCTATGATTGAGATAAATACACTTAGAGAGGGTTAATTTCATTATGAAACTAGAAACAGAAAGACTAACGATTGTACCTGTTGATCACCAGCTTGTTGAGAAGCTTTCGCCAGAAGATTACGAGATTCATGGCTTTATTAAGAGTTATCTTACGGATTTAAAAGAGGATGAGAGTTTGCTTGGATGGGGCGTTTGGTTTGTGATTGAAAAAGAGACTGGAAGGATTATTGGAGATACCGGATTCAAAGGGAAACCGGTGGATCAAACGGTTGAAATCGGTTATGGCATCATTCCTTCTGCACAAGGAAGGGGATATGCAACAGAAGCGGTTAATGGCATCATAGATCGGGCGTTATCTACGAATCTCGTAAGTAATGTTGTCGCTGAATGTTTAGATGACAATATTGCTTCTGTAAAAGTTTTAGAAAAACTAGGATTTGAAAGAACGGGTACAGATGAAAATATGCTGAAGTGGAAGATAAGTCATCAGTAGAGAGGGGTTCAGCATTTGCAAGAAAACTTCTTCCAAAGAAAAATGATGGCTTCGATTGTAACAGCAATCACTTTGGCAATGATTCTAGCTAGCATATCCATATATGATGATGCTGGCAGAACATCTGATTATGGAGAAGCTTTTTTAGCAGCCGGAATGCTGTATGGCATGTATGGTGGAGTCATTGTACTGTTTTATGGATCTTTAATGTCGGCCGTAATTGAGTTTGTTATGAACAGATGGTTCAATATCAAAACTCCTATATATATTTTATTCCACGGTGTTTTTGGTCTGATCATGCTTAAAGTTCCAATTCTTGCTGTGTTCGGTGTTGCGGCAGCAATTCTTTATGCACTCATCGACAGGTGGATCCTTCATCGTATAAAAAAAGATAAACCAATTAAGATGATCATGTTAACTCCTATTACTCTTTTTGCGATGATTTGGTCTGTACTCAGTTTTATATCACCAGATCAGCCACCTTTTACAGTCGAGGATGCAGTTGAGTTTGCAACGTCAGGTGTAGGAACCATAATTGATAAGTTTCCGAAAGAAGAAGGCGTCATTACGGTTGGAAACGCTACTAGAGAAACGAGTGTTAAAGAGATCGGGGATGAAGTGTACATCGTAACTTTTACTGAGACGTGGAAAGACGAGGATGCAGGGGGGCCGTGGTCGATCTCTTATAAAGTGGAACGAGGATCTTCAACGCTTTATGATCAAAGTCATAATGGATTGTAATTTGAGGGAGGGGGACTCACTTTGCTCGGCGTTGGATGGGTTTATCCGGTTATAGTAATAGGCATTATTATCATCGTTTCTTTTATAAAGTTGTATTTAAATCAGAACTGGAAGCTCTACTATACAGCATTTGGACAGGAAAATTACTTTAAAGTCGTCTCACAATTACAGTCGGATGGTATCAAATATAAAGTTAAGGTTCCACTCCAATTTGATCGTGAACGATCTTTTAACGACAATACGCAGTATGATATTTATGTAAAAAAGGATGAAGTACATCGAGCTTCAATAAAATAAACGGATGGTGACCTTTTTACAATGACTAATTTTAAAGAGTGTATTACAAGTCAGGAAGAATTGAGAAATTTATTAGGAAATCCAAGTTTGAGAGGGCAAAATAAAGTGATTTCTACTATTGATCAGCATTGCAGAGAGTTTATAGGGAAGTCGCCTTTTCTAGTCCTCGCTACGTCAGATGCTGACGGAAACTGCGACAGCTCGCCTCGTGGTGACGCGCCAGGTTTCGTTTATGTGTTGGATGATAAGCACCTCATTATTCCCGATCGTCCGGGGAACAAGCGTGTCGACTCGATGTTCAACATACTTGTAAATCCTAGAGTGGGGCTTCTCTTTCTCATACCTGGCATGAGTGAAACGCTTAGGATTAATGGAGAAGCGGCAATTATTCGCGATGAAGATATTTTGGGGAAAATGGCGGTTAACGGGAAAACGCCGCTGTTAGGAATTGCTGTGAAAGTAGAGCAATGTTTCATGCATTGCGGCAAAGCCTTCAAACGTTCCGGGCTTTGGGAGCCAGATAGGTGGTCGGCTAAAGAGAACTTGCCGAATGCCGCAAAGATATTAGCTGATCATGTGAACCTTCCGGGAATGACAGAAGATGTAGTTGCAGAAGCTCTATTAGATGGTTATAAGAATAAACTTTACTAGGGGTCTTATTCCTC
Source organism: Fictibacillus arsenicus (assembly GCF_001642935.1). Lineage (NCBI taxonomy): Bacteria > Bacillati > Bacillota > Bacilli > Caryophanales > Fictibacillaceae > Fictibacillus > Fictibacillus arsenicus. The sequence goes on from NZ_CP016761.1 coordinate 1,325,816, forward strand.
AGAGCGGGAGAGTGTAACAAGTTGTCTCCTTGTGAATATGATGTATTGAATATTTTTTAGGAGGCTTTCTTTTGCACTACGGCAAAGACAATGCTGGGTATCATATGCCCAACGAGAATTACCACATGAAGAAGGATGGACATCATGATTGGATGAACATCTGCAAGCAAAGATTAGGACAATATTGCGAGGTGGAAATGGCAAACGGCAAGGTCTATCAAGGCAAAATCCACAGCTATGACAATGAAAACATGTATATGGTGATGCAAACGCAAGACCGTTCAGAGCGTGTATTTGGATTTGGTCCAGGATTTGGTTTTCCTTTCTTTGCAGGGCCTTTCTTTCCTGGTTTCGGACTTTTCGGTTTCCCGTTTTTTGGAATCCGGAGATTTAGACGTTTTTGGTGGTAATCTATCTTAAATATCAGCAATGATTCCATTTTAGGAATTATTGCTTTTTTATTTCCTCGAAAATGTAAAATTATGTTATATACTTAAAGGGGAGGAGATTTGAATATGTATTGGGAGACAATGCCGGTTTGGGTTACAATTGTTCATTTATTATTTAATGCTGCCATAATAGGGACTGTTATTTATTGTTTAATTCGTTTTCAAAAAATAAACTTATCAATCTTCACTTTAGTCGTTTTAATAATTGTACAGATGGTTGGTTTAATAAACAGTATTGGAAGAGAAAAGGGTGTAAATGAATGGGAACACTTGGTGAACCAGCTGGTGCAAGGTGAATTGTGGTCTCTTTTTGTCGTTATCGGATACTTTTATTTGTGTGTGTGGCTAGTGTTATTTTTTAGTAATAAGAAATTCCTAATTAAAAAATGAACTTTTGTTAAAAGGCGGTAGGTTCATGAAAAAGTTCCTAGTCGGAATTTTAATTTTTATCGTATTAAATCTTTACTTTAATTTCACTACATATTTCATTTCAAATACAGTTATTGTGTTTATTAGTATTCTGCTATTCTTTCCATTAGCATCTTATCTTGTTAGATTTGTAGGTATTTCAGGTCTGCGCGGCTTAGGTTTGTTTTATAGCAAAAGAGGTCTTCGCTTTTTTTGCATCAGTTTTTTGATCGGTTTTGGAACTTGGACTCGAATGTATCTCTTGTATTCGTATTTAGGTAAATTTCAAATCATGGGCGTGAAAACGGGAATCGAAGCGTTGTGGATCGTTCTCCAAGTACTGGTGGGCTTTTTTCTCGGTTCATTAATCAATGATTTGATTACTAGAAGCTATGTTATTCATTTCCTTCAAGGCAAGATGCAACCTGTGGTAATTGGATTTATCAGTATTGTCATCTATGCTCTTGATGATTTCTGGAATGGCGACCTCACCTTAATGAATTTTGTATTTTCCTTAATCCTTGGCTGTACGTTCACGTTGGCTTTTTAAAGACAGGGTCTCTTTGGGCAAATACAGGTCTTCATTTCGGCCTGAATATTGCATTCGGTTTATTATATGGACTTAATGGCACATATGGATCAGGATTGATCACTACGGTAGAAGGGGGGATTCATTGGGCTGTAAGCAGTTTGATAGTGTTAGGTGTGCTTGTGTGTTATTTGTAACCGTTTATTTTGTCTATTAAAAACCAAAAGTTGAGAGGAAAGAAGAAGCTCATGTTGTATGAAATTATGGAGGTGGACCGATGATAGAGTTTGATGTGATAAAGGCATCTGTTAAGGATAGTGAGGACATTCTGAGTCTTTTAAAGGAAGTCGCGTATTGGCTGAAGGACAAAGAGATCAACCAGTGGGGCTATTTATTACAGGGCGGAGACGATCGTGAGATTCTGCAGGCTATTGAGAACCAAGATACTTTCGTCGTTTTAAAAGACGATGTGATGGTTGGAACGTTCACACTTTCAACGACACAAAGTGAATGGGATCAGCATATTTTTGGAGTTGATGATACGAATGATTCTTTATATATACATAGATTAGCAGTCTTTCCGAGATACATGGGTAAGGGAATCGGGAAAAGTATATTGGAATGGATCGAAGAAAACCATCAAAGCAAAAAGACTTATTTGAAGCTGGATTGTGTGGCGGACAATCCGAGGCTGAATCAATTCTATCGTGAGAATGGTTTTGAATACTTGGGTGAGACGGACAAACATAGCAAGTATCAAAAAGTTTTGAATAGTAGTATAAATCAATCGTTTCGTTCATCCTTAGAGGGTTTTAAAGAATCATGGAAACGATCTTCACTCGAAGATTTGAAAAAGTGGATTTCTGTAAATTACCAAGCACGCGAAATTAAAAATGGAGAAATTTTTGATTTTGGTTACGAAGAATCCATCAACGGCTGGGAGCAAGCATTTAACCAATTTCGTCAAAAAGATGTAGAGTGGCTCCTTACTGAAGATGGGATTATTCCTTTAAAAGAGAATGAAGTAATGGTCATACTGAGTGCTTCTTTAATAATTGAGGGAAAACCATTAGACACGGCGAATCTTTTCTTTCAAACATTTAGGATGGAGCACGGTGATTGGCAGCTAGTAAGAAGCTATATTGAAGCGGGTTTACCAATGGAGAAAGTAAAAAGCTTAAGCATTTTCAAATAGATTATTGACAGAATTTTCAAATGCTACTATGATTAGTAAAAGTTTTCCATAGAATAAACGCTTTGATTAGGAGTAGTAAGGATTTTCTGTTGTGTAGAGAGCTGCTGATTTGGTGAAAGGCGGCCGATAGATTTCCCGAACTCGCCTAGGAGCGGTCAGATTGAGATGTAGATCTGAACGGTTAACTCCCGTGAACGAGTCTTGAGAAGGTTTGTATTTTTTATAGCAAACTAAGAAGAGTGGTACCACGTTAGGAACAGCCTATCGTCTCTTTCCTGAGATGATGGGCTTTTTATATTTATATAGGGGAGAGAGTGCAGATGAGTGAGAGTTGTTTTATTTGCAATAAGCATAATGGGGATATTCAAACTTCAGGCGTTAAGATCTATGAGGATGAGTTCGTATATGTCGGTCATATCGATAAGGGAGGCAAACCTTCTTATCTTGGTCATATAATGATTGATTTGAAGCGGCACGCTCCGTCTCTAGGTGATATGACGATGGATGAGGCAAAAGCATTCGGTGTCATTATGGCAAGAGTGAGTAAAGCGTTAAAGGAGACAGAAAAGGCGGAGCACATCTATGCAGCTGTTTCTGGTAATTCGGTTCCGCATCTTCATATGCATATCATCCCGCGTTTTCCAAATACACCTGAAGCATACTGGGGTGCATGGGAAGTGTACGACTGGCCGGAAGCCCCGTTTGGCAAAAACCCTGAAATCATACAAGTGTGTGAGCAGATCAAGAGTTATTTGGAGGAGACCTCTTATGAGTGAATTGAGCTGGGTAGGCAGTGACAAAAACTTCGTTGATGAATTAGATGTAAGCTTGGTTGGAAATGTCGCAGTAGGGAGATTCGGCGGCAACTCGTCTGCTGGACAATACAAAAATGAAGACGGTTGTTTAGTTTGGGTAAATGAGAGCGGCGGGTGGGAATTTACCATGATTCTTGATGGCCACAAGACCGCTTCTAGTGTGGAGCTGGTGGTTGATCATTTTAACAAAAAAAAGGATGAGATTCAAAGGGTGTTAATGCTGCCGGCAGGTGAGGCGCTAAGAACAATGGACTCCCTTATATTAGATATTTTCCAGGCGCCGGATTTTATGGAAGCTTGCCGAAAAACTACAGGAGAAACCGCTTGTATGATTGTTATCCGGAAAGAAAAATACTTGTGGTGGTTTTCAATAGGTGATTGCATCCTTCACGTGTTTCATCCTGAATTGATCGCACTTGGTGAGAGGCAGCTGAACCAGAGAAGTTTTTACGAATGGGTGGGTGAGGTTAACACGTTTAAGATGACTGTACCTTGTTACAGCACTGGCAAGAAAGAATTAAGACATGGTGAAAGCCTTATTTTTATGACAACAGATGGATTGACGGAATGTCCTGGTGTAACGTTTGCAAATCCTGAAGCGGTAGAAGGTACTTTTAATGGTGTGAGTGTTCCAGAAGCTGTCAGGGATTTATTAGAAGAAGTTAGAATAAAAGGTGTGAGGGACAGTACGACGATTATCTCTTGGTCTGTTTTTATTGAGGAAACGGCCACTATGCCAAGTGATCTTTAATGTTGGTAAACTGTGGCTGTTTCCTCAGTTTATTTGTTTAAGCATTGTGTATAAGGGATTGTGAGTTACATGACGTCCATATAATGCTGCAGAACACGTGGCGGGATGAATTTGAGAGGCAAAGGTCGTAAGGATACGATAATAGTTGGCGGCATAATAAGATCTTTTTGTGCTTGTTTAAAGTGGTTATACATGCCTTTTCCTGCGACTGAATTGGCGGAGTGTATGGTAATGCGATTTGCGAAAAGTTTCTCGTCAATCATCATTTGAACGAGCATTGTGCCATTTCTTGTTTTACTTATCAGGTCATGATCTAATGACAGATGTTCGATGTCGAACTTTCGCAAGAGTTCAATACATTCGTCGATGGTCTCGACAAACACATAACCATCTGGCGGACTCCGGTAATCATCCATAAATACACTGATTTTCTCCATTTCTTGCACTCCCTTCGAAGAACGGAGGGTGACTAAGAAAAGTCGAAAGCCCTAAGTTTTTGTAATATAACTATCATAACATACTTTTGGTATTAATGAAAAAGCCACTTGCCGGGAAGGTGTAACATTGAAATCTATTTTTATTGGCATATCAGTCCTTTTGCTTCTTGTAGCATGATGTCAGAGCAAGGGTCTATAACATTGAAGAAATGCACAGGTGATTATACTGGGGAAACGGTATTATTAACACTAAAAAAATAAAACAATAAGCGTACCCCTTCATGTACCCTTCGAACTATACATCTAATACATTGCATAGTTTAAGCAAATCAGGAAATAATTCGTAATATCTTCAATTTATTAAAATAGGAGTTGACCTGATGCCTAACATTTTCGAAGCAATTATCGATTACATTAAAACCACGAATGATAATGAACCAAAACCTCGTCCGCACATTGGAGAGGCAATGGGATGCTGGCTTTATTTCACAGCTTTAGCAGAAGAAATACCAGCATTAGAAGCTTCATTAAATACAACAACGGATAATGAGCTAATTAGTTTATTAAATAATTCCCTAGACCTTGCTCAGCATCAATTAGATGTTTTAAGAAATTTAATGATAAATGAAGGTATCCCATTATCACAAGTGGCAGAATCTAAACCAAAATCTGATCCAAACAGTGTCCCCTTAGGTGTAAAAGTAACGGATGAGGAAATTGCTAATTTCATTTCACTAAAAGTGGCTTCCAATATTATTTTGTGTTCTACAAATATGAGTCAATGTATTCGAAATGATATTGGTCTAATGTGGGCAAGATTTCATGCTGAGAAAATGATATTTGGAATGGAACTAAAAACTGCTATGAGAAAAAGAGGTTGGATTAAAGTTCCACCTTACTTTTATCCGCCAGGGGCACCTAGTAACTGATTTTTGGCACCACTTTTTCAGTTGCCTGTCTGTTTGTGGAGTAATCAGCGTTGATATATATAAATAAGCCAACTTATTCAAATACGAATTTGTTGGCTATTTGCATTGTTTTTTTGTTTTAAACGACAAAGAGAACCCTTTACTTTTTAATTGGTACGCTTATTAATCGCTATACATATATTATGGCTTTTCAATTTATAAAAAGGAAATAAACAAATACAATAGAAATATGTGGTAAACCCCAAAATGACAGAAGGTGAGCTCTGGATGATTCGACGTGCAATGATAGTAGATGCCAAAGAGATTCCTAGACTTTGTTTGCAGCTTGGCAACCAAATTAGAGTTGAACAAGTAGAAGAACGACTTGAAAAGATTAATCAGGAGAAAGACAGTGTGATCTTTTTGTATGAAATGGATAACTTGATCTGCGGCTGGGTGCATGTGTTTGGAAAATGTATCATTCAGATGGAATATGCCGAAATTGGTGGATTAGTGATTGATACAGAATATCGAGGTAAAGGAGTCGGCAAGAAGTTAATGGGAACAGCGGAGGAATGGGCAAAGGATAAGGGGTTTTCTGAAGTTAGGCTCCGTTCAGGTGGACATAGAAAAGAAGCCCATCAATTTTATAAAGGTATAGGTTATGAAAATATAAAATGGCAGGAAGTATTTAGACTTAAACTTTGACTATTTAAGAGGTGTAACGAATTGGGGAATATCGATAAACGAAAACGGCTAGAAGAAGAGGTTTTTACTTATAGAGTCACGAAGGATAACATGGTCTTTATTGATTTTCATGGCAAGCATGTAAAGACTTTAAAGGGAAAGGAAGCGGAGAAAATCATCAAAAGAATTGAGCAAGCCGCAACTGACCACGAGGTGCAGTTGATTCTTGCTAAAGTAACAGGAAACTTTAAAAGAGGTAATGAAAAAGATGCTTCAAAAAATTAGGGTGATTAAGGTATGACGGTTGCTGGAATTATCTTTTATGCTGTAGTTTTTGGACTCATCCTCTACCGCATCATCGTTAAACGAAAGATGCCTTCCAATAAATACACTCCATATGATGATATTACGATGGGAAGGCATATTGATGTGATACAAGATCAGCCAATCTACGATACAAAACATGAGATTGAATATAGAGAAGAAATGAGGAATGGACATGAACCAAAGTATTGATATGAAACAAAAGCTGTCTGGACAGAACGTTTATATACGCTTACTTAGTGTGGATGATGCAGAAGAACTTCTTCAATTGCAGGTGGAGAACAAAGAATTCTTTGAGAAGTATGCGATGGAGCGCTCGCCAGATTTTTATACGCTCGAAAGTCAGCGGAAGCGACTTCAGATGATGGCTGAGAATGCTAAACAGGATCTTGATTACTTTTTTGGTATTTTTACAAATGAAGATCATTTAATTGGTACGATTAATCTGTTTGCCGTTATGCGCGGATCCATTCAAAGTGCGTTTGTCGGGTATTTCTTAGAAAAAAGGCACAATGGAAAAGGCTATACAACTGAAGCGGTGAAGCTGATCGTGAAGTATTCTTTCGAGGAATTGAAGCTGCACAGGGTGGAAGCAGGAGTCATGCCTCGTAACATGGGATCGATTCGTGTCTTAGAAAAAGCAGGCTTTGAAAAAGAAGGACTTGCCCGCAAAAATGTGAAGATCAACGGTAAATGGGAAGACCACCAGCAGATGGCTATTATCAATCCGGCTGACTAATGTATGAAAAAGTGGCTGTTAATTTTGTTTATTTTAATTGGTTTAGCTGGATGTAATGAAGAGAAGCTGGTTCGAATTGATTTTCAAAAGGGTGAGAATCGTTCAGGGGAACATATAATTACAGACGTGAACCAGCTTAAGTCGATTGAAGAGGTCTTTAGGCAGGTGAAATGGGAAAACGCAAAGGTACAGATGTCCAGAAAAGAAGACATGATGCTTACATTTTTCTACCAATATAACACGAACGAACCAGAGAGGTTAGAGGGGTATAAAATTTGGCTGAACAAAGATAAGAGCATCGAAATTGTTAATCCTAACGGAAATAAATAGTGAGCTAGAAGAAGCAGAAGCGCAAATATTGATGGAAGCTGTTAAATGATTAGAGAGTCTAGGTGGTAGACTGTTCCTTTTTTAAAACCGGTTTTTTTAAGATTAAGTGAATGTAAAAGGTATTTAGTTTTATAGTCTGAAGTTAAATTTAAGTATTTTTTACATTCTTTGTTTGTAATTGCAGGTGATATTAGCAAGGCATAATCTTTTAAGGCTTGAATATGAGCATTCTTAAAGATCAGTTTACAATGCGTACAAACCCAATTTGCCTTATATCGTTTCAATGGTACTTTTAAACTGCAGTTTTCACATAATACACCGGTAATGAGTTCATTCTTATTTATTTCATAGTGCATAAGGACTTCGGAATTGTAAGGATCATTTAGTTTATTAAGGATCCTTACAGTTTTTTTTATTTGTTTTTGTGAAAATTGAGCTTCTTTATATTTACTGCAAAAGTTCTCAAATTTCATCTGTAAAAGTGGACTTTTAATTACTTTTGAAGGGCTTCTTTATAGGAAGGTGAACATTCAATTTGTGATGTTGGATTTGTCATTACAACAAGGGTTTCAATTGGAATAGGAGGTAACTTGAATTTATTTATGATCTGAGATAGATGATATGATTGCCTTTTTACTTGAAGGATTGGATCTTCAAAAATATCAACCTTGCCGTTTAATGTCCTTACTAATTGCCCAAATTTATCATCAAAGTAAAGGTGTCCCGCATAATTTTTTATTTCTAATAGCAATATGAATTTTGAAGTAATGATTAATGTGTCTAACTGAAAATAATAATCTAAATGAAGTATTCTTGTATTATACACAAAAACAATGTCATCTTTAGGTAGATAACGATAAAAATACTTTAAAGATCTTTCCCCTTTTAAACCAGAACTAAATGATGCCAGCTTTTCTTTAACTTTTGATCTTTTAGGATGATTATCAGGTAATCTCCTCAAAAGAGCCTCAAGTTTAGTAATAACTATTGGTGAATTTTGTCGTTCTTTAATATAGAGCCCTCCTAAAATGATATATTTCCATTTTGTGCTTTGTTTTTTTTGATGACAAACTTCAAATTTATGTAAAATTAAATATTTGAAAGACAATATCGTCAATTTTAATAGAGATATCGTCAAAAATCGGAGGGATATCGTTAAAAATTTCAGTATATCGACAAATATCAAAATTTATCAATAAATGATCAACGTCGAGCCAAAGTTGCCTTTTTTTATACTAATGTAGTAAAATCCACTTTTCTGCTCTATACTGTGTAATAGAATGTGCATGGAGTGATTATGATGAGTAAAGCAAAAGCTAATAGCAAGAAAAAGACTGGAGTAGGTCAGGGAACTGGCAAAAAGGGCTGGAACCGCTGGAAATCAAGCAGCAAGAAAAAAGGACCAAAACCGTATGTAAGCAAAGGTACGAAAAAGATAGATAAAGATCAGGAACAAAACGATTAATAGGAGCCAGCTCACCATAAAAGTGAGTTGGCTTTTTCATTTGGTATATTTCCTCCCGAGCCACAATAAAATGAACTATCTCATGGTATTGGGGGAGGACGAGCAGTGTCTATAAACAAAACGGATTACACGATATCTGAAGACCTTGTCATTAAATACAACACGCTAAGTGCCAAGAAGAAAGAGCTCGAAAAGGAACTGGATGAACTGAAGAAAGTCTTTCATATTTATTTTGATAATCTCGTTGGTCCGAACGAAAAAGGAGAGGTTACGGTCAACAATTACAAATTGCAAAGACAAATTCGAAGGTCGGAAAAGTTTAATGATGAGAAGACGGTCCACCGGCTAACCGAACTCAACATGACCGATCTGATTCATCATGTTCCAAAACCTGATGAAGAAAAAGTGAAGTCTGCCCTCACGCTTGGATTAATAAAAGAAGAAGACTTGGAAGGCTGTCTCATTAAAAGTGCGTCTCAAGCCATTGTTGTTAAAACACTTAAATAAAAGAGGGGTGACTTGTATCAAAAAGTCACCCTATTTGTTATGGAGAGTGATAGCGAAATGACAATTTTAGTAACTGGCGGAGCAGGGTACATCGGCAGTCACACGGTTCTATACCTGAAAGAAAAAGGTGAATCTGTTGTTGTGCTGGATAATCTATTAACTGGTCATCGGCAATCGGTTTTAAACGACGTTCCTTTTTATATGGGAAGCTTACATGACGAACAGCTGCTGAGCTACATTTGTCAAAATCACAACATAGAGGCTGTGATTCATTTTGCGGCTAATTCCCTTGTAGGTGAAAGCGTGAAAGATCCGCTATCCTATTATGAAAACAATATTGCTGGAACACTTTCCCTGCTGAAAGTAATGAACAAAAACAATGTAAAAAGAATCGTATTTTCTTCAACGGCGGCAGTTTACGGAGAACCAAAGAGCGTTCCGATTCAAGAGGAAGACCCTGCAATCCCGACAAATCCTTATGGAGAAACCAAGCTTGCGATAGAGAAAATGCTCCATTGGGCGGATAAAGCACATGGCATAAAGTCCGTTGCACTCCGCTACTTTAATGCAGCTGGGGCGGACCCTGAAGGACGCATTGGGGAAGAGCACCTACCAGAAACGCACCTTATTCCGATTGTATTGCAAGCGGCATTAGGGCAAAGGGAGAACATAACGGTGTTTGGTGATGATTACCCTACGCCAGATGGCACATGTGTCCGGGATTATGTGCATGTGATGGATCTGGCTGATGCTCATTATTGTGCCTTGCAAAAAATCAGAAACACGAAAGAGAGCGGCATTTACAATCTTGGGAACGGCAAAGGATTTTCTGTAAAAGAAGTAATTGAGGTTTGCCGTGAAGTTGCGCAATATGACATCAAGATAGAAACAGCACAAAGAAGAACGGGTGATCCAGCGGTATTGGTTGCCTCTTCACAAAAAGCACGGGATGAGCTGAAGTGGCATCCACGATATCCTGATTTGAAGACCATCGTCACCGATGCTTGGAACTGGCATAAAAACAAAGCAGAATCTTTTAGTGTAGTTCAACATTCTAAATAATTTCAAACAGCTCAAGTCATTTCTGCCACTTGAGCTGTTTTTTTTAAGGTAGGATAGAAGTAGAATGGTTAATATGCAATAATTGTAATTACATGGATAGTTTGGTATATAGATAGTTTTTTAATTAAAAGGGGTGCTGATCATCAAGTTTTATTTCGAAAACCATTTTCCATCAATGTTGATGGATATCTTGGCAATTATCGCGGTTGGGGTTCTTGCGTATCGCATCTATAAAAAGCAAGATGAGAAACCAAAGAAGTGGAAAACTTTTATTGTTATAATCTTGGGTCTTTTTTCTTTTTCCTTCACTATACCGATATTTAATACGTTCATTAAAATCCCAATCCTGCCGCTTGGTGTTTGGATTTTGTATTTTATCTACAGGAACAAGGTGGAAAAGTGGGTGAGGTACAGACGTTTTGCTTGGTTAGGATTCTTCGCGAATTTCATTTTTCTTGCGGCCACATTTTTATCATATCCTTTTCAGAATGCCTTGTATCCAGAAAATAAACTCACTACATACATGGCAACTGTGAAAGAAGCGAAATTAGTAAACATTCATCCTTCTGCAAAAAATCAACAACTCAACAAAAATAGTCTTGAAAAACAGATAAATACAATGAAAAAAGATTCTATACCAAGTGAGGAATGGTATTACAATACAGTCGTAAATGTCGAACCGGAGGACCGTAAAGAACGATTCCCTTATCAGCTTACTGGCACAGAGACTAAATGGGGAAGCGGGACTAGTGCGGTTATATATGTAGAAGAAGACGGGAAAGGTTTATTAGTTTGGACACCAGCTAAACAATTATACTACCGAACAGATTCCTCCATATTAGTAGGGGGGAAATAAAGATGACGAAAACAACAAAATTAACGATAAGCATGGGTGTATTGATTATTTTAGGGGTCATCATTTATTGGTATTTTCCAAGAACTCCAGTTACTTTTCCTTCAGATAAGGAATTGATAGTAAATATAAACCATACGCAATCAACTGTGAGAGTCAAAGAAATACTAGATAAAATAAAAATGGATGAGGAACACTTTTTCGTTCCATTCACCTCAACAACAGGTGATTATGGAACAAGTTATTGGGAATGGCAGAATACAAAATGGAAAGTACTTAACATCGATAATTCAGGAGAACCGAAAGTATGGAAGATTGATAGTAATGATCCTTCTACATTTCGGTTAGTTTGGAATCTTCATGAAGACGATAAGGTAGACCATATAAAGTTTTTCCTATATAGAGAAAGAAATTTTCATGTAACGAACGGAGTAGAATACTATTATCCAAAACTGCAGATGGAAAAGAGAATAGAGACTGCTTCGGCTTCATATGGCTCTATGAAACTTCCAAGTGATTGGTTATCTGTCATCGATTCTCTAATTAAGATGGATTCAGCTGCAACACCAAATTTATTTGGAGATTTTGACATGAACCGTTATATGTATTTTGCTTGGAAGCCCTATGAACAATCGGGGATTGAAGCGAGGTTAGAGGGGACTAGCAATGGATTTTCTTTTATGAATGATGATATTGAATTGGATTTTGTAAGGATAATGAATGATTCAGATATCGAATCTCAATAATCCAAAAAAACAGTGCATCTCCCAAATAAGGGAACATGCACTGTTTTTCTTTTTCTACTTTATTATTCTGCTTTCTGTAAGACGGAAACAGATTCAGAGGCTCTGATTCTCTGTAAAATGCCTTGAATGGATGGATACTCGTCGTACAAGAATACGAGTGTATCACCAGGTTGTGATCGCTCCCATGCCTGTAGCATCGCTTCAGGTTCTTTCGGATACACATGAACAGCCGTTTTTTTTTTTGATTCCTTTACACCGGTGTAGAGAAGATGAACCGTTTCGCCAGGTGTGCGTCCTCTTAGATTCACATCTTCTTTAATGATAAAAATATCCGAATGGGTACCAAAGATGCGGCCCATCTCTTGAATGTTATGGTCCTGTCTATCTCCGGCTGCCGATCCAACCGTAATCACACGACCGCCATTTCTCAGCTGATCCACGGTTTCGAACAAAGCTTTAAGACCTGCTGGGTTGTGAGCGTAATCTACTACAATTGTCCGGCCGTGGATGTTATCCACGTTAAAGCGTCCGCGGTTTTGGTTCTCTGTCGGAAGGAACGTAATCACTTTGCTGCGCAGTTCAGATAACGGACGTCCTAATGAATGGGCAGCAGCGAGTGCACCCAGTACGTTCGCAACATTATGTCGGGCTGCACCATTGATCGTTAACGGAATATGAGAAACAGGCAGGAATCTTTCTGCCTTTCCGTTCTCACTGAACATCACCCAGTCATTTTCGAGGTACCATACTTTTGCGCCGCTCTTTAGTCCCTTCTGGATCTCCGGATTCATGACGGATAGCGAGAAGAATACGACTTCACCGTTCGTGTGCTGTGCCATATCCACACAACGTGGATCATCGGCATTCAATACACATGTGCCTTCAGGCAGTACTACTTCAGCCACCGTTTGTTTTAATCTTTTCAGATCATCTAATGTTTCGACGCCATTTAAGCCAAGATGATCTTCACTCACGTTTGTTACGATGCCAACATCACAATAACGGAAAGCAAGACCTTCACGAAGCATGCCTCCCCGTGCTGTTTCAAGTACAGCAACATCAACGGCTGGGTGAGACAATACTTTGCGGGCACTTCTTGGTCCGCTGCAGTCGCCGGAATCCAGCTGCTGATCGCCGACCCATACTCCATCAGAACATGTAAAACCGACCGTTACATTTTCTTTTTGTAAAAGGTGCGCGACTAATCGGGAAGTCGTCGTTTTACCGTTCGTTCCTGTTACAGCCACCACGGGAATAGCGGCTTCTTCACGGGATGAGAACAAGTAATCAACAATCGCCCCGCCGGCATCACGTTTTTTTCCTTTTGAAGGGTAGAGGTGCATGCGGATTCCTGGAGCTGCGTTCACTTCTAAAATGGCAGCTTCCCCCTCTTCAAAAGGAACAGTTATATCTGTTGAAAGGATATCGATGCCTGCAATATCAAGACCGACAGCAACTGCAGCTTCAATGGCCATTTTACGATAAGAAGGGTGAACTTCATCTGTAACATCAATTGCAGATCCGCCCGTTGAAAGATTTGCGTTTCCAAGCACTTCTAAGGCTTGTCCTTTTTTCAAAACGGATTGCAGGGAGTAGCCGCTCTTTTCTAAATGTACGACAGTGCGCTCATCCAGCGGAATCTTGCTCATCGCTTTTTCATGTCCGTCGCCACGCAATGGATTCAAGTTTTCTTCATCAATTAATTCACCAACTGTTTTGTAGCCGTCTCCCGTTACGATAGGCGGAAGTCGCAGGCTCACAGCAACCAGTTCTCCGTTCACTACAAAAAAGCGATAGTCGTTGCCAGCATAATAACGTTCGAGAATGTACTGCGTTCCGTCACTGTACACAACACGAAAAGCTGCTAACAGATCTTCATCATTCTGTATGTCGGTCACGATATTTTGACCTTGTCGCCCGTTAAGCGGTTTGATCACAAGGGGATAACCGATTTTCTCAGCTGCCTGAAGAAGTTCATATTCATTGGACACAACATCGCCCGATGGAACAGGAAGACCCGCACCTTTTAACAGTGTCTTCGTCATATCTTTATCACATGAATTTTCTACGGCCAGATAAGAGGTCTGGCTAGAAATCGTCGCTTGCACGGATTTTTGTTTTTTTCCGGTTCCAAGTCTTAAGTAGCTGTTTGTTCCGATTCTTTCCACTGGGATCTTGCGACTTCGAGCAGCATGGTAGATCGCTTCTGTACTCGGACCTAATTTATGCAGATGATAAAGGTCTGAAGTATGCTGTATATATGAATCAGCGCTGATCTCATCTCCTTCAAGAATAGCCGTTACGATTTCGATCGCTGCTTCAAACGCGTAATAGCCAGACTTTGGCTCTGCATAATCATACGTAACAAAGTAGATTCCTTTTCGCTCACTAGTTATCGTCTTGCCGCGTTTGACTTTTATACCTGCAAGATGCTGGATTTCTAACGCAATATGTTCTAATATATGCCCCATCCACGTTCCTTCATGAAGACGTTCCACAAATCCGCCGGCATATCCTCTCGAACACGTGTGAGTATGAAGGGATGGGATGACTTTTAATAATTTTTCTGTAAAACCCGGTAACAGGTTTGAAGGTTTTTCCTCGAATTCTTCTATATCAAGCTCAATCCAGATAGTTGGTTTGAAGCTGTAAAGATTAGGTCCCGTTAAATAATTCACGCGATTGATTTTCATTTATTACGCTCGCTCCTTAAGAGATGATTAATTCTCGTTTGTGTAAATTGAAAACCGCGCCCGCACCCAATGTATGGAAGCGGATATCGGAAATCGTCATGTTTCCTTTGTTCTCAGCAACGTCTACATAGGTTGATGTTTTGCCGTCGAAGATGCTGACGTTGTATTCGCCGATTACTTCGAACTGTACGCCGTCGTTATGTACCCAGATTGCAGTGTTTTCATCGATTCCGATGCCAATGATCTGAGGATTTAACGCGATGGCGCGCATCAGCCTGCTGAAACGGTCGCGCTGGGAAAAATGTTGATCAATGATAACGTCTTCTAAAAATCCGAAGCCTGAGCCCATTTCTAGAACAGAAACGTCCTCTTTTTCAAAAAGCTTAGACGATATAATCATTAATCTGCTCATAACAGCAGCACCGGCACTCGTTCCGCCGATGGTTAAATTGTCTTTCCATTCCTGAAAAAGGTGTTTGTAAAAAGTGGTGCCGCCAAGAATACTTGTCAGTCTCAGCTGATCTCCGCCTGTCATGAACAAACCCGACAGAGTTGAGAGCTGCTCGGGCAATTCAGGATCCTCCGCTTTTTCACGGGAATCTAAATGGAAAAGCAGTGGCTTTGTGCCATGTAATGTGTGAAACAGTTCATGATATTCGCTGCCTACTTCTTCCGGAAAGCCGGATGCTGTTGTCAGAATTCCGATTGGACCTGGACGGTTCTTACATAATGCAGCGAACCTGGAAAGGATCATTTTCTTATCGCTTTTGTCTTCATTGCCACCAATGATCAACAGATCACCTTTTGCCATCTTTCATCAGCCTCTTTGATAAATGTAGTAGTTGGTATTATAGGTCGAAATTAGCAAGGAATTTCGCCCTGTTATGTATACCACTATTCGTCATCGTTCAAACCAAAACGAGGAAAATATTTACTGAATATTTAAATTGTTAGAATTTTTGTAAAAATAGCTAGATTCCTGTCAAAAGACTTAGTATAATTTACCTACTGGAAGTTTTTTGCTTTCAAAATAATGAAAAGGAGAGAAGGTAAAACAAAAGAGAAAATAGGAGGATGTATAGATGGAAAAAACAATGCTTCTAGGTTCCTACGAAATTAACACAAGCACAATGGCACTTTTACCGTTTTACAATGAGTTCGGAGTAGTGCATACCGAAATATTGGAATCGGAAAAAAATGAAAGAGTCGCACTCAGTCCTATCAAAATTATCAATGAAAGCTGCTTGTTCTTCGGCTCCAGTTATGAAGGCAGGCGAGAAGCTGTCCGCCGCTCAATGGGCTATGTGAGTTTATCCCCAATCATGATCAACCTCGAATTAGGCATTTTCTTTTTTCCCGTAGAATCACCTAAAAACGAAACATGCATCTGGTTATCACAGTCACACGTGCAGCGAATCGAAGCCGTTGACTCCGATACATGCAGTGTCCACTTTAAGAACACCGCAAACCTGATCTTACCCCAATCGAAGCATGCATTAGAGGCGAAACTGTTCCGTACCGCGCAATACCGATATATATTAAGTGAACGAGTGAGTGAAAGAAATATGAGATATTAAAAAATAGCGCCTGATGCGAATGAAATCGCACGGGCGTTATTTTATGGAACTTTCTTCCTTTTGGGACGTAAGTATTAAAAAAGGGAGGGAATTGTATGAGAAATATAATGATTTCTGTTATCACAGTAATCATCATGATAGGGGTCAATTTTGGACTAGCGAGGGTTTTTGGCTGGAATTTTATTGATTTTTCCTTGTTTGTCGGCTTAGCATGCACCTTCATCATACGATATTTTACTTCGACCGGCGGTTTAACTTCCAACATGGTTCGTGTACAAACTCAGGCTATAACTGGCATTAAAGTAGAAGAAGAGAAACAGACATTTAAACCGACTTATGCTTATTACACAGCTCTTGTTTATACAGCAGTCTCGTTTATCGGCATTATTATTTATTATCGGGAATATTTTTTATAAGGTGTTAGGTAACCTTGACTCTTCATTTTTCGTCTGATAGTAGAGGTGAGGAAATGAGAAAAAATTATTTCAGCTTGATCCTTTTATTGTTAGTAATCTTGTCAGCATGTAAAGAAAAAGTTAATGTACAGATTTCAGGGATGCCAGATGCTGAAGAGGTACTAACTCTTGATCCGAATTCTAATATTTTTTTGTGGGATGGCCGTGTTTATAAAACAAATATAGAGTGGGTGGAGGAACTAAAGCTGACAAAACATAAAGAGCTTGGTGTAATTACATCTGTCTCTACACACCGTGAAAACTATAACTATAAAAACGGCATGGCAAATAAACTGCCGATTGGTGCGAAAATCTTTTCAGCTAAAGAAAGAGACGACATTTTGCTTGCAGAATACGAAGGAAAGTTAATGAAATATTTGGGGGTAAGTGAAGGGTAACACGCTTCGTTGACAAGATGATTGTAGTACCTGGAGCAGATATCAACAACTTCGAATTGCAACAAAGTATACGAAAGCAACCAAAAAAAGAAACCTTCCAAACTGGAAGGTTTCATCATTGTTACGCTTGTTTTCGTGCTTCCTCTTCATCCTCGTCTTCTTCATCCTCGTCAAACGGCACATCAAATTCAGAGGCAGGTGCTGTGAATAATGAAATACCTACCAAACTTATAAGACCAGCCGACATACCATATAGAATAGGATTTGTTGCAGTCAGCCCTTCCATAAAGAGCCCCACTAATACAACAACTGTTGAGATTATGATCGAATAAAATCCAGAACTTGGTGTAGCTCTTTTCCAAAAGAAAGTCATGACGAGCGGAACAAATATGGCTCCAGAAAGAATGGCATAGGCAACATCAAGCGCCACCAATACGTCTTGAATCCAGATAGAAAACGTAATCGCTATCAATCCAATAAAGAGGGTAGTTATTCTAGATGCTGTTATAAGTTGACGATCTGTTGAGTTCTTTAAAAAGTACTGTTTTAATATATCATTTGTAATTAATGTTGATGAAGCAAGCAATGATCCGGATGCTGTTGACATTAGAGCAGAACAGACGCTTGCGAGAACAAGACCTAAAATCCCCGTTGGAAGAATGGTAAGAGCCATCTCAGCAAACGTATTTTGAGGATTCTCTAAGTTAGGAAGTACAATGAATGCACACATCCCGATGATACTCCCAGCAATCGCATAAGCAATACTATATACTCCTGCAAAAATAGAACCGTTTCTTGCTATTTTACTAGATTTAGCTGTAAATACACGCTGCCAAATATCTTGGGAAACAACCATTCCAAGTGCAAACAGCAGGAAATATTGGAAAATTTGCTGATAGCCGATGGTAGTAAAATCTAAATGAGTTTCAGGTAACGTGGATACTAGATTTCCTAAACCGTCTACTTTTGAAAGACTCATAGGCAGCATGATAAAGAAGATTCCAGCCGTCATCACGACAAATTGAATAATGTCTGTAACCGTAACACTCCACATTCCGCCAAGAATCGTGTAAAAGAGGACGATACTACCACCAACAAGCATAGAGGTTGTAATGCTCCAGCCTAATAGTACGTTAATGATCGTACCCATGCCAATCACTTGAGTGACGGCAATCATAAGCGTATAGATCGAAGCAACAATAGCACTTAAAAGACGTGTTTCTGATTTATACCGTTTACCCAAAAGTTCACTGATCGTGGTAACTTTTAACGAATTAATCTTTTTAATAAAAATAGTACCTAAAAGAATAATGCCTAAACCAATCATAGATACAAACCAAATACCCGAGATTCCAAATTGATAGCCAAGCTTTGTCGTTCCAATTGTTGCAGCTCCGCCTAAAATAACAGCGGATAAACAGCCTAGATACATGAACATGCCAAGATTTCGTCCGGCTAGGTTGAAGTCCTCAGATGTTTTTGCCTTCGTTGAACCGATAACGCCAGCCCCGATCAATACTGCGAAATACAAAAGAATAATAACGGTATCAAGTGCCTGCATAATAAAAAACCTCCTTTTTTATTGAAAGATTGTAGTCATACATTTTGATAGCTTCCGCTTAACTGCATGTGAAGTTCATTCTGATATTCCAAAACAGCTTCTTCCAGAACAGACAGGCCGTAATCGATTTGTTCTTTATTAACTGTTAGAGGAGGAATCATCCGAATCACTTCTCCGTGGTTTCCGCATAGGTAGAAAAGCACTCCTTTTTCTAAGCATTTGTCTAGGATGGTCATTAAACCGTTTCCGTCAGGCTTGCCAGTCAAAGGATCAACGATTTCGATGCCAATCATGAGACCAAGTGCTCTGATACTGCCAATAACAGGTGATTCTTGCTGTAACACTTGCAACCGTTCGTAAGCATATGCCCCCATGTTTTTCGAGTTCTCAACAAGCTTTTCTTCTTTTAAAACAGCAATCGTAGCAAGTGCAGCTTCACAAGCGATCGGATTTCCTCCGAACGTTGTTCCATGACTTCCTAACGGCCATTGCTTCATCAATTCTTTAGAAGCGACAGTAGCACTTAAAGGCAGACCGGAAGCAATCCCTTTTGCGATCGCCATAATATCAGGTATGACATCAAATGTCTGTGCTGCAAACCACTCACCAGTGCGACCAAATCCCGTTTGGACTTCATCAAAAATGAGCAGAATGCCGTGTCTATCGCAAACCTCTCTCATTTTTTTCAGCCATCCACTTGGAGGTACGATATAGCCGCCTTCACCAAGAACAGGTTCTACAATCATACAAGCCACTTCTTCTGGTGTTACTTGATGATTAAACAAGGTTTCAAAATCTCTCTCAAGCTTCTCGATCACGTACGTTTCAGGATCCATTCCACTCGGGCAGCCCTTCACATCAGCATAGGGTACTTGATAAGCGAGACCGTTCGGCTGAAGGAACTTACGATATTTGCTTTTCGATGTGGTGACACTTAAAGCACCGAGCGATCTGCCATGGAAACAGCCGATAAAGGAAACGACATACGGCCGTTTCGTTACATGCTTGGCTAGTTTGATCGCTCCCTCAATTGCCTCTGTACCACTGTTAGCAAAGAAGAAACAATCGAGATCACCAGGTAAAACTTTTGCCAATTCCTTTGAAAGCTTCAAGATCGATTCATACATGATGACACCAGAAGGGCCATGCATGAGATGGTCAGCACCATTTTTAATCGCTTGTACGACTTTCGGATGACGATGACCCGTGTTAGCTGTTGCGATCCCAGAAGTGAAATCCAGATATTTCTTTCCATCTAATCCGTAGTAATAACAGCCTTCCGCTTTTACTACAGGTAGATTTGGATGATCCTTAGCCATACTGGGGGCTAATAGATCGGGCATTTCCGTTACAAGATTACTCCAGTTTGTTGACACAAAATGACCTCCTTGAATATTCAATCTCTCGTTGTATAAAAAATTCCTATACAGAATATCCATGCAAGTTTTGTGCCAAAATATTAATAAATTTTATACTTTTTTAATTTTCTAACAATTGAAGGTTGACTTGTCCCAAGTGCATTCGCTATACGTATTGTTGTTATGTATTTTTTTCTCGCTTTTAATAAAATTTGTTTTTCCGTTTCCTCCAATAATTCTTTTAATGTTTTATCGCTATCAACTGAAGGCGGAGAAAGGGTAGGCCCTTTTTTTAAATGGTCTGGAAGCTGTTCTACTGAAATAAGGGTTGATGGTGAGAGAACGACTAATCTTTCCATAATATTAATAAGTTCCCGCACATTGCCTTTCCATTCGTAATGCAACAAGTGGTGCACGACCGCTTCATCTAATTTCTTTTCGCGATTATATTTCTCCTCAAATTGCTGCAGCAGCAAATGTATAAGAGGTACAATGTCTTCTGTTCGTTTTCGGAGAGGAGGGATTGTTACAGGAACAACGTTTAATCGAAAATATAGATCTTCCCGGAATCTTTTCTCTTGAATAGCAGTATTCAAGTCTTTATTCGTAGCAGATATCAACCGGAAATCCACTTTGATTGGCTTTGTTCCACCTACTCGGTAAAACTGTTTTTCCTGAATCACTTTTAACACTTTTACTTGATGATGCAGCGGCAATTCACCTATTTCATCTAAAAAGAGTGTTCCGCCATTAGAGAGTTCAATCAAACCTACCTTTCCTTTTTGGTGTGCACCTGTAAATGCACCGGATTCGTAGCCGAATAATTCAGCTTCAAACAACGAATCTGGAATTGCACCGCAGTTTACTTCAATGAACGGTCCTTTGTTTCGATGGCTTTTATTATGTATGAATTTTGCTAGAAGTGATTTTCCAACACCAGATTCGCCAAGAATCAGCGCATTCACATCGACTTCAGATAATTGAAGCGCTGTACTGATTACCTTTTTCATATCTTCACTGTTTGCTATGATTCCGGCATCCATGAGTTGCTTACTTCTCAACAGATCCAATTCGCTTTTAACACGTTCCATTTCTTCTTCCATTGTAATTAAAAAATCTTTGTATTCTGCTAGTTCAGTAATATCATGCGAATAACTGACAATCCTGTAAAGCTCACCTTTTTCGTTATACACGGGGATGCCTGTTACCAGCAGTTTTTTTCCTTTATTCGTTGTTTGGACAAAGGTGATCTTCTTATTTTCCTTTACAACCATAGGTGTTAGTATCGGAGTAAATAATCCTTGTCTTTCAAGATCATATACAGATTTTCCAATCAGGCTCTCAGAATCTACACCGTAAATCTTACCTGTAACTTCGCTGACTTTTAGAATAATTCCATCTACGTTTGTTACTAAAATATCGTCTTTTAATGAATGAAGAATTTGTTCGTTTTCATTCCATGTAGAAGAAGAGGTCAAAATAATCATCCCTTTCGATTATTAGTAGTGATTTTATTATGCAATTCTGAATAATTATTCGTTTTTGAATAATTATAGCTTAGAGAGTGCCTTCTGGATACGGGTCAAATGAAATTTTTCCATGAAAAAAGGACCAACAATGTGGTCCATAATTTTATTACAATACTTCTGTATTTAATTCTACATCAATATTTCCTTTTGTTGCCTTTGAGTAAGGGCAAACGCCATGTGCTGTTTGAACAAGTTCTTGAGCTTCCTCTTGTGATACTCCGCTGACCCCTACATGAAGCACGACCCCCAGCTTAAAGCCGCCATCTGTATCTTTTCCGATTGAAACTTCAGCGGTTACTTTGGATTCAATCCGTTTTTTGGATTGTCTCGCCACAAGGTTTAACGCGGAGTCAAAGCAAGCTGCGTAACCAGCTGCGAATAATTGTTCGGGATTGGTTGCACTCTCGTCTCCAGATCCACCAAGTCCTTTTGGCATGGCTAACTGATGGTTTAATACTCCATCCTCGCTTTTCACCGTTCCCGCTCGTCCACCTTCTGCTGTTGCTTTAGCTGTATATAACTTTTCCATATGGAATAACACTCCTTTTATTTGTGTAAAATTAAATTGTGTACAACTAAATAATAAGAGCTTATTATAATAATGTCAAACAATTAAATTGTGCAAAATTAATGTATAATAGAAAGAAGCGATGAATGAAGGAAAGGAATCGATTATGGAAGATCAAAACCCCTTGTTATTAGAAAGCCAAATTTGCTTTAAAATTTACACGCTTGAACGTGAAATCACGAAATTGTATAGAAACTTGTTACAAGATCTGGATATGACGTATCCTCAATATTTAGTCATGCTGCTGCTTTGGGAAAAAGATGGGATGACCGTTAAAGAAATAGGAAAACGATTGTTTTTGGATTCGGGCACCTTAACACCGATGCTGAAACGAATGGAGGCTAATGGAATAATTAAAAGAAGACGATCAACTGAAGACGAGAGAAGTGTCATTATTTCATTAACAAAGAAAGGTGAACAATTAAAACAAAAAGCAGAATGCATTCCTTCTAAATTAGTGGAAGATATGTCGTTGGATCATGGGGAATTACCGACACTGAATAAAACGCTGACAAATATGCTCTACAGGCTGCAAGGGCAGACCACTAGTAATTAATAAACAAATCTTTAAACACTTAGATCAATATTGAAAAAGATGCACAAAGAATTATAAAAATCTTTCAGGATAACGATGTAGATCCTTTAGGTTTAGAGGCAAAATATGAAGCTCATTATCGGGATTTTAAATTAAAAGAATGGGAAGCTTTGTATCCCGATGTTAAAGTTAACGTCAATGTGGACCTTAACATTAACCATACAGGTATTATTGAATAAAAAGTAAGAACTTTCCGAGCGGAAAGTTCTTTTAATTTGCTGTTAAGCTCATGATAAATTCTTTCATGTACAGATTCAGCTCATCAGCAGCTTTTGTTGGTATCTGGTGCTTTACATTGTCAACGATTTTTAATTCATTGTGTTTCAATTTTTTATGCAATATCTTGGCATATGGATGAAACTGGCGGTCTTTCTTCCCGTAAACGAGAAGAATTGGCAGATCAATGTTCAAGAGCTGATTTGTGCAATTGTATTCTGCACTGTAAGAATAATACTGCTCGATATTTATTGCATTACCCTTCATTGATGATGTAAATAGCAGTCGGAATATCTCGTTGTTATTTGAGTTCGTCTTGGAAACAGATAATGCAATAAGCGGTACGGCATCCTGGGCAGCAAGAGATCTCCCCAGCTCAATTTTATCTTTTAAGACACCATGTGCTTCAGACATGCCGCTTATGATGATCCCGCCAAGAGCTCGATCTGGCAGTGTAAGTAAGAACTCCAAGACAATAGAACCGCCGGTCGAATATCCACTTACATAGGCTTTATCAATACCGAGATGATCCAGGAGCTGTTTAATATCCTCTACAATTAGTGGATACGTAAGAGGAGAACTTGAATAATAACTTTTACCATGGCCTCTAATATCAAAAGTGATTACCTTATATATTTTTGATAATTCATCTTCCTGATAAGTGAAGTTTTCAGATGTAAGCAGGGGAGGGTGGATAAATATGATGGGCACCCCGTCTCCTTTAACACGATAAGATAAAGAAACGCCATCTGCTGTTTCAAAGTAAGCCATTTTTAATTAGGCATATTCCCAGGATTGTTTTGCTGTGGAGCTTGAGCATAACTTTGAAGCATCGCAGTCATATCTTGATCTTTCAATTGCGGAACCTGATAATATCCATGTTTATTTTGATATAAAAAGATCTCGTAACTCATTTCAATAAAGTTTGGAACACTATCTGCGACAACACGGCGTAATACAGGGTTGGTCATCTCAAGTGCTGTCATGGCTAATAGCGTAGCTAATGACTTTGTGTTTCCTAACATGTAAGCAGATAATCCTTGGTCGGAAAGATCGTTCACAGATTGATTTGGCTTTTTCGGAGCTCCCGGCTTAATGCCATAAACAACATTGTTATCCTGGTTCATTTTGTATTGCTGAGTCGGAACTTCCGGGTCTTGTCCAGTACTGAAACAATCAACGATTGTATTATACATTTGGGTTAGAAATGCAGCCTGGCGGTGGTTGATATCTTTTAAGATCGGGTCCTTAATGTGCTGATCATACATTTGATATTGATCAAGCATGCTGATGATGCCGGCAATGACTTCATGCGCATCAAACAGCTCGTGGCCGCCATGGTTTTTATTCATAGCTTGATTTCCCATCATATTTTGCGGCTTTTGAGCTCCGTTTTGCATTTGATTTTGATCTTGGTTAGGCATAGGGATTTCCTCCTAATATTTTTATTACGTCATTAGGATACCTAGTTTCAGATCAATCATGTGTACAAATCAAAAAAACTGGCTCATTTTGGTTGAATTTACAACCTTTTTGAGCCAGTCTTTGTTTTAATTATTGTTTACTTCATCATCACGCATCAGCCAGCCTTCAAAATGGCGTTTCACATAGTTTTCAGCTGATTGGAAACTATCAAACGTTTCATCGACTGGATGGGTTTTATGTGTGATCAGCCAAGTTTCGTTATCATCTGAGTAGATCTTTGAAACGTCCTGGTATTTATTCACGTACATGGTTCCATCAGGGTTTTCTTTAACGTTTTGTTCGTTCTTCGGTGCATCAATTCTTCGCGGCTGTTCTTGGAAAGCTGCCACAACAAACTTCTCAAAAGCTTCTGGTGTCATTGTTCCTCCAGATGCTTTAGGATGTCCGCCGCCGCCATACTGCTTCGCGTAAATCGAGCAATCCACTTCTTCATGAATGGTACGCAGTCCAATCCGTTTGTTTGCGATATTCAAGATCACGATAAGATCTAAGTGAGGGTTCTCACGATTGATCTCGTTGCCTAGTTCTGAATGATAACGTTCAGCATGCAGAATACCGATCTTGTAAGTCTTCTCTTCAGATCCTTCACCTAAAGACCAAGTGTCCCAGATCTCAACCATTTGCCGCTGCTTTTTTTTAATGTAATCAGCGATGTTTTCTTCTTCTAAATCAAGGATCGTTGTTTCCGTTTCAGAGAACTCGAATGAGTCACCCTTTAGGCGTTCCATGATCTGTGCTTCAAACTTATCAGGAGGAAGAATGAAGAATAGGTCATTAAGACGTTTTGCTTCAACCTTTTGATCAAACCATTCCCACGTGTCATAAAGTCTGACCAGCTCTACATATTCTTTTAGAGCGCCTGTGTCTTTCAGTTTGCCGTTCTCCAATAAATATTCATAAAAAAGAGAAGTTGCACAAGTCAGACGATCATCGTCATAGCGAACTTGAACATGTCCCCAGTCAAATCCGTTAAAGTGAAGTGCTGTTGCATGATGGTCGATCAGTTTAACTTTTCCACCAGCATTGGAACGTTCGTCCAGACGCATCATTAATTCTTCGTTTACAGCGATATCTGTAATAATAATTTCTGTTTTTCGTTCTTTTGGGTTATCCAGAAGCTGTTCCACACGGTCGTTGATCGTACCATGAGAACAATATGATATTTTGCAGTTGTCTCCAAATGCAAGCTGTGCCAAGTAACCGCACGATTTACCGTCTAAATCATTGTGTGAAAATAAATGAATCATGTTAGTATCCTCTCTATTTTGCTCTCTGTCTAGAGTATCGTCATAATGCGAAAAGTTCAACCTAAAAAAACATTTACAAAAGATGGAATTAGGTAGAAAATGGTAGTAGAACTTTGTT